>JAUNDI010000067.1 GCA_030526155.1 Bacteroidia bacterium
TCACCCACAACATCGTAATGGCTACTACCTTAGTATGTAGCGGTATAGTCTTATGCAACATAAAATCCTGAATATAAGGGCCTAGTATCCTATGATTCATCAACCAATTATAAAGCCTATTAGAACTCTTCATGAACAAATAAGACGAGAGCAATAAGAATGGCGTAGTAGGCAGCACAGGCAAGAACATACCTATGACGCCTAATACCAAGGATAATATGCCAAAGAATGCTAGGATATTTTTCATAAAAATATAATCTAATCTGCGAACTTGGGATATACGACAAGGATTATCTCTGTTTAGAGACAATACCTAAATATCTAGTTCATGGCAAATATACTACCATTATGTATAGATTTTGTTCAAAGGAATTGAACATATTGCTATTTTCTTCGTTATACTACAACAAACTTGCATGATTGAACTACCCTCTATCGTGCTAAAAATGTAACTACCCCCACATCCACATGGCAAACACAAAGGGTTTTGGCGAACGCCAACAAGTAATAGACGAATGCCTCCAAAGCAGTAGAGGCTACTCCTTTGAGGAGATGAGACAACGTTGCAATGTTGTCCTTGAAAAACGTGGCTTTTCACCTGTATCAGCTCTCAACACCATCAGAGCCGATGTAGAAGAGATAGAAAATAAATATGGCGAAGAGGCAACTGTCGAAATGATTAGGATTGGCCGCGTAAAACGTTATAGATACAAAAATGAGGGCTTCTCTATATATAAGGCCCCTCTCCCAGCTGATGATTTAGAGCACCTCAAAGAAATGATGGATGCTCTATCCCTATATGAAGGTCGCCCACAATTTGAATGGATTAGCGACCTAATGGGACGTTTACAATCTACAACATCAATAGTCACCAAAGACAAAAACCCAGTAGTCGGTTTCGATGAAAATCTCGATTTGGTGGGCCGCGAACATTTTCAACCAATACTAGATTTCATAAAATACCAAAAGGCCATCCAGCTTACATATAGAAGCTTCAATAGCGACAATGACATTGTAGTTACCTTCCACCCATACTACCTGCGTCAGTACAATAACAGATGGTTCCTATTCGGAGAGTGTGATAATCGTGACGACCTCACAAACTACGCCTTAGATCGCATAGTAAATATCAAGGAATCTTCAGTACCATACCGACCAAACAACGGCAAATACGACTTCACAGAGTATTTCGACGATTTTATCGGCGTATCAAAAAAGGGCGATACCATCGAGGAAGTTATATTGCTTATTACCCAACCCCAGTATAATTACATCAAGACCAAGCCTCTGCATAGTACACAAACTGTTATTGAAAATAGAGGCGAAGGTGGTGTCGTCATCAGAATTAAGGTTATACCCAATCGCGAACTCGAACAAAAAATCCTCTCATATGGTGATGGCATAACAGTTTTATCTCCAGCCCATTTGAGAGAAACTATTTGCGAAAGAATCAATGCTAGCTTAGAAAAGTACAAAAAGGTTCAATTCTAGTGAACCTTTTTTTTCTTACTTTGCAATCGAAATCAAACAACAAACGTTTATTTATCTTTTATTTTTTGATTTATGGCAAATATGATTGCTCCTTCCTTTCGCAGCCTTCTTGATTCATACATCAATATGGGACCTAAGGACCCAAAATGGTTTTTACGTTTGATGGTGTTTGTGAGAGATAATCAGATTTCATTCTTAGAATATTTTGAACCTAAAAGACATTCTCACTGTCTATTTACAATCGACTCAAAAAACTTTCCTCAAATCTTTGAGGACAATGAAGATCTTAAGGACCTTAATTGCATCTATCTATGCGTTGTCAGTTGTGCCGATTTCAAATACAATGTGTACGATACTGATAGATCAGTCCTTGAAAGCCAAGCTTTCATTCTTGATACCATCAATGACTTTAATGATCTGAAGGAGCAACTTACCTCAAAGGAATACATCCAGTATTTCGACTACGCTTTTGAATATATTCTGCAGAAATGCTACCACGAATTCTCATTCTCTCATCCGAGGTCAATATCTAAACTTGTCTCTGAACATCTCCAGATCAAACCTAGAGATATTGTGTACAACCCTATAGCGCATCTAGGTGAGTTCGGTATTGATTTGCCAGGTATCAATTATATTGCAGATGTAGCTCTTAGTAGTTCCTATGATGAGTTAGCCGAACTTAGGTTATCTGCTCACGAAATCGATGCTGAATTGGTAGAGGATAGTGATGAAGAATACGACTATATAGTATGTACCCCTCCTATTGGGGGAAAAGCCCCTGATGGGTTAGATACCAAAATCCTAGGTTTTGCACCTCGCTTCACCTCATACGAGGCTTGGGCTGTATGGAAATGTGCTCAAGCAAAAAAACGTGGCGCATGTGTCATACCTACGTCTTTTTTATACTCTAATGACAAGGAGGCCGTATTTGTCCGCAAATACGTGACGGAGAATCTACTACTCGAGTGCGTCTTCTCTCTTCCTCCCCTCATACAGCCTAATTGTCCATCAATCCCAATGTCAATTATGGTATTTAGCAACCATATTGGCGCTATACGGACCGATGCCGTAGCATTAATAGATGCAACATCTTACGTCAAAAAAGAGGGCAGATACACAGATATTGACGAGAAGACTCTCTTCGACATATCATACGATAATGGAAATGAGGATATTCTTTTCGCTGATTCTGATACATTAGAGAAGGAGAACTACAATCTATATCCTCTATTCCACAAGGCACTGCGAGCTCGAGGCCAAATAGATATCCCTCAAGATTGCGACATCGTACCTCTCAATGAGTTACTTCAACCTACTGGCACAAAATTGGCTAAGGGCGAAACTCTCCCTACCCTATCTCTCTCTTCGTTGAAGAGTACTCCTCTTGAAGATTCATTATCTGCCAAAGATTTAGAGTCTAAGGAGTCAAAATACGGAATGTCTATGCTAGATAAGGATGCTATCGTGATTGCTATCTCTGGCTCATCTTTCAAAGCTGGTTTATTCCGAGCCGATAATGGCCCTGTCGCATTGTCTCCCAATATCATCGCCCTATCCTCTAAGTCCGACGTAGTTCCTCTAGAATACATCTTCACTGAACTATTTAGAGACTACGTAGCCAAACAAATCCCTCTCTACGGCAATATTATTTCTGCCCGTCGGAAGAAGGATATTATGGACGTCAATATCATCGTCCCCAACGACCAGAGGAAAATGCTCGCTAGAATTAGTGAGCAAAGAAAGCAATCTTCTGAACTATTCAAGCAAGACGTACAAGACATAAAGTACGAGCTCCTTGATAACTACAAGAAGAATATGCACTTGCGTAAGCATGCTCTAGGCCAGATCATAGGTAACATGAACTCTTCTTATACCATGTTGTCCTCTTTCCTCAAGTCGCAACCTGACATTTTACACCAAGTAGTCGGTAAGCGTACTGGGAAAACTCTAGAAGACTACCTTCGTGGCTTGGAGAGCAACCTTGAACGTATCAATAATCTTGTTGATAACCTTACCGACGAAACTCACTTTGGAGAACCCGAGAATATCGTTATCGAGGACTTTTGGAATGAGTGTAAGAGTCAGTTCTCAATACCCAATTGTATTTTGGGCGATGTAGAGAATTTATCAGGCACTAATCATCGAGTGTTGATAGATAAGAATAGCCTTAAACAGGTATTCGAGAATATCATTAATAATGCTCACTCTTATGGCTTCACAGATCCTAAGCGCAATGATTATGTCATCAAAGTATCTACCAATGATGTTGAGCACAATGGCAACCCTGCCGTTTGCATAGCTATCAGTAATAATGGTAGCGAACTTATCGATGGTATGTCTCCAGAGCGCATATTCCATTGGGGCGTAGGTCAGCATACTGGCTTGGGCACTTTCCAAGTCAAAGAGATTATTGAGCACTTCGGGGGCGAAGTCTCAATGAAGGAATATAAGGGCGATGTGTTCCCTATATGTTACGAAATTGTTTTACCTGTAGTAGAGGATTAATATGGAAGAGATAAGATTGAATGTCCTTTGGATTGATGATCAGTACGAGAGTAATGAGCCTTTTCTAGATGTGGCTTATGAGAATGGTATAGATATCACCCCTGTCTCATACGTCGACCAGGGCATTGAGCTCCTCAAGAACCAGTCGTCTGTATGGCACGCTGTTATTCTTGACTGTAACTGTAAACGTAAATCAGACAACGAGGCACCTTCTCTTGATGCTCTTAGATATGCCATAGATGAGATAAGGAGTATCGACTCTAATCTCAAATGGTTCCCATATACCGCAGGCGAGGGTTTTAAAGGTGCTGATGCCATAGAATTTATCTTGGGCCAATGCTCTTGGTTGGGGCAAAAAAAGATATACAAGAAGACTCAGAAGGGCGACGATGTTGCCCTATGCCAATATATTAAGGAGGTCGTAAATGTAGGTAATCTAATTGACATTCAAATGAAATATAAGAATGTCCTCTCTGTATTACCTTGCCATGGTGAGCTTCTCTCTCTGCTATATAAATATGATAACGATAGAGATGCTTTCTCTAAGGACCAAAGTGTCCCTAACCAAATACGCGATATCCTTGATTGTCTCTTTTCAAAATTTGAACATCTTGGAATATTACAAGAGAATGATTTCACCGTGGCAAACCTATACCCATGTTATAAGGATATTATATGCCATTTCCCTAATGACATAATACCTAAGTACATCAAGGGAGCCCTCAATTTTATTATCGAGTACGCCAATGCAGGAAGTCACAAGAACACCGCCCTTAAGGACTCTTTGACTACCCAGCAGAATCTATATCTAAATACTAGCGCTATAGAAACCCTTCTTATGTTGCTCTCTTGGGTAAGTACTATTGTAGATATTCAGAGAAATGAAGCCGAAAGAGCAGCCATAGAATATCGTTACTTTGAAAAGAATCAAAAGAAATAGAATATAGCGCATAATAAAATTCCCTATATTTGCATACATTAACAATTCGCTAACTATAAACCTACAATGGATCAAGCACAATATAGCCGTCTTTTCTCATTCCTTTTTAATATTGCTAATGACGTATTAGTCAACTCTTTTGAAAAGACAGAATACAAGAAGATTACTCTCCCTTTCATAGTTCTTCGTCGTCTAGATCTTCTCCTCGAAGATACAAAGCAGGATGTAATAGCCCTATGTAAGTCAGAGACATTTCAATCGCTCTCAGAGGAGGCCAAAGATCAGCAGCTTTGCCAGGTCTCTAAGCGCCCTTTCTACAACACCTCTCTTTTCACATTGAGTAATCTCCGTGCCGAGACCGACCGTACTCGCCTTAACCAAAATTTCATTGCTTATCTCGACGGCTATAGCTCGCACGTGCAGGATATCATCAATAAGTTCGATTTCAAGCACTATGCCGATAAACTATCTGCCGCTGGTCGCTTGGGCCTAATGATCGATAAGGTTACCGATACTACCATCAATCTAGGTATCGAGCCTGTGCTTGATAGGGAGACGGGCGAGGAGCTCTTGCCTGCTCTCGACAACCATACTATGGGTACGCTCTTCGAACAGCTACTTCGTAGGTTCAATGAGGACTATAGCGTTACCGAGGCTGGAGAGCACTATACACCGCGCGACTATGTTCGCCTCCTAGCCGATGTAGCCCTACGTCCCGTCATCAAGTCGCTCCCTAATGCTACATACAAGGTATACGACGGCGCTAATGGTACTGGCGGTATCCTCTCTATCTTCAAGGAGCGTATGGAGGAATTGGCTAAGGAGAATCGTAAGCGCCTTAAGGCCGACCTATACGGACAGGAGCTACAGCCAGAAACGTATGCTATATGTAAGTCCGATCTCATCCTTAGTGAGGCGGTCGACTCGTTCTACTATCGTCGCGTGGGCGATGCTCTTCGCCAACGTTTCGCCAATGGTAGTACCATAAGCGACGATGGGCACCCTGGCTCTACATTCGACTTCTGCATCTCAAACCCTCCTTTCGGTACACCTTGGAAGGCCGATCTCGAAAACTGGGGTATCTCTAATACTAAGGATGTCAACGACCCTCGCTTCCGTGGTATGATTGGCGACGAGGAGTTCAGCTTCGTGCCTAATATCGGCGACCCTCAGATGCTCTTCCTCGCAAACAACGTCAGCCGTATGAAGAATGATACCGAGCAAGGTACTCGTATCGTCGAGATTCACAATGGCTCTAGCCTCTTCACTGGCAATGCAGGTGGCGGCGAGAGCAACCTACGTCGCTATATCATCGAAAACGATATGCTCGAGGCTATCATCGCTCTTCCAGAAAATATGTTCTACAATACTGGTATCGGCACCTTCATATGGGTAGTTACCAATCGTAAGGAGGAGCGCCGCCGTGGTAAGGTCCAGCTCATCGATGCCACTAGCATCAAGACTCCTCTACGTAAAAATCTTGGCAACAAGAACTGCGAGGTCGACGAGGCTGGTCGCGAAGCTATTGTCCAGTTTCTCTTAGACTTCAAGGAGAATGAGCAAAGCAAGATATTCGATAATCGCGAATTCGGGTACTGGCAAATCACAGTCCTCCAACCTAACCCTGCCGACCCTAAAAAGCCTCTTAAGGATACCGAGCAAGTACCTCTTCTCTATCCTGGTGGCATAGATGGCTTCATGAAAAACGAGGTACTCCCATACGCACCAGAGGCTAAGGTCGACCCTAAAAAGACTGTCATCGGCTACGAGCTCTCTTTTACTAAGTATTTCTACAAGCCTGTAGAGCTCCGCTCGCGTGAGGATATCGTAGCAGATATTCTCGAAATCGAGAAAAATACAGACGGATTGTTGAACGATATTTTGAACTTGTAAGAGATGAAGGCTTATCCT
>JAUNDI010000068.1 GCA_030526155.1 Bacteroidia bacterium
CGCTCTAACCTCGCTCTATACAGACAATACCCTCGCTATACCCTAAAGGGGCCAAAAACTAAAGTCTTGTTGTAACTTTCTTAACCATCACGTTTTTCCACTCAGCGAAGTCGCCTGCTATAATATGCTTCCTCGCCTCGCCTACCAACCACAAGTAGAAGGCTATGTTGTGCTGACTGGCAATGAGCGGACCTAGCATCTCGCCTGCTACAAATAGGTGTCTTACGTAGGCTTTGGTATATCTAGTGTCTACGAACGACGGACCGTTAGGGTCGAGCGGCGTAAAGTCTTTGCTCCACTTCTGGTTCTTCAAGTTCACTATGCCTTCCGAGGTGAATATCATGCCGTTTCTACCGTTACGGGTAGGCATCACACAGTCAAACATATCTACTCCTAATGCAATATTCTCCAAGATATTGGCTGGCGTTCCTACACCCATCAAGTATCTTGGGCGGTCTTTTGGCAATATACCATTCACTAGCTCCACCATCTCGTACATTACCTCTGTAGGCTCACCTACCGCTAGTCCGCCTATGGCATTGCCCTCTCTGCCTAATGCCGCAATATGCTCTGCTGCTCTAGTGCGCAAATCTCTATGTGCCGCACCTTGAACAATTGGGAATAGGGTCTGCGAATGTCCATATAATGGCTCCGTAGAGTCGAACCTAGCTATACACCTATCAAGCCACTGCTCTGTCAAATCGAGCGATTTCTTGGCGTACTTGTAATCCGAATCTCCTGGAGGGCACTCGTCAAAGGCCATCATAATATCCGAGCCTATCAATCTCTGGATATCCATCACGTTCTCTGGCGTAAAGATATGCTTCGAGCCGTCAATGTGCGACCTAAATTGTGCCCCTTCGGGTGTTAGCTTACGCATCTGACTTAGTGAGAATACCTGAAAGCCTCCACTATCTGTCAATATTGGCTTATCCCAACCTATAAACTTATGCAGACCTCCAGCCGCATGTAGCACGTCGGTAGTAGGACGTAAATATAGGTGGTATGTATTGCCAAGTATTATTTGGGCCTTAGCATCATCGGATACCTCCTTGAAATGCAAGCCTTTTACCGAGCCCACAGTACCTACAGGCATAAAAATAGGTGTCTCTATAGTACCATGGTCGGTCTCTATAAGTCCTGCTCGCGCAGAGCTCTTCGTATCTGTATGTTGTAATGTAAATTTCATATATCTCACTTATTTGCGTAAAAAACCACTGCTCATTATTTCTAAATGAACAGTGGAATATATTATGCGAAATTCGTCTCTCGACAAATTAATACTTTACCTCTACCAATGAGATAGGACAGGTCAATATCGACTGGTAGTCCTCACCAGACTCATACATATCCTCATCATCCTCGTCATAGTACCAGAATATCTCAATAGTCCAACCCTTACGGTACATTACCTCAAGGCGCTTGAAGATATCCAATATACACTTTGACGAACTAGTATTGAAGTACTCTAATTGTATCTTCACTGTCGTCTTGCGCATCTCCTGCTCACTATACTCCGAGAGCATATCGGTCAAAGGCTTGTAGAACTCTATCGAATTCTCAGGAATTGAACGACCCTTTATCTCCAATACACCCTTCTCTGGATCCATAAAGATATATGGCGTTTTTGAACTCTCTTCTATTGTTATAGTCTCCATACAATAAGTACTTTATTTTTTTCCTTTTGAATAATATTGATAACTGTGCTATAGACTTAACTTATGCATACGTCAAACGAGAAAAACATCAACTCCGGATTGTCTTTTACCTTGTAAAAAGCATACTGAAGTTTATTTCCTGTCTTCCTTCGCATATCTATCATACCTATTCCTGCACCTCCCTTGTCTGAGAAATCCCTATTGTTTATAGTCTCTCTATACACACGCTTTATCTCGTCAGCATCCATAGCATTCAATGCATCTATGCGCTGGCATAGGCTCTGCATCTTAGTCTTTGAAACGAAATTACCTGTAGTAACCCTACATAGCCCCCCGTCCATCGTCATAACTATAGCTCCCAACTTGTCATCAGCGTACGTCTTTACCAACGAAGGTGTCGACTCTATATGATGATACAAATTTTGTATACACTCGATAAAAATATGGAAAGCTCTCTTACGTACATTGTCTTGCTCGATGTGCGTATAGATATTCTGCTCTACCGCGGGAAGAACAGAATCTATATACTCAGACGAAATATCGCCCACATGCTCAATCATAACTGAGCCTGTAGCCTTCTGCTTCATCCAAGCATCGAGGTTAAAAACCGGTGTACATTGTGTCGCTACCATATAATATCTCTAGCGCGGGCAAATATAGTAAGTATTTATTAATTAAACACTTTTACTCGTCATTTTTTACATTATTCTGAACAATCTTACTGAATGCTGGTACATCTTTTGTTACCCAAACATTACCGCCGATTGTAGAACATTTACCGATACGAATTCTACCCAAAATAGTTGCCTGCGCATATATTACCACATCATCCTCAATAATAGGATGTCTTGGCTCTCCTTTCAGTATATTGCCATCTTTGTCGGTTGGAAAGCTCTTTGCGCCAAGTGTAACGCCTTGGTAAATTTTTACATTATTACCTATTATGGCGGTGGCTCCAATAACTATACCAGTGCCATGGTCTATCGCAAACCTCTCTCCTATAGTGGCAAATGGATGTATATCTATACCTGTCTCCGAATGGGCCATCTCTGTTATAACCCTTGGGAGTAGTGGTACCCCTATCTTATAGAGCAGATGGGCTACTCTATAGTTTATCAATGCCCTAATGCCGGGATAGGCAAATACTATCTCGCCGTACGACTCAGCTGCTGGGTCGCCATCATATATCGCCTCTACGTCGAGGTTCAACAACCTCCTTAGCTCTGGCAACCCCTCAATAAAGCTGATTGTCATCTCATGGGCTTTCGACTGCAAGCAAGTGCTATCTATCCTCTTAGAGCTCTCTTGGTTAAGGCACAATGCAGCATAAATCTCAGATGAGAGGATAAG
Organism: Bacteroidia bacterium; assembly: GCA_030526155.1. GTDB lineage: Bacteria > Bacteroidota > Bacteroidia > Bacteroidales > Marinilabiliaceae > W3P20-009. Next base: position 3,009 of record JAUNDI010000068.1, read on the forward strand.
GCTTACTTGCTCAACGTTTACCCCTATCAAGTATTTCTCACTATGGCTAACATAGCCATCCGAAACAAAATAGCCAGGGAATATAATACCGCGACATAACTGCACAAATTGCTTCAGTCTCTTTACATTTGGCATGGGCAACTCTAACCCCTGCGCGCCATATGGGCGCAAGCTACGCACATCCTTCTGCAACGTATCTACCGTACGTTGTATCGTGCGAAGCATCTGTTCCTGCAATGTGTCGTTCACCGTATATATATTTTAGTTCTCGAGATTATCCCCATATCTCACTGACTACATGACCAAATAGACCTATGAGTACCAATAGAATGATAACTCCTCCTGCCACTTTGTTCATATAGTATAATCTCTTAAGTGTGAAAAATCTTCTAAATAGACCCACTAGCATTACGAGGGTAAGCCACCATAATGAGGCGCCTATACCTACGCCCAACATACGTAATATCTGCTCTGCAAAGGTCTTCTCTCCGCCGAATAGACTAAAAAGACTCAAAAAGAGAAATATCGCTAATGGATTTGTAAAGGTAAGTGCAAATGTATAGCCATAATCTTGCAAAAGGCTAGAGGTCTTCCTATTTCTCGACTTTGCCATCTGTGTCGATGGGTTAGAAAAGTATATCTTCAATCCTAAGCCTACAAGTATTACCGCTCCTACCCAAGTGAGCACCTGCTGATACTCTTCAATAAAGCTTACTACTAGGGAGACACTAAATCCGGCTACTACAGCGTATATAAAGTCGGACGTTGCAGCACCAAGACCACTAGCGAAGCCCGACATTCGCCCTTTGGTTAGCGTACGCTGTATACATAGTACACCAATAGGGCCCAATGGCATAGATGCCAAAAGACCTATAATGATACCCTGTAGAAGGCTTGAGCCTGCCCCTATTATCTCAGCTGTCATACGACGTTACTATATTTTTTGCAAAAAGCGACGCAAAGATACAATATTCCAGAAATTATTCAAAATACCTTTGTAAGACTTCTTCTACATACTGTGGCGCCCTTACTGGTCTACCTGTATTAATATCGGTAAATACCAAGGTGGTCTCGCCTGTGCAGAGTAGCTCGCCTCGCTGATTCTCTATAGTATACTCGAAGACTATCCTAACTCCTGGCATCTGCTTTATTTTGGCCGTAACGGTCAATAAATCATCATACAAGGCTGGCTTAATATATCTACAATGTAGATCTACTACGGGTAGCCTTATGCCATTCTTCTCCATCTCGGCGTAGGGCAACTGATACTCCCTAAACATCTCTGTTCTGGCTACCTCAAAATATATAGCATAGTTGGTATGGTATACTACTCCCATCATGTCAGTATCGGCATACCTAACTCTAATATTCGTACTATGTTCTAACATTCTACTTATAGTTTGTCTCAAAATCAATGCAAATATAACCAACTAAGAGATAATTTGACTAATATTGCGTAATAAATATAGCGTATTAATATTATTTGGATAAAATGGTAAAAGTTAGACCTTTCAAGGGCGTACGCCCTCCTCAAGCTATTGCTAACAAGGTGGCTTGTCTCCCATACGACGTGATGAATAGCCAAGAGGCGGCTCAGATGGCTGCCGGCAAGCCTGAATCTCTCCTACATGTGACACGCGCAGAGATTGATCTCCCAGCCGACGTAGACCCACACAGCGATACTCTCTACCAAAAGTCGCTTGACAACTATAACGCCATGAAGTCTAATGGCTGGCTTGTTAAGGATAATAAGCCTTGCTATTACGTATACGCACAGACTATGGAGGGTCGCCGTCAATGTGGTATCGTGGGCGCTGCTTGGGCTCAGGATTATGTTGAGGGGCGTATTAAGAAGCATGAGCTTACTCGCCCTGATAAGGAGGAGGACCGTATGGTACTTACCCGCTGGCTAAAGGCTAACGTAGAGCCTGTATTCTTCGCTTATAAGGCTGTAGCCGAAATTGATGAGATAGTAGCAGAGACCGTCGCTAAGACTCCTACATATGACTTCGTAGCCGAGGATGGCTTCGGACATACCCTCTGGGTGATTGACGAGGACGCTAAGGTGGCTCGTCTACAAGAGCTTTTTGCTACTAAGGTCGACTCAACATACGTAGCCGATGGTCACCACCGTACTGCTGCGGCTGCTCGCATTGGTGCTGAATTTGCCGCTAAGAATCCTAACCATACTGGCGAGGAGGATTACAACTATTTCATGGCTGTACACTTCCCTGACTCGCAGCTCCGTATCATGGACTACAATCGCGTAGTTAAGGACCTAAATAATCTAACAGAGCAAGAGTTTATAGCTAAGGTGGAGAATACTATGACTGTTACCCATATGGGTAGTGCTCCTTATGCACCACAGAAGCTCCATGAGTTCTCTATGTACCTCGCAGGCACATGGTATAAGTTGGAGGCTAAGCCTGGCACATATAATGATAATGACCCTATTGGGGTACTCGACGTGACAGTACTCTCTAATAATATCCTTGCCGATGTACTAGATATCCAAGACCTACGTCGTTCTACCCGTATAGATTTCGTAGGCGGCATCCGTGGCTTAGGCGAATTACAACGCCGTGTAGACTCGGGCGAGATGAAGGTAGCTTTCGGTATGTATCCTGTATCTATGAAGCAGCTTATCGATATTGCCGATTCGGGTAATATCATGCCTCCTAAGACTACTTGGTTTGAGCCAAAGCTACGTTCGGGACTAGTCATTAAAGAGATTGAGGAGTAGTTATGAATAATATCATAAAGTCGGCTCTTGCATCCCTAGCTATCCTCTTGGCCTCTTCTTGTGCCAATGAGGAGGCTATTAGGGTGGCATGTATAGGCGATAGTATTACAGAGGGGTATGGTATCAACTACCAGAGCTATAGTAGCTACCCAGCTAGATTAGACTCCATATTAGGTAGTGGGTACGACGTACTCAACTTCGGTCGCTCTGCCACTACAATGATGCAGAATGGCAACTTCCCTTACTGGTCGGCCAAGGAGTTCAACAACATGCTTGCCTATCATGCAGATATCCACGTAATAATGTTAGGCACCAATGACGCCAAGCTCTTCCAGTGGAATGCCAAGGCATTCTCCGACTCCTACCAGGCTATGATAGATACTATCTATAGCGTAAACCCTAAGAGTCAGATTTACCTTTGCCACTGCATCCCAGCAAGAGCAACGAAATGGGAGATTACCGACTCGGTAATTGTCAACTACGTAAATCCATGTATCGACACCTTGGCAAAGAACAACAACTTGCCAATAATAGATATGTACAGCGTAATGACACCACACCTTGAGCGGATATTCGATGATATCCACCCCGATTCAGAGGGTACAAAGATTATGGCATCAGCCATCGCCAAGGTAATCAAGAAATAGTTTTTTACGAGCAAGAAGGTACCTCACGCTATGTAGAGAATAGGAAATCTACGAGCAACGAGGTACCTTTCTCTATCTATACGCCATATTACATACTAGCTGATAGTAGTTTTTCTACGAGCAAGGAATAATAATTTTACTAGCAAAAAGTCTACACTCGGGGAGCACCCATAGTGCACCCAAAGAGCACCCATAGTAGTCTCGGGATA
>JAUNDI010000021.1:0-28331 GCA_030526155.1 Bacteroidia bacterium
TCCCATTTCAACGAAAAGGGAACCCACATCTAAATGCAGATTCCCTATCTCTATCTATAAGTCAGTATATCCCAACCTTACTTCATAGACCACCAGTCCAAATTAAACAACTTAGGTCCCTTCCTTCCTTTGAATACAAAGTACACATCGTAAATAGGTCCCTCTGGTGCTGTCAATGGGGCCGTAATCTCTTGCCAATTCTCCCAACCTCCTGTGGCTGGTATCTCAATGGTCGACAAAAGCTGTCCCTCTATATCGCCGGCTCTAACCTCTATCGTGCCGCCTCGTAAACCCGACGCAGCACTCACTGTAATAGATGTAGGAGTATTAGCTGCCTTGAAGTCTACCGAAGCTACCTTGATATAGTCACCGTTATGTACTCCACATACATATACGCCTACTTTATCATTCTGCTCCGTAGTAACTCCCTTAGAATAAGCCATAGTCTCAAACTCTACTCTGCCAAATGGCGATAGCAAGCCTATTGGGTCTACACCTCTCTTCGTATGCTTAATAGTAGGGAAACTACCATCTGCATTATACTTAAACTCTTCTACGGATACCGAACGGGCAAATCCTCCGCCTTTTGGAAGCCAACCTGTATGGTAGAAGAAGTACGAGTGTCCCTTGTAATCTATTACACCTGAATGGTTTGTAAAGGATGCTGTCTCATCACTCTGTGGCATAATAACACCACCATATGTCCATGGGCCTTCTGGATTCTTAGCTGTCGAATATGCTATATGCTCTGGTATGCCTCCTGCTGCATAGATAAGGTAGTATAGTCCGTTTCTCTTTGTTAGCCATGGTCCTTCTGTATAAGTAGGTCTGCTCACCATCTCTGTGCCGCCTCTCTGTGCTGGTACCTTCATCTCGCCAAAGCCTTCTGTAGTGATATCAATGAGTTTTGGCTCCTCCTTGAAGGATATCATATCTTCATTGAGCTTTGCAATGTGAATAGTTGGGTTACCCCATGCTAACCAAGCCTGACCATCATCGTCTATCATTACAGTAGGGTCTATATTATCCCACTTGCCATCATCAAATAGTGGCTTGCCTAGTACATCTTTAAACGGACCAGTTGGCGAGTCGCCTACAGCAACTCCTATTGCCATACCACCAGATAGCTTCGAATGCAATGGTACGTAGAAATAGAACTTACCGTTTCTCTCTATACATTGTGGTGCCCACGCTCTGTCGTCTCCCCACGAGAAGTCTTCAATGGCTAATGGCGAGCCGTGGTCTGTCCAGTTGGCCATATCCGTAGTAGAGTATACTCTCCACTCTTGCATCCAGAAGAAGTCTGCATCATTCTCATCATGTCCTGTATAGATGTATAGTCTATCTCCTGATACCATTGGCGCTGGGTCAGTGGTAAAGCATGTTTGTATTATCGGGTTGCGCTCTACCTCTACCTTCATACCTGTCATTACCAACTCCTCTTCTGGTAGCTTCACACCTCTTGCTTGGAGGGCTTTTACAGCATAACGTCTGCCTAACTCTCTATAGCCTGCAGCGTCAAAGTGTAGGTGGTCTTTGGCATTTGTACATCCTGTAGCTGGTACCACATGTGCTGTCTTTACTGTCTCTGGCAAGGTGTTGATTATCTTATTCATAGAAGCACATACACCGCCTCTATCTTCCGATACTACCTCTCCAGCAAAGAGTGGTACATCTTTGGCCTTAAGTCCTAAGTCTTTGAGTATATTCTCATAAACTTGCTTAACCATACCGCACCAGAGTGGGTCGTTAGTGTTCGACTCGCCTTGATGTAGCAATATACCACGTATCACACCATCTTTCTGTGCTATCTTGGCTACCTCTATAAGTCTCTTATATGGATCATTGTCATATGCAGCAAGCATAGGTATCATCCATTTTGGAGCTCTCTTCAAATACGATGGAATAGTATCTGATATAAAGGTCTGTATATGACAACCGCCAATGGCAACGTTAATAACGCCTATGCGCTCGTCTTCTGGTAGGTACTTGAGCATAGTGCGACCAAAATAGTCTACTGGTGTCAAGCCTGTATTCTCTCTACACAATGGGGGAACTGCTGTGTACCATTTGCCTATCTCTCTGTTGAGTTTTGAGTCCGGTACTGCAGCCATCATCTGAAACCTACTATCTACCCCTTTGGTGTCTACCTCCTCTATGCGGGCATTGCCTTCCATATTAGATTGACCAAAACATAGGTAGATGCTTAACTTTGGATCTGGCTTCTGGGCCATTACCATTGTACCTGCAGCGCATAGCGTTACAAGTGCCGATAATAATCTACGCATAATTGTGTTGATTCTTGTTTGTGTTATACTTATTTGACATGTTAATGGTATCACAAAGATAATGATATAACACTATTTAATATTTCTTCAGCGTTACCATTTTTTGTCTCCCCGAAACATTATTAATCAAAAAGACCCTCCCAAGATACTCCTCGGGTAGGGTCCAATCATTGTTCCTGAATTGTATTCTTACTTCGCGTAGCTTACAGCTCGTGTCTCGCGGATTACCGTAATCTTAACTTGTCCTGGGTAAGTCATCTCTGTCTGAATCTTACGCGCCAAGTCGTACGATATCGTCTCCGCCTCTTTGTCTGTAATCTTTTCACTACCAACAATCACACGTAACTCTCTACCTGCCTGAATAGCGTAGGTCTTTATTACGCCTGGGTATGATAGCGCCATATTCTCAAGGTCGTTGAGTCGCTTGATATATGCCTCAATAATCTCCCTACGTGCACCTGGTCTAGCTCCACTGATAGCATCACATACTTGTACTATTGGCGCAATCAATGTCTGCATCTCTACCTCATCATGGTGAGCACCTATGGCATTGCAAATCTCTGGCTTCTCTTTGTATTTCTCAGCCAACTTCATACCAAGTATTGCGTGTGGCAACTCTGGCTCCTCGTCTGATACTTTACCTATATCGTGCAACAAACCTGCTCTCTTCGCTTTCTTTACGTTCAATCCTAACTCCGATGCCATTACCGCACACAAGTTAGCTGTCTCTCTAGCATGCTGCAATAGGTTCTGTCCGTATGATGAACGATATTTCATCTTACCAATGAGCTTTATCAACTCTGGGTGCAAGCCGTGGATGCTCAAATCAATACTTGTACGCTTACCTGTCTCAAGTACCTCTTCCTCTACCTGCTTACGTACCTTATTCACTACCTCCTCAATTCTCGCAGGGTGAATACGTCCGTCTGTTACCAATTGGTGCAACGCAAGTCTAGCTATCTCTCTTCTCATTGGGTCAAAGGCCGAAAGCACAATAGCTTCTGGTGTATCGTCTACTATAATCTCAACTCCTGTAGCCGCCTCAAGTGCACGTATGTTACGGCCCTCTCTACCAATAATTCGTCCCTTTATCTCGTCCGAATCAATGTGGAATATTGTTACCGAGTTCTCTATGGCTGTCTCTGTAGCTACTCGCTGTATTGTCTGTAGCACAATCTTTTTAGCCTCTTTGTTGGCGTTAATCTTAGCCTCGTCCATAATGTCATTGACATACGACATGGCCTCTGTTCTCGCCTCAGCCTTCAAACTCTCTATCAATTGCTCCTTAGCTTGAGCACTGCTCATGCCAGTGATGGCTTCCAACTTCTCTATGCTCTGCTTGTGTAGCTTCTCTATCTCCTCTTTGCGCTTGTCTATGCTCTCTACCTGCTTGTCTAATTTCTCCCTTGCTACATCTAACTCTTTCGATCTTCTCTGTAGCTCATTTGATTTCTGGTCTACACTCTGCTCTTTCTGACGTATTCTGTTCTCAGCTACAGCCATCTTCTGGTTGCGCTGGTTGATCTCTTTCTCATTCTCAGCTTTCATCGCCAAGAATTTCTCTTTCGCCTGAAGTATCTTGTCTTTCTTGATTACTTCTGCCTCTACTTCTGCTTCTCTTATAATCTTCTTGCTACGGTTTTTAAGAGCAGTGTTCAAAAGAAGCCATACCACTCCTCCTCCTACAACAAAACCGATTAGTGCAACTATTATTGTTAGAACCATTATGCTTAGTTTTGTATATTTGTTTAATTTGTTTCCTTATATAAATAATTAATGCGCTACACAACTATCCTCCCCGACTACACTCATCCGTGTAATCTTAAATAGCTGCTATAGCGCGGTATTAGCTATAAATATATGTACTCAGAGTCCTACTCGTACACTATTAGTACTATTCAACACTCCTTAATATATCGTCTAATCTTTGTTCTAGTCCAACCAACGAACTCATTATCTGTGAGTCTTGGCTGTTATCTTTCTCCTCAAAGCATGTGGCTATTATCTCTACGGCTGCGTAGACCAATATATCCTCTGAGGCGAGCTTGCGTCCCTGCTCCGATTGAGCTAACTGTCCTATACGCTCCGAGAGTCGCTTGGCCGCACGACGAAGCGGACCCTCCCATTCCGTCTTCACAGTAAGAGAGTATTTCTTGCCAAGTATCTCAAATGTGACGTTTCGGCCTCTATTTGTATCGTTAGTTTCGCTCATTGATTCAGTAGCGCAATGCACTTGTCTATTTCCCGCACTAGCTTTTCTATTCGCTTCTGAGCATTCTCTTTGTCCGTCTGTGAACCACTCCCAGATAGCCCCGTTACCGTCTTGTAGATATTAAACTTGTCCGTAATATCCGCAAGCTTCTGCTCACTCTCCTCCAACGCCGACTGCAATCGCATGTTCTCCCTCGCCAAGGCCGTGTTCCTCAAACGTTGCTCCTCGTAGCGCGTAAGTAGTTGATTGACTTTATCTTCAAGCCTATGAACTATTTGAACGCTAGAATCACTCATACAAACGAATATTTTTATGCGAATGCAAAGTTAATATGTTTTTAGTTATTTCCAACTTTTTTAGAAAAAAATTACGAATAGAATTCCAACTCTCTCAACCCCTTTCCATACCCCACACCTCTACTCACCTCAACCCCCTCCTACATTTTATCAATATATTTTTTACGACCAAAGCCTCACTACACGCTCTCCTCGCACCATCTATTTTAATACTTTTTTACGATGAAAAAGGCTTCTCCCCGTATGCTCATAATTACTTTTCTACGAGCAACAAGGCTACTCCCACCCTTCTCTCTAACATCATCTAGCCCCTCTAGTCCATCTTGAATAACTAGAATAACTAATTACCACCCTCCCAAATGTCAATTACCCTCTCTCCTTTGACAAAAGTCTATTCAATCATTCCAAATTATCCCCATTCAATATTTCATGATAAAATCTTAACTTTGCAGAACAATGCACGTATCAACAAAAACATTAATTAATTAAAATGAAACACATAGCAGTACTGCTTATACTTATCTTCTCTGCGCTTACCTTCGTTAGCGCTCAACGTTTCGGCATGGACGAGGAAAAACCAGTCGAAACTAAATGCTACACCTCCACATCTGGAGATTATGTAGATGTTTGCGTCCAATTTAATATCGCAAACTCATGGCACGTATATGGTACTAAGGGTGGCGATGGCCCTACTTGGACCACTATCAACGTTGAAAATATCAACAACCTTACCGCCGAGGGGGATCTCCAAGCCGATGGCGAGGAGCATAAGGTATTCGACAAAATGTTCGGCATAGAAGTATCTTTCTTCGAGAATAGCGCAATCTTTAAGCAGAGATATAAAATAGGCCAAAACTCAGAATGGTCAATATCTGGTTACCTAGAATACGGCGCATGCAATAATGAGAGTTGCCTCCCACCAACAAGCGTGTATTTATCTTTAAATGGAAAAGCAACACATACGGATAAATTAACTGAATCTACAAACTAAACGCTTGCAGCCTCTGAAGTAGCAGTTGTAAAAAACGACTCTCAGCTAGCATCTGTTGATAACACACCTTCCTCAACAACAACTGAGGATACTATATCAAATAATACTGATGTCGCAACTTTAGTTCCTGCTTCTCAGCCTACTATCGAAAATATTAATACCGAGAGCTCTATATGGCTCATTTTCTGGAGTTGCTTCCTAGCTGGTTTCGTCGCCCTACTCACACCTTGCGTATGGCCTATCATCCCTATGACGGTTAGCTTCTTCCTTAAAAGAACTCAGAGCCGCTCTAAGGCTATCTCTGATGCCTTGACATATGGATTGTCAATAATAATAATATATGTAGCTCTAGGTATAATCGTTACCTTGTGGAAGGGCGCAAGCGGATTGAATGATCTCTCTACTAATGCTGTAGTCAATATCTTCTTCGCTCTTATGCTCATCGTATTCGGCATATCTTTCCTCGGTGCTTTCGAAATCACATTGCCTTCGTCTTGGTCGTCTGCAGTGGATAATAAGGCTTCTCAATCACGAGGTTTCGGCGGAATATTCCTTATGGCTTTCACCCTCGCTTTGGTATCTTTCTCTTGTACCGGTCCTATCATTGGCTTCTTACTCGTTGAGTTGGGTACAGGTAGTAATATAAGCGGACCAGTTGTGGGTATGCTTGGCTTTGCTCTCGCTCTCGCTTTGCCTTTTACCATCTTCGCCCTCTTCCCAGCTTGGCTACAAAAAATGCCTCGCTCTGGCTCTTGGATGATGACGGTTAAGGCTGTTCTCGGTTTTATCGAACTGGCTTTCGCTCTTAAGTTCTTGTCTGTGGCAGATCTTGCTTATGGTTGGGGCATCCTCCCTCGTGAGACTTTCATCGTCATCTGGGCTGCACTTGCTCTAGCTTTAGGTCTCTACCTCTGGGGCTCTCTTCGCCTCAGTCATGACGGTCCTTCTGAGGGCATCGGCACTGTTCGCCTCTTATTGGGTACTGCTAGTATAGCATTCTGCCTATATCTTATCCCTGGCCTTTGGGGAGCACCTCTTAAGGCTGTTAGCGCTTTCGTTCCTCCTATGCATACTCAAGATTTCGTATTGGGTCAGCAGATGCCTCACGCTAAATATACTTCATATGAGGAGGGTCTTCAAGAGGCTAAGCGCACCGGTAAGCCTATACTTATCGACTTCACTGGTCATGGTTGCGTGAACTGCCGCCAAATGGAACAGGCTGTATGGACCGACCCTAGAGTGGCTGAAAAGTTAACTAATGACTATATCCTAATCAGCCTATACGTAGATGACAAACGTCCTCTCGAGGAGGGTAAAACAGAGGTAACAGAGAGAGATGGCTCAAAAACCATTCTCCGTACTATAGGCGATAAGTGGAGTTTCCTCCAACGTTCTAAATATGGCGTGAATGCTCAGCCTTTCTACGTCAAACTAAATAATAACGAAGAGATGTTAGGCGCCCCTCAAAAGTTTACTACTAGCGTAGAGGAGTTCCTTCAGTTCCTTAAATAATAGAGTTTTCACTTTTATCAGATAAGCGAATGCTAAAATATCTATTAATACGCAATTGCCGACTCCTAGAGCCTGAATACGGCGATCAGTTGGTCGATGTCCTGGCTTGCGAGGATAGGGTCATCGAAATAGGCAACAGCATTATTCAGCCTTCTATAGATACCGTATGTATCGAGGCTGAAGGTAGAGTACTTTTGCCTTCGCTTGTTGATATAAAGACAAACCTCTCTGTACCTACCCCATATGATACTGGCACCCACCAGACTCTCCAGACTCTCGTCTCTATGGGTATAGGTACAGCTCTAGTTAACGTAAAACAAAACCAAATACAATCAGAATACGTTAGCTTAACTAGACAGGAAATCCCTACCATCAATTATGGGTGCCACTTTACTCTGACTTCTCTAGTAAATGCCGATAAAAGAGAAATAATAAAATATAAAACCGAATACGGTATCCCTACCTCATATCATAAATTAATATCTAATGGTAGAGGCAACAGAGAAAAACTTCTCAACGCTATAAATATCGCAAGAGAACTTGGCTTGCGTATGATTTTCGACATCGAAAAGGATGGCTCTACTATAGAACATCTCCATGTATTGGGCGATTTGTGTAACGAACTCGCTAAGGAGCCCGATAATGATGTCCTATTTGTTGGTATAAAATACAAAGAGGAGGTCGATTTTATTGAGCAACTAAAACAAAATTGCAACGTCAGAATGCAACTTAGTTTCTCAACTACCGACTCTAAAAATAAACAGCTGCATCCTATCGACCTAGACTCGTTGGTGCAATACGTAAGGAGCTACTCTTGGTGCTCTATAGGTATCATTGATATGGGTATCCGTATGCGTACTTTCCAAAGCGATAAAATTCAAACAGATAACCATTGGTATAATACATTAAGTTTGCTGACAAGCCTCTCTTCTGATAACCCTATTACCCTCCACGAGGCAGTTGTGGCTGTCGTACAGCGTAACGCCGAATTCTGCGGAATAGGGTTCAAAAACGCTAGAGTAGCCGTAGGCGCCCCTGCTAACTTTATACTATGGAACGAATCTAAGCGTATAAGCGTAGGTATCTCTTCTGAAGATGGTACACTCGACTCGCTCGTCATAAAGGGGTGTATCGATTATTCAATACTAAATGGTCATATCATATATTCTATATCCGAAGGTATAAACGAAACTAGTATCAAGGGACGTAACATATACCGCCGTATTCAAACCAAAAATAAGAATGCCTAATGCAATCAATGTCAGATAATCAACAGGACTATAATTCTCAAGAACAAAGTGCTTCTAGTTTTATTAGAATAAACCAAAAGCACCTCATCAATACTATTATACACTTCTGGTGGGTATTCGTGGTTTGCGCTTTCTTGGGTGGTGCTATAGCTATGTTCATAAATCACTATACCCAACCTGTATACATGTCTAAAACCACTGTACTCTTGCACGATGAGTCTGATAGGCGCGGTATAGACCTCACAGAGGGTATTAAACTCTCTTCTAGCCTTAGTAAACTCCAAAACCAAACTTATATATATAAGTCTCCTATGATGGTTGAGCACGCTCTCAAACATCTAGATTTTAACGTGACTTACTATAGACGTGGCAAGTTAAGGGATATCGAGACTTATGGCCCAGACCAGTATATTAACGTGGTCATCGATACTGCTCACCATCAACCAATAGGTGTAACTTTCGAACTTAACGCAATATCTGATGATAAGCGTACATACGAACTTCATGTTTATGGCGAATCTGCTTTCGGATACGACTACCGAACCGAGGAATATACCGCATGGAGTAGAACAAATATCAATGATACTTATACCATCAAAATAGGAGAGCCTATTACCACTGATATGTTCTCTTTTACAATCCTCCCATTCCGCGAGGAGCGTATAAAGGATTTCTATGGTACAATAGCGTTCAACTTCAATACCGTCCAAGGCCTTGTTAACCAATGGGCAGGTAGTATCAGTATGTACCCCGAACTTAAAGAGAGCTCTATTACTAACATTACTTGTGTAGGCTATAATAGCCGCAAAACAGTAGATTTCCTCTCGGCTCTCAACCAAGCGGCTACCGAATATAACCTAGAAAAGAAAAATGCCGCCGCCGAGCGTACCCTTAATTTCATTAAACGCCAACTATCACTAACTAGCGACTCGCTTCGCGTGGCTACTGCTAGATTGAGTAACTTCAAAAAGAATGTTGGTTTTACCGGCAACTCAGAATATGGTAGTACTCTACAATCTGCATATCTTAACCAAAATATGGAGATTGAGGCTCTACGTACCAATAACGACCTCCTATCTAGCATCAATAGAGACCTCGAAAAAGGTAAGTCTGTTCAGGATTTCTTTATAAGTTCTACTGCAGCTCAAAATAATCCTCTAGTCTCTAGCCAGCTTCAAGAGCTCATCAATCTCCAAAAGGAAATCATCCTTACCGAAAAGGAGGTAGAGACTCACCCTTATCGCAGACAAGTTAGAGAGCAAGAGGAGATCCTCCGCTCTAATATCATGACTCTCATCTCTCAGTCTATTGAGCTTAATAATAAACGTATAGCAGAACTCGAAAAGGCTAACCAACGTCTTATCAATGAGGCTGGTCGTCTCCCAGAACTTGAGAATAAGCGCGTCGACCTCGACCGCGAATACAAAATCCAAGATGCTGTATATACATTTATGCTCCAAAAGGAGTCTGAGACTCTCATCGCTAAGGCTTCTACTATTGCCGATGGTGAAATCCTACGTGAGCCTGTATGTATAGGTACCATTTCGCCTCAAACTCAACGCAATCTATACACAGGTCTAGGTCTTGGCTTAGCTATACCTCTAGTGTTCTTTGTCCTTATGGAGCTTCTTAATAAGAAAATCAGAACATTCAACGAACTTAAGGATACAATAAAGGACAAAAAGCCTCTAGTAGCTATCCCTGTATATGATAAGCATTTTGCAAAAACAGATACCCCTTCATTAGAGAATCCTAACTGTGCTACTAGTGAGGCTTTCAGACAGTTGAGACTTAAACTTAATATGCTCGTATTGTCTAGCCAAAATAACGTAGTAATGTTCACCTCTTGTAACCCTGGCGAGGGTAAGACATATTGCGCAGTTAATACGGCTATCGCTATGGCTCAGAGCGATAAAAAGACTCTCATCATAAATTACGACCTCCGCCGTCCTCGTATGGAGGAGATATTCCCTCAAAAGAGCCCTAAAAATATCACTGAGTACCTCTTGGGTCTCGCGACCGAGGATGAAATAATACAACAATCTGATGTCAAAAATCTATACTATATTACTTGCGATTGCTACCAGTTGCCTCCTAACCCTTCTGAGCAAATAGCATCTCAACGTAATATGGAACTCATAAATTCTCTTAGACAGAAATTTGATATCATAATTCTCGATACCGCGCCTATCGGTTGCGTCTCTGATTGTAAGGCTCTAGAACCTCTCGTGGGTAGTATAGCTTTCGTCGTTAGAGGAAATGTTACCGAGTTCGAACACCTCGAGAGTACTCTTGAGGATCTAGATAAGCATAAGACTTACTTAATATATAACGGAGCTCAAAAACGTGATATGAGTTACCGCCGTTACTATCATAATTATTATGCCGACGGCTCTCAATATCATAGTCGTAGACATTAGTTAATAAAATGCTAAATCCACGTAATTTTATCGAGCTATTAGCTCCAGCTCGTGACATCGAATGCGCCAAGGCGGCTCTCGCTCATGGCGCAGATGCTATTTATATAGGAGCCCCTAAATTTAGCGCTAGAAAGGCGGCTAGCGTATCTACTAATGATATTGCAGAAATCGTCCGTCTCGCTCACCTATACAAAGCTAGGGTCTTCGTCGCTCTAAATACTCTTCTTTTTGATAACGAACTAGATGAAGCAAAATCCCTTGCTTGGGAAATGTATCGAATAGGGGTAGATGCTCTTATCATACAGGATTATGCTCTCCTTCAATTGGAGAATATGCCGCCTATCGAACTCCACTCTAGTACCCAAATGGATAATAGGTCTGCCGAAAGGGTGCTATTTCACGAGAGTCAGGGGTTCAAACAAGTAGTTCTCGCTCGTGAATTGTCTATCAATCAAATAAAGGAAATCGCTGATAGATCATCAGTCCGATTAGAGGCGTTCATTCATGGCGCTCTTTGCGTGAGTTATAGCGGTAGGTGTTTCATGAGCCAAGCCGTATGCAGACGCTCAGCTAATAGAGGCGAGTGTAGTCAGCCTTGCCGACTTCCTTATACCGTTCTCTCTGCCGATGGTCAACAAATAGCTAAAAACAACTACGCATTATCGCTTCGTGATAACAACCAAACAGATAACATCGAGAAAATGATGTTGGCTGGAGTCTCTTCTTTCAAAATTGAGGGCCGTCTTAAAGATCCTTCATATGTCGCAAATATTACACTCCACTATCGTCGCATCATAGATGATATCCTTGCCAAACATCCTGAATTCTGCCGTGAGTCTGAGGGTACCACTAATACATCTCTAATAGCTAATCCTGAACGGTCTTTCAATCGCGGCTTCACCTCTTTCTTCATGAGCGGTCGTCAGAAGAATATCCATAATCCTATTACCCCTAAGTCAATGGGACAACCTCTTGGAAAGGCTTGCCGCGTTACCAAGAGTAGCTTCGCTATCGAAGATTGTAATGTCAAAATAAACAATAATGATGGCTTATGTTTCATAAAGGGGAATACTCTTATAGGTCTTAAGGTCAATAAGGTAGAAAATGGTATCCTATACCCTGATAAACTTAATGGCTTGCAAAATGGCTTGATGTTATATAGGAACTCCGACGTAGAGTTCGATAATCTCACTAAGCAGGCTCGTACCTCTCGCCAAATATCTATCGATATGGCTGTGGGTATGTCGCCTAATGGGGATATCTCGCTTCAAGCTATCGATAGGGATGGTAATATCGGTAATGCCTCATACAATACGTCTGCTCTCTCCGCAGCAAAGGATCCTAGCGCTACTCGTCGTATGGGCGAGCAGCAGTTGGCAAAGACTGGTGGTACCCCTTTTGTCGTGGATAATATCTATATGGAGGAGTCCGTATGTTCCCTATTCGTAAATGCATCTATTTGGAACGAACTGCGCCGTAATGCTTTACAAGAGCTTACAGAGGTGCGTATCAATGCTAATGCTCCTACTGATTGTCCACTAAATGCCGACTCTCAAGCTATCTACCCTCAATCTCAAGCCGATGCCCAAATTGGTATTCTTAATAATCTAGCTAAGGCATACCTAGAACTGCACGGCTGTAGTATGTCTGAGTGGGGATACGAAAGACAGTCTGATTACAGAGGTCGTATAGTAATGACAACAAAACATTGCTTGATGTTCGCAATGGGAAAATGCCTAAAACAACATCCTGAGGCTAAAAAGATGCTGCCTCTCAGCTTAATAGACGAGGAGCACAAAAACAATAAGTATTCCGTAACTTGTGATTGCGATAATTGCCAAATGGTAATAAGGTATAATTAGTACAAAATCGACAATTAATTATCCTTTTTAGTCAACTCTACCTTATAATAAGAATATATATATACATTTGTGGCAGATAACACAAATCTAACGAGTTAATAACTTATTAGGCATTCAATATAGCAACATGGAAAACAAGACTTTCGGACATTTTGACGACGCGGCTCGTGAATATGTCATTACTAATCCTGCTACCCCTTGGCCTTGGATAAATTATCTAGGTAATGAAGATTTCTTCTCCTTGATATCCAATACAGCCGGTGGTTATTCCTTCTACAAGGATGCAAAGTTCCGTCGTATCACTAGATACAGATACAATGGTGTACCTATGGATAATGGTGGAAGATATTTCTACATCAATGATAATGGCACCGTTTGGAACCCAGGTTGGAAGCCTTGCAAAACCCCTCTTGATAAGTATGAATGCCACCATGGTATGTCTTATACGCGTATCATCGGTGCTAAAAATGGTATTGAAGCATCTGTACTCTTCTTCGTCCCTCTCAATACTTGGGCCGAAATCCAAAGAGTAACTCTTAAAAATAATACTAACGAGAAGAAGTCTATCAAACTTTTCTCTTTCGCTGAGTGGTGCTTGTGGAATGCCGCAACAGATATGGAGAATTTCCAACGTAACTTCTCTACTGGCGAAATAGAGGTCGATGGTAGTACTATATACCATAAAACAGAATATAAGGAGCGTCGTAATCACTACGCATTCTATAGCGTTAACGCTCCTATAAATGGCTTCGACACAGATCGCGAGAGTTTCATCGGTCTCTATAATGAATTCGCCGACCCTCAGTGCGTTATGGCTGGTAAGCCTGCTAATTCTGTAGCTCACGGTTGGTCTCCTATCGCTAGCCATTATATTGAAGTCGAACTCAATCCAGGCGAGAGCAAGGATTATATCTTCACCCTCGGCTACGTAGAGATGCCTCAAGAGGAGAAGTTCGCTTCTAAGGCTGAGAATGGTCTTATCGTATCTACTAATGCTAGCCCAATAATCAATAAGGTTAAGGCACTAGAGACTATAGCTAAGTTCGATACAGTGGCTAAGGTTGATGCCGCTTTCAACGAACTTAAGAAGTATTGGGATAATCTCTTGAGCATATTCTCAGTAAAGACTCAAGAGGAGAAGCTCGACCGTATGGTAAATATATGGAATCAGTACCAGTGTATGGTTACTTTCAATATGTCACGTTCGGCTTCGTTCTTCGAGAGTGGTATCGGTCGTGGTATGGGATTCCGTGATTCTAACCAAGACCTCGTGGGCTTCGTTCACCAAATCCCTACTCGTGCTCGTCAACGTATCATAGATATCGCCTCTACTCAATTCCCTGACGGCGGCTGCTATCACCAGTACCAGCCTCTCACAAAGCGTGGAAATAATGATATCGGTGGTGGTTTTAATGACGACCCATGTTGGCTCATCTTCGGTACTGTAGCTTATATCAAGGAGACAGGCGATTTCTCTATCCTCGACGAGCCTGTACCTTTCGACAACGTAGAGGGTTCAGAGGTATCTCTTTTCGAACACCTCCGCGTATCGTTTAACCACGTAGTGGAAAATCTCGGTCCTCACATGCTCCCTCTTATCGGTCGCGCCGATTGGAACGATTGCTTGAATCTTAACTGTTTCTCTTGGGACCCTAACGAGAGCTTCCAAACAACAGAGAATAATAATGAGGGTACAAAGGCTGAGTCTCTAATGATCGCTGGTCTCTTCGTTGTTACAGGCCGTGATTACGTGGAACTTTGTAAGCAAATCAATAAGAACGACGAGGCTGCTCGTGCTCAGAAGTTCATCGACGATATGGTTGAGGCCGTTAAGAAGCATGGATGGGACGGCGAGTGGTATCTCCGCGCATACGACTATTACGGCAATAAGATCGGCTCTAATGAGAATGAAGAGGGTAAGATATTTATCGAATCTCAGGGCTGGTGCTCTATGGCTGGTATCGGCCTGGAAGAGGGTATGGTAGAGAAGGCTCTCAACTCAGTTAAGGAGCGCTTGGAGTGTGAGCATGGTATCGTTCTCAATAACCCTGCTTTCACTAAGTACTACGTAGAGATGGGCGAGATATCATCTTACCCTGCCGGATATAAGGAAAATGCAGGTATCTTCTGCCACAATAACCCTTGGGTTATCATCGGCGAGACTGTTATTGGTCGTGGCGACCGCGCTTGGGATCTCTATCGCAAGATTTGCCCATCTTATACCGAGGAACATTCTGAACTTCACAAGGTAGAACCTTACGTAAACTGCCAGATGGTAGCTGGTAAGGATGCTGCAAAACCAGGCGAGGGTAAAAACTCATGGCTCACAGGTACCGCCGCTTGGATGTGGTACACTATTAGCCAATTCATCCTCGGTATCAAGCCTTCATATAATGGTCTCGAAATCGACCCATGTATCCCAGCCGCATGGAAGGGCTACACCGTTAAGCGTAATTTCCGCGGAGCAGAGTACGACATCGAGGTCATTAATGCCTCAGGCGCTCAAAAGGGCGTAAAGAAGGTAGAGGTAGACGGTAAAGAGATAGAGGGAAATATCGTTCCTTTCTCAGCTGGCAAACACACCGTGAAGGTTACTATGTAATAAGTATTAATAGAAAATCTTCTTCATACTCCTCCCCCCACTGCACATCCAAGCAATGGGGGGATTTTTTATTACCCTTTTTTTACGACCAAGAAGGCTGCTCCCGCTCTTCTCTCTAGCATCATCCAGCCCCTCTAGAACAACTAGAATAACTAGAATTACTACAAATTCTACGACCAAGAAGGCTGCTCCCACTCTTCTCTCTAGCACACTCTAGCCTCTCTAGAACAACTAGAATAACTAGAATTACTACAAAATCTACGACCAAGAAGGCTACTCCCGCCCTCCATTCTAGTCCCATCTAGAATATCTAGTCCATCTAGAATAACTATAATACCTACGCCCCCATAAGATCCATATACTCATCATAAGATATATACCTGCCCCCCATAGACTTCAAATGAGGGGTCTCCATCTGACAGTCTATAAACTTCCCTCCAATCTTCTCCATATGCCAAGCTAAACATATTAGAGCTATCTTCGAACCACTGGGAACTAACGAAAACATACTCTCCCCTATAAAGCAACTATTCACCCATAATCCATATAACCCACCTACCAACTTCTCATCCTTATCCCATACCTCCACACTGTGGGCATAGCCCATCTCATGTAACTTAGTAAAAGATTGTATCATCTCTTCTCCAAGCCAAGCCCCCTCTTCATGTATCCTAGGCTCCGAACAATGCCTTATAACACTTGCAAAATCCACATCTATCGTAACTTGATACTCCCCTTTGTTAAATAAATTACGCATAGAGTGCGACACATGTATCTCCGACGGAAATATCACAAACCTCTCCATCGGACAATACCAATGATGCATATCCGCCTTTATATCCGTCCACGGGAAAATACCATTCGTATAGGCTACTAATAATCTGTCAGGAGACAAGTCTCCTCCTATCGCTATAATGCCACTTGGCTCTCGCTTATCTTCAGGAATCATTCGGGGGTCTGGAAAGCCTATTATCTCATCATCTAACTTGTATACCATACAATAAAGAACCTCTTATTATCCCACAAAAATAATACTATTAACCAAAATAGCATTAACTTTGTACGCATGGTATATACTGTAGATAAGGATAGCAAATTAATAACACTCATTGCCCAAGGTGATGAGTCGGCTTTCCGTGAGCTATATGACAATTACTATACTCAACTCTCCGTATACGCCAATAAAATATTAGCCGACATCGATGTAAGCCTTGATATCGTACAGAGCATATTCGTTGATATATACTCAGAACGTCAAAAACTAACATCCGTAGGCTCCATACGTTCTTACCTCTTCCAAAGTGTTCACAATCGTTGCCTAAACGAACTAAAACACCAAAAGGTAGTCCAACGTCATCAAAAACGAACCCTCCAAGAGCGTGGTATGAAACTCTCTAATGGTCAATCTACAATGACCAATAATGAGGATACTATCGCTCCCGATATGACGCTCGACTTTACACCTGAAGAACTAATGGAGTATGCCGAGCTACAACACAAAATAGAGCAAGCTATAGCCCAACTCCCCTCTCAATGCCAACGCATATTCCGTATGAGCCGTATTGAGGATAAGTCTAATGACGAGATAGCAGAGGAGTTAGGTATATCAAAAAGAACAGTAGAAACCCAAATCTCTAAAGCTCTTAAGCATCTTAGAGATACTCTACTGCCTATATTGATAGTTTTAGCAATGCTCCAACAATAGTTTTTAGATGAAAAAGATAGATCTTTATATACTGAAAAAATTCATCGGTACCTATTTCTTTATAGTGGGTATCATTATCGCTATTGTAGTCGTATTCGACCTCGTGGAGAAGATGGACGACTTCCTCGAAAAGGAGGCCTCTCTTCGAGCTATAATATTCGACTACTACCTTAACCTAATACCTTACTACGCTAATATGCTCTCGCCGCTACTAGTATTCCTCGCGGTTATATTCTTTACTAGTAAATTGGCCGGACAAACAGAGATAGTGGCTATCCTCGCAAGTGGCGTTAGCTTTAAACGTCTTATGTTCCCTTACGCACTCGGCGCTACAATAATTGTTATCATTACATACTTCCTTAGCGCAACAGTAATCCCTGTGGCTAATAGAACTCGCCTCGAATTCGAAAAGCGTTACGTCAAAAAGCCTCGTGAAACAGGTCTTAGCGATATCCATATGCAACTCGAACCTGGCGTATATATCTACCTCAATAGGTACTACTCTTTCCGCGAAACGGGCGACCGCTTTAATATGGAGAAGTATGACGATAAGCGTCTCGTCTCTCGCCTATCTGCAAGGGAGATAACTTATGACAGTATAGCCAATAAGTGGCACCTCAAAAACTACCAACAGTGGGATTTCAATGAGGATGGTATTACTAATGTAAAAACTACAGGCACCTCAATGGATTCTACCATCAATATGCTCCCTAGCGATTTCAAAAAGGAGCGTAAAAGATACGAGATGCTCACTAATAGCGAACTTAGTAAACATATCGAGGAACTGAGAAATAGAAATGTAGGTAATACCGAGGAGTTCGAAATCGAACTGCGTAAACGCCAAGCTTCTCCTTTTGCAGCTTATATCCTAACCTTAATTGGCGTATCTCTCGCCTCTCGTAAAACTCGAGGGGGTATGGGTGTCCATATCGGTATAGGCCTCGTCCTCAGTTTCGTATTCATCATTTTCCTCACTCTATCATCGTCCCTAGCGGTAAATGGCGGCATGAATCCTATCTTAGCAGTATGGATGCCTAATATTACCTTTAGCATAATAGGTATATACCTATACAGAAGGGCACCAAAATAATACATAATGCCCATAATACATAATTCATAAATATCAGAATACAAATGGAGTTAATAAAGAAATATTTCCCACATTTTTCTGACGAGCAGTTAACGAAGTTGGCTGCCCTCCCTGTTCTATATAAGGATTGGAACTCAATGATAAATGTGATATCTCGTAAGGATATCGAACATTTCGAAATCCGTCATATGCTTCACTCTCTCGCAGTGGCAAAATATGTCATCTCTGCTTCCAAGGATGGCAAGGGTTTCCCTGACGGCGCTACCGTTATTGATGTCGGATGCGGAGGCGGCTTCCCTAGTATCCCTCTAGCTATAGCTTTCCCTAATGTCAAATTCACAGCTATGGATAGCATCGGTAAGAAAATTAAGGTTGTAGAGGGTGTGGTTTCTGCTCTAGGCCTCACTAATGTAGAGCCTATCCAAGCACGAAGCACTGATGTTCATGACCGTAAGTGGGATTATATGGTAAGCCGCGCAGTAACAGCTTTCCCTGATTTCGTCCGCCAAACAAAACACCTCATAAAGGGACATAGCGCTACCGATGAAATGGATTTCATCCTTCCTCATGGTACATTCTATCTTAAGGGGGGCGACTTCAAGGCCGAAGTTAATCCGTTCGGCACTAGAGCTAAGGTGCAAAATATCTCCGAATGGTTCGACGACGAGTTCTTCGAAACTAAATGCGTCATCTTCCTTAAACAATAAGGCGTACATAGTGATCCCGAGGGGGGTCGAACCCCTATCGTCAGAACCGGAATCTGAAATTCTATCCATTGAACTACGGGACCGGATGTCTTATAGAGCGGTGCAAAGGTAGCATCTTTTTTAACAGCGACAAGTATCGACTTATGAAAAACAAAGCACCTATAGTGCTATTTACATACAATCGCCCCTCTCATACTGAGCGTACCATAGAGGCGCTCAAATTGTGCGACGGGGCTAGCACTACATCCCTCTATATATATTCCGATGGGGCAAAAAACACTGCCGACCAAAATAGCGTGGCCGCCGTACGCCAATATATACACCAAGTGTCAGGCTTCGCTAGCGTATCTATCATTGAGCGTCCTAGTAATGTCGGATTGGCCGCAAATATCATTTCAGGCGTCTCTGAGGTTATCAATAAATTCGGTCGTGTCATCGTTCTCGAGGATGATATCATCCCCGAAGTGGGGTTCATAGAATATATGAACAATGCCCTAGAATATTACCAGGATATGCCCGTATGGAGCATAGGCGCATATTCGCCTATCGACAATATGCCAATACATTACCAATACTCTACATATATGATTCAACGTAACTGCTCTTGGGGTTGGGCTACATGGCTCAATAGATGGAATAAGGTCGATTGGAATCTCAATGATTACCCTCTTTTCGCCTCTGACCCTCAACTCCAACATGAATTTAACCTCGCCGGAGGTACAGATCTCTCCCCTATGATGAAAAAATACCATAAGGGTATCATTAAATCATGGAGCATCAGATTCTGTTACTCTGCTTTCAAGGAGAATATGCCTTGCGTATTCCCTTCTCACTCAATAGTAAAAAATGCTGGAGCCGATGGCTCTGGTAGTAATATGATTAAGTCTTCAAAGTATAATACCATAACAGTCGACAGAATCGACGCATCTAATTTCTGTCCCTCTGCAACAATTGACCCTCGTATGCTTGAACAATTCCGTAAGAAATACAATATATCGCCTATCAGACGTCTCATAAATAGCCTTACCTTGTGCATCGTACTTCTACTTTGCCTCGCCTCTCCTGCTAATGCCCAACTGAATACGAATAGGCTTATGCAGGTGGGTAGAAATGCTATCTATTTCGAGGACTATGTCCTAGGTATGCAATATTTTAATCGCGTCATAAACGTTAAGCCTTATCTGCCCGACCCATACTACTATCGTGGCGTGGCAAAATATTATCTTGACGACCTCCAGGGTGCCGCTAATGACTGCGAAATTGCTTATGGCATAAATCCTTTCCTTATCGGGGCATACAACCTCCATGGCATAATAATGCTGCGCCAAGGTAAGTCTAAGGAGGCTCTCGAGGATTTCCATAAGGGACTTGAGGTCGAAAAGGACAATATCAATCTCCTCATGAACTGCGGTATCGCAAATATTAACCTCGACGAATATGACGAGGCTATATCTTGCTGCGATAAGGTGCTTGAGTTCGACTCGCGTAATGTGCCTGCCGTACTATATAAGGGTATCGCTCTCGTTCAGAAGGGCGACTCTACTGCAGCGATGACAGAATTCAAGCGTGCAGTAAGCTTCAACTCTTACTCTCCAGACGCTTATACTTACCTGGGCATGCTCAATTATCAATTAAAAAATTACGATGAAGCACTAGCTTGCTACAATAAATTGACTGAGCTCCGTCCTACCGATGCTAATGTTTTCGTTAACCGCGCTATCACATATTACAACCTCGACGATTTCAATAACGCTTTCAAAGACCTAGAGCACGCTCTTCACCTCGACAAGAAAAACATCATGGCTCTGTCTAATATAGGTATGCTCCATGCCGAGGTGGGTAGAGTATCCGAGGCTATAGATGATTTTAGCAAACTCCTCGCTCTGGATAATGACAATGATATGGCTCTCATGAATAGAGCTATTCTATATATCCAAATCGGTGAGATGAATAACGCTCTCGCTGATCTTAATATCGTCATCGCTCGCCACCCTGAATTCGGTCCTGCATACTATCAACGTGCCATAGTTAAACGTAATCTCAACGACCCTAAGGGCTCCGAGATAGACTACATGACGGCATACACTTTCGAACAGGAAAGAATAAAGAGGGGACTCGAAGCTGGCGCAGATTCTACATCTGTTACCGAAACAGCTAAAGCTGATAAGCAACCTCAGAAAAATTCTAAAAAGAGCTCTCGCTCTAAAAATGATGATAGCCTCGAGAAGTACGACCAAATGGTGGTGGTTAGCGATTTCGCTGATAATGATGATAAACTGCACCAAGATAGCGAACAAATCCGTGGCCGCGTCCAAGATCGCGATATCATAATCGACCTCGAGCCTATGTTCGAAATCAGTTTCTTCCAAACTGATACAATACTGCCGAAGCCTAAATATTACGCCAAGAGTATAGAGGACCTCAATAACTCTGGCGTGGATTCTCGTCGCATGGCGTTTACTAACCGTGAGGGCTCTACATCTCAAGAGGATATGCTTTCTTATTTCAGCGAAATTCGTGAGCTAAGTAATCGTATCGATAATGCCGAGACTTCATCTGAACATATATCTAGCTTATACCTCCTTAGGGGTACTCTGCATAACCAGGTCATGAGCTATAATCAGGCGATAAGCGACTATAACGTATGTCTCCTCAAAAATCCTAATGATATCAATGCTCTGATAAATAGAGCTACTACTAGGTTCAAAACAGTCGAACTTATCCGCTCTATGGATAATAATGTATCAGACGGACCATCTTTGGGTAAGTTGCCTTCTAGCTCTTCTAATGTCCAGATGAATACTACTATCCTCGATTTGGATCTTATCATGACCGACCTCATTAAGGTGTCAGAGCTCGACCCTAACCTCCCTATCGTATACTATAATATGAGCCTAGTATGCTGTATGAAGAGGAATTTCGACGAGGCTCTCTCCCTCCTCAATAAAGCTATAGATCTCGATAAGGATTTTGCCGAGGCATACTTCAATCGTGGTATCATTAATATATATAAAGATAATATAGACGATGGCCAAAGGGATCTCAGTAAGGCAGGTGAGTTGGGTATATTCAAGGCTTATAATGTTATAAAAAGATACGCTTCCGAAAAATAACGCATGACAGACGAACTAAACATAAATAAGGGAATACAGGAGGAGGTTGATACCGAGGATCTCAATATCGATTTGGAAAATAAGGAGTTCCAAAACGTTTTGAGCTTGATAAATAATACCAATTCGTCTGTATACATGACTGGCAGAGCAGGTAGTGGTAAGTCTACTTTCCTCCGCTATATAGTTCGCCATTCCCAGAAGAAGTGTATCGTTTTGGCGCCTACGGGTATCGCCGCAGTAAATGTGCACGGACAAACTCTCCACTCGTTCTTCAAAATACCTTTCTCTCCTTTCGCTCTGGATGATATCAATTATAGCGATGATCGCCGACTAAAAGATCGCCAGAAGTTTAACTCTGATAAGATTAAACTAATCCAAGAGCTACAGCTTATCGTAATTGACGAGGTGTCTATGGTGCGCGCCGATACCCTCGATTTCGTCGATAGAGTGCTCAAGTGCTACCGCCGTAATAAACGTCTGCCTTTCGGAGGCGTACAACTTCTCCTCGTGGGCGACGCATTCCAGCTAGAGCCTGTAGTAAAACGTGAGGACTGGGATATCCTCCGTCGTTTCTATAATACCGCATATTTCTTCGATGCTCGTGTATTCTCTACTATACCTCTAGTCAGCATCGAACTACAAAAGGTTTATCGCCAATCAGAACAGCGTTTCCTTCAGATTCTCGACCGCGTCCGTATGGGTAATATGCGTAACGAGGATCTTACATCTATCAATAGTAGATATAACAGCTCTAACAACCTCGACAACACTTCTGCTGAGGATAAACTTCGTATCACATTATGCGCCCTACGCGCCACTGCTGATGCGATAAATGAAAGCCGCCTCAATGCTATCGAGGATAAACCGCACTCCTATACCGCTACATTCGAGGGCGATTTCCCCGAGACTATCATGCCTACAAATATTGAACTTATCCTAAAAAAGGGGGCACAAATCGTATTCGTTCGTAACGATCGAGAACGTCGTTGGTTTAATGGAACCCTAGCTATCGTGGATAGATTCCAAGAGGATGGCGTGTGGGTCGAACTGAAAAATGGCGACAAACATTTCGTAGAGCCTTGCGTTTGGGAGAATATTAAATACAAATACAACGAGGAGAAAAAACAGGTCGAGGAGGAGGTCATAGGTTCTTTCCGCCAACTTCCTATTAAGTTGGCTTGGGCTATTACTATACACAAAAGCCAGGGTCTCACTTTCGATAATGTATCTATCGATTTGGGGCAAGGGGCTTTCGCTTCTGGTCAGACTTACGTGGCTCTTAGCCGATGCCGTACCCTCGAGGGTATCGAACTCCTTCAGCCTATCTCGGCAAGGGATGTCCGTACCAATCAATTCGTCCAACAGTTCGCCTCTAAAGCTAATAATCTTGCTCAAATCCGTGGCGAACTAGAGCGTGCTCGCGCTCAAACCTTATCGCGTATGGCCGACGACGCGTTCCGTCACTCTGATATCGATGGCGCTTTGCACTACTTATTCGAAGCTATTAAGGCTGCTCCAGAAATGCTTAACCGCCCAGGGGTCGAACGCTTAATCGCACGCCGCTTGCACAGAATAAACCGCCTCGAAGAGGAGATTAAGCAGATGGTCGACCAACGTAAGGAGGAGCGCGCCCATATGCGTAAATACGCCGAGGAGTACTACGCTATGGCTATCGAATGTAAAACGGCTTATAAGGATAATAAGTCAGCTATCGCTAACCTTAATAAGGCTATTGATATCTCTCCCGATTACGCCGAGGCTCTTACTATGCGTGCCGACCTCCGTAATCGCGAAAAGGATTTCGAAGGGGCTCTTGAAGATATCAAGGTGGCTGCTCTTTATGATAAACGTAATGTCAAATTACTTACCACAAAGGCTAAAATAGAGTATAAAATGCACCGTACTAATGATGCTTATAACACTCTTTTGTCTGCCTTCCGTATAGATTCGTCAAATACCAAAATCATTACCCTACTCCGTGATATATGCTACGAACTAGGCGAAAATGATGACGCGGCAATGTACGACTCTCTTCTTAATCCCGATTTCTAATGCTCATTAATACGTAAATAAATATATCAAATATGAATATCAAGAAACTATTAATCTCTTTCCTATCTCTCATCCCTTTCACTCCAGCAATGGCCGACGAGGGTATGTGGGTCCCTCTCTTCATCAATAAGAATATCGCCGACATGCAGGCTAATGGCTGTAAGCTTTCGGCCGAGGATATATATAGCGTAAATAACTCAAGCCTCAAGGATGCCGTGCTTATCTTCGGTGGCGGTTGTACCGGCGAATTAGTAAGCGCCGAGGGTCTAGTGCTTACTAACCACCATTGTGGTTATAGCTCTATCCAAGCTCTCTCTAGCGTGGAGCATAACTATCTCCGTGATGGCTTCTGGGCTAAGGATAAGAGCGAGGAGCTCCCTTGCTATGGCTTAAAGGTGGAACAGTTAATACGTATAGAGGACGTTACTGACGAGGTTCTTAAGGGTTGTACCGACTCTATGTCTGCTGACGAGCGTAGCGATATGATGGACAAAAACCAAAAGAATATCATCAAAAAAATCAGTGCTGAGTCTAAACATCTAGCTGTTACCATAGATGCTTTCCTCGGCGGCGACCAATACTTGGCTTATGTATATAAGGTATTCTCTGATGTTCGCCTCGTAGGTACCCCTCCATCTTGCTTGGGTAAATTCGGTGGTGATACTGATAACTGGGCTTGGCCTCGCCATACTTGCGATTTCTCTATCTTCCGTGTTTACGCTTCTAAGGATAATGAACCTGCCGATTTCTCAGTAGATAACGTTCCTTATAAGCCTAATACTCACCTCAAGGTATCTACTAAGGGTGTCCAAGAGAACGACTTCGTTATGGTGATGGGTTATCCTGGCTCTACAGATATATACAATACTGCTTCATATGTCGAGATGTACACTAAAGAGGTTCTTCCTCCTAAAATCGAACTTCGTACTGCTAAGCTAGATGTTATGAATCGTTGGCAAAAGACCGACGAGCATATTAATATCCAGTATGCCGCCAAAAATGCTAGCGTATCTAATGCTTGGAAAAAATGGCAGGGCGAAATTAGGGGGATTCAACGCTCTCACGCTGTAGATATTAAGGCTGAACGCGAAAAGAATATGCTCCTCTCTGAAAAGGATAGAAATACTCTCAATATGCTTAATGTTTTCTATGCCGACCGCTCTGAGCGTAGCTATGCTAAGTATCAGGCTGCCTATGGTGTCATCAATGAGGCTGTACGTAGTGGCGGTGTAGAACTCTTCCGCGTGGCTGCTGCCGTTAATTCTCTTCAAACTAATGGCGATAAGGCACAAAAGAGGGTGTTGGATTTCTTGTCTAACTCTTTCTATGCCGACCATAATAAGAATGTCGACCGCGATATGTCTCTCCAAGTGCTCAAGGTTATGCGTAAGTATGTACCTGAATCGCTCCTTCCTGAGTGGTGTAAATCCGACAAGAGTATAGAGGCTGCAGTAAATAAGATGTTTAACTCTTCTCTCTTCTCTGACTCTGCTAAGACTCTATCTCTAATCCGTAGTAAAAACTACAAAAAACTTCAGAAGGATATAGCATTTAAGTACTATAACGATTTGTATCGAGTATTCTCTACATCCCTACACGAGTATTTCGCTCCTAAGTTCTCTCACGCCGAGATAGTCTCTATGTCTAATGATATTGCTCGAGCTACTATTAAGGCTACCGCTACCGAAGAAAAGCCTCGTATGTCTGATGCTAACTTCACCCTTCGTGTATCATATGGTAAGGTTAAGGGCTACGAGGGGGCCGATGCTGTCGTATATAATCATTACACTACTCTCGATGGTCTTATCCAAAAGGTCGATATCGGAGCCTACGATTATGTCGCTCCTGATACTTTGCGTCTCATGTGCGAAAAGGCCGACTTCGGTCCTTATGCCGACCCTTCTGATGGCCGACTTCATACCTGTTTCGTCGCTACTTGCCATACCACAGGCGGTAACTCTGGTAGCCCTGTAATGAATGCCGAGGGCGAACTCGTAGGTCTTAATTTCGACCGCGCTTGGGATGGCGTAATGAGCGACTTATACTACGACCCGAATATATGCCGCAATATTACCCTCGACATCAGATATCTCCTCTTCGTCGTGGATAAACTCGGCGGCGCTAAATGGATAGCAGAAGAGATTGTCAACGAGTAACCATATTGATAATATTGCAGTATAATACCATATAACAAACAAAACATTTCTATGAAGGTACTAAAGTTAGCAATATTGGCCATTTTCGGCATCAGCGTTTCTGCTTCAGCTCAGACTGTTCAAGAGAAGGTAGACGCTAAGGTTCAAGCAGCTACCGCAGCTTACGAGGCTGCCCTCGCTAAGGTAGATGCCGCTAAACGTAAGGTGTTCGTGGCAGACTCCCTCATCCAAGCCGGTGAAACTGCTATCGAGAGAAATAACGAGATTGTCGACTCTTTAATGCAAATCCGTAAGGAACTCCTTAAGGAAAATGCTATCGAACGTAAGGCTCTTAATAAGGAGGCTAAGTCTAGAGATAAGGATATCAAAAAGCAGGCTATGACTCAAATTAAGGACCTCGACAAAAACGAGAAAAATACCCTCAAGGATATAGATAAGCAAATAGCTAACGCTCAAAAGGCAATGGCTAAGGCTGAGGCTAATATTACTAAGGGCAAAACAGGTATCAAAACAGCCGAAGTCTCTCTAGAGGCTGCTATGCAAAAGTATGAAACAGTAGCAGAAAAATATGAGTCCGTTACTGGCAATACAGCCGCTCAGATAGATGATAATGACGACGAGGCTGTATCTAAGAAGGATAAGAAAAAGGCTAAGAAGGATAGAAAGAAGAATAAGAAGGCTGAAGAGGACGAAGATTACGAGGAGGAGGACGAAGACTAACTATCCTCTATTTGTCTCACTTATAAATTTCCTGTACAACTCGTGGAACATAAACACGGAGCATATTTTATCTCGGGCGTAGATACCGATTGTGGTAAGACATACGTTACTGGTTGCCTAGCCGCTTATCTGCGCCATCGTGGAGTGAACGTAATAACTCAAAAGCCTGTACAAACAGGCTGCGAGACAGTAGCTGACGACCTTGTCGAGCATCGTAAGGCTATGGGCGTGGGTATACAACTCGAGGATAAGGAGCGCCGCACTTGCTCTTACCTTTTCCGTAAACCTGCATCGCCTCAACTGGCTGCTCGCCTCGAGGGGGTTACTATCGATGTCAATAAAATATCAAGCGATACAGAATACCTACTCTCTAAATATGACGTAGTATTAGTTGAGGGGGCTGGCGGCTTGATGGTGCCTCTTAATGACGACTACCTTAACATCGATTACGTATCTCAACAGAAGTTACCTCTCGTCCTAGTTACCTCTTCTAAGTTGGGCGGTATCAATCATGCTCTCCTTAGCATGGAGGCTTGCAAAAACAGAAATATAGATATCAAGTGTATAGTCTTTAATCGTATGCCTAAGGATGACCCTATCCTTGCAGATGACGCATACCAGGTAATAAAGAAATATGCCTTGAGACTTTACCCTGATATCAAAGTCATAGACTTCCGCTCTTCTGATAGCTTCTGGGGCGAATTCTAATGCAAATCTTTTTACGCTTATAGGCTCACCTCTTTCTTGAGGTGGGCTTTTTTTATGCCTACTATCTCCTTTATTCACTACCTTTGCACCATGTTTAATCTCCCACAACTCCCAGCTTCTAATATCATTAATGAGGTCAATAATGCCCTCCAAAACAATGATACTATCATCATTACCGCCCCTCCTGGTGCGGGTAAGAGTACTATACTCCCTCTGGCTATCCTAGATAACCTCAAGTCTTATGGCAAAATATTAATGCTCGAACCTCGCCGTCTTGCCGCTCGCGCTATAGCCGAACGTATGGCGGATATCATCGACGAAAAGGTGGGTAATACCGTGGGCTATCGCGTGCGATTCGATAATTGTACTTCTAATAATACTCGTATCGAGGTCCTCACCGAGGGTATACTCACTCGTATGCTCCAAGCTGATAACGCTCTCGAAGGGGTAGATGTCGTTATATTCGATGAATTCCACGAGCGTAGCTTATTCTCTGATGTGGCTCTGGCTCTATGCCGAGAATGCCAACAGATTCTTCGCCCCGACCTCAAAATTATCATCATGTCGGCTACCTTGGATGCCGATCCGCTTATTAAGAAATTTACGATGAACAAGGGTGCTGATAGGGTGCTCCCCGAGTGCTCCCC
>JAUNDI010000021.1:28341-38783 GCA_030526155.1 Bacteroidia bacterium
GTGCAGCGGTCATCCATTCTGAGGGTAGAATGTTTGATGTTAATATGGTATATCTCGACTCTTACTCTATAGAAGATTCTTTCCCCGATACCCAAACCGTAGCTACCCAAGTATCTCGTGCTGTAGCTCACGCTCTAGATAATGAGGAGGGCGATATATTGGCGTTTCTCCCTGGTGAGGCGGAAATACGTCGCTGTGAGGAGCTCCTTTCTTCTTATCAGGCTGAGGGTTATTCTCTGAATATATACCCTCTATATGGTATGCTCTCCTCTTCTCGCCAGCGTCAGGCTATCGCACCTTCTCGCTCTGGCGAACGTAAGGTGGTCCTTGCTACATCTATCGCAGAGACGTCTATTACTATCGATGGCGTAAGAATAGTGGTCGATAGTGGTTTGTGCCGTCAGCTGAAATATAGCCCTAATAATGGTCTGTCTCACCTGGAGACGGTTAAGATATCTATGGATATGGCCAACCAACGTGCTGGTCGCGCTGGGCGTACTCAGTGTGGCATATGTTATCGCTTATGGTCTAAGGCTTCTGAGGTCAATATGGCTGAATATCGTAAACCTGAGATTCTAACTGCTGATCTTACCCAACTTGTCTTAGATGTCGCCTCTTGGGGCGAATCTGATATCAATGCGCTCCTTTGGCTCGATAATCCTCCTCGTAGCTCTGTAAATAGCGCTCGTGAGTTGTTGACTATGCTTAACGCTATAGATGATAATGGTAATATCACACCTCATGGTCGCGATATCCAACGCCTCCCTTGCCACCCGCGTATCTCTGAAATGATGCTCGCGGCTAATAACGACGAGGAGCGTGCTCTCGCTGCTGATATAGCGGCTATCATCGAGGAACGTGACCCTCTGCGTAACGAGGAGTCCGTAGATATCAATATTCGTATCGACGCTCTCCGTCGTCATCGTAAGCATAATGGCTCTTCTCCCGTATGGAATCGTATAGAGAAGATAGCTTCGCAATATCGTAATATCCTTAATGTTAAACAGGCGGATAACTCTACTTTCGAATCTACTCTCTCCGGATATCTCCTAGCTGCTGCTTTCCCAGAGCGTATCGCTGCTTCTAATAATAATCATGGTAGCTTCACGCTGACTAATGGTCATAATGCCCGACTAAAGCTTAACGACTACCTATCTCACGAGGCATGGATAGTAGTGGCTAACCTAGATGCCCGCGATTCTAATGCTCGCATATTCTCTGCTTCACCTATCGACCCACGCGACTTGGCTCACCGCATTCGAGAGGTCGAGAATATTTCTTGGAATAAGCAACAGGGTGTCCTTACTCTACAAAACGAGAAACGTCTCGGTTTTATGGTCATAAGCGCTAATCGTATACAGCATCCCGACGAGGAGAGGATAACAAAAGCTCTCCTTGATGCTATCGAGAATTATGGCGAACAATTATTAGATTTTTACGATGAACGGCTCTCCTCTCTATGTGCTCGCATAGCTTCTCTCGCTATTTGGCACCCCGACGAGAATTGGCCTGATGTCTCCATAGAGGGACTTAAGGCAAATGCTAAACATTGGCTCGCCCCATATCTTATAGGTGTCCGAAATGCCCAAGATTTTACTAAGCTTAATCTTGCCGAGGCTCTCTTATCTTCTCTCGATTATAATCTACAGCAGAGCCTAGAGCGTCTCGCACCTACACATATACAAGTCCCTAGCGGTAGCAATATCAAACTTAAGTACCAAGCTAATGGTAACGCTCCTATTTTGGCAGTACGCCTCCAAGAGTGTTTCGGTATGACTGATACCCCTACTGTCGATAATGGCACTCACCCAGTGCTGATGCACCTCCTCTCTCCAGGTTATAAGCCTATCCAAATTACACAAGATATGCGTAGCTTCTGGAGTAATGCATATTTCGAGGTAAGAAAGGAACTCCGCTCTAGGTACCCTAAGCACGTATGGCCCGAAAACCCATACGACGAGGAGCCAACAAGAAGAGCAAAATCACAAAAAAACAACGCGCAACGAAAATAAATTTCACCTTTTAGGCCCAAAAGCTTAAATATGTCATTGATATTTGGTTACTTTGCAGTTCAAAACGATAACTATTACAAATGCGTAACAAAATAATAGCGATTTTCGGTGCTATAATCCTCTTTGCTGTATGGTCTTGCTCAGACGAGGCTTTGATAACTGACTCTGGTTTCATGAAAACTGATACAAGAGCAGAACTTACAGACGAGGTGCCCATTCAACTTTCTACATTTAAGTTAGACTCTGTAATCACGTCTTCTCAAGGTGTCGTATGGGTAGGTAAAGCTAAAAAGCCCGTCATAGGTGATATCTGTAGCGAATCTTTCATCAAACTTGCCCCACCAGCCCATATTAATGATTGGCAATGGCTCGAGAAGGAGAGATATGACTCTGTCGAGATTGTCCTCCGTCATACAGGCTCCTACGAGGGCGACACAATGCAGAATCTTATCATCAATGTAAGCCACCTAAATAAGGTTACTAGAAAAAATCCTCTTAACCAAGAGGAGATAGATAGTATCTATAACTACATTAAGATGGTAGAGCATCAAACTGCCTTCTATAATGCAGATACATCTTTCCATGCCG
The DNA here is from genome assembly GCA_030526155.1 of Bacteroidia bacterium. Taxonomy (GTDB): domain Bacteria; phylum Bacteroidota; class Bacteroidia; order Bacteroidales; family Marinilabiliaceae; genus W3P20-009. The sequence goes on from JAUNDI010000021.1 coordinate 30,942, forward strand.
GCGCACTTCTCGGTAAGCACCTATTTAAGCCTCGCCCTCATGGTAAGGCTCGTATCAACTTCCGCCTAGATGATAACTTCGGTAAGGAACTAGTTAAATTCGTTAAGAAGTTCCGAAAGGAGGATATCATCGGAGCAGAGAAATACTTCCAAGAGTACGTAATGGGCGGTATCAATATCTCATTCGAGGATAACGCCAAGTCTCTATGTGCCTTCTTGACCGACTCAGTCAAAATCATCCTCCACTCTCATATCTCGGGTATCAATGCCATCAAACGCCAACGCGTGATGACTGTCGAGAATAAGAAAATGCAATTCAATAAGGTGTGGAACGAAAATGTAGACGAGCCATTCCAAGCATTGCAGAATAGATGGAATAATGTTACAGAGGTAGAGGGAGATAACCATAGCTTCGTCTTTGAAGGCCTAGGATATTATACTCGTATCAATTTCCCTTCTCTTGAGTCTGTAACAAGCAAGGCTGATTACGCTCATATCGCTAAGGCAACCCTCACTCTCTTCGCCGAGAAGGGTTCATTCGATAAGCGCCGTATACCTGTGACTTTCTTCTTGTCTACTATAGGTCGCTCAAACGAAACAGAGAATGCTATACCTGTAGTCAATAGTACTCACAATACCGTGTATGCTCAGCTACATTACGACCCATTCGACCAAAATTACGTATACTATACATACGACTTGACATATTATATCAACTCCCGTTTAAATCAGGATATCGTATCTACTGATGGTTTATTCCTAACATGGTCCCCAATATGCGACCCAATGAACTACAGTTACATGGTATTCAACGGACATAATATGCCACAAGACAAAAAGAGATTCCGTTCCAAGCTCGACATAATTTATTACTACTTCGATAGAGAGGAACGCTAATTCATATTACACATCGTTGAAATGACAATCATCAGCAAAACATACAGATTACTAGGTCTATCATTGTTGGCTTGCCTTTGCAATGTACTGACTAGTGCACAGAATAGTACGTCATCACCATACTCTGCTTTTGGTATCGGTATCCTCACTCCTATTGAGGACGCTACATCCGCGGGTATGGGTCATGCAGGTATCGCTTTAGCACCAAATGATTGGATTAATATTTCCAACCCTGCTGGTATAGGTAATCTAGACTCATTAACCTTCCACTTCAATGCCCAATTGAAATGGTTCTATGGACGTATCGACCCAGCTGAACGTGGTCACCAAAGTGTATACCGTACAAACCTTGATGGTATCTCATTCGGTTGGCGTGGCAAGCCTTGGTGGGCAGCATGTGTGGGTTATGCTCCATACTCTTCAGTAGGATACAATATCACAGACCCATACCAATTCATTGATGGTAGTGTCGATAAATATACCATAAACTATAAGGGTTCCGGCGGATTGTCTCGTGCTTTCTTTAATAATGCATTCACCCTATTCAATCACCTTACTTTGGGTGTAAGCGTGGGCGCTATTTGGGGTTCAATAACAAAAACGGAGACAGCTACGTTCCCATACGGCGAGACCATATACAACACAAAGAAGTACACAATGAACAACCTCTTCTTTGAGTATGGTATGCAATTCGACTTCAAGCTAGGTCAAGATAACAAATTCCGTTTCGGTGCTATATACAACGAGAAGACCAACATGCGCTCGTCATACGACCATATCGTTAGCAATGATATCTCTAACGACCTCTTCTTCGATGACGTAACACCTCTTGATGGTGAGTTCGCTGTGCCTCGCTCGTATGGCGTCGGCTTTAGCTATAACCGTAGAAAGTTTACTGCTACAGTCGACTATCGCGAGAACTTCTGGTCGAAACTTAAGAATGTAAAATTCCGCGAATCTGCTAAGTACCTCGACAACTACTCTATAGGTGGTGGTGTAGAGTGGGCTTGTGGTAAACGAGAAGACCCATTCTATAAGCGACTCAGATGGCGTCTTGGTTGTCATTACGAGACTAGCTACCTCGGACTAACAAACAAAAAGGTAGTAGGTACTACAACTATAAAGAAGAAGGTGCCAGTATACGACCCAGAGTTACAGACCACTGTAATGAAGGAGATAGATATCAAGATACCTGTACTTGACCAAAGTGGTGCTAACCTAAGCGCTCTCACCTTCACGGCAGGTGTGACAATCCCTCTTGGACGTTGGAGCAATGCCTTGAATATTGGATACGAGTATCGTGAGCATGGTACAAACGCCAATGGCTTGATGAAGGAGAAGTTCCAAACTGTTAAGATTGGTCTTAATATACGAGAGACATGGTTCATGAAGGCGAAGTTTAATTAAGCGTCATCACTAACTAAATAAGAATAGAGGTTGGGCGATAACTATCGTCCAACCTTGCCCGTTAAATAAATCATGAAGTTTTTAGACAAGTATAATATCCTTTTAGCATCTAATTCACCCCGTAGACAAGAGTTATTGGCTCAGATGGGTGTCAAGTTCTCCGTTATTGTCAAGCAAGGGATAGACGAGTCGTTCCCAGTCGACCTACCAGCAGAGAACGTCCCAGAATATCTAGCCAATAAAAAGGCTAAGGCATATATATCCGACTTAAAGGATAATGACCTTCTGATAACATCTGATACTGTCGTTGTAAGCGACGGTAAGATTATTGGTAAGCCCCATAGCGAAGATGAGGCGAGAGAGATGATATCATCCCTATCAGGTAGAGCACATACTGTTTATACTGGAGTAGCTATATATACTACCACTAAAAGTATATCATTCACATGCGATACTAAAGTATACATGAGTGCTATGACAGATGAGCTAATTAACTATTACGTCGAGAAGTATAAGCCACTTGACAAAGCAGGAGCTTACGGCATTCAAGAGTGGATAGGCTTGACATCAATTCATCGTATAGAGGGGTCGTTTCAGAATGTAATGGGATTGCCTACGCAGAGGTTATTTGACGAACTATCTAAATTTTAAGGTATGGCACGACTTGTTCCTTATAATAAACCCAAGAGAGATATACCCGTTAAGATATACCTCTCTGAGGAGGAGATGCGCGTCATAGAGCAGTTCCAAAAGAAGAACAAGTTCCCATCTCTTGCAGCGGCAGTCAGAGAGAGTTCAATACGCTTCATAATGGGGCACCTTATAGAAAATAACTATCCATCGCTATTTGACCAACCTCCAATGGAACAAGAATAGACATAGCGACGTATATCAAGGTTAGACCATACAAACATATCGTATTATGATAGAAAAAGTATACTTCTCGATAGGTGAGGCAGCAGAGAAATTCAATCTGCCCGTCTCTACTATTAGATATTGGGAGCAGCAGTTTAAGATACTTAAGCCTATGCGCAATAAGAAGGGCGACCGCTTCTTCTCTCAGAAAGATATGCAGAATTTGAGTCTTATATACAGACTAGTCAAAGAGCAAGGCATGACTATAGCCGGTGCTAAGCAGCGACTATCTGATAATCCTGAAGGTATTAACCATAATACCGAGATAGTACGCAGACTTCAGGCTATTCGTCAGGAGTTGGTATCATACACTGAAGAGCTCAAAAGATGAAGGTAAGAGATATCATAGCGGCCTTAGACGAGCTATTTCACTTCTCAACACAAGATTCGTGGGATAACTCTGGTTTGATTATTGGAGACCCCAATATGGAAGCCAAAGGAGCACTTTGCGCAGTAGATATCACAGAATCAGTAGTAGACGAAGCTATTGAGATGGGATATAACGTTATTGTAGCCCACCATCCAATACTATTTAGACCACTAAAGAGGTTAAATAACGCCGATGCAGAACAGAGGTTGATAGTAAAGGCTATCAAACACGATATAAGCCTTATTGCGGTACACACTCCATTAGACAAGACCCCAGAGAAAGGGACTAGTGCGACTGTAGGAGCCAAGATAGGATTAAAGGAGATGAGAACAATGATACCAGAGCAACAACCATATAACGAATGGGGCTATGGGGTAGTTGGCAAGCTAGACCAAAAGATGTCTAGTAAGGAGTTCTTGAAACATGTTGCGAAAGTAGTTGATTGTCAAGCAATCAGCCATAACGGCATAGAGATAGACAATATACAGACAGTATGTATATGTACGGGTTCCTCCATTGAATTTGCTAGTAAAGCAGAGAAACTAGGAGCTGATGTATATATAACATCAGATATAAAATACCATCAGATGGCCTCTTCTGAGAAGATGCTCTTAATGGATATAGGACATTTTGAGAGTGAAAAAGTATCAACAGAGATTTTTTTGCACGAATTACAAGAAAAATTTCCTAACTTTGCACTCCGCATATCGAATGATTCAGAGAATATTATAAAATACTATATAAATACAGATGGCAAGTAATACGACTTCCAAGGATGCATCAATAGAGAGCAAGCTCAAAGCCCTCTATGACCTTCAGCAGGTTTGCACAGAGATAGATAAGATTCGTACCCTTCGCGGTGAACTACCTCTAGAGGTTGAGGATCTTGAGGACGAAGTACAAGGTCTTCAGACTCGTATCGACAAGCTAGATGACGAGGTAAAGCGCCTCTCGGACGATATCATGATTAAGAAGAATGAGATCAAAGAGGCAGACCTTCAGATAAAGAAGTATGAGTCTCAGCAAGATTCGGTACGAAACAACCGAGAGTTTGATGCCATCAGCAAGGAGATAGAATATCAGAACCTCGAGAAGCAGCTTTGTGAGAAGCGCATCAAGGAGTTCACAGCTGATATGAAGAATGCAAAAGAGTTGGCAGACGAGGCTAAGCAGCGTCTACGTGAGCGTTCGCAGGATCTTGAGAACAAGAAAGCTGAGCTTGACACTATAGTAGCTGAGACAAAGGCTGACGAGGATTCTCTCATGGCAAAGGCTGAGACTATCAAGGCTCAAGTAAACGACGATTACATTCTCTCGGCATTTGATCGTATTCGTAGCAATGCAAGAAATGGTTTGGCTGTAGTAACAGTACAACGTGATGCTTGCGGCGGTTGTTTTAATAAGATTCCACCACAAAGACAATTTGACATTCGTCTTCACAAGCGTGTAATCGTATGTGAGTATTGTGGTCGTATCCTCGTTGACGAGAATATCAACGCTGAGGAAGAGGCATAAGCAAGATAAGATTAATACAATCTGTATATAAGGAGGAGGAGGTCTAAGGCTTCCTCCTTTTTTTATTGTTATACATTAAATATAGAATAGATATGATAGAGATAGATGGCAAGATAATATCATTTGAGATATTTACGCGCAAGTATATATGTGACCTTTCCAAGTGCAATGGCATATGCTGTGTAGAGGGCGATTCGGGTGCACCATTAGAGCCAGGAGAGCCAGAGATATTAGAGAAGATATATCCAAAGATAAAGCATCGTTTGACGCATAAGTCTCAATCAGAAGTTGAGCGTCAAGGCAAGTGGGTAGTTGATCAGGATGGCGATATAGTAACACCTATCATTAATGGAGACGAGTGTGTATATGCCGTTCGCAAGCCAAACGGATTGTGGAGTTGTGCTATTGAAGAGGCATATAATGATGGAGAAATAGATTGGAAGAAACCTATCTCTTGTCACCTATACCCAATAAGAGTTCAGCATTACAAAAATTATGACGCATTAAACTTTCATGAGTGGCATGTTTGTAAGCCGGCCTTAGCACTTGGAGCTAAGGAGGGTGTACCTGTATATAAATTTCTGAAAGAGCCTATTATACGCGCATGGGGTGAAGAGTTTTACAACCAGATGGAGATAGCCGCCCCAGAGGTACAGAAATATGACGAAGAGCGCAACAGACATTAGTCATTAGAACTCATAGAACAAGAGAGAAGGCAATATGAAAAAGTTGATAGTAGTACAAGCCCTAAAAGAAGAAGAGGCTATACTTCCTAATATTGAAGGATATGAAGTAGAGAGGATATACACAGGTTGTGGTAAAGTAGCATCATCTATTGCACTACTAAGGGCGATATTTAAGCAGAGGCCATCTGCAGTGATAAATATTGGCACAGTAGGAGCTAGAGAGCACAAGGTAGGCGACATAGTAATATGTAACGAGTTTGTAGATAGAGACCTTAATCCGCTTTGCATATATGGTATAGTAAGTCATGTCACATCAGATACCAATGAACCTATCATACAAAAGATTATACAAGACAACCAGATAGGGATATGCAGCACTGGAGATAGCTTTGTGACAGGCGAATTGACGAATGGTGACGTATGTGATATGGAAGCCTTTGCCCAAGCGATGGTATGTCAACAAGAGAATATACCATTTGTAGCCATTAAATATGTAACGGATATAGTAGGAGAGAATTCTGTAGCACATTGGGAAGAGAAGTTGGCTGATGCTCGAGAAGGGTTATCTGCTTTTCTTAAGAATACATTTGCATAAGCATAGAGGTAAAAATTATATAGGGTGCACATAGTGTGCACCCTTTTTTGTCGTAAAAAAGATATTATGAGCATACGGGGAGATGCCTTCTTGGTCGTAAAAAAGTAATTGTGAGCATACGGGGAGCATAGGCTTTCATCGTAAAAAATTAATTTGGGGTGTTTTGTATTGGGATGGGGCGGCTAGGGAGTTTGACTAGGTTAAATTCATATATTTTTCGGTAAAAGTTGATATTTATTTGGTGAACTAATTTTTATAGTTATATTTGCGTCCATTAAGTACATCAATCAAAAACTAACTAATTATGAGACGTAAGATTTTCTCTTTAATTGCGGCTATGGCGACTATGATGATGGGCTATGCGCAGACGACTATTGAGTTTAACATTACAGATATTGGCGAAGGTGTAACGCTATCTGTTTCCAAGGTAGAGGGTATGGGTGGTAAGAGTTTCTTCCGACAAGATTTGAAAGAGGGGACCTTTAACTATATCTTGACATGTGATTCTGTCATGGAGGACCTATCATACATAGGTGTGCACGTGTTTGAAAAATCTACACATTCATTTTTGGGTAGGCATAATGTATACCTTAATGTTGGAGATAAGATACATGTGACGGGAAGTGGTAATAACCCTAGTAGATGGAAGACAGACAGCAAGCATGCTGGTCAGCTATTCTACGAAGCCATGAATACAGAAGAGTTGATAGATTTAAATGAGCAAACTAACAGTACGTTAAACCAACTTAGGACACCCAATGCCAATATAGACTCATTAAGAACAATGTTTGAGGAGTTAAATAGTAAGGTAACAAAGATAAGAGCTGACATATTAAGTAAGCTACCGATAGATGAGTATTGGCTTGAGTACTATTCTATTGTTAGTGGTGAGTTTGCTTTGGATCCAGAGAGTACTATATGCAAGATACTCTTGCCGCTATATGATAGACTTAGTGAGGCAGATAAGAAATCGCATTATGGTAAGATTATTACAGCTAATATCTTCAATAAGCAGATAGAGATAGGAGATAAGATGCAAGACCATGACCTATACGACATAGATGGTAAATTGAGACATTTGGCAGACTACAGTGGTAGAGATATGTTGGTAGAGTTTGGCTCGTTCTTCTGCGGTCCGTGCAGAATGGCCACTCCGATATTAGACTACCTCTACAAAGCAGGAGATGGAAGTTGTTCGATAGTATCAGTAAACAACGACACGAAGAACCAGTTTGACGATATGATGAGGGGAGAGGATGTAAGTTTTCCTATTATCAACGACAGAGAAGGCGAAGCTGGAATATTTAGCACCTATAAAGTTAAAGCGGTACCTACCTTTTACGTCTTCAACAAAGAAGGCATAGTAACAGATACGTGGATGGGATTGAAGGTAGAGACACTATTTGATGCCGTGACAAAGACATCTAGTTTCAAGTGGGCTACCAAAGTAGAGACAAC
>JAUNDI010000069.1 GCA_030526155.1 Bacteroidia bacterium
TGATACAATAATTTGTAATGTATTGATAATCAATAGTGATTTTTTTTCATTTTCAATTCTAAATATTAACCGTCACAGACGCATAAACATTACGTCCCTTCTGTGGCAAGTGATTCCAATCAGAATATGTAGAATACTCTTTATCTAAGGCATTCTCTATGCCTAGACGAAGTGTAGTATTGACTCTCTTCATAGGAAGTGCATAGGTAACATTGGCTCCCAAAACAGCATAAGCACTCGCCCCTGTCTCGGCATACTTCTCTCCTACTCTAGTCTGTTTGGCTGCCCCATCGAGTTCTACTAGGGCAGAGAGAGGCCCACGGGCATATTTGACGGATGTCTTATACTGCACAGGGGCAATAATAGGAAGAGCATCACCATCCTCATCAGCTCCATAGCCATAGCTAAGACTTGCATCCCAAGAGATATTACTCCCTATGCGAAGCGTAGTGGTAAGCTGCGCATTGGCAATGGTAGCATTGGGTATATTGGCAAATACCTTAACACCATTAGCACCAATAGTCATCGGCGAAAGTCTATCCTCTACACGACCAATAATATAGTTCCTAAATCTAAAGATATTAGCATCTACCAAGAGCGAGAATCTACGTGCTGTATAAGAGGCCGAGATATTCCCCTCAAAGGCCTCCTCATTGCTTAGTCTAGGATTGCCTATATAGTCGTAGTTGTCAAAGGTATTATTGAGGTAATAACCATAAGCCTCAGTAATGCTAGGTGCTCTACTACCCCAACCACCGCCAATGGTAAAGCGCCAACTCTCCACACGCAAAGCATAACGAGATGCCACACGTAGCTCTGTCTGGTGGTAGGTACGTTTCATATGAGGAAAGAAGACATTGAGCAACTGATAGCCCTCTTCCGACCCTATATGCTGCTGCTGCCAAGCGCCCTTGGCAGAGAGGCGTAGAGAGTGACCTCCATCGAAAGAGATATCATCAGAGGCTGCCAAACCTGTGCAGAGGGTCGATACATCAGGCCAAGTGAGCATGTACATCTGCCAGTCACTATCATCGGCATACATGGTCATATCAGCATGTCTAAAGTTGTAGTATATGTCATAGTTCACCTGTAACTGCTGTCGGTCGCTCTGTCCATTTAGTAGGTTATACAACCCCACAGTCCAACTCTCTCCAGGCATATCCATACGAATAGGTACAATAGGGCGATGGGAGTCGTCCATAATATGCACTATCTTATTATAGTACCCCTTAGTCTCATTCGTAAGGAAGAAGCTCTCCTCAAAATTATGCTTATAAGATAATGAGGTAATGATTGCCTCTGCCTTTGCCACATCCATATTTAGTGCTGGGTAACCTACATCGGTGGCCTTGTCATATATCAACGCGGCCTCTACCCTATCGCCATTAGAGGTACGCGCACCTAAATTGGCAAAAACATTATACTTCTGAAATTGCGAGAAATTGATCTCCTCACCTCCGCCTGCCTTATAATTATCTGCCTTACGAAAGGAGATACCAAAATTGGTATAAAAGCGCTCCTTAGATATGGCAGCATCGGCTTCAACCATACGCACTGCGCCATTTGTCTCAAAGCTGGCTAGTACACTCACCTCATAGGGTTTTATGGCATTAAATCCTACCTTACGTAAGCGCAAATCTATACTTCCACCAATATTACCGGTCGCCTGTGGGTTACCATCAAGTCCCGAGGAGAGACTAATAGACTGTAAATTGCTACTCTCTACATATGATGTCACAGGGTCCATCTTATCCGTACAAGCATAAAATATCTTCATACCGTCTATGGTAGTAGATACGCGCTCATCTTGCATATTATTTACTACAGGCTCCATAGCATAGCTACCACGACGTATTAGCTCTACGTGCCTTAGCTCTGCTAGGTGCTCATCTATAGAAGCTGCAACGCCCTTCACAGAGCGTTGCTGACCTCCAATTCTACTGGCTCCAGAGACTACCACCTCGTTGATATCAACATGTGTCTCTACTGAGTCAGGTTGACTTAATAACAGTATAGGTATTAGTAGATATATCATAGATAGGTATTAAAGTGTGACCTCTAATGAGAGGCTGCTAAATCCGTGATCTGTATCGTCGCCACCAGCAACTATATTGCCTTCTTCATCTCTAACAGTGAGATGTAGACGCCAGAGGCCTGTCATGGTAAAGTTCACTACACCTGTATATTGGCCATCGGCATTTGGCTTGAGCGACTCACCCTCTGGTGCTGAATGGTAGCCCATATCAGGCATTGTAGGGGTTATATCTACGGTAAACTTCTTGCTTGTTGGTGAGTATGGTACCTTCTTGTCCGAAGAGACCTCAGTAACATAGGCAGAGACTGCATTGCTTCCCACCTTCCAGTCTGTTGGGTTTACTAGCGAGATATGGTATGCCTGCTCTCCTACCTTGAATTGCGATATCCACTTCTGTCCCTCTGGCAATGCATCAACAACAATAGGTACAGATATATGCTCATTGGTATTGAGTACACGGAGATCAAACTCCAAATCCCAAGTTCCCTTATCAGATGAATTCATAACAAATGATACCCAACCTTTGCGAACTGCCAATATACCGTTGTTGAAGTTGTCTATCGAGCCACTATATGGTGTGCTATGTACCATACCAGAGGCCATCGACATGAGGGGAGTGAACGACTTAACCTCTATATCCTTTACATAGTTGGCGCTAACTATCTTTGTTACCACAATATAGATATCGTTATATCCTGTATGGAACGATCCAGTAGGAGTAAATACTCTCAATCTGTACTTATCTGCTATATCCTGGGTGAGGTATGTTACCTCTTTCTGCTTCTTGATGAATTCATACACCTGGCGCGCCTCATCAGCAGAGCAGCAATCTACATCATCAGTAATTGTTATCTCTTGACCAAATTCGTCTATCACGTCATCATTATCATTGCATGATGTAAAAGCTAATAGTAAGCTTGATAAGAATAAGAGTGTTCTAATTGTCTTCATAATTTCCGCATGGTTTAAAGATTAATACTTGCTCCAAATGTGAAGCTTCTTGCTGATGGATATGCTCCCGTGTCTGTTCCACTCGATACCTCAGGGTCGTATCCTTTATAGTTTGTTATTGTGAATAGATTTGATGCTGTAGCATATACCCTTACACCCCATTTATCGCTATCTATTGGCAAACGATAACCTATGGTAAGGTTGCGTAGCTTGAGGTACGATGCATCCTCTACATATCTGCTATCGACATAAGAGAATGGTCTATCATAACTAGCATATGGCAACGATGCATTCTCATTCTCTTTTGTCCAGCTATTGGTGAGTACTGTCTTAAGTACGTTGTATGAGTCGCCTGTCTTCTCTAGTCTGCGTCCAAGTGCATTGAATACCTTATTGCCATGTGTTCCCTGGAATGCTACCGAGGCATCTATCCCTTTGTAGAATAGAGAGGCTGAAAAGCCATATGTGAAATCTGGCTGAATGCTACCAAGTATCTGTCGGTCGTTACCATCAATACGATTATCATGATTATAATCCTCAAACAATACACTGCCCACCTTCGGACGCTCACCGTTGATTGTAGGTAGCTTGCTTAGGTCGTCTGTGCTCTTTACTATGCCCAAATACTTCAAGCCATAGAAGCTACCTAGCGACTCACCCTTCCTAAGTATATTCTCCTTCGAGGCACCGAGAATAACATTATTTGTCGTTCCCATATCTGTTATGGCATTGCTATTATGTGCAATATTTGCCGATACATTCACGGTCAAGTCTGCTGTCTTGGCTACTACACCTGTAAGCTGTAGCTCTATACCTTTATTCTCTACATTACCTACATTCTGAATCTGACTAGTAACACCCGATGAGAAGCCCATAGGCACCTCTAGAAGCAAATCTTTGGTCTTCTTGTAGTAGAGGTCCACTACTGCTGTCAAACGGCGCGAGAAGAGCTCTGCATCTACACCCACATTGAAGCTCTCTGTAGTCTCCCACTTGAGGTTGTCATTCTTAGTATTATCTTTTGAGTAGCTAGAGCTACCTGCATACTGCGATGTCTTATAAGAGGTAGAGAAGGCATGGTCTGATATCTCTTGGTTACCTACTGTACCGAGGGAGAATCTTAACTTAAGGCCATTTATCGTCTCATTACCCACTAGGAAACGCTCTCTATCAATATTCCAAGACAAGCCCAACGAAGGGAAGTACCCCCATCTGTGCGATGCCGCAAATCTCGATGAGTTATCAGCACGGAATGTAGCCGTTACATTATATCGTGATAGGAAGGTGTAGTTTACTCTACCTATTACCGAGTTGAGGTACGACTCAGATATACCGCTTTGTGGTGGGTAAACCTCAGATCCATCTGCAAGGTTATTGTGCTTTAGCTCCTCATTGGTAAAGTGTGTAGCCATTATAGAGTTAAATGCACTAGATGATGTCTGTCTAGTATATCCTACCAAGGCATCCAATGAGTGCTTATCTCCAAACTCATGGGCCCATGTAGCTGTATACTCTTGCTGCCATATCTCTGTCTGTCGGTTTCCTATACCGCCCAAACCGGTATTGGCTAATCCTAATGAGGTATACGAAGGACTAAAATAGTTTTGTGTCAAATGCTCTTTATTGAGTCCCAAAGCGGCTTTTAGTGTCAACTCACCTAGCTGGTAGCTAGCCCAGAAGTTACCAAGGAAATAGCTGTTGATATTCTCTGCTACACTCTCCTTTAGGTCGGCTACTGGGTTTGATGTCTTATTGCCAATAGCGAAATATGCATACTCATATGGGTTGCGGAAGTTATATGATCCATCTGCATTATATACACTTACCACTGGTGGCACAAGCAAGCCATATACAAAACTGTTGGTAATACCATCAGAGTATGGCGATGAGTTATATACCACCTCTTGTGTAGTAGTTAGACCTCTCTGGGTAGCCTTACCCTCTGTAAGGTTAACCCCAAGACGAAGTCCATCATTAAGTTCCCAATCTACATTCACATGGAAGTTATATCTCTTCAAACCCGAGTTTAGTATTATACCATCTTGGTCAGTATAGTTGGCAGAGAAGGCATAGCGTGTCTTATCATTACCGCCCGATACAGATAGCTCATGTGTCTGGTGAAAGGCGCTCTTTAGCATCTCATCTTGCCAATCTGTACCCTCGCCTAGCCTCTTTATCTGCTCATCGGTATATCCTCCCTTATTGAAGAAATACTCCTTCTGGAAGCCTGCCCACTCTCTAGCATTTAGTAAATCAAGCTTCTTGCTCACTACATCCACACCAGCGCTATAGCCATATATCACAGATGTCTTACCACGTACACCCTTCTTTGTCGTCACAAGTATCACACCATTAGCACCTCGTGAGCCATAGATAGCTGTAGCGCTCACATCCTTTAGTACCTCTATACTCTCAATATCTGATGGGTTAATAGTGGCTAATGGGTTGAGCGAGCCCTCTATAGCGCCTATACCTGTACTATTGTCATCAGGGTTACGGAAATAGATAAAACCATCCACCACATATAGTGGCTCGTTACTAGCGTTCACGGAGTTACCACCACGTATTCTGATGGTACTTGCGGCACCAGGCTGACCGCTTGCTGTCGTCACATTCAAGCCCGCTACAGCTCCGCTCAATGCTCCATCAAGAGTTGGCGATGTGCTATTCTCAAAAATATCGGCCTTTATAGTCGTCACAGCACCTGTCAGCTGTGTACGCTTCTGTGTACCGTAGCCCACTACCACTACGTCGCTTATCTGCTGACTCTCCTCTTCAAGTACTATACTTTGCTCCTGTGTACTGCTTATTGTTATTACCTTTTTGATATATCCAATGCTCGACACCTCGAGCTCTATAGGCAACTTATCCTTTGTCTCAAATCTGAATACACCATTGAAATCTGTTGCCGACCCCTCACCGCGAGTTCTATTGTACACCGTAGCGCCCACTACAGGCTCGCCATTTTGGTCAAATACTGTTCCCGAAATCACTGTCTGAGCCAATATGCTCTGCGTGGTTATGATACCTATTATAAATACCAACGCTCTAATAATACCCCTCTTGTTATTCATGTCGATAAGTTTTTTACCTGTTATTTTACTTCCTTTTTACAAGTGCAAAATTACAGCCATCCCCACCGCACCACAATCGCACATTTTGGGCATATCGCATAGCATATATATGGTAGAGAGCAGTGGTATATCTTATAGCCGAAGGGGGATGACATAATAAAAAAATTACGAGCAACGAGGGTGCTCTCCGTATGCTCGCTCGTACTATCTATTCAATGTATAATATGATATCTGTCAATAGGCAAAATCCGACCTATAGGTCAATTTGCAGGATAAGACCCCTTTCTATCCTTAGAAAACATTGA
>JAUNDI010000022.1 GCA_030526155.1 Bacteroidia bacterium
TGGCATTGCGGACTATATTGTCGTGCCATTTAAAGTTTAGCGGACACCAATAATTCTTAATCCTACCTAAGAAAATATAACTCAAATATTCTCTCGTTTCGTATGGTCTTGTATGGGTGCTCTATGGGTGCTCCCCGAGTGTAGCCCGAGTGTACAATGGTGTTCCGTTTTTATGGTTATTATTAAGGTTTTGAGTCCTAGGTCGTATGTTACGTATTTTATCAAAAAAACAAAGCGCCGCCGAGAAAAACTCGCTTGCGACGCTTTATTAGGATATAAAGGTAAATGCACTATGTGCTACGCCTTTATTTATCAAAAGTTGCAGTGTATCCTCACTTTAACTTTAGAAATATATCAGATTAATGTATTACTCAAGTAATAAGACTCTACTAGCCCATGAAGACTGTAATTGCCAATCTACATTATGTGTATATGGAAGTTCAAGTCCTACCTCCATTAGATACTTACCTGTAAAACTCTTACCTTCGAATGGAAGGGCATCTTTATCTATTCTGTTCAACTCTGTTACCTTATACACCTTATTTGGGTCAAGGCCTGCCATAAGTACTCTAGGTAGATGTTGATTCATGAATGTTTCAGTCTTCCACCAGTAGAATACAGCCTTTGATTTATCTGATGCGACATACATCAAAGATGCAGCTCCCTTCTTGTCGTATGGCGATAGGAGTCGATAGATATCTCCTTGTTGTACTATTGGACGTATCTCCTTATACTGAGATATCGCTTTTCTACAGAAGGCCTTTTCGTCGTCTGTCATATTCTTAGGTTGAATCTCCATGCCAAGTCTACCGCTCATAGCTACGTCTGTGCGGTATTTAAGAGATACTACTCTATGTGTATTGTGGTTAGGAGATGCCGAAATATGTGACGCCATAGCTACAGCAGGGAAGAACATCGAGGTGCCCCACTGCATGTACACTCTTTGGAGAGCATCAGTATCGTCTGATACCCAAAACTCGTCGAAGTAAGGCATAATACCATAGTTAGCACGACCGCCACCACTAGCGCATGCCTGAATTGTAAGGTCAGGGTATTTAGCGCGTATCCTTTCCATTATCTTGGTGAATCCTCTATGGTACTCTATATATAGATGGCTCTGTTTGTCCATTGGTAGGTACTGCGAACCATAATTCATGATACTCATGTTGGCATCCCATTTGATATAGTCAATCTCTGGGTATTTAGTCATGAGGTCATCTACCAATTTGTATATGAAGTCTTGCACTTTAGGATTAGATAGGTCAAGTACAACTTGTGTGCCGCCACGACCAAGTACTAAGTCTCTCTGAGGTGCCTTTATTACCCAATCAGGATGAGCCTCATATAATTCAGATACGGTATTAGCCATCTCCGGCTCTAGCCAAATGCCAAATTTAATGCCATGCTTCTTAGCATCAGCAAGAAGACCTTCAATACCTCTTGGTAACTTATTTTTATCTACTACCCAATCACCCAATGATGAGCAGTCGTCTTTTCGTGGATACTTATCGCCAAACCATCCGTCGTCCATTACAAAGAGTTCGCCACCCATAGAGGCTATGTCTCCCATCATTTGGTCCATGCCCTCTTGGTTGATATCAAAATATACGCCCTCCCAAGAGTTTAGAAGAACTTTACGAAGTTGTTTGCCGTGAGCTATTTTGTACTCTCTAGCCCAAGTGTGGAAGTTTCTACTAACGCCACTTTTACCCTCTGTCGAATATGAATAGGCAACTGAAGGTGTAACAAATAATTCATTAGGTGCAAGTGTGTAGTGAGAATAATCCTCGTTCATACCAATAAAGAACTTGTGGTATTCTGTATCTCCTGTTTCTACGCGTATCTTGTAGTTGCCTCCATAACATAGAGCGGCACCTATTACTCGTCCATAAAGTTCTTGTGGCTTACCATCAAGAGAGAACATTACTTCGCTATGGGCGGTATGTGAGTTGCGTACACCATCTCTGTTTGAGACTACCTTAATACCTGGTTGGAGTTGCTCTTCTACCATATTTGCCTCGTTAGCCCATGAGCCAGTAAAAGAGGTGAACCATACCTCTCCTCTACGAATAGGCATATAAGACGATGCAAATTGAGTAAGCTCTATAGGCTTTTTCTCTTTATGTTTAATCTCTGTCCAAGTCTCTATAATGTCGACATTGTTGTATGCCTTATAGCAGACATCTACGAAAAAAGGGTATACCTTATCTTTGAGGGAAATTCTTGTAGTCTTGAAATTGTCTGAATCTTCGCTAGTCGTTTTGTCGACTACCAAATCAAGAGTTAAGTTGCCATCTACATGTTTACAAGCGAGAGCAACATCGCTTGTAGCTTCAAGCCCGAAAGCAGGATAGGCATTCATAAGCCCCTGGCTCTCGAAACGCTCTATTTTAGCATCGCTAGCCTCTAAGATAGTTTTCTCATCAGATTCAGCTAGACGAGTGCCGTAATAGACGAATTGTAGAGGAGCGCCAGGTGTAGCCTTTACGATAAGCTCTGTATTAGGCGTAGTAATAATTTGCGATTGAGCACTTGCCATACTTGGCATAAGAAGACTCAATCCAGTAACAATAATAGTGCGAAAATGTGCCATAAAATAAATATTAGTTATGTGAAAAAATAGAGGAGACTATTAAGTGGTCTCCTCTTCTTTGATTTCGTATTGTGATTTGATTGCTGTATATTTCTTTACATCGAAAACTTGATAATAGCCAATTTTTACGATGAACCAACCAACAGAGAATATCAAGCCAAGCATTATACCCGCAACAAGATGTAACATCATCTTGGGGGATGACTTCTCATGAGGCATTACGGCAGGCTGTAAGACGGAGAATACAGGTGTCTCCTCCATAACCTCTAGTTTAGCCTCCTCAAGTTGGTTTGCTAGTGTTTTTAGGATGCTATAAGATATCTGATATTGGTCAGATAATTGTTGGTACTCGATATCGACTCGCTCGTCGATCATATTTCTATGCGAGTCTTTATATGAGAAGAATTGCTTACGTACCTGCTCATACTCCTCTTGGGTCTCTTTGTATCTCTCCTCTAAAAATCCAAGAGTTAATGCCGAACGTTTTGTTTTATACTCTGTAATTATCTCTTGGAGGATATCCAAAGCTGTAGAAGCTAGCACGACAGCTTGCTCTGGTACCTCACAAGTAGCCGACACATTTATTGCGTCAATTTTTGCGTCCTCCTCTACGGATACGTATTTAGAGAGTATAGATATAGCTGCGCGTTCCTTTGGTGTGAGTACAATAAAAGAGGGCTCCTTTGAATTGTCATCGGATAGTATAGCATCTATATTAGTCTCAGGTTGTGAGTTAAGTAGGCTTTTAATGGTGCCAGGGAGACCAATAGTATATGCCTTTACATAGTCTATGAATGTCTTTTCCTTGTTGGTGACATATCTGAGGGTAGACATTATAGTGTCATTATCCTTCCACTTGAGGGGGATATCCATCAACTTCTTCATGAAAGGTGTTGATGAAGCTACGGCAGGATATAAGTCGGGCGTAATTACATTTGTAGAGGGACTCTTTACGTTGACTCCAGCCATAGATGCAAGCATACCCATGCTTCCTGAAATACCTGAACTTTGGGCTACAGGAAGGATTGAGGCGGTACTAGTATACATCTTAGGCTTTGATATGTATACTACTAAGCTGAGTAATAATGTCGCAACTGTAGCGTATATAATAGTCTTTCTTTGAGCCCAAACGTAACGTATCAGCCAAACAATGTCTATTTCCTCCTCGTCTTGAGGTGTATTTTGTATGTTATTCAAATCTGCCATGATGGATTAATCTTTATCAAGAAGGTTTACAACAATAGCTATCATAGCAACTACAGAAGAAGACATTGATATTAGCGCAGGTGCTCCTATTCGCTCCTTCTTCACCTTCTCTGGCACTACTACTTGTGAGCCTGGTACTACCTTAGGGTAATTCTTAAACCATAAGAAACGCTTTGTAGCCTTGGCTTTTCCGTTAGGATATATGACATATAGTTTGCTCTTGTATGCATTAGGAGCAAAGCCTCCTGCCAATTGTACATACTTCTTAGCATTTAAGCCATCGATATATGACAAAGATACTGAGTTTAATACATGTCCTGATACCGATACGGTCTCTTGCTTTTGAGGGATTACCAATTCGTCATTTGCTCTGACGTGGATATTCGAATATTTACCTGGATTTGATAATATGTCGCTTAGTTCAATAGCGACAAGTTCGTAATGGTCTTCGGTATCTACTTCGGTGGTAACCTCATCATTATCGAGGCTTGAGACTCTATCTTTGAGTATATTCTTCATCTTGTCGTCTATTGCTACTCGTCTGTATAGACGTGCGCCCTCAATATCAGCCAAGGAGCTGAATCCGCCAGCGCGTTCAATCAAAGAGGTAATTGTCTCCTCTGTAGAAAGTATAGAATATGTTCCTGGAAAATTTACCATACCAGATACTTTGACAGCTCCACGTATACGAGAGTTAGGGTAAGCGTGAACAGAGATAACGTCGTATGGCATAAGGACGAATTCGTTATCCTTTGAACCAATAGATAGATCTTTTGTAATAGTTACAGTAGTAGATTTGCTACTGATTGTTGGAGATGACTCAGACTCTTCGTCGCTCAAACGGCGACAAATATCTATTTTACTTGGACATGCTATTTCGGTTAGGCCACCTGCTAATACGATGACATCGCCCAATGTGATATTTTCGCGATATTCTATAGTTTGAGGATTAAGGACTTCGCCTATAATGGTAATATTACGACGAGCGCGAAGTTCCTCTTTGGTCGTAATAAAGATATCGTCTTGGTCCTTCAGCTCTATATTGTATGAGCCATTGACAAGGTCTGCTACATTAAAATTAAGAGACTCTAATGACCTATCCTCCTTTAGGCGTGTTATGATACCACGACTTAGAAATACATTCTCTACTAGTCCACCTGCCATTTCGACCAACTCAGAGAGTTTAATACCCTCTTTGAACTGATATTTGCCTGGCGCGAATACGGCGCCATTAATAGAGACCTGTCCGTTTAGTCTATTCTCGCTAATATCGTTGACAACTAGTTTGTCGCCATTTGACATAGGGATAGCGTCGCCTGCCTTAATAGACATAAATTCTAGTCCCTTAGTTGTAATATGGGTATATTGGATATTTTCTGTGTATGCTTGAGGTGTAAATCCGCCAGCGAATGCTATGATATCGTCGGATGTTTCACCCTCCTTAGCCTCGAAGTAGCCGGTGCGTTTGAAAGCACCCTCTACGATGATTCGCTTTTGGTAAGTAGGGACCATCACGATATCGCCATCTCGTAGAGCTACATTTACAGAGGCGTTACCCTTTATTAGGAAGTCGTAAACATCTAGGTGAGCTACGA
This sequence comes from Bacteroidia bacterium, assembly GCA_030526155.1. Classification (GTDB taxonomy): domain Bacteria; phylum Bacteroidota; class Bacteroidia; order Bacteroidales; family Marinilabiliaceae; genus W3P20-009. Next base: position 5,395 of record JAUNDI010000022.1, read on the forward strand.
CCTTACCATCGCGAAGAAGTTGGACATCACGGAAAGAGCCATTGCTTGTAGGACCGCCACTCAAGTGCATGAGGTTGAAGAGAGAAGTTGTACCTAGGACGGTGTATGTACCTGGTGCGAATACCTCGCCCATGACACTAACATTTATGGTACGGAGTTTACCCAGCTTAATAGAAGCAGATGTTTTGCCGCCTAAGTCGCTATATATAGTACGAAGCTTAGACATAATAATCTGACGAGCAGAAGCAAATGATTGTCCGCCTACATATATAGGGCCAATTAAAGGAATGTCAATATTACCTGTGCGTGCTACTACGGTTGTATATGACTGTTGAGACAAGCCGAATATGTCGATATTCACCTCATCGCCAGGGCCGAGAACGTATGTATCTGATACAGGAGCGTTGACATTAGGCTCGAAAGACAACTTTGAGTTATTGAACAACGAGTGTCCGAATACTAGTGCATCCTCCTTGGATATGGTATTATTTTCGACTGCTCTTTCAGAAGCCTCTTCAGGCTCTACGGTAACTACTTTGGTTTTGTTGTTAGTTTTATCTCCGTTTGGTTTAGCGTTTAAGATACGCTTTTCCATCTCAGCAATCTGAACTTCAGAAGCACCTCTTGCTCTAGCCAATTGTTTAGCTTGTTCGAGAGAGAGGTTTCTACTGTTCATCTCGGATATTACCTTATTAATTTGGGCATCTGACAACTCAGAGACGTTTACGTTTTTAGGATCCTGAGCTTGTGCATCAGAAGGCGCTACTATGGCTCCTAGGAAGAGAGCCATAGTAAGCGCTATAATATTCAAAGTTCTTTTGCTTCTATTTAGTAGCATGCTAATTACTGAAATGGTTTGTAGCTTCTTATTTATTTGCTGTTTTTGCCCAACTATCCTTGAGGCCTACGGTCTTATTGAATACCATCTTCTCAGGGGTAGACTGAGGGTCGAGGTTGAAGTAACCAATGCGTTGGAACTGGAAGTGGTCGAGAGGTTTTGCCTCCTTAAGACTTGGTTCCATCTTAGCATTAGAGATTATTTGGAGGGAGTCAGGATTTAGGTACTCCTTGAAATCGTGTCCCTCTGCCTCGTGACCACCTGGCTCTGGGTCGTTAAAGAGACGATCGTAAACGCGTACCTCTGCGTCGAAGCAGTGGCGAGCAGATACCCAATGGAGGGTGCCCTTAACCTTACGATCTGCACCAGGCATACCGCTCTTAGTATCTGGGTCGTATGTCACGTGGATAGTTGTGATATTACCCTCTGCGTCTTTCTCGACAGCTTCGCACTTAACGATATATGCGCCCTTGAGACGTACCTCGCCACCAGGGAATAGGCGGAAATACTTCTTAGGAGGATTCTCCATGAAATCGTCTCTCTCGATGTAAAGCTCTTTGCAGAATGGTATTTCGCGAGAACCTTGAGTTTCGTCCTCAGGGTTATTAACGGTCTCCATCATTTCGACCTTATCTTCGGGATAGTTATCCACTATGACCTTAACTGGGTCGAGCACTGCGAATACGCGAGGAGCTATTTTGTTCAAATCCTCGCGAGCGCAAGACTCTAGGAGAGCGAAGTCGATAACATTCTCGCGTTTAGCGATACCCACCTTTTCTGCGAAGTCGCGCACACTCTTAGGAGTATAACCGCGGCGACGAAGTCCGCATATAGTAGGCATACGAGGATCGTTCCAACCATCAACGATACCCTCCTTCACGAGTTGGAGGAGTTTACGCTTACTCATAACGGTATAGTTGAGGTTAAGGCGAGCGAATTCGATCTGACGGTTACGTCTTTCAGGAGCAGGCTGACCCTCTAGTATTTGATCGAGGAACCAATCGTATAGAGGACGGTGTACTTCGAACTCGAGAGTACAGATAGAGTGAGTAATGCCCTCGCAGAAGTCGCTCTGACCATGAGCGAAGTCGTAAAGAGGATATATACACCACTTATTACCTGTACGATGGTGGTCGCGATGTATGATACGATACATGTTAGGGTCGCGCATATGCATATTAGGCGAAGCCATATCGATTTTAGCACGAAGGACGCATTCGCCCTCTTGGTATTGACCAGAGCGCATCTTCTCGAATTCTGCGAGATTCTCCTCTACGGATGTGTTACGATATGGGCTTTCGGTACCAGGGGTAGTTGGGGTACCCTTTTGAGCGGCGATTTGTTCGGCTGTTTGGTGGTCTACATAAGCCTTACCCTTTTTGATGAGAAGGATAGCCCACTCGTAGAGCTGGTCGAAATAGTCGGATGCGTATTTAGGCTCACCCACCCAGTCGAAACCGAGCCAGTGGATATCCTCCATGATAGAGTCTACATACTCTACATCCTCCTTTACAGGGTTTGTATCATCGAAACGGAGATTACAACCGCCCTTATAGTCTTTAGCGATACCAAAGTTGAGGCATAGAGACTTTGCGTGACCGATATGCAAGTATCCATTAGGCTCTGGTGGGAAGCGAGTTAATACGGCGCCGCCATTTTTACCAGCCTTAAGGTCTTGGTCGATCTCTTGGTATATGAAATTTTTTACTTCGGTTGGAATTTCCACCTTGTTTTCGTCTATAGTACTCATTGTAAATGATACAATTAAGATTGATTATGTCATTAATGGGACAAAAGTAATGAAAATACGCTATAGTTGAGCCCTTTTATGTATTTTTGCACTATGATAGCTACGATAGAATTAGATAAGATAGAGCTTTGGGCGTACCATGGTTGCTACGAGCAAGAACAGGTAGTAGGTAACAGGTATGAGATAGATATCAAGTTGATGGTTGATATAGACAAAGCAGTAGAGACAGACAATGTTCAAGATGCGTTGAACTATGTAGAGGTCTATGAGATAGTAAAAGAGGAGATGGCGAAGACCCAGCACTTGGTAGAGTCTGTAGCTACGAACATAGGAAAGAGCATAAGAAATCGGTTTAGTGAAGAGCTTTTGAAAGGCATAAATATCAGGGTTGCAAAGATGGCTCCTCCGGTAGGAGGAAAGATGCGAGATGTGGCTATAAATCTCACATTTTAACCATTATGTTACGTACAGAACAGGTTTTCAACAACATTTAACCATTATAGTAAATAAATAACCCAATTTGAAAGTTTTTTCCCCTAACGGCATCAATTCTTTTATCTAACTTTGTACCGTGATGGGAAAGAGGTTTACCATATCTAATTTATTCAAATCCAAAGAGGATTTGTCGGACTCGGAGCAATTGAAAAAGAAGATATTTCTTTATTCGTTGGCGGAGGTCGGCCTTATTGCTCTTTTGTTTATCTTCTCGTTTTTTCTATTTCGCGTTCTAGTGGGGTAGAGTGTAGACCTCTTGATTATAATATTTCTATACCTTTTTTATATGTGCTGATCACTCGGGCTGCACTCGGGGAGCACCCTAAGAGCACCCAAAGAAGACTAAGGGTAGGCTGATGATAATTCTCTTGAGGTGATATTATGATTTATGTGTGTATATAAAATAGTACGAGCAAGCATATAGCTTGCTCGCAATTTTTTGTTATTTGACATTGAAGGATGTGGGAGGAATGTTATGCGAATTTTGCTTCGACCTCCTTCATTATTTTCTCTGTGGCGCCACACATAGAAGCCACGTATTCGCCCGCCTTTTTACCAGCTATAGATAGCTCTTCGGCATTATTAAGCCATAGGTCTAGTTTTTCTTTGACGCTCTCCTTTGATGATATACAGAAACCGCCGCCGCAACTGATGAGGTCTACAGCCTCTTTGAAACGCTTATAGTTTGGTCCGAATAGGACAGGCATAGAGTATGTGGCGGCCTCGAGGGTATTATGTATGCCGACGCCAAAACCACCACCGATGTAACCGATTTGGCCATACTTATAGATAGTAGAGAGTAGTCCTATAGTATTTACTACTAGCACTTGGCAATCTTCGATATCAGCAGCAGGCTCAGTGAATAGAGAGTATTTTACCTTGAGGCGAGATACTAACCCTTTTATACGCTCAGAGTGAATCTCGTGAGGAGCTACGATAAGTTTAATATCCTTAGGGGCCTCATTGATATATGGGAATAGGACCTCGTCGTCGGGAGGCCAAGCGCTACCCATGACGATTACCTTAGAGGCATTCTTTACGAAACGAGCAACGATATCCACGTCCGGAGCATTTGCAGCAATTTGGCTTACGCGGTCGAAACGAGTATCGCCAGCTACGACATATTTATCCTCGGCTATGCCGATAGACTTTAGCAAGTTAGCAGATTCGGCATCTTGGACATATAGTCTTGTGTATTTATGGAGCATATCACGGAACCATTCGCCCCAAGATTGGAAGAAAGGCTGCGCCTCTCTTAATATTACTGATACGCCATAAAGGGCGATGCCTCGGCGAGATATCTCATTGATATAATGGTGCCAAAATTCGTATTTTACGAAGAATGCTATTTCAGGATTGATAGCATTAATGAAACGCTTAGCATTTGAGGCGCTATCAGCAGGGAGGTAGCAAACGAGGTCGGCCTCCTTGTAATTCTTTCTCACCTCGTAACCCGAAGGAGAGTAGAACGAGAGGACGATTTTCTTCTTAGGGTATTTAGCTCTGATGGCCTCGATGATAGGGCGACCCTGTTCGAATTCACCTAGAGAAGCTGCGTGTACCCACACACAAGAGGAAGAGTTGTCGTATTTAGCGAGTTTCTTCCATGTTTCCTTTCTACCATTGACTAGGAGTTTAGCCTTTTTGTGACCGAACATAGCCACTATGCTAAGGATGAAGCTATAAAAAGGCATTCCTATAGCGTACAAAAAAGAGATAATTAGTTTCATCTGAATAATATAATATTTACCTAATGAGGTCTATTGTTTATGGTTCGAATCCGATTATACTGATATCATCAGTCTGTTCGTTCAACCCCTTCCAATCTTCGAGACGTTGGTGAAGGATAACCTTTTGGTCGCGAGCAGGCATTTTGTGAATATTAAGCAAAAGATGTTTGAAACGGCGATGTTTGAACTTTTTCTGTTCTGGTCCGCCGAACTGATCCACGTAACCATCAGAGAAGACGTAGAACATATCGCCCCTTCTGTAGTCGACGCGGTGAGATTGGTATATAGGGATAATCTCTTGATCGGGAAGGATAGAAGTATTGGTACCTATGGTATAACGATCGCCCTTATATGCTATGATTTCGTTATCGCGAATCATGTATAAGTCGTTCATAGCGCCAGCGAAATCGATATAAGACTCATCGTGGTGCACCACGCATATAGTCATATCCATACCCTCATTGAAGTTCTGACGACCTGAGTCATGTTTAAATACCATGTTGTATGTCTCTTGGTGGAGGGTAGTAAGGATTTTACCTGCGTCATTAATCTTCTGCTTCATAATGATATTAGACAAGTGGTCTATACCAAGGATGGAGATGAAAGCGCCAGATACGCCGTGGCCGGTACAATCGGCAGCGATAACAAATGTCAGGTTATCTCTATGGTAGAAGCAGCAGAAATCGCCAGATACGATATCCTTTGGCTTGTAAAGGACGAAAAGTTTATTGAAGAGGTGAGAGACTGAGTCGGCCTTAGGCATGATACCCTCTTGGATATGCTTTGCGTAGCTAATACTATCAGTCTGCTCCTTGTGGAGTTTTGCCAATCTGTTACGTTGTTCCTCTAGAGTCTTCTTACCACGCATCTCCTCGGCCAACATACGCATTTTTCTATTGACATGTCTAAAGCGAAGGTCGAGAAGAAGCCAACCAAGGATTAGTGCTACGATAGAGTAAAATGTCAATGCGCCAGGAGATGCCCACATAGGAGGGATGATTCGAACCTTAAAAGAGCGATATGTATCGGTCCACTGGACATCACTATTTGTTGAGCGGATATCTATCTTGTATTCACCTGGTACGAGACCAGATAGTATTATCTCATTGCTATTACCAAGATACATCCACTCCTTATTGCTATCTATTCTATAGGCATATTGATTACGTGAAGGGATACTCATATCTGACGAGGCCAATAATATTCTAAGGCCCGCCTTTAGTAAGTATCTAACATTGTATACCGAATCGGGGGTCATGTATTGGTACTCCTCCTCGCCAGATTGGCCATATAGCAAGTGGCTTACGGCGGTTTGAGCTAGTCTCTCATTAAGGCGCACCTTGTTAGCATTCATTGTGCTTATTGAGGTGGCATTGCCAAAGAAGATATGCTCACCCACCTTTGTAAACTTTTTGCACTCGTTGCCAAAATGTTGGAGGCCATCATAGTGGTCGAACTTATATTCGAAACCGAAGTTACCATCTACGTAGCCCACGCCCGAGCTTGTGCTAAGCCAAAGTACCTCGTAGCCATCGGATACGATACTATATACATTAGTATTATCGAATAGCTTATTGAAGTATGCTGTAGAGACAGCGCCAGTTCTCTTGTCGTAGCTAAGCACACCAGAGGCGGTACCTATAAGAATCTGATCCTTGAATTCGCAGAAACAATGCGTATGGTTGTTTGCTCCCTTATTAATCTTGTATGCCTCGGTAGTGACGAATAACGAATCTTGAATATTCTTGACGTAAGAACCAGAGTTGCTACCGCACCATAATCTACCCTCGCTATCCTCGTATATACAATCGATAATTTTACCCCAGAAAGGTTGGTTTGTTAAAGCTTCGCACTTATAACCATTGTATCTGAAGAGACCCTTTTGAGTTGCGATCCAAATATTACCTAGGCAATCCTCGCAGATATCCTTTGTGATAATGCTTAGTGACTTGTCTTCATTGGAGAGTATTGGGAAAGGGATGATTTTATAAGGTGTTGTACCCTGGTCGGCATATAATCTGATATCGTGTTCGGTACATACGACTATTTCGCCATTACGACGTTGGTATACTTGGCATACTGGGTATTCGTCGGAGTGAGGTAGTCGTTCTGATATGCCCTTATCGACATCTAATTTTAGGACGCCATATACACCACAAGCTGCATACATCTTATCTCTAGAGAGGCCATGAATGTTATGTGTAATGTAGTTGCCCTTGATATCTGACGAAATCTTTAGAGATCTGATTTTAGGCTCCTTTGAGTCGAGCTTTATCACGCCCTTATTAGAGGTAATAATCCACAATAGACTATTCTTATCCTCGAAAAGGTCGCGAACCTCTACTAGGTCGTTTAAGAAATCGCTAGCATTCTCTACACGCTTGATGGTAAGAGATTTGGGTTCCCACTTAAGAATCTCGGAGTTATCATGTGCTATCCAGTATCCTCGAGTTCTACCCTCGGATATTGCCATTACATTATGCACACCCTTTATCTCTTGCTTGATAAGTTTTTTAGAGTGTAGATTGTATACGAATAGGCCATTAGTGGTAGCGACGTAGAAGTTGGCGCTATCGATAGGACATATATCATTGATATACTCTCTATTTTTGGTTGTTTTGTATGCTATCTCTTTGACGTGATTTGTGCGAGTGTCGATTATGCCTAGAGCGATACCATTGCCATCAACTCCAGTTAGGATAGATATGACATAGTTGTTATTCTTTATCATTTTATCCATTCTTGCTCCATAGTAGTTATTTCTGTAGAGCAAGATAGTCTCGGTTTCTCCGGTCTTATTATCAGAACATACTATGCGATCCTCTAGGGCGATGTAAGTATAGTTGCCCGCTACTAGCATTCCGCAAGTAGTATCACCGTCATCGTCTGGGGTACAAGCGGCGCTATCTTCGTCGATTACTTCATGCAGATGAAATTCGTTATTAAGCTTATCGTATACAGATAAGCCGCCATCGGCCAGTAATATTCTGAGATATCTTTCACCTATTCTAGATATACCGCGGATGTCCTTGCCGTATATTGCTTGAGAGTTGTCGCGTTCTGGGAGGAATACCATTATTTCGTGGCCATCGTATCGGCATAAACCATCATTTGTACCAAACCACATTATACCATCGATATCACGACATAGACAGTTGACATTGTTAGAAGACAGGCCATTGTCTGTATCTAGTATGGAGAAGTTGAATATCTGTCTAGATATGTCGGTACGGACATCATTAGGGGATACAATAATCGAGTTCTTTGCTATACTCTGCAATGAGACGCACGTCCAAAGCAAAAATAATATGGCAAAGACTCTTATTATCATATTTATACTATTAGAGTATTATTAGAGACCCCTCGTTAGAGAGCAAAAGTAATGAAAGATTCTACATTATGCCTATTTGATAGACAAAATTTCAGAAGCTATAGCTCTACATTCGGCATCGGACTGCATATAATCCTCTAGTGAAGGGTTTTCTATGAACGATGCTCTAGCCATTGTTTCGCGGATGACCTCGGGCATTTTGAGGAACGATACCTTATTCTCTAGGAATGCCTTTACCACTATTTCGTTAGCAGCATTCATAGCGCAAGGAGCATTCCCCCCTCTCTCCATGGCATCAAAAGCTATTTGGAGGTTTTCGAAGACCTTTCTATCAGGGTATTCGAAAGTGAGAGTAGAGTATGTTGCAAAATCTAGTGGAGCAGCAGGGCATGCGATACGATCTGGGAAAGTCAGCGCATACTGAATAGGCAGACGCATATCAGGCATACCAAGTTGAGCCTTTATGCTATTATCCTCAAATTCCACCATAGAGTGGATAATAGATTGAGGGTGCACTACGATTTTAAGTTTAGAAGGAGGGCAAGAGAATAGCCAACGAGCCTCGATACTCTCTAGACCCTTATTCATGAGAGAAGCAGAGTCGATAGTCACCTTAGCCCCCATGCTCCAGTTAGGATGCTTCAGAGCCTGTTGAGGAGTAACTGTTTCGAGCTGCTCTCTAGACCAACCGCGGAACGGTCCGCCTGAGGCCGTAAGGATAATAGACTTAGGCGATAGGTGACGTTCGCCATTGAGGCATTGGAATATAGCAGAGTGTTCGCTATCGACAGGGAGGATAGGAACATTATTTATAGCAGCCTGTTGCATTACTAGCTGACCAGCGACTACGAGAGTCTCCTTATTAGCGAGGGCGATAGGCTTATGCGCTTTAATAGCAGCCAATGTAGGGCGAAGGCCAGCGAAGCCTACCATAGCAGCCACTACGATATCCACGCAATCGAGCATCACAACCTCTTCGATAGCCTTAGCGCCGGCGTATACCTTGATAGGTAGGTTTTCGAGATTAGAGCGAAGAGTATCTAGTTTAGATTCGTCGCCTATTACGACGATGTTAGGATTGAACTCCTTAGCTTGAGCAGTTAATAGATCGACATTAGAACCCGCTACCAATATTTCGGCAGCAAATTTATCGGGGTGCATACGCACGATATCGAGAGTCTGGCAACCGATAGACCCTGTAGAACCCAATATTGCTATTCTCTTCATGGGATACTATATACTATTATTCAAATGAAATATAATTCTCAGGATTTAGAGGAGCGCCCTGATACCACAACTCGAAATGGAGGTGAGGAGCAGTAGATAACTCGCCCGAATTACCTGTAAGCGCAATAGCTTCACCAGCGGCAACACGCATACCCTGCTTTTTTAGGAGTTTGCTATTATGCTTATATACTGACACTAGATGATTGTCGTGTTGAATCATGATGACATTACCCGTCTCGACGGTCCACTCTGCAAAAATAACGGTACCATCGAGTATTGATGCTACGCGAGCGCCCTCTACGGAGGCGATATCTACGGCATAGTGCCCCTCGTATTCGCCGAACTTATTAGTTACTACACCCTTAAGAGGAGTATTTAGGAAGAGGACTTCTATGCGAGTATCTATAAGATTAGATTTAGCATCAGAGACATTATACTTCTCTTGAGCCTCAACTTCGGCGCGGAATATGCTATCAGCCTCAGACTTAGAGAACTCTATGAACTGCTCCTTAGAACGATGGACGTTGGCTACAGAATCCTTATTCCACTCCTCTATAGGGAGGCGTTCAGAGAGTACCATACGCATATCATTGATGAGGTGGTCGCGTAGCGATATCTCCTGTATGAGAGAGTCGGCACGTTGAAGATTATCCATTATCATTCTACGCTCCTCACCCGTAGGGTATCCAGGGATATATTCGCGAAGACCAGTAAAAGCGATAAGGACAGTAACACTACCTATGAGAAGGATACTTACTAAAGCGACAGTAAACAAAATACTAAATGGAGTAAGATGCAGAGAGAACAACTGCTCAAAAGATGCATCTGTAAATACTGCCAAATGGAGTTTTTTCCACAAACGAGATTGTTTCTTATCCTTAGCCATAGGGAATTCTATATGTGATGTGCAAAGGTATATTTATTTCTCGTCAATTGAAAATTGATTGTGCACTCGGATTTTATGGAATTGGTAGTTATTCTAGTTATTCTAGTGGGGCTAGACGTCCTAGATTGGGGTAGAGACAGGGGTGGGAGCATACGGTGTGGTGTCTTGTTCATCGCAGTTTTTGTATTGTGAGCATAGTGTTTGCACCCTTGTTCATCGCAATTTTTTAAAAAGAAGCCTATGGGGTATGTAGTTCAAGTAATCTTGAAAAGACGTATATTTGCGACAATATAATACATGAGTGTAATGACAATAAAGCAGTGGACCAGTAGGGTTATCATTGGTATTATCATATTATTTGGCGCAGTAATAATCTGCGGATACCTATTAAGAGATAGTGCAGAGGTAGAGGTGGTAGAAGAGGAGACCATAGCAGATGCGTCGAAATTCTCTGCTGAGATGGAGAGAGACCAGATATATGGGATATATTTGGATAGTCTAGATATAGAGCAAGGCGTGGTAAAACGCAGGCAGAATATCACTAAGATACTCTCGAATTTGGGGTTGCAGTATTCTGAAGCTATATCTGCTGCCAATGCAATAAATGAGGTTTATGACATAAGGTTTATAAAGGCGGGGAATAGGTATATGTCTTTTTTTAGTGCCGACTCCTTAAAGAGACTTAAGCACTTCGTCTATATAGTATCAGCCAGTGAGTATGTGAGATGCGATATAGATGGCCGAAACGCCAAGGCAGAGCTATGCAAGCAAGATATCATAATAAAAGAGCGCTTGAAAGAGGTAGAGATACAGAGTAGTCTATGGAATGCGGTAAAAGATGCCAATATGCCATATGAGATAGCATTGCAACTTTCGGAGATATATGCGTGGACTGTAGACTTCTTTGGTATAGAGAAGGGAGACAAATTTAGGATACTATATACTGAAGAGTTTGTAGATGACACCACCTCGATAGGAGTAAGAGATATAAAGGGGGCTATATTTGAGTCGAAAGGAGTGAGCAGCTACGCCTTCTTGTTTGATAACGATAGTACGCAGAGCTATTTTGACCTTCAAGGAAATAGTCTACGCAAAGCCTTTTTGAAAGCTCCATTGAGGTATTCGAGGATATCGTCGAGATTCTCCGGGTCGAGAATGCATCCAATATTAAAGAAACGGAGAGCACACTATGGGGTAGATTATGCAGCCCCATCAGGTACGCCAGTTCAAAGTATTGGAGATGGCACGGTAATAGAGAAGGGATTTGACAAGAAAGGAGGAGGTAACTATGTCAAGGTTCGCCACAATAGTGTATATACCTCAGTCTATATGCACCTAAGAGGATTTGCCAAGGGTCTTAAGCGAGGCGCTAGGATAAATCAAGGTGAGCTGATAGGCTATGTAGGAAAGACAGGACTAGCTACTGGTCCGCACTTAGACTTCAGAGTATATATGAACGGCAAACCCATAGACCCGTTGAAGATGGAAGCGCCATCGGTAGAGCCAGTATCGAATGATAATTTTGATAGATATATACAATATTCCGATAGTTTGAAAACCATACTTGAGAGATTGTAGTATTAGTATTAAGAGAAACAATATTAGCAAACAACAAATATATGGAGATACAAGACCTAGGTGAATTTGGCCTTATTAAAAGGATATCAGATGCTGTAACTATACAGAACGACACGACAGTGAAAGGTATAGGAGACGACTGTGCGGTAATAGCGCCAACGAAAGGCAAGCAGACTGTAGTAACTACGGACTTGCTCTTAGAAGGCATTCATTTTGACCTAACATATTGTCCGCTTAAGCACCTAGGCTACAAATCTGTTGCCGTTAACCTCTCGGACGTCTATGCGATGAATGCCACACCAAAGCAGATAACAGTATCGCTAGGCATTAGTAGCAAGTTATCCTTGAAGGCGATAGACGACCTTTATAACGGTATGTTGTTGGCATGTGAGCGCTATGGTGTAGATTTGGTAGGAGGAGACACAAGTACCTCCCTTACAGGATTGACCATTAGTATTACAGCCATAGGCGAGGCTAATCCAGAAGATATAGCATATAGGAACGGTGCTAAAGAGAATGATATTATCTGTGTAAGTGGTGATCTAGGCGCTGCTTATATGGGATTGCAGCTTTTGGAGAGAGAGAAGAGGGTATTGAAAGGCAATGAGCATCAGCAGCCACAATTTGATGGCTATGACTATATCTTGGAGAGACAACTCAAGCCAGAGCCTCGTGCAGACGTAGTGAAATTCCTCGCAGAGATAGGCGTGAAGCCAACAGCGATGATGGATATATCTGATGGCTTGTCATCTGAGCTATTGCATATATGCGAAGAGTCGGATTGTGGATGTTTGGTATATGAGGAGAAGATACCTATAGACCATGTGACACGTAATATGTGTGAAGAGCTATCTATAAACCCATCTGTTGCGGCGCTTAACGGAGGCGAGGATTATGAGTTGCTATTCACCATATCGACAAAAGACTACGAGAAGTTCCAGTCGAAACCTGGTCCGAATATCTACGCCATAGGTTACATAACCCCAAAAGACAAAGGGCGCAGACTTATCACTACAGGTGCGAACCAAGAGATAGATATACAAGCACAAGGTTGGAAAGCATTTCAAAAATAGGGTAGAGATATGCTAGAGTACGTACATGGACACCTTACGGAGGCGACACCAACATATGCTGTTGTAGATTGTCATGGAGTGGGATATTATTTGAATATCTCGCTATCCACCTTTGCGCAGCTACAAGGTAAGACAGAGTGTCAACTATTTATACATGAGGCCATCAAAGAGGATGCCTATAGTCTATATGGTTTTTTTACTAAAGAGGAGAGAGAACTTTTTAGGCTTTTGATACTAGTATCGGGAGTTGGTGCGAATACTGCACGTGTTATCCTATCAGCCTATCAGCCGGTAGAGATACAGAGAGCCATAATGACAGAGGATGTCAACCTTATAAAGGGTATAAAAGGCATAGGACCTAAGAGCGCTCAGAAGATTATCATAGAGTTGAAAGATAAGGTAGCCAAGCTAGATATGCAGGGCGCAGGCGATGTAGGTACGCTATTCCCTGTTGCTACATCACCTATCAAGTCAGAGGCTCTAGCGGCATTAGAGGTATTAGGGTTCAAGAAAGAGGCGGCGCAGAAAGATATAGACAGACTGATAAAACAGAATCCTGACATCACGGTAGAGCAGTTGGTAAAACTTGCTATAAAAGAGTTCTCATCAATGAGATAAATAGATGTTTCTTTCGATACTTATACCAACATATAATCATGATTGGCGTCCATTAGCGATAGAACTATTGAGACAAGCAGAGCGGCTGACGCAGCATACCGTTGAGATAATAGTAATGGATGATGCATCGACAGATGAGGTTGAGCCAATAGAGGGTGTGAGGTATATACCTTTAGAGAAGAATGTGGGGAGGTCGAAGATTAGGAATATGTTGGCAAGTCATGCCAAGGGCGATTATCTCTTGTTTTTGGATAATGACCTATTCCCTGTTGAGGATATCTATTTAGAGAAGATGATAAAAGAAGCAGGAAGAGGTGTTGTAGTAGGAGGGCTTAAGTATAGGAAGACGGAGCGTATAGGCGCTTTAAGGTATAAGTATGGAGTGCTATACGAACAGAAGGGGGTTGAAGTAAGAGGGAAGTTGCCCTACGATGCCTTTACCTCTTGTGCCTTTTTGATAGATAGAGAATCGTTTGGTATAGTATCATTTGATGAGACATACTGTAGCTATGGTCATGAGGATACGAAATTTGGTATTGACCTTAGGAGTGCAAATATACCCATAAGGCATATTGACGCTCCGGTATATCATGACGATGTAGATAGCAATGAGCAGTTTCTGCATAAGACGCGACTAGCCATCGATAGTCTGTTGGAGCATCAAGAGACGGCAGTGGAGCAGAGTAGGCTGATGCGAATGTATAGTAAATTGGGGAAGATGCATATTGCCTGGGTATTTAAGGTACTGTTTAGGTTGTGTCATACTATCATGGAGTATAACTTAAAGGGTAAATACCCATCTATAACAATATATAACCTTTATAAAATGGGATACTTGGCCACAAAGTATTAACTTTGCCGCCTAACAATCAAATAAATAAGTATTATGGCATTGGTGAAAAGTGCATCAGAGTTACAAGACGAGAGAGGAATATACGACGAAGAGCGTACTGCGAAGCTTGCTGTACACTATAAAGCTATATTGGAACTTTTGGGTGAGGACCCAGAGAGAGAAGGCCTCTTGAAGACACCAGAGCGAGTAGCTAAAGCTATGCAGTTTCTTACAAAGGGTTATAATGACGACCCAGAGGAGATATTGCGTAGTGCTATGTTCAATGAGCCATACCATCAGATGGTAGTTGTGAAAGATATAGAGATATACTCCATGTGTGAGCATCATATGTTGCCATTTATAGGCAAGGCGCATATTGGGTATATTCCTAGAAATTATATTACAGGGCTCAGTAAGATACCTAGAGTAGTGGAGGCATATGCTCGTAGGCTTCAGGTTCAGGAGCGTCTTACTAGGCAGATTAAAGAGTGTATCCAAAATACGCTCAATCCGCTTGGCGTAGCTGTAGTTATTGAGGCGCAGCATATGTGTATGCAGATGCGAGGAGTACAGAAGCAACACTCATTTACTACAACGAGCGACTTTACTGGAGCATTTACAAACAACTTAGCTACACGAGAGGAGTTTTTCAATATTATAGGACACGCGATGCACTAAACCCAAACTAGAATATATCATGGCATATTATCCACAATTAGTTATAGACGCACTAAAGACAGTCATCCACCCAGAGAAGAAGCAAGATATTGTATCTCTTGATATGGTGGAAGATGACATTCGTATAAATGGCAAGAGAGTATCCTTCAGTCTTCTCTTCGACCGTCCTAATGACCCTATGGTATCTACTTTGAAGCGTATGGCGACTCAAGCCATTAAGACACATTTAGGAGAGGATTGCGAGATAGAGGGTAATATCTTCGTTAAGATACGCAAGAAGGAGGAGAAAGAGGCTGCCCCTGTGCTACCTACGGTAAAACATGTGATAGCTGTAGCATCAGGTAAGGGCGGAGTAGGAAAATCTACTGTAACAGCCAATCTTGCAGTAGCTCTTGCGCAGAAAGGGTATAAAGTAGGACTTTTGGACGCAGATATTTTTGGTCCGTCTATTCCTATTATGTTTGACACTGTTGACGCTAGACCAGTACTAGCAGAGGAGTCTACAGAGGAGAAGCAACTCATAGAGCCTATAGAGAAGTATGGTATTAAGATGTTAAGTATAGGCTATTTTGTAGATCCAGATAGTGCTATTGTATGGCGTGGTAGTATGGCTTGCAATGCCCTTAAGCAGTTGGTTACAGATACTGCTTGGGGAGAGTTAGACTATTTGCTCATAGATATGCCTCCAGGTACTAGTGATATACATATTTCGATAGTACAGCTTATTAATCTGACGGGAGCCATTGTAGTTTCAACACCTCAGAAGGTTGCTTTAGCAGATGCTGCAAAGGGTATCAATATGTTCCAAAACGACAAGATAAATGTGCCTATATTGGGCATTGTTGAGAATATGGCCTACTTTACACCAGCTGAGTTGCCTGATAATAAGTATTATATCTTTGGCAAAGATGGAGCAAAGAGTTTGGCAGAGAAACTTAATATTCCATTCTTAGGTCAGGTGCCATTGGTACAGTCGATACGAGAGAATGGTGATACGGGAACACCTGCGGCGCTTGATGTAGAGAGTCCAACAGGTAAGGCCTTTGCAGAGTTGGCAGATAAGTTAACAAGTAGTTTGTAGGCGAATATTTAGTACTAGAATATATTTTATAGAGGCAGATGTTCTTGCGATAAGAGCATTTGCCTTTTTATTTGGCATTATGGGTGCATGTATAAATATGCGGTCGAACTGTGCATATGAATGCATATTTGTGTATATTTTCTTGATTGTGCCATTAAATTAAGTGTTTTACTGATATGTTTATTGCGAGTTAATGCATAAATTTGCACTCAGAAATATAACAATATAAATACGATAACACAATGGCAGACAAAATCATCGTTAAGGAGCTTGACAGTGTAGCTGTACGCTTCAGTGGTGACTCAGGAGACGGTATGCAGCTTGCAGGAAATATGTTTTCCACCGTTTCGGCCACAGTAGGTAATGACATTTGTACCTTCCCAGACTATCCAGCAGATATTCGTGCCCCACAGGGTTCGCTTACGGGTGTATCTGGCTTCCAAGTTCATATTGGTTCGAACAAGGTATATACTCCAGGAGATAAATGTGATGTGCTTGTAGCTATGAATGCTGCAGCGCTCAAGACACAATATAAGTTTGCTAAGCCAACTGCGTGTATCATTATTGATACAGATGCTTTTAAGCAGTCGGACTTAGAGAAGGCAGAGTTTAAGACACAAGATCCAATTGCTGAGATGGGCATCAAGAATGATGTCATAGCTTGTCCTATTACCACTATGGTAAAAGATTGCTTGGCAGATTCGGGTATGGATGTTAAGGCAATGTTGAAGTGCCGTAACATGTTTGCACTTGGTCTTGTATGTTGGTTGTTTAACCGCGACTTGAATATCATTGCGCAGATGTTGCAGACCAAGTTTGCCAAGAAGCCAGGTGTAGCAGAGGCGAATATTAAGGTTATTCAAGCTGGATATGATTACGGAGCAAATACTCATGCTAGTGTAGCTCATACATATAAGATTGAGTCTAAGACAAAGACTCCAGGTAGATATATGGATATCATGGGTAATAAGGCTACTGCATACGGCTTTATTGCTGCTGCTGAGAAGGCTGGTTTGAAGCTATATCTTGGTTCATATCCTATCACGCCAGCTACAGACGTACTTCATGAGCTCTCTAAGCATAAGTCGCTTGGTGTTACTACAGTACAATGTGAGGACGAGATTGCGGGTTGTGCATCGGCAGTAGGTGCATCATTTGCAGGTGCATTGGCTATTACTTCTACATCAGGTCCTGGTATCTGTTTGAAGTCTGAGGCGATGAACTTGGCTGTTATTATGGAGTTGCCATTGGTAGTTCTCGATGTTCAGAGAGGTGGTCCTGCTACAGGTCTTCCTACTAAGTCGGAGCAGACCGACCTTCTACAGTGTCTCTTTGGCCGTAACGGAGAGAGCCCAATGCCTGTTATAGCTGCTACATCTCCAACAGACTGTTTTGATGCTGCATATAATGCATGTAAGATAGCTCTTGAGCACATGACACCTGTAGTATTGATGACTGATGCATTCATTGCTAATGGTTCAGGTGCATTCAAGTTGCCAAATCTTGATGAGTTCCCAGCTATCAATCCTCCATATGTTCCAGAGGAGTTGAAGGGCACATGGACTCCATATATGAGAAATGCTGAGGGCAGTCGCTACTGGGCAGTACCAGGAAGAGAGGGTTTCCAGCATATCTTGGGCGGTTTGGAGAAGGACAATAAGACAGGAGCTATTTCAACAAACCCAGAGAACCATGATTTGATGACACGTCTACGTCAGGAGAAGATTGATAAGATTCAGGTTCCAGATGTAGAGGTATTGGGAGATAAAGACGATGCAGAGCTCCTCATTGTAGGCTTTGGCGGTACATATGGTCACCTCCACTCAGCAATGGACGAGATGCGTGCTGCTGGCAAGAAGGTAGCTATGGCTCACTTCAAATATATCAACCCACTTCCAAAGAATACTGCAGAGGTATTGAAGAAGTATCCTAAGGTTGTTGTAGCAGAGCAAAATATGGGACAGTTCGCTGGCTTCCTCAGAATGAAGATTGACGGATTTAACCCATATCAATACAACGAGGTAAAGGGACAGCCATTTGTAGTGGCTGAACTCGTAGAGGCATTTAATAAGTTGTAATAACAATTACACTATTGGTTTAACTCTTAAAAAAGAAACAAGATGGCTTTCGATATAAAAGATTTCAAAAAAGGTCAACCTCGTTGGTGTCCAGGTTGCGGCGACCATTTCTTCCTTGCTTCATTACAGAAGGCGATGGCTGAGATAGGTGTGGCACCTTGGGATACAGCAGTAATCTCTGGTATTGGTTGCTCTAGCCGTTTGCCACACTATATGGCTACATACGGCATGAATACTATTCACGGACGTGCAGCAGCTATTGCTACAGGTGCTAAGGTAGCTAATCCTAACCTTACTGTATGGCAAGTATCTGGTGATGGCGATGGCCTTGCTATCGGTGGTAACCACTTCATCCATGCTAACCGAAGAAATATCAATTTGAATATGATTCTTTTGAACAACCGTATCTATGGTTTGACAAAGGGTCAGTATTCACCTACATCACCAAGAGGCTTCGTGTCTAAGTCGAGTCCTTATGGTACAGTAGAGGATCCATTCCGCCCAGCAGAGCTCTGCTTCGGCGCTAGAGGACACTTCTTCGCAAGAGCAGTAGCTACAGATGCGGCAGGTACAGTAGAGATACTCAAGGCAGCATACAACCACAAGGGAGCTGCAGTATGTGAGATACTTCAAAACTGTGTTATCTTCAATGATGGTACACACAGCTCGGTATACGACAAGGCAGGTCGTGCTAAGAACGCAATATACCTACAGCATGGCAAGCCAATGATATTTGGTGAGAACAACGAGTACGGCCTTATGCAAGAAGGCTTCGGCATCAAGGTTGTTAAACTTGGTGAGAATGGCATCACAGAGAAGGATATCTTGGTACACGATGCACATTGTGAGGATAACACACTACAATTGAAGTTAGCCCTTATGGAGGGTCCAGACTTCCCAGTAGCACTTGGTGTTATTAGAGATGTAGACGCACCTACTTATGATGATGCTGTTACAGCACAGATTGAAGAGGTAAAAGCAGCAAAGAAGTATCACAACTTTGCAGAGCTCCTAGAAACAAACGAGATCTGGGAGGTTAAGTAAGAGGTCTAGTATTTCATATTCATATTGTTATGTTGTCGTCCCTCACTTCTTGAAGGAGGGGCGACATTTTTTATTGTGTGTTATTCCTTAGCTGTTTTAGAATATACTCGATGGGGGAGGAAAGCTAGAATAAGAGAGATTATTCGTTAGTTGAGTGGAGGTAATATTCTTGGAAGATAGCGTCGTATTCTAGCTTTCTATCTATGCTGAGAGTTGGGATTTGTTCGGTAGGGATAGCATAGATGGTAGGGATAGGGTTATCAGGGACAATCTCCTTAAAGAAAGACTGTTCGCGTAGCGAGTAGAGATACTGCATAGCCTCCTGTTTGTTGGCAAAATTTGATATTTGGATAGCAGAAGAGCCACATAGCAGTGATTTGATAGATATATCATAGTCTGCTATGAGGAAGTTACTGAAATTGTAGTTAGCAATAAGGTATTGAGCTCTATTCTGCATATCGGCAGATACAAGAGCTACGACGCTATGAGGAGCATCCGGTAGATATTCGTATATGATCTTTGAAGATATAGCTGTTGTATCAGACGAATACTTAGAGCGATTCTCCTCGAGAGGAGATTGGTATTCGGTGTGGACTACAGGTGACTTACCCTGTTTGAGCAAGGCTAGGAACGACTGAGCTAAAGTATCCTCAGGAGTATGAGCATACTTAGTGGTAATATCGATCAAGTCGGCCTCAAAAGCATCTTTTCTACCCGATTTAGCGCTAGATAAAGCACGTATGAGGAGGTATTTAGAGTGATAATCTACCTCACTATCCTTAGCCAAAGCTTGAGAAGCATAAGAGTGAGATAGAGCGTAGTTGCCCATAAGATAAGCATCGTATGTTTGGCGGTACTCATTCTCGTGCTCCTTTAAGACATTATCGACATCCGCAAAATAGAGATTAGCACCCTTTTGAAGGTATGAGGCGAAATCGCTTTCTGGGAACTCCTGCTTCATCATATCAGCAGCTAAAGAGGCCGTTTTGGCGTTATTAGACTTTGTCGCTGAGAAGTAGAGAAGGATGATAGCATCGTAGCGGTTATCATTTTTAGGGTAACGAGAAAGGAGGTCGTTGAACATACGAGTAGCTGTAGGGTAATCCTTAATATCCTCGTATAGGATAGTACCCGCATTGAACATAGCCAAAGCGGTAGCCTTGTTGGTCTTCTCTTGAGCCTCTGACGATAGAGGAATGTTAGCGAGAAGTGCCTCTTTGCTCGCAGTTTTTTCATTTGCGTCATCCTTTTTATCGAAAGACGGCTTATCCGACTGGTCCGTTAGAGATGCTATTTGATCGTCGGGGAAATCGTCGAATTGAGATTCGTTACCCTTGTTAGAGCGTCGCCAATTATCCTCATTAGGGCGTTGACCCCACTTTTGGATAAATGCCGATTTACCAGCCTGTACGAGAGTGGTAGAGTAGAAGTACCAAGACGACTTACCGCTAGAGCCAAGAGAACCACCGGAAATGCGGTAGAAGTCGCCCTGCGACATACCCATATCAGTATTCATACTCTGAGCCGCCTCTAAAGCCTCCTTTTTGGCCCTTTCGGTCTTTATTATTGACTCTAGATACTTATCGCGCTCCTTTTCAGACATATTAGCTATACGAAGAAGAGAATCATTATCATGGATAACTTTCAACTCCTTAGTGAGTGGACGCAAAAGAGATGCTCTATCCTGCGACTTAGCCTTACGAGGGTTGGTAACAGATAGAAGTTGCGATGCACTATCTACGTATGTACCCTCGGAAAGATAATCGAGATTAAGCGCCGCTAGGTCGGACATAGCCAAATAAGACAACCCCTTTTGGTGTGAATTAGACTTACTAAGATTGACACTCTTTCTGTAGAGGACGTTAGCCAAGTCGTTATTATTTTGCGACTGTTGCAGGCGACCCATAGCGTAGTATATCTGATCGAGGTAATCCTCATTCTTGACGTCATTAGACATACGCTTTAGTCGCTTCTCGGTAGTAGATATATCTGTTGATGAGATAGCCACCGATGCCAGTTCCATTTTAGCAGCGAACGCCATATCGTAATCAGCAATACCCTTAGATAGTTCGAGGAATAGAGGAGCCGCCTTATCGAGTTGACCCACCTCGCGGTATACCTGAGCTAGGATAAATTTGAGGCGACGTATATTAGCCTTATTAGAGCCCTCCTCTATAGCACTTTCGAGGAAAGGGATAGCCTCGGCGTATTGTTCTTGTTCGATACAGATATTAGCTCGAGCACGTTGGTAATCGAAATAGAGATCTAGGGGAGCTAATCCGTCAAGGTCGTATAGATCCAACGCCTCCTTAGCAGACGACAATTGACCTATTTGAGCGTGAGCTATAGACTTCCATATAAGAGACTCGTATGCGGCATGTTCTGAAGGGAACTTATGGTGTAGGAAGTCGAGTATTTTGAACGCCTCCTTCTCGTCGTGCAAGACTACATTAGCTTGACCCATTAAGAGGTATGCTTCTGCTACGTAAGGGTTGTATTCATCCTTAAGTTGTAATTCTCTTTGGCGAGGGGTAGGGTTCTCCTTACGCTTAGGCTTTACGGTAATGCTATGAAGTTCGATGAGTTTATGAGACTTTTTGAGGGCAGTCTCCATATCGCCCTTAGCAGGCTTAGCGTTCTGGGTTATGGAGAAATTGTATATTGGGAGGATACGCGAGTAGTCCTCCTTGACAGACTTGTTAATCTTATCGAGGCCAGAAGAGAAAGCCTCCTTACCATTGTAATAGACATTATAGTGAGATGTCATTCGCTGGTAACCACGAGATAGCCACGTGTTGTGCTTAGTAGAGCAAGCCACTGCCACGAGAGCTAAGGAAAGGAGGATAAATATATATCTAGTTTTCAATATGTTCTAGTATGAAAGTGATTTAATATGCATCAAACGAAATGCTAATTTCGCTATTTTTTACATTAATAGGCTATAAATTGAGTAAAAATGCGCAATTTTGCAGAATAAATGAATTAAGAGGCTTCTGTTCTTGTTTAGATATTGAAGATTAGGAGTCTTTATGAAAGAATAATTGTAAATCTGGGAGGAAGAGATATAGACTCCCACAACACACGTTGTAAATGGAAAGCGTAGTTAGTGGTATAAGGCCTACGGGCAATTTGCACTTAGGAAACTATTTCGGTGCGGTAACCAGCTTTGTGAAGATGCAAGATGATTATGATTGTAAATTCTTCATTGCTGATTGGCACTCTTTGACGACACATCCAAAGCCAGAAGATATTCAAGCCTCGACAAATACCATTCTTGCTGAGTATTTAGCATGTGGTATTGACCCAGAGAAGTCGACCATATATATGCAGAGTGATGTGCCTGAGGTATTGGAGCTCTACTTGTACTTAAATATGAATACCTATTTAGGTGAATTGGAGCGTGTGACCACCTTCAAGGAGAAGGCACGCAAGCAGCCAGACAATGTAAATGCGGGTTTGCTTACGTATCCTACACTTATGGCTGCAGATATCTTGATACACAGAGCGCTTAAGGTACCTGTAGGCAAAGACCAGGAGCAGAATATGGAGATGGCACGTAAGTGTGCAAGACGCTTCAATAATATCTACGGTGTAGAGTTCTTCCCAGAGCCACAGTCGTTCTATTTTGCAAAAGAGGCTATTAAGATTCCGGGATTGGACGGATCGGGCAAGATGGGCAAGAGTGAAGGTAACTGTATCTACTTGAAAGATGATGCGAAGACTATAGAGAAGAAGGTTAAGAAGGCAGTGACTGATTCGGGTCCTACTGAGCCAAACTCGGAGAAGCCAGAGGTAATAAAGAATCTATTTACCTTCTTGAATATAGTATCTGCGCCAGAGACTGTACAATACTTTGAGGAGAAGTGGAATGACTGCTCGATACGTTATGGCGATTTGAAGAAGCAGTTGGCACAGGATATTATTGGATATACAGAGCCAATCAGAGAGAGAATCAATGAGTATTCGGCAGATAAGGAGCTATTGAAGAGGGTAGCAGAGCGGGGAGCAGAGAAGGCAAGAGAGAGTGCTAGAAAGACACTTGAGGAGGTAAGACATATTATTGGCTTTAAGCAGAGATAATACATTGTAATATATAAGAAGAAGGCGAGGTGAAGACCTCGCCTTTTTTATTTGGGGTATATTTTAGTGTATTTATTGGAGTAGGATGAGGCTAGGGAGGATGGTGTGAGGCCCCTTGTTCATCGCAAATTTTGTATTGTGAGCTTAGTGTTTGTACCCTTGTTCATCGCAATTTTGTAGTTATTCTAGTTGTTCTAGTTATTCTAGATGGTGCTAGAGACGTAGGGAATTTGCGTAAAATTACGTACTGAGAATCAGCGTTTAACCCCTAAGAGGTGTATATTTGTTTACATTTTTTTACATGAAAAATGCAGTTCACCTACCAAAACATGCCGTTCGTCAAAAATAATGTGAAAAAGAACAAGTTGTCGTAACTATATAGCTGATTTAGACGAAGAAGAAGACAAAACTAAGAGATAAATCAAACTGACTAAACTTAATTCATTTACCAAAATGAAAAACATTGTAATCACATTAGCATTAGCGGTAGCGATCATCACTGCAGCGATAGTATTAGACAGAAAGGCTGTTGACTTCTCTAATACACCTACAGTTGCGAAGACACTTATCAAGTGCGACGAGATGGGTCGCGTTATTGAGGAGACAACATTTACACTACAAGCAAATTCATGGATTGAGTATTCGCGTTCGACAAAAGAGTACTCAGATGAGTATGTAACATTAGTGAATTATAAGAGTACGGATGGCGATTGGGTACGCGTTTCGAAGCGAGTTTGTCTATATGATGACGAGAGCTTGATTTCGGAGTCGACATATCAACCAAAGGATGGTGAGTGGATGTTGACAAGCTCGGTATCATATACAGACCTATCGAACGATGACATGTATGAGGATATGTTGTTTGACAAAGATGGCAACCTCATTATGACAGCCCATTATCAAGATAACGATGGTGTAATAAGCGGTCTTACAAAAGAGGAGTATGTTTATGATGGCGGTCAGAATCCATGCAAGCGCATTGAGTATGCTTGGAGTGGATCGGATTGGCAGAAGACAGAAGAGCAGAGCCTCCAGTATGTACGTTAACCATTGGAAGAGACGCTAAGAAATATTTGTTCCTGATACGATAAATTGAGATGTGAGAAATACTCCTATTGCGAGATGCAATAGGAGTATTTTTGTTATATTTGGGGTAATTAAATATGAACAATAAAAAAGCTATGATATGGCAGACTTTAGAACAACAGTAGATGTGCCTGCGAGTAATTGGCAGATGACAGTAGGAGATACGGTATTTAGTATGGGATCTTGTTTTTCGGATGAGATTTCCAGTAGGTTGGAGCAGCGCCAGGTAGAGTGTTGTACCAATCCGTATGGGGTGGTCTATAATCCGATGTCATTAGAGAGGCAGGTAGAGAGGATAGTAGGTAGAGTAATGGATTACCCAAGTGTAGAGATTGTGGAGCGAGATGGTATGTGCCACTCGTTGATGGCCCATAGTGTGATGAGTGGCGCGACGAAAGGAGAGGTAGAGGATAATTTGCGACATTGGACAGCCAAAGCTTATGATAAGATGAAGAGCGCTAAGATAGTAGTGTTGACATTTGGCACGGCGTGGGTATATAAGTATATGAGATTTGTGGTAGCCAACTGTCATAAGATGCCATCCTCGGAATTTGACAGAGTGTTGATGAATACGAGTGAGGTGTCGTTGTCTGTACGTAATACCATTAGGATGATTAGGCAGGTGAATGAAGAGGCCTTGATAGTATTGACGGTATCCCCAATTAGGCACTTAAAAGATACAGCACATGGAAATGCGATAAGTAAGTCAACGCTCCTATTAGGTGTTGAGGATGCGATAAAGAGGACGTCAGACAATAAAGTTGGCTATTTCCCATCGTATGAGATAATATTAGATGACCTACGAGACTATAGGTTTTATGCAGCCGACATGGTACACCCTTCGGATGTGGCGGTAGATTATGTCTTTGACAAATTTATGGATACCTATTTTACGGATAGGCTAAAGCAGTATGCTAAAGAGGGGAAATCGTTATGGCAGCTAATGAACCATAGGCCTATGGGGACAGAGATTGAGAAAGAAAAACACTATCAACTTGTTCAGAATAAGCGAGAAGAGTATAATAAAAGGTGGGGAGTGTCTATTTGATGCAACATATATTTATTCTTTACGTACTAGTGGTTAAATAATGTTTAAGGCGACATGTTTAAATTGCGATTTTTTGTAATTATCAACTAATTGTAATAAATTCACAAGCATAGAAGTACTTATAGTTATAGGTTATTACTTTGTAACAGAATTGTCGCACTTATTTAATAAATGCTCTAATGAAGTATATACAGTTTGATAATGCGAAGCTCCCGAATTTGGAGTACTCCTTATTCAAGGAGATTCTTCGTACTAACAGAGCGGGAGCGTACATGAGTACGAGTCTGACCGGTTGTAATACTAGAAAGTATCATGGCTTATTGGTTTGTCCGCTTCCTGAATTAGGAGGAGATACATATGTGATGTTGTCATCGCTACAATGCTCGGTAGTACAACATGATAAGACATTCAATCTTGGTATCCAGGAATATAAAGATGAGTATTTCGAGCCGAAAGGTCATAAATATATGATAGACTATACTGCTGACCCTACTACTAAATTGACACATAGAGTAGGAGGAGTGGTACTTTCGCAAGAGTTTATTTTATCAGAGAATGAGAATCAGGTAATGATAAAGTATACCCTTGAGGATGCGCATAGTGATACCTTGTTGAGGCTCAAGCCATTTTTGGCATTTAGAGAGATACACCAGTTGACATATGAGAATATGAATGTCAACACCCATTATGATGAGGTAACGAATGGTGCTAAATTCTGCTTGTATCAAGGATTCCCAGATTTATATATACAAGCCAATAAGAAGATGGACTATGTAGCGATGCCAGATTGGTATCGAAATGTAGAGTATATAAAAGAGAGATATAGAGGCTATGACTTCATAGAGGATTTGTATGTGCCAGGGTATTTTGAGTTCCCGATAAAGAAAGGCGAGAGTGTAGTGGTAGCTGCTTCGTTGCATGAGGTAACGCCATCGACATTGAAATCTAAATTTACTAGGGAGGTCAACCGCAGAACACCAAAGACAAGTTTACAGAATCTACTTGTAAACGCTGCGCAGCAGTTTGTAGAGCGCCGAGGAGACCATGTGATGCTCAAGGCAGGATATCACTGGAAGAATCCTCAGATGCGCGATATGTTCATAGCATTACCTGGATTGGCATTGTACCAAGAAGATAAGAAGGTATATGCTGAGATATTTAATACGGCGTTGCCTAATTTGCGCAAGCTTTATATAGAGGAGACTGCGATGAATAACACCTCTATAGATGTGCCATTGTGGTTCTTCTATTGTTTGAACGAACTAGAGAGGTGGGAGCCAAAACTAGTGAAGGTAACGGAGCACTATGACCTTATGAAGTCGCTCCTCTACCTATATTGGAATGGTGTACCAGGTAAGATGCACAAGCTGGACAACGGCTTGATATATGCTAGAGCAGAAGGTCAGCCACAGACATGGATGAACGCCAAGACACGTAGTGGATGGTTGGTAACGCCACGTTATGGATGTGCTGTAGAGGTGAATGCGCTATGGTATAATGCTATTGCCACAACAATAGAGGTAGCCAAGGCTATGAAAGATAAAGACTTTGTAGCAGAGTGGACGCCACGAATGGAGATGGTAGGTGCTAGCTTTATACAGACATACTGCAGTGGGGCGGCTTACTTGTATGACTATGTAGATGGATATCACAAATCGGGCTCAATACGTCCGAATATGCTAATAGCAGCAGGATTGAAATACTCTCCACTTACTAGAGAGCAGAAGCGAGATATACTTGAGATATGCAAGAGCGAGCTTATGACACCTAGAGGATTGCGTTCATTATCGCCTAAAGACGAGAAATATCTTGGAGCGATAGAGGGCAATGAGGACCAGCGAGCAATGGCGATACATCAAGGTACGGCATATCCATGGTTGTTGGGTTTCTATGCAGATGTGATGTTGGAGGTGTATAGGAATAGTGGCATAGGTGAGCTACGAAGAATAGTTGACGACTTCAACTCAGAGATAGCGAACCACTGTATAGGCACTATTTCGGAGAGATATAATGGCAACCCACCACACCAGGGCAAGGGCGCTATATCGATGGCTTGGAACGTAGCTGCGCTACTAAAATTGATGAAGATAGTAGAGTAGAAAGCACACATAGTATTGTAAGGTAATAAATTAGAAAAACGACTATATGAGAGTATTAATGTTTGGTTGGGAGTTCCCACCTCACATTTCAGGAGGTTTAGGAACGGCGTGCTATGGATTGACCCGTGGCATGTCATCTATTCCTGATCTTAAGGTCAAGTTTGTTGTACCTAAGGCGTGGGGTGATGAGGACAAGAGCAAGGTTGAGGATATTATTGGAGCGAATAATATCTCGGTCAACGGCAAACATCTCAGAGTCTCGCACTTCAGCAAACAATTGGACTATGTAGAGGTAGAATCAAAACTAGTTCCCTATGTAGATCCAGAAGATTACTGGAGATTGCGATCACTAGAAGTGGGAGAGACCTTCAGATTCTTACAGACAGACCATGAAGGAAAGTTCCACTTTACTGGAAAGTACGGCACCACTCTTTTGGAGGAGATACGCAACTATGCTATTATAGCCAATTTGATTGCGCAAGAGAATGACTTTGACGTGATACATGCGCATGACTGGTTGACCTATCCTGCGGGCATTGCAGCCAAGGAGGCAACAGGTAAGCCGCTTGTGGTACATGTACATGCTACGGATTTTGACCGTTCGGGAGGTAGTGTTAACCCTGTGGTATATGAGATAGAACGCAAAGGAATGCATGCTGCAGACAAAGTTATCACAGTATCGAACCTCACGAGGAATATAGTAATAGAGAAATATGGGGTACCAGCAGAGAAGGTAGTAACTGTATACAATGCTGTAGACCCACTAAAGAAAGAGTACACAGGCTTTGCGCCAAAGACAATAGATGAGAAGATAGTTACCTTCTTAGGCCGAATAACGATGCAGAAAGGTCCGGAGTATTTCATTGAGGCAGCGCACAAAGTATTACAAAAGATGGATAATGTACGCTTTGTAATGGCTGGTTCGGGGGATATGATGGAGAAGATGATTAGGCGTGCAGCTAGCCTCAAGATTACAGATAGATTCCATTTTACGGGATTCTTGAGAGGACAAGACGTTTATCATATGCTAAGCATGTCGGATTTATATGTAATGCCATCTGTATCTGAGCCATTTGGTATTTCTCCATTAGAGGCTATGCAGAGTAATGTGCCTGTGCTCATCTCGTATCAATCGGGAGTATCAGAGATATTGAAGTATGCCATAAAGACCGATTTTTGGGATATTGATGCTATGGCAGACGCTATGTACGGCGTATTGAACTATCCATCGCTTCAGCAACTCTTTGCAAAATATGGTAAAGAGGAGGTTGATTCACTTAAGTGGGAGAACTCGGCAGTCAAGATTAAACAGATATACGACTCAGTAGTTCGTCATTAAATTATTACAACATCGAAAAAAAGGAAGAAGATGAAGAATATTTGCTTATACTTTGAGTTGCACCAACCAGTAAAGTTGCGTCGCTATCGTTTCTTCGATATAGGCAACGATCATTATTACTATGACGATTATGCCAATGAGTCGAATATTAATAGGCTAGCGCATACATGTTATTTGCCTGCCAATAAGATATTGCTTGACCTTATAAAGAGATATAAAGGCAAATTTTCTGTAGCATTCTCTATCTCAGGTACTATGCTTGACCAGTTGAGGTTATACGCCCCTGAGGTTATAGACTCATTTAAGGAGTTAGCTAAGACCAAGCAGGTAGAGTTTCTTGCAGAGACATCAGCGCACTCATTGGCATCGCTTAGAAATCCTGAGGAGTTTAAGCGACAGGTGGCTCAACAGGTAAAAGATATAGAGGATACCTTTGGCCAGGTACCAGTGGTATTTAGAAATACAGAGTTGATATATTCTGACTATATCGGAGAACTTGTTTCTCAGATGGGCTTTAAGTCGATTCTCTCGGAGGGCGCTAAGCAAGTCTTGGGATGGAAGAGTTCGAACTTCTTATATTGCAATGCTATAGAGCCACGTTTGAAGGTATTAGTAAAGAACTATTCTCTCTCGGACGATATTGCATTACGATTCTCAAATCAGGCATGGGATTCATGGCCATTGACAGCAGATAAATTTAAGTCGTGGCTTGATGGAGTACCTAGCAACGAGGAGGTAATAAATCTCTTTATGAACTATGAGGTATTTGGAGGTGTACATTCTCAGGATAGTGGCATACTGAGTTTCCTTGGCTCGCTACTACAAGTAGTACTTAGCGATAAAGAGTATGCATTTACTACACCATCAAAGGCAGCTAGTTCGCTTCAGCCAGTGAGTGCTATCCATGTGCCAAATGCTACCAGTTGGGTGGATGAAGAGCGCGATGTGACAGCATGGCTAGGTAATGAGATGCAGAATGAGGCTGTAGATAAACTATATGCCCTTGTGCCACTTGTAGAGAAGTGTACAGACCAGTCGCTATTGAAAGATTGGCAATATCTACAAAGTTCGGACCACTTCTACTATATGGGTACGAAATTCTTCTCGAATGGAGCAAGAGCATATGCTAATCCATACCTCACTCCATATGAGGCATTCATTAACTATATGAATGTGCTTACTGATTTTACGCAACGTCTCAAGCAGAGTGTTCCTACGCCAAATGTAGAGGTAGAGACATTGCAACACACTATAGCTCAACAACAAAAAGAGATACAAGAGTTGGAGAAGCAGTTGGTTAAGGCAGGCGTAACAGCTAAGCCTAAAGCAGCTGCTAAGAAAACTACAACAAAATCTAAAACCGTTAAGGAGGAGGAACCTAAGAAGGCTACTACTCGTAAACGTACAACAACGAAATAAACAAATTCGTCAACAACGAAAGTATGGAAATAACAAAGAACTTTGCGCCTTCATCTGAACCACAGTGGAAGTCGATAGTAGTAAAATCTAAGCTCCCTAAGGAGTTGGCATGTCTTCATGAGATTTCACGTAACCTATGGTGGTGCTGGAATTATGAAGCTATTGAACTTTTTGAGTCGATAGACCTTGATTTGTGGGAAGAGGTAGAGAAGAGTCCTATCCTACTTCTTGAGAAGGTATCTTATGCGCGTCTCAGCGAACTTGCAAACAATGCAGCATTCGTTGCTAGGTTAAATGGTCTATATGCCAAGTTCCAGGCATATATGAGCCAGCCATTTGAGTATGCTCCATCTATTGCCTACTTCTCAATGGAGTACGGTCTCTCAAATATTCTCAAGATTTATTCTGGAGGTCTTGGTATTCTTGCAGGTGACTACCTCAAGGAGGCTTCTGATTCACGTGTAAATATGACTGCTGTAGGTTTGCTTTACCGTTATGGCTATTTCAAGCAAACACTCTCTATGAATGGCGAGCAGCAGGCAGTATATGAACCACAAGAGTTCCAAACATTACCTATTGAGGAGGTACGTGATGCTAATGGCTCACTTCTCTTCATTCCTATCAATTTGCCAGGCCGTCAAGTACAGCTCAAGGTATGGAAGGCACAGGTAGGTCGTGTAGCCCTATATTTGCTTGATACAGACCATCCATTGAACTCTCAAGAGGATCGTCCAATTACTCATGCACTTTATGGCGGTGATTGGGAGAACCGTTTGAAGCAAGAGATGATTCTTGGCATGGGTGGTGTACGCCTTCTTAATGCGCTTGGTATTGAGGCTGATGTTTACCACTGTAATGAGGGTCATGCTGCGCTTCTCAATGTACAGCGACTCATCGACTATACAGATAAGGGCTTGACATACCCAGAGGCTCTTGAACTTGTAAAGGCAACATCTCTCTTTACAACACACACACCTGTTCCTGCTGGTCATGATAAGTTTGACGAGGGTCTCTTCTCTAAGTATATGTACCATATCCCAGAGCTATTGAATATCTCATGGCAGGATTTCATGGCGCTTGGACGTGATTCTGACGGCAAATTCTCAATGTCTGTCCTCGCAGCATATACATCACAAGAGATGAATGGTGTGAGCTGGCTACACGGAGAGGTCTCTAAGCAGATGTTTAAGCACCTATGGCCAGGCTATACTGCTGATGAACTCCACGTAAGCTATGTGACAAATGGTGTTCACTATGGCACATGGACAGCAAGTGAGATGCAGCGTTTCTATGAGGAGAACCTTCACCCAGATTTGATGAAGGATGTCTCTAATAAGGCATATTGGGACAAGATTTACCAAGTAGACGACGCAGCTATATGGTCGGTACGTAAGCGTCTTAAGAAGAAGTTGTTTGACTATATTAAGTCGCGTAAGGTAAATAACCTACAATCTAACCCTGACCCATCAAGAGTTATCGAGGTATTGGAGGGAATCCGTCAGAATGCATTGACAATTGGTTTCGCTCGTCGTTTTGCTACATACAAGCGTGCTCACCTTTTGTTCTCTGACCTCGATCGCTTGGCTAAGATTGTAAACAATCCAGAGCGTCCAGTACAGTTCATCTTTGCTGGTAAGTCACACCCTGCTGATGGAGGCGGACAGGCTTTGATTAAGAATATTGTTGAGATTTCTCATCGTCCAGAGTTCCTAGGAAAGATTATCTTCTTGGAGAACTATGATATGGAGTTGGCTCGTCGCCTTGTAAGTGGTGTCGACGTATGGATGAATATGCCAACTCGTCCTCTTGAAGCATCTGGTACATCAGGTCAGAAGGCAGAACTCAATGGTGTATTGAACTTCTCTGTACTTGATGGTTGGTGGTACGAAGGATACAAGGAGGGTGCTGGTTGGGCTCTTACCGACAAGCAGACATACGAGGATCATAAGTATCAGGATGAGCTCGATGCAGCTACCATATACTATACTTTGGAAAATGAGATTATCCCATTGTACTACGATCAGACAAATGACGTTCCAAAGGGTTGGGTACAGTACATCAAGAACTCTATCGCGCGTATCGCTCCTGAGTTCACCACAAAGAGAATGATTACAGACTACCTCAAGCGTTTCTATATCCCACAAGCTCGCCGTTCGGCAGTATTGAAGGCTGATAATAGCAAGGCAGTAAAGGATCTCTCTCAGTGGAAGGATCTTGTACGCTCAGTATGGGATCAGATTGAGATAGTATCTGTAGATATGCCAAATATCGGTAAGGAGGTTCTTGGTCTTGGTGATACATACAATATCACAGTTACAGTAGACAAGAAGAACCCAGATGTCGAGCTTGGCATGGAGCTTGTATTTGCTACAGGATCTGATAATAACAATATGAAGATAGTAAACTCTGAGCCATTCTCTCTCGAGAAGACAGAGGGCTGCATATCTACATACAAGGTATCTCTTGGCTTGAATTTCCCTGGCGTATTTAAGTTTGGAGTACGTATCTATCCTGCTAATGCACTACTCCCTCATAAGCAAGATTTCCCATTGCTTAAGTGGATTTAATCTGATAGCAATAAATAAAAAAGCGAATCCTTATGGGTTCGCTTTTTTTATGTATAATCTTCAAAAATTGCGAGCAACAAGGCACTTGCCTATAAGA
>JAUNDI010000023.1:0-6396 GCA_030526155.1 Bacteroidia bacterium
TGACCTATCCGAAGATAGCTAAGATGACATCTCACATATTGATAGAGAGAGTTGAGCTAAATAGAGACACTACTGTGGTAGATTTTATAGTATTCACTCCAGGGTACTCTATAGGAGGCGGATCAGTATTGAAAGTTGGAGATAAGAGTTACAAAGCCCTATCATCAAGTATAGGATTTGACCAATATCAGCAAGGCGAGATAGGTAAACCAGGCAAGGCAAAAGTATGCTTTGAGCCATTGCCAAAAGATACAGAGATATTTGACTACGAAGAGGGAGATTGCGAAGGGTGCTTTAAGGTATTAGGAGTTGAGATACCAAAAGAGTAGGAGATATTAGAAGATATAATAAAGGTACTGTTTGGCTAGGGGAGTCAGACAGTACCTTTTTGTATAACTACAGTTATTTATCCCATGGGTATTTGACGCCCCATTCCTTACGGAGATTATCCATTTGGTGCATGATACGGAGTGACTCAGCGTGTGGCATATATGGAGATTCGATGAGACCCTGTTGGATAGCCTCCTTACAAGCGTATACTTGGTATTCGTATCCGGTAATTTGAGGAGGGCAATCGTGCGACTCAATTAACTTATAATCCTCGCCGTATATATCGATATGGTTAGGATTATTGATATTATCTACAATGATGAAACCCTTAGAACCGGAGATAACACCATGGCGGTCGGACTTCACCAAATTAGAAGAAGAGAGTACAGCCTGGCGAGAATCAGAATAGTTAAGTATAATACTATTAGAGGCATCTACTCCTGAAGAAGAGAGTATAGCGCTTGAGGTAGTAGATACTATATCGGAGCCGAAGAGCATAGCAGCGAAATTGAGAGTATAGACACCTAGGTCTAGTAGGGCTCCACCCGCCAACTCGGGCTTATACATACGCGGCTTATTGATATTAGGGTAGCAAAGATTTGCGGTAATAGTCTTAGGGTCACCGATGATACCACTATTAGCTATATCGACTATAGTTTTAGAGAACGGCATATAGCGTGTCCAAATAGCCTCGGTAACGAAGATGTTACGTTCGTGAGCTATACGGAAGATCTCCTCGGCCTGCCATGCGCATGCTGTAAAAGCCTTTTCGCACAATATAGGCTTATTGGCATTAAGGCATAAGAGCGCATTATTGTAGTGTTCAGAATGAGGAGTAGCGATATATACGAGATCGACATTAGGGTCGGCCACCAAATCTTCGTATGAGCCATAAGCCATGGCGAAATTATGTTTAGAGGCGAAAGATTGAGCCTTCTCCAAGGAGCGAGAAGCAATGGCATAAGCCGTTATTCCCACTTCGGGAGACATACCATTTAAGGTAATAGCCATCTTCTCGGCAATCCAACCTGCGCCGATGATACCTATGCGGAAAGGAGATGATTGGTTCATATTACGAATCATTTTACGGTTACATAATCAGAAGCGGTACATGCAGATATTGTATTATCATACATAGCCTCGGCAGATATAGAAGGCATGTAGTATGAGCCGGCATAAGTAGCGCTGAGTATAAGAGTAATATTATGAGTAGCACCCACGGCGAAATCGTCGATATAAGATAGTACTCTATCGTCGCGAATATCTTGGTAGCTGATACCATTAGAGCCCTCTGCCTTTAGGATTTCCCATCCAGCAGGGAGGATATGTGTAAGAGCTACATTTCTTATAGCGTGGACACCAGTATTAGTTATAGACACGATAGCCTTGAATGTCTCACCCTGAGTAAGCTCCTTTATATTAATAGGCGCACCCTTTTCAGTGAGGTAAGAGGCGGAGAGCCTTAGACCATTACTATTTTGATGGACATCAGTTTGAGAGACATCAGCTACAGATACGATACGAATATTGATATCAGACTTACCGTTATTCTTGATAGAGAAGTCGGCACTCTTCACATCACGCGCAATATTCTCGGTCCACATCATCTTTGATGTTTTTACATCAGCAATCTCCTTATTATTTAGCCTTGCAGAGAACGCCATCTCCTTAGCAACAGGGTGAGCGTTGATGTAATTAGACATAGCGAAGATAGACAGAGCAGTCTCGCGAGTACTCATCCAAGAGTCGGACAATAGAGAATTACGGAGCGACTCAGCCTCTGTTTTATCCTCGGGGCTATTAATCTTGCAAAGAGTAATTAGGCGCATAGCGGTATCCTTGTTACCCGACTTAACTAGAAGTTCTCTTGCTATTTCAGGTTGACCTACTAAGGCATAAGATGCAGCGAGATTTATGAGAGAGTTAGACGATAGATTTGCCATACCCTCCTTTAGGCGATTCATGGTACCAAGTTCTGCATTATCAGAATTAGCGAGAGCGAAGAGTGCAAAAGAGTACTCATCTGTAACGTAAGATTTAAGAGCAAGGCGCCATGTTTTAACCTGACGAAGGAGATAAGAGGTAAGTTGGCGCTTCATATCAGCATCTACGTAGTATCCCTGTCTTTCAGCTTCGGTAATGAAGATATGGATATATGCAGATACCCAAAGGTCTGTTTTATTAGTATTAGGCCAATACGACATACCGCCATCGGATGTACGATAAGTAGATAGGCGAGAGATGACAGACTTGATATTACTCTCGACCTGTATAGCTTGAACCTTAGAGAGGTCGGAGAACTTAGCAAGATATAACTGAGGCAGAGCACGGCTAGTAATCTGCTCACCGCAGCCATGAGGGTAATCTATGAGATACTGAAGGCGAGATGTGAGATTGAAAGGCTCGAAAGCAGAGGCCTCAGCCATTACGTTATCAGCAGAGAGCTTAGTCTCGAACTTTTGACCTGGTTGTATAGATTTAGATATTGTAGTAGTTAGCCTTTGAGAGACTCTACGCACGTGAAGTTGAGTAGATACTGTAGCAGACTCGCCATCACACTTTGCGGTAAGAGTTATGGTACAATCCTTAGCTACGTCTGAGACCTTTACACGGAAAGAGACAGTTTTATTGTCATTAGCATCTAAAGATACTGACTTAGAATTGTCACCAATAACCTCTATGCCATCGGTACAAGAGATAGAGACCTTAGCCTCGCCCTTGATATTAGCATTAGAGAATACTGCAGCAGATATTGTAGCCTCGTCATTTACGCCGACTTGTCGTGGCATAGTAGGGAGAATCATGATAGGCTTCGTAACCTTTACAGACTTCTCGGCATTGCCATACGCCAAGCCATCGCCCGCTACAACCATTACTCTTACGCGACCGCTATAGTTAGGGAAGTGGACTTTATGTTTCTTTTTACCACCATCTAAGATGAAAGGTCCGGCGAAATGCACCATAGGGGTAAAGCGATTCATATTAGAGTTTGCTCCGTTATTAAGGAAATCGTCGCCACCTATGCTAAACATCTGCTCAATACGGCCACCAAAAGCACCTGCCACAAGGCCATACATGTCCCAAAAACGAACACCCAGTGCTTCGCGAGCGTTAAAAGAGTTCCAAGCATTAGGAGTTTGGAAATGGGTAAGATCTAGGAGTCCCTCATCTACGATAGCCAAAGTATATGCCATCTTGCGACCATCTTTTTCAGAGACTACAACTTCTACGTCGGTTTCTGGGCGCACCTCATCAGTCATAGAGATAACAGGGGTAAGGATACTCTTAGAAGAGGTAATTGTAATAGGCGCTATGCCGAAGAGACGGATAGGCATATCATTGAGAGTTTGGCTATAAGGCTGCACCTCGAAAATTTGGATATATGCATTAGGGCGCATATCCTCTGTTGCCTTAATCTTGATGGTAGTATTTTCGCTAGAGCACTCGTGATATTCGGTCATCAAGACGCTTGAGCCATTACATACCGACACTATGGCGCGACAACCATTAGAAGATGGGAAAGATATAGATATATCCTCGCCCACTTCGTACTCCTTCTTATTGGTAGAGAGTGAGAGCATAGATACGCCATCTTGGCCTTCGAATGAGCGGCGGCCATACATAGAAGGCCAATCGAAGTAAGACATAATACCCGTGCGGTGACCACTCTTTTTATCGGCTATACAAATATAATATGTACCCCATTCATTTTTAGGTATGTTGAGTTGGAAAGAGCCATGGCCATTTGCATCCGTTTTAACAGATATGGCCTGTTTAGGTGAGCTATACTCACGAGATATGAAACTTGCGAGGTCGGACGAGTTAGAATTCCACCACCAGTACCACTTAGTTTTGAATATTCGGACCTCAAGAGAATGGTTTGGTAATGGTGAACCATCGGGAGATAGGGATACTACATTAAAAGAGTGAGGCTTATCCGTATCGAGATAATCCTTAGAGGCGGGAGCCTTGACGCCGACGAAAGAAGAGTAAGGAGCGAAGAGAGCCGAAGAGGCATCTATACTATATTCGCCACTCTCCTCATAAAGACGAGTACCTAGAGTCATTTTGAGCATACCTGGAGCTGTAGAAGACACCTCTGTAGAGAAATTTAGAGAGGCATCGCCATTATCATTTACGGTACCCTCAGCTACGCGTTGACGATCGCTAGTGAACTCCTTAGTAGGATCGTCGAATATATAGTTATCATAACCCTTGAAAGAGGTTTTGACTACTGAGAAGTCGGCATCAATCTCATATTTAAGATTTCTAGCTACTGCTCCGCTTAACCATTCGGTGTGCATATTAGCGCGAACGACATTGCTAGATATGAGTTTTGGGAGATTGAGATCTATTTTTAGTCGGTTTGGCTTTATAGTCTCGATACGTAGAGACTTACTAAACTTAGTACCACCCACGCTTACGGTAGCACACCAAGAGCCTGTAGGTGCATCAGGTGAAGTTGGAACATCGAAAGAGTATATACCTAGGGAACCCGACGAGCGAGTAGTCTTATATTGTATTTGGCCTAAGGTATTAGTAACCTCGAGGGTAACAGGGTGAGACTTAGGTAAAGAGTTCTGACGATCAGACAACATGAAAGAGAGATGGAGAGTATCACCTGGTCGCCATACGCCACGCTCGCCATATATATAACCCTTTAGTCCATTTTGTACGATATCACCAGAGACATCGAAGTTGCTTGTAGACAAAGAGGTATTATCGGTAAGCAATAGGCAAGATATATCATTACCCTTTGAGGCGATGATATGATGAGGCTTACCAGATGCGATATTATATGAGAGAGATATTTCGCCATCGGAATTAGTAGTACCAGAAGCCACTACTTGGTTTTGGAAATTATACATATTGACATTAACACCCTCGAGAGCCTTAGCAGAAGGAATGTCAGAAGCCACTATACGTACGGGAGCATTAGCGCCACGACCATTGAGAGCAAGTAGGCCTATATTTGTAGCACATACATTCTTAACTACGGACTTATTAGCGTAATAGCTTTTTGTAGCAGGGTTATTTTTTTCGCGCCAATCATAATCCTCCCACTCATAATAGGAAGACTCCCAACGGTTGTCTGCATCAGCTAGATTGTTAAGAGATTTCAACCTTTCGGCGTCTTTCTTTTCTATATCTTCACGAGATAGAGTGGGCTGGGTAATATCCGGCCATGCTGAGAGATTGTAATCCATCTTAAGTTCTATACGATACATATCACCTGGCGAAGAGGTGAACATCTCAGAGAGGTTGATAGCGTATGTGCGCCATTGGTCGAAAAAGTTACCATCGAAGAATATGGTTTTAGAGGCTATTGGTCGGCCCACCATACGCAAATTATTTATATCGTTGATATTACCCATTTGGAGCATTTGCCCGAAATTATTATGGTATATACGATAAATATCTACGTGGACGCCCTTCAACATGATAGCGCGGAAAGGCACGGAGACATTATCTGATAGGGGTATTATTTCGCCGGCCTTAAGGAATTCGACTTGAGGTTTTATTTCGTCTAGAGTAACGGAGTATGTTTTATCCTCGCCTAGAGTTGCGCCATTATGGGCACGTATGGAACCTGATACGAATATAGAGACCTCGCCTTTGACATTAGCAGCTGGATATATTCGAAGGCGGTTTTTAGAGACAGATATGTTACGAGTATTTTTATCTACGATATTTGCGAGACCATTAATATTTTGAGAAGGGTCGAGTTTTTTAGAGAATATGACCTCTATGTAACGCTCATCGCCACGAACGCACGAGACATCTAGGATAGACATTTCATTTTTAGAAGGGATGGTAACATTGATAAGATTACCCTCCTCTAAGCCGAACTTGCTATTACCTATTACATTTATTGATAGAGTGCGAGAAGAGTCGTACGCCTCAGCTATAAGTTTTATAGAGTGCTTGTATCCATCAGAAGAGTGAGACCATGATGATTCGCATGATTCAGAGATTGAGATATGCTTTTCGATAATCTCCTTATCCTCGGCATCAGAAGATTGTATATCCACAGTAAACTCATACTTATTATTGTCAAGTTCGTCT
>JAUNDI010000023.1:6406-36865 GCA_030526155.1 Bacteroidia bacterium
ATAGATACTAGATTAGCAGACATTGCCATAGGCAACGTTTGGAAAGAGAACGAGAACGATTTATCATTATCCTCTACATCAAACCATTTAGACAGATTGACCTCAACGTTATATTGTTGGTTACGTTCGAGTGTAGCGTTACATACGATAGTGTGACTATCGATGAATTGGAAATCCCCCATACTTGAAGATGGTAGAGAAGGTGATCTTTTCACCATTTTGGAAGCGGGGTAATCTGCCTGTTTATCTTGAGGGACATCGTGAGCTAGGACTATTTGTACAGCAGTCTTACGAGAGATTATACCAGAGGTATAAGCCTCCACAAGCGTGTTGTACTGATTAGAAGAAGAAGTTCCACAAGACGATAAAAGAGCTGAGACGATTAAGAGACAGCATAAAGTAGTGCTAATAAACGTATTTTTCATGAGTCTATAGATTTCCTACAAATGTAGGAAAAAGAAGTGAGATTGTGTATATGGAATTTGCTATTGTTGGTAGTAGTTATTCTAGTTGTTCTAGTTGTTCTAAATGGACTAGATGGACTAGAGGGTGCTAGAGAGAAGGGCGGGTGTGGCCTTGTTGCTCGTATATTTTTATTATTCGGGGATTGCCCAAAAGGCGGAATCGTTGCTTGTGAGTATTTCTATTTGAAGGTTGACATCGTATGGGGAGTAGCCATCTGGTATTAGATTGATGTACCTATCACCTGACTTAAGACCAGGTTCCCTTTTGAATCCTGCTACTTCGTGGGAAGAGAACCAGTATATATTCTTCGGCCAATAAGACTTGAGGTAGTCGATGTCGATTGGGGATGAGGTTGTCAGTTGATGGATATTGTAGTGGATATCGTTTATTATGCAGTTACGCAGTTCTGATAGGGAGAGAAGATTACCAAGGTCGTCTGTCATATATTCATTCATGTCAGTATCTAGGATAGCCCATTTGTTCAGTTCTGGTAACCATACAAGATTTACAACGTGGCATTCGTTATCATTTTTGTAGGGCATACAAGTAATGAAACGATTTTTGATACCTGCGGCTAGGAGTAGTTCGTGGGTAAGGATAGAGTGCCAACGGCAGTTGAACCCATTCTCGACATTAAGGTGATAATTCCAGAGGGATATAGCATCGAGAGAGGCTATACCTGCAGATTGGTTGTTGTGTGGGATATTATCAGTTACGAATTGCCCTATACGGAGAGCATTTTCCCATGTAGAGAGGGAATTATCCACTATGGTATCTAATCGGAAGAAAGAGTAGACAGCATCCGCATCAGGAGAGTCTAGCTGATAAGAAAAATGGAGGTCGGCATTTTCATCTGTATATGGTGCAGTCTCCTTGAGGATATCAATATAATCAGAGCTATATCTGAAAGGGCCATTCTCTGACTCACTGCATGAGGCAGTGAGTAGAGAAGTAAGCGCGAGGAGGAAAAGATTCTTCATACGTTAGAGAGTAACGAAAGATTTTGGAGCAAAGTTATCCTCAAAAGTCCATACGTGAGCCTTGCCATGCTCCATTTTGAAGACTTGAAGAAAATCAAAGAATTGCTCTTCTCCCATCTCCTTTATCCACCCCTGAAGGAACTTACGGGATGGGTGGGCGACTATTTCTCGCTTATAATTGATATCATTTAGCAACTGAAACTGTCCTTCGACACGAATTTGGTACTTACCGCTAACGAAGCATACTTCGGCATTGGGGTTAGCAGTTAGTTGGTGATAAAGCTCTTTGGATTTACCGGTATGGAATACGATTCCATTTTCGTCGGTCTTATAGAGAAGGATACCGCGGACATGAGGGTTACCATTTTCTACTGTGGCTACATACATTACGGGATGCTCCATCCCATTAATAATGGCAAAGATTTCTTCTTTTGTCATAGTTAATTGATTTTAAGTGATATTATTTAATTAAAAACTGAATTTTTACTTGTAATGTGGTAATGAAGTGGCATTACAGAGTGAGACAAAGGTATGATAATTAGCGATATGTTATGTAATATGTTAGAGTTTTTTGATAGGATATTTAAATAGTAAAGGGTGTATCTGTGGAGAGATACACCCTTTGTATGAAGGATTTTAAAGGAATTACTTCAAATCAGCCAAAGCATTCTTGATACGCTCTGCTGCTGCTACGAGCTTCTCTGTAGAAGCTGCATAAGAGAGACGGATATAACCCTCGATACCGAAAGCAGAACCAGCTACAGTAGCCACATGGCCAACCTCGAGGAGGTACATAGCGAGGTCCATAGAGTTCTCCATCTTCTTACCGTTATAAGACTTACCGATATAAGCGGTAACATCAGGGAAGAAGTAGAATGCGCCAGTAGGCTTATTAAGCTTAAGGCCTGGGATTTCCTTAAGGAGATCATATAGCATATCGCGACGCTTCTTGAACTCTGCAGTCATCTTCATAGAAGGCTCGTCAGAACCATTAAGAGCTGCGATACCAGCTGCCTGAGTAATAGATGTGATACCTGAAGTCATCTGACCCTGAAGCTTATTACAAGCCTTAGCGATATCGAGAGGAGCAGCGATATAACCGATACGCCAGCCAGTCATTGCGTAACCCTTAGAGAGGCCATTACAGAGAACAACCTGGTTCTTAAGGTCGTCGAATTGAGCCATAGAGGCGTGCTTCTCCTCATAAGATATCATTTCATAGATTTCGTCAGAGAGGACGATGATATTAGGATGCTTAACGAGAACATCAGCGAGAGCACGGAGTTCAGCCTTCGAGTACATGCTACCGGTAGGGTTAGAAGGCGAGTTGATGATGAACATACGTGTCTTATCTGTGATAGCGGCCTCGAGTTGAGCTGGAGTAATCTTAAAATCTTGGTCGATACCAGCCTCGATGATTACGTTCTTGCCCTCTGCTAGTTTAACGAGCTCGGCGTAAGATACCCAATAAGGAGCTGGGAGGATAACCTCGTCGCCTGGGTTGATTACAGCCATTATTACGTTAGCGAGGGAGTGTTTACCACCTGCTGAGATAATAACTTGATTAAAATCGTAATCTAGGTCAAGTGCTCTTTTAAGGCGGTTGCATACAGCCTTACGGAGC
Source organism: Bacteroidia bacterium (assembly GCA_030526155.1). Lineage (GTDB taxonomy): Bacteria > Bacteroidota > Bacteroidia > Bacteroidales > Marinilabiliaceae > W3P20-009. Next base: position 9,476 of record JAUNDI010000023.1, read on the forward strand.
TCAGGATAACCTGGCACTGGAGGGTAGTGAGTCTGGTTATCATTGATAGCCTTGATAGCGGCCTCTTTGATGTGATCTGGAGTATTGAAATCTGGCTCACCTACACTGAGGTTAATAATGTCGAGACCTTGAGCCTGCAACTCGCGGCTCTTTTGAGACATTGCAAGAGTTGCTGACTCTGAGAGAGAAAGCAAACGATTTGAAATCTGACTCATGTGATTTAGTATCTGTGTTATATCTTGTAGGAAGTGCCCACTTTAGGCGACACAAAGGTAGTTATTTTCCATTGAGGTGCAATATATGGTAGCAATTTTCAGTGATTTACTTAAAGCTATGGTAAAAGGAGTGGGGAGAGAGGGTAATTGCAGTGGACAAAGAGTAATAGACCAATGAGTGTGTATTAATTATTGTTCAAGGAGGCAAAGAGGTGACTCAGATGGTTGTGGGAGTATGGCTGTTGCTCGTAAAAAAGTTATTATGAGCATACGGGGAGATGCCTTCTTCATCGTAAAAAAGTAATTAAATGTTCATTGACTTCTTAGTGTTGCAGTATTGTAAAGAAAATTTATTCTCAGTTATTGTATTAAGTCAAAAATAAAAATGAACTTTGGGAGTAGGTTATTTATATGTTGCTTTAACCTATTGCATGTACATACATATTACATTAGTTAGTCCGCATAAATATTACAGACAAACATATAAATGATATTAGGGTATATGAAAGTATACTTGATGTTCGATTAGGAATAAAATAAACTGCATTATATGAAATATATTTACACCATTATTATATCGCTAATTGTTAGCCAATTGGCGGTTGCAAATAATACAGATTCGCTTTACAAGTATATAGATCCACGTATAGGATCGGAAGGCTTAGGTAGGGTATTTATTGGTCCGTCTGTTCCCTTTGGCATGGTAAAACCCTCGCCAGACTGCACATGGCACAACAATAGTGGATGGGCGCCAATACCAGAGAGGCTTGACGGCTTTGCGCAGACACATGTAAGCGGCACAGGAGGAGGTCCGAAGTACGGAAACATCCTCATTATGCCATATATAGGCACATTAGACGCCATAGAACATACAGACAAGAGAGAGACAGAGACCATAGAATTAGGATATTATGCGACACAACTAACAAGCGGAATAAAAACAGAGGTAACGGCAAGCAACAAAGCCTCGATATACAAAATACACTACCCCAAGGCACAAGGTGCATCATTAAAGATAGATGCAGGCTTCTTCCTTGGAGAGAATGATATACACGATGCTAGAGAGGCACAGCAATTTGTGGGAAGTGAGATAGAGATATGCTCTGACAATGCCGTAAAAGGATACACACGCATAAGAGGAGGTTGGAATAACGGAGAAGCCTACACTGTATTTTTTTATCTAGAGACAGACAAACCGATAAAACACTATGCGACATGGAAGACAGAAACGCTAGCCGACAAAAAGATAAGTAGAGACAAAGGCATAGAGATAAGCGACAATATTTCAAGGGATGCACAACAGATAGACAACGGCAAGAAGACAGGAGCCCTACTTAGCTTTGAGGAGACAGACATAAAAGTTCGCATAGGCATATCCTTCATATCCAGCCTTAAGGCGAAACAGAATCTGAGAGAAGAGATAGACCATTGGTCATTTGAGCGCACACGCAACGAAGCACAAAACGCATGGGAGAAGCTACTACGAAAGATAGAGCTAGCCCCGGAGACTCCTATAGCCCAGAAGAAGATGTTCTACACGGCGCTATATCATACGATGCTAATGCCATCAGACCGAAGTGGAGAGAACCCAAAGTGGACTGACCCGGAACCATATTACGATGATTTCTATGCTATTTGGGATACATATAGATCATCATCTCCACTGATAACCCTTATTTCTCCCGATAGGCAGAGAGATATAGTGAGATCCCTAATAAATATAGGTAAACGCGACGGCTATATGCCAGACGCACGCTCGGGCAATAGCAACGGACGAACACAAGGCGGCTCAAATGCAGAGATAGTGATAGCAGATGCCTTTGTAAAAGGGCTAGAAGGCATAGATTATGAAGAGGCGCTAACGCAGATGCTAAACGATGCAGAATTAGCCCCTGGAGGCAACCAAGAGGCAGAGGGACGAGGCGGACTATCAGAGTACCTAAGATTAGGCTATGTACCATATGGCATAGACAGAGCTGGCAATAGGACTGTAGAGTACGCCTATTGCGATTATGCCATTTACCTTGTAGCAAAAGGACTAGCAGAGATATATGAAGAAGGCAGCGCCAAGAGAGAATACTATACAAAAGTATCGGAGAGATATCTACGACAGTCGACCTATTGGAAGAACCTATGGAGGGCAGACTATCAGCATGATGGTGCGAAAGGATTTATTATGCCAAGAAACTCAGAAGGCAGATGGCTTGACAGTTTGAGTTACGGAGATGGTTCGCGCAGTTTTGTATACACGCCAATGACATTTGAGGGACCATGGTACAAACCTTGGTGGGGGATGTTTATGTATGAAGCCTCGTCGTGGGAGTACTCCTTCAGCATACCGCACGACATAGAGGGTCTTATAGAGGCGTGCGGAGGAGCAGACGCCTTTGAGAGGCGCCTTGACACATTCTTTGATAAAGGCTACTTCAATGTGAATAATGAGCCATCATTCTTGACTCCATGTCTATACCATTGGATAGGTAAGCCTTGGAAGACATCAGAGTGTATTCGTACTATTATTACAAAGCATTATAGTGATACACCAATGGGGCTACCCGGCAATGATGACTCAGGAGCCATGTCGTCATGGTTTGCCTTTCATACATTAGGACTATACCCAAATGCGGGCCAGGATTATTATATACTACACGCTCCAATGGTTGAAGGAGCTACCCTACACCTAACAGGAGGCGATGTAAAGATAGAGACAAAGAACTTCGATAGTAAGAATAGATACATAAAGAAGATATTGCTAGACGGTAAAGAGTATCCATATAGCACTATAACACATAAGATGCTCATGAATGGAGCTACACTTACCTTTATTATGACATCAAAACCAACACAATGGGCAGACAAGATGTTTCCAGAGATAATAGAGAATAAGGATATGGCTGGGACAATTATTAAGAGAGATGCAGATAATAGGATAGTATACACCCCTACCCTACCACAGACATTGCTTGATACGCCTATTACCTTTACCTTTAAGCTACATGGACAGACTCGCCGGTTTAAGGTTGAGTACCATAAGGCAGACGGAGGAGTAAAGATGATGTGGACTATACTAAGAAATCTACATTGGCAGAAAGGTACTTATTTCACTAGCGATAATGCTCATATAACAGGAACAAAGAATAGTTTTCTTATGCCTGAAGATTTGAGAGACGTAGTATTGGCAGACGATGAGACGGCATTTCTTTTTAGTCGGGATGCACTAAAGAGGATAAACAAAGATGGTAAGGTAGAGTGGAATGGGATAGAGTATCAGCTTGTTGAGAATAGAGATAATATACTATATCTTTTTGCGCCCAAGACAGAGACACATCTTTGGGTAATGAATAGAGAAGAGTTGCCCGTAATACTAAAGATGTGGAATAATCCTATGGAGATAAATTGGGAGGTATCTCTATAAAGCTATGAAACAAAAAGTCCATGACAGCCTCGCGGCGCCATGGACTTACCATTTCTAAAACTCTTATTTGTATGCGTGTGTGTATGCAATACTCGATATTATACAAGACCCTGTGCGAGCATAGCGTCAGCAACCTTAACGAAGCCACCGATGTTAGCGCCCTTTACGTAGTCGATCTTGCCATCCTTTGTAGCACCATACTTAGCGCATGTTGCATGGATGTTAATCATAATCTGGTGAAGCTTAGCGTCAACCTCCTCGCTAGACCATGGGAGACGCATTGAGTTCTGTGTCATCTCAAGGCCAGAAGTTGCAACACCACCAGCGTTAGAAGCCTTACCAGGAGCGTAGAGGATACCTGCCTCTTGGTATACTGCGATAGCCTCATTTGTTGAAGGCATGTTAGCACCCTCAGCGAGACACCAGCAACCGTTAGCGATGAGCTTCTTAGCATCATCCTCGTTAATCTCGTTCTGTGTAGCACATGGGAGAGCCACGTCGCACTTTGTACCCCAAGGACGCTCGCCCTCTGTGTATACTGCTGAAGGATACTTAGCAACATACTCCTTGATACGACCGCGCTTAACGTTCTTCAACTCCTTAACGAATGCGAGCTTCTCTGCGTCGATACCGTCAGCATCATAGATGAAGCCGTTTGAGTCAGAAAGAGTAACTACCTTAGCACCGAGCTGTGTAGCCTTCTCACATGCGTATTGAGCAACGTTACCTGAACCTGATATAACTACTGTCTTACCATTGAAATCCTTACCCTGTGTAGCGAGCATCTCTGAAGCGAAGTATACGAGACCATAACCTGTTGCCTCTGGACGGATGAGTGAACCACCCCAACCGAGGCCCTTACCTGTGAGTACGCCAGTAAACTCGTTACGGAGTCTCTTGTACTGACCGAAGAGGTAACCAATCTCACGACCACCTACTCCGATATCACCAGCAGGTACGTCTGTATCTGCACCGATGTGACGCTCGAGCTCTGTCATGAAGCTTTGGCAGAAACGCATAACCTCGTTGTCTGACTTACCCTTAGGATCGAAGTCTGAACCACCTTTACCACCACCCATTGGGAGAGTTGTAAGAGAGTTCTTCAATACCTGCTCGAAAGCAAGGAACTTAAGTACGCCGAGGTTTACTGTTGGGTGAAGACGAAGACCGCCTTTGTATGGGCCGATTGCTGAGTTCATCTGAACGCGGAAACCACGGTTAATCTGCATCTCGCCCTTGTCATCCATCCAAGGAACTCGGAAGATAATAACACGCTCAGGCTCTGCCATACGCTCGAGAATCTTTGCTGTCTTGTATTTAGGATTCTCCTCAATAAATGGCATAAGGCTTGTTACAACCTCTTTTACTGCCTGATGGAACTCGCTTTCTCCTGGGTTCTTGGCGATGATCTTCGTCATGAACTCGTTAATCTGTGCTTCGTACTTTGCCATAATTAGCTTGTATCTTTAAAGTGTTATACTTTGTTATTTTCTTATGGGAGCAAAATTATAGCCTTTTCGCTACCCACAGCAAAAAGGCTATATTCTTTACGAGTATGACGTAGGATATTACGTAATTCGCGTACAAAAACTACTCTAGATACTCCTTTATCTTGCGTCCTACGGCATTTTTACATACTACACAAAATGGCTCATTGAGAACTCGCATAAGGCATACATCACTTGCTCTATACATACCCTTAGTAGTATAAGCAGCACCCTCAAGAAGTCCGGCTTTATCCTCCTTATACAACTCCTCCCACTTATCTGAGAAGTGTTTTAACGACGTGATATTAGGTTCCCAAGGCTCACAAGTAGTATCGTAATAATCACCCAAGCCGTCACCAGCATTATCAAAATACTCATCTGCCAAACCTGCGAAGCCATGACCAGCCTCGTGTATCAATAGCTCAATGGCCAACGGATTGCTAGCTGAGTATGTAGTCACCTCATTATATATACCGCCACCACCATAAATAGGAGTATTGACGGCCATTATTACAAAGTCGGCTGGCGTATTACCTACATAGTCTGTCTGCGCGAAGATACGATTAGTCATCAGATATCTATCTGTGCCATGCCAACCGAACTGACAGTTGAGTATAGATTGCTCGCTTGCTAGAGTATCTTTTCTACAGTCGCCTACCCTATCGATATCACTAGCTATAAATGCGGTGCGGAAAGAGACTCTATCTTTATAGTCCGACCATGGCTCTCTACTAAACCACTCTTTGGCGAGAGAATCTGCCATTGCATCAAATATACTCTCCTCTTCGGCTCTATATCCATCTGCTAAAATCAATATATCTAGGGTACTCTTTGGGTCACCACTATCTCTTAATGTCTTTACTTTTGGGGCTAATAACGACTTACACTCTTTAACCTCATCAAGTGTAATATCTTGACGCAACAATTCTGAATATTTACCATTCCTAGCCCTTTGTTCTAATACTAATATAGCATCTCTCTTTGGCATAGGGGTAAGTATGGTATGCTCATAGTCTATTACCCTCTTACCTTCATAGTCTGTCCCTGCCCACTCTTCATATAGAGCACAAAAGCCATCAACCCATAGAGTATCTTTCGTCTCTTTATCTATAAGAGAATAGACAAAGTTACCCATTGGGCGATTATCCACCATATATGTTTCACCTCTACGGCCAGTCCACTCGCCCATTTTACTGATAGACGAAACCTTAACTTCTCGATTTGGAAGAGTATCCCTAAGAATAATGTCTATACGCAAAGTGACATTTTGTAACTTTTCCTCAAATTTTAGTGTATTAGAATTATGGCGTGTAGATGTTGACAAATTGCAACTTGTACACACTAATGCAAGAAATAATGCAGTGAAATATTGCTTAGTAAATGACATTTGACGCATTAATTTTATTTATTCGTTAATATTTTGTCATTTACAAAAATAGGATTATTTTTGCTATATAAGATTTAAGAACTACAAATTATTCAAAAATGGCAGACATTAGTAACAAATTTGATGTCATACCTCAGATAGATGAGCTCGACAAAAAGATCCTTAAAATGATCATGGCCAACGCTCGTGTACCTTATCTCGAGGTAGCTAGAGAGTGCGGTGTGTCAGGTGCTGCAATTCACCAGCGTGTACAGCGCCTCGTACAGATTGGCATCATCAAGGGTTCTGAGTTCATAATCAATCCTACTCGTATCGGTTATCAAACTTGTGCCTATATCGGTATCTTCCTCAAGGACTCTAAGTTCTTCGATAAAGTAGTTGCCGAGATGAAGAAAATCCCTCAAATCATAGAGTGCCATTATACCACTGGCCAATATGCTATCTTCATCAAAATCTATGCTAAGAGCAATGAGCACATGAAGTATATCCTTCACGACAAATTGCAAGCTATCGAGGGCATCGCTTCTACAGAGACTATCATCTCTCTCGAGGAGAGCTTCAAGAGACAGATTACTATCGATGACGAGATAGATATCGAGTAATTAAACATCTTCAACCCTAAGATAAAAACCTGGTCGGACTATTCCCTCCAGGTTTTTTCTTTTTACACAAATATTTGAATGTTTCAATAAATATCTTGAACGTTTTTGAAAGCCCCTCATCCCCTATACTCATACCTTTGCATCGTTCAACAAACAATACTAACGATATGAAAAAGCTACTTCTTTCTATCTGTTCCGTTCTTGCGATGGCTATACCATCAAATGGTCAGATTCTAAATACCACAGTCGCTCAAGGCGAAATAGAGGGCGTCCTAGAGAATGGTTTCGCTCTATACAAAAATATCCCTTATGCTGAAGCTCCAGTGGGCAACCTCCGCTGGAAGGCGCCTGTACCTAAGGCTCCTTGGAAGGGGGTATATAAGGCGGATAAATGGGGACTTCGTCCTTTTCAAACTACCGACCCCAATCAAGGCGGGGCTAACCTCCCTATGAGCGAGGATTGTCTATATCTTAGCGTACAGACTCCTGCCATGTCTAAGGATGATAAACTACCTGTCTTCGTAATGATTCATGGTGGCGGCTTTACCACTGGTTCGTATGCCGGCACACAAGATAGTTTCGTTAAGGAGGGTATCATATATTGTAGCATAGAATATCGTCTCGGCGTTCTCGGATTCCTTACTCACCCTGAACTAAGCAAGGAGTCTCCTATGGGTATATCGGGCAACTATGGCTTGATGGACCAGCTCTTGGCTCTTCAGTGGATTCACGATAATATCGCAGCTTTTGGTGGCGACCCTGAGAAGATAACTATTGCTGGCGAGTCGGCTGGTGGTATATCTGTAAGCATGCATTGCGCATCTCCTCTCGCTAAGGGTCTCTTCCGTGGCGCTATATGCGAGAGTGGTAGCTCGTTTTGGCCAGTTGGCGCAGATCGTAGCAAGAATACTGCTATAGCTGATTATAAGAGTGCTGAGCAGATAGGCCTCGACTTACAAAAGAGACTTGGCAAAAAGAATATTAAGCAACTTCGCCAAGTACCTGCCGAGGAGCTTGTGAAGGATGTCCCAATGGGTGCTATATGGCCAGTGGTAGATGGCTATATTATTACCGATGATCAATATAAACTCTATGAGAAGGGCGAATATAATGATGTACCAGTGCTCCTAGGTACAAATTCCGACGAGGGTATGCTCTTCACTCGCCCTATGTCCCTTGATGCCTATAAGGCAATGGCTAATGCAGTATATGGCGATATGGCTGATAAGTTCTTGGAGGCGTATCCAGCTAATAACGATATGGAGGCTTGCTTCGCTTTGGCTGATATGAATCGCGATTGTATGTTCGCTTGGGGAACTTACGCTTGGGCTAACCTTCAACGTCAGACTGGCAAGTCTAATGTCTATATGTACTATTTCGACCAAGATTCTGAACAAACCATATTCCGTAGCCCTCGTGGCGGTGCTATCCATGTGGCAGAAATGCCTTTCATCTATGGATACCAATTCAAACCTCAGCCTTTTACCGAACTAGAAAAACATATGTGTGATATAATCTCTAAGTATTGGATTAATTTCACAAAGACTGGCAACCCTAATTCTGATGGCTTACCTTATTGGGCAAACTACGAGAAGGACAAACCTTCTGTCATGATAATGAAGAATGGCCTACACCTAGATGTAGTACCAAACCAGAAACAGTTGGACTTCTTCGAGGAGTATTTCAAAGCGCAACGTAATAAGTAATCAAACAAACCTAATAATAAATTTACCTTCAAGGGCTCACTACGATACTTATCGTGTGAGCCCTCTTTATATGCATTTTTTACGATGAACAGCTATGCTTTCGCTATACTCGCAATAACTTTTTTACGATGAAGAAGGGACTTCCCTTAGTGCTCACAACATCTTTTTTACGAGCAACAAGGCTACACCCCATACCCTATCTCAATCTACACTCGTCCATTAATCATAAAAATTCCAAGACAAGCCAAACTTAAACATAGCTGGCGCTGCAGCGTAGTCTAATGTATGGAAGTAGTCGGTGGACCCCCAAAGGCTATTCACATGGTCATACTTCAAGTAGACTCTAGCTCTCTTTAGGTGGAAGTTTATAAATGGATCAAAGAATCCATAGTCGCCTACTTTCCTCTTCCCCTGCGCACAATACTGCATTAGCGCTGGCGCATACTTTGGTGCATAATAGTCACTATTATATCTTACATCAAATCCTACTTGTAATAACAATACATCAAAAAATAGCCTCTCATAAAAGTTTGATGCCTCTAATGACAACTGTGGCAATGCCATCACTTGCTCTTTTGAACTCTTCTGCCATGCAAGACGTACTATACTATTAAATCCAATTACCGAGAAGTGCTTCTCTCCATATACTCCTATTACCTTTATATCGTCTTCTAACTGCTCTGGTGTGCAATCTTCTCCAAAATATATCCAATCTGATAAAACACCTCCAAAGGCATATAGCTTAAGTCGCAAATCGGGCAATTTTATACCGCTCTCAAACTTGAGCGACTTATAGTCATCAAAGCTTTTATTCCATTTGTAGTGGTTCGAGAAGTACTTCTCTTCATAAAACTCTGGAGCATGGGTCTCAAACCAGGCTTTGCCGTAAAAGTCTGTCTCATGTCCTAATAGTGGGAAGCTAATATTTACCTCTCCATTGGCCTCTATATTGCCATTACGATATTTTCCAAAGTATGTACGTATGCCGGCTTTCCATCGTAGGTTCTCCCCAACGTTCTTGAATATCTGACCGCCAAAGTACGAACTTACCTTGCTCTCTACTTCACTTCTGAATATAGGGGTCTTCTTGCCTGTCTCTTCATCTGTAATAGTGTCGTTAGGCATCTCTGTCCTATACCTTCTTACATCAACGCCCACAAATGCCCTAATACCAAATCTCAATAGACTATTGAAGTCTTCTGTCATCTTGAGCTCAAACTCGTTCTTAAACTCAAAATATTTACGGTTATCGTGGGTCTTGACTCTGTCTATATATCTATCCTTGGTGAACATAGTGTCTCCTTGCGCCACAAGGTCTGATATCGTAAAGTGCGAATGGTTCTTATGTATAGACATAGTATGATGTGCCACTGCTGGGGCTATCTCTACCTCATTGCTGTCTTTGTCTAATCTCGTGATATGTCCTAAATCTAAGGAGTGTGATAGCCTTAACTCGTATACCGACTGCTTGTTCATGGCCGACGTGAGTTGTACTGGCATATCTTCGGCCTTGTCATATTTCTTCTTTCCCTCTTCCTCTTTATCGTGTAATGTCAATACATCGTCCATATTCACAAGTCCACCATTCTCATTTATCTCAGAATGGTTATACTGCATGTTCAAATAGTATCTATAATAGTCTCCATCATACGAATTCCAAAGCCTAAATTTACTTTGGTCAGTACGCTGACTTTGGTACATTCCTATCGATGTAGATAGAGCGTACTGAAAGCCTACATTGGCTCTCTTGTTTATATTCTGCGTAAACAATGCATGCACATACTCCTCCGAACGTCTCTTCGGATAGCCCATCTGATATGTCAAATTGGTATATGGCGTCAGGGTATTAAAAAACACCATCTGCTCTGCTTGTGGTATATAATCTAATATGGAGTTGTAGAATATATTACCGTCGTGCTTGCGTATCGTAGGGAAAAACCTACTCTGCGATGGCGACCCTAATACTCCAAGCGTAACGTTCATTACATTGTTCTTCCATATCGGATTGTTCATCTGATGTAGGTTGAGCAATGTATCTACTGGTATAGTGTCGGCTAGGGTCATGTCATCTATCATTATCCACGCCTTCACATGTGGCTCAATATCTACTTTCTTAGAGTCTCCTTCTCCATGCTGTCCTTGCATGGCCGCCCCACCGCGCATATCTCCACCTCTATTCGGAAGTCGCTGCTGAGCATATGTGGTAATAGTAACAAATGCCAACAATAATATCGTAAATATTATCTGTTGGCAATTAATAATTATATGATTATATCTTTGCACTCTATCCCTTGATTTCTATAATATCGAAGGGCAACCCCTCCGCTAAGTCTTTATAATCCTCTCCTGCTTCATGCATATCTATAGAGCGCTCACTATAGTACCACTCTACTCGTATCTCATCTCCCTTCTCCTGACACTCAAGCAAATGCCTAAATATCTCTAATATGCACTTCGAACTACTAGTATTAAAATACTCCAAATTGAAGACTACCAACAAATCTTTTGTAGGTATCTCACTTTTTATTCGTGCTAATATATTACGGTAAAAACATACCGCATCGTCCATAAAGGAACGCCCCTCTATAGTCAATGTGTTATTACCGTATGATATATGCGGAAATCGCTCTTCTGCTTCTGAAAGTACAAGCACAATATTATATATTTATATAGTCAATAGTGTATATAGTTCCCCTATTAATGCTCCCCAATGAGATGCCAACTTATTAGTCGTCTATCTCCTCAAGTTCTACAGGAACATACTTGAGTAAGTCCCGAAACTCTTCTGCAGCATCACGCATGTCATCGTCGTCTGTCTTGTACGACCACTTGACATGACACTCATTGCCTGCCAAATGCTTCTTGTCTATCATAAACAAGAGGTCCATAATACACTTTGAGCTACTTGTATTGAAAAAATCTAGCCCTATCTCCACTTGTAGAGGACCTTGATGCTCCTCAATAATACGTTTTACTGGGGCATAGAACTCCGCTGAGTTCTCCATATATGATCTACCCGAAATGGAAAAAACTCCATCTTGATAAGAAATGGTCGGTGTACGGTCTGAACCGGGGATCAATGCATTCATATAAGATACTTTAATATATTCCTTCTTGCAAAGATAGAGTATAATTTCTGATAAAACATAACCCAAATGATAAAAATCAGTCTATTGGTAATTTTTGACTGCTCAGCGCAACAAATAATACCAACCTAAGGTATAAACACGAATACTTTTTCAGCGAGAATAATCTCGCCTAACTATTAATTATTTAGATGAAGATGAATATCAAGACTCTCATTGCGAGCGGTTGCGCCGCTGTTATGGCGCTATCTACTAGTTGCACAACCATCGACTCAGGTTCGGTAGGTATCCGATTCCTTAAATGGTCTTCTGATAACGACCGCCAAGGTGGCGTTATCGAAACATGTAATGGTTGGGTATGGTACAACCCTATTACTCAGGATATCTTCGAATACCCTATTTTCGTCCAACGTAAAACATACGAACCTTTCGCTGTCAACGCTAAGGATGCTTCTACTTTTACCATGGACCCTACAATCGCTTATCGTCTCGACCGCGATAAGGCTACTCAAGTATTCACAAAATACCGTAAAGCTTTGTGGGAAATAGAGGATGGATATATCCGTACATGTATTTACGAGGCTTATCGTACTTGCGCTAACCAATATACTAGCGACTACCTAATGGCTAATCGCGGTGAATTCGAAAACGAAGTGCGCAAAAGACTCGAACAGTCTCTCTCTAACGAGGGCTTCATAGTAGAGGAGTTTACATCTCAAATTACACCTCCTCAATCTCTCGCTAATGCTATCAATGCTAAAAACGAGGCCGTACAAAATGCCCTCAAGGCAGAAAATAAGGTAAAGGAGGCTGAGGCTGAGGCAAAAATCGAAATAGCTAAGGCCGAGGGCGAAGCTAAAGCTCTTAAAATCAAAGGCGACGGCGAGGCATACTACAACCGCGTAGTAGCTGAGTCTCTAAACAAACTACTCGTCGAGCAATACGCTATCGAAAAGTGGGACGGCAAACTTCCTCAATACATGACCGCAGGTGGCGAAGCTCCTTTCATCCACGTAAAGTAACCCCATTCCACAAATACAATAAACAAGGCGCCTATCCAATAGGTGCCTTTTCTTTTTCCCTTCACAACACCTACCCTTTCGCCCCATACGATTATTTAATTACTTTTTTACGATGAAGAAGGCTTCTCCCTCTCTTCTCTCTAGCATCCTCTAGACCATCTAGAATAACTAGTCTAACTAGAACAACTACAAAATCTACGACCAATAGCGCCCCATCCCCTCACCATCCTACTATCTCCCTCTCTGCTCCTCTAGACCATCTAGCTCCACTAGAATAACTAGCCCCACTAGTCCACCTACCCAACAAAACCCAAAAAAAATACTACCTTTGCGCCGTGTTATGGAAAAATACGATGTTCTCATAATAGGCGCAGGTCTAGGCGGTCTCCAATGCGGATATATCCTAGCTAATCACGGAATGCGCGTGTGTATCTTGGAGCAAGACGCTCTATTGGGTGGTTGCTTGCAGACGTATCGAAGGGCAGGCCTCCCTCTCGATACCGGCTTTCATTATATAGGTGGATTAGATGAGGGCCAAGTCCTTCATAAACTATTCAAATACTTCAACTTGCTCGATCTACCTTGGGTGAGAATGGATAATGATTGTGCCGACCTCATCATCATAAACGGCAAGGAGTATCGTATCCCTCAGGGGTATGACAACTATGCCGCTGCCCTAAAGTCTTACTTCCCCAACCAAGCGTCTGGTATCGATGAATGGGTCAATATGATGAGACAGGTGGGCGAGGGTATCTTCCATAGCCTCGAACCTCGCTCGGCTGAAAGCGTATTCAGTCAGTCTCTATTCGCTCGTGGCGCATACGAATATCTGTCGTCTATCATATCTGATCCTCTGCTTATAGATGTGATATCCGGACCAGCGCTTAAAATGGAGCTAAATGCCGAAAAGCTTCCTCTCTATACTTTCGCACAAATCAACTCTTCTTTCGTGCAAAGCGCATACCGCATCAAAGGGGGTGGCATGCAAATAGCTGAGCGCCTCCGTAAGGGTATCGAGTCAAAAGGGGGCGTAGTTCGCCGTAATGCTAAGGTCACACAAATCCTCGGTGCCGAAGGTCACGCCTCTTCCGTAGAGGTAAATGGTGGCGAATATATCGTTGAGGCCGACCATTTCATTAGCGATATCCACCCTTCTGCTACAATGAGTCTTATGGAGGAGAGCGGACTAGTTCGTAAAATCTACCGTAAGCGTATTTATGGCCTCAAGAATACTTATGGCATGTTTACCGCTAGCTTAGTGCTAAAGGAGAATGCTGTAAAGTATCAGAATAATAATATATATGTCTATCGTAATGCCAACCTTTGGCATCTTCCAGACAACCTCAATCCTCAATCTCGCGTAGACGGAGCACTTATATCTTTCGTCCCTGCCGATAAGGGGGATGCTACTTATACTCGCAACATCGATATCCTTACCCCTATGGATTGGTCTACTGTAGAGAAGTGGTTTGGCACGAAAGTTGCATGTAGAGGTGATGAGTACAATGAGTTGAAGCGTATAGTGGCGCAGAATTGTATAGATCTTGCGGCTGAATGTATACCTGGCCTTAAGGAGGCTATACTAGAGGTACATACGTCTACTCCGCTGACTTATACAGACTATACTGCTACAGCACAGGGGTCGGCTTATGGCATCCAAAAGGATTTCAACAATCTGATGTTCACCCTCCTCACTCCTCGTACTCCAGTAGATAATCTACTCCTTACTGGCCAAAGCCTAAATCTGCACGGTATATTGGGCACAAGTATGACATCCCTCTTTACATGCGCAGAACTAGTCGGAGCAGAGCCTCTATCTGACATATTAAAGAAGTAATTTAATTAGAAAAATATAAACACAATGAAACGTATATTATCAGTAGTATCAGCTATCTTATGTTCTATCTCAGCGATGGCTCAACTTCAAAACGCTAATGAGCCAACTCTAGCTGAAATCGCTAAGGCTAATGAGAAAATATCTACCATCCAATGTCCTTTCTCTCGTACCCAAAAGCTGGAGGGTATGACTAAGGCTACTTCGTCTGATGGTAGTTTCTACTATACAAAGCCTTCTCAACTAGCAATGGTTTATACCGATGGCGAGGTCTTCGTTATCAATAACGATCAGGTCTCTGTCGGCAAGGATGGCAAGGTCCGTAATCTTAAGGCTTCTAATAAGCATGTCGAGGATCTCGCCTCTACCCTCCTCGCTTGTATGAGCGGTAAGGTATCTTCTCTTAATGGTACCCTCAAGAAAACAGATAAAACAGCTAAGCAGATAGTATACACTATCGCTGTCGACTATAAAATGGGCCGTAGCAAGGTAACTCAGTTGGAACTTAAGTATGATAAGGCTGATCTCACTCTCGTATCTCTTAAACTTACAGAGCAGGATGGTAGCTTCACAACATACGAACTAAAGTCTAAGTCCCTAAATAAGGAGATATCTGCAGACATATACGCAGTTAAGAAAACAAAGAAGAGTAAGTAACTTTTTCTTTAATAGTTACATAGAAAAGCACTGAGTTGAGGGCATTTTGCAGTAAACGACGTGCTTTTTTACTATATTTGCCCCGTAAATAACCAACTGATTTATGAAATTACCATCTTTTATCACGAAGCACTTAGAGCGTATACGTAATCGTAGCCTACGTTTCATCCTTCTTACGCCTTGGCTTATCGTAATATTCTATTTCATCCTCAGTAGCCAAGGTATCGGCTTAATAATGAAGTCTCACCTTACCGAATACTCCTCAAGTCTTGTCCATAAGAAGATGGAGTCTGTAGAGGCGACCATCAACGAATATACCGCAAACCTTCGCAAGGCTGTCGACTATCAGCGATATTCCGACTACTTCAAGGGCCTTACCGCTGAAATGAGGTTCTATGACCTCCAATATAGCCTTAAGCGTACTGCCGACGGCTTCGGCATCCCTGGATTCGCCGTAATGTCTATGGATGGCGACGTGACAGCTTCTCATGATAAGGCTGATTTCGATCGTGAGGAGTTGGCTAACCTCGTAGAGTGGGTTAAGGTGCACGATTACACCGAGGGTTTCGCTCACCTATACCCAAATGCTTACTGCCAATTCGCTGCAGCTATAGTACGCCGCGACGAAGTGCCTGCCGCTATAGTATTGTATATAGGTTACTCTTCTGATAATCTCAATTTCCTAAACCAGTATAAGACTCAACACCAAGTCGAATGTATTACTTACGATAATAAGAGTTTTATCTGCTCTACAGACTCTCTCGTGACTTCTGCTGTCTTACACCCTGATATGGTCGAGGCTCTCTTCGATAAGCAGGTGGTTTGGGAGGGCGAATACGAAGCTAGTGGCGAGACTTTCATCGCTGCTGCTAAGCCTTTCAAAAAGTACGATAGCGGTGCTACCGTTAGTACTCTCCTCCTCGGTGTGGATGATAGCATAGTTACAGCGCCTCTCACTAAAATACGTACGCTTATCTTGATAAGCATCTTGGGCGCTATGCTCTTAGTCCTATTCGTAATATGGATTACTAACGAATATATTACAAGACCTATCAAGTATCTTACCCAAGTATCGCAAGTTATAGCTACTGGCAACCTTGGTCATCATATCGAAGATAAGGTATCCGTATCCGAAGTAGTGGCTCTCAATAGAAGTCTTAATGACATGAAGCACCATATTCGCGATGTGGTGGCTCCTATCGTTGATAATAACGAAACAATAGTTAATACTATCAATCAGGTGTCAGCATCTTCCGCCGATATGTCGGCTTCAGCCAATAGACAGGCAGCGTCCCTCGAGGAGATATCTTCTTCTATGGAGGAGATGGGTGCTAACATCCAAAATAACATGAACCACGCTGTCGAGACGAATAAGATATCTGAGAATATATCTCGTCTTATCCAAGATCTCGGCGTCTCAAGCAAGAAGAGTTTTGACGCTATTAATAATATCGCAGAGAATATTATAGCTATCAACGAACTCGTTAAGCAGACTAACATCTTAGCTCTGAATGCCTCTATCGAGGCTGCTCGCGCTGGCGAACAGGGTAAGGGCTTCGCCGTCGTTGCTAAAGAGGTGGGCTACCTCGCTAACGAAACTCATGATACCGCAGATGGTATTACTCTTACGGCTAACTCTTCTATCTCCGAGGCCGAAGTGGCTTATAAGAATGTTACCGACCTCTTGCCTAAAATCGAGCAGGTAGTATCTCTCATCAAGGAGATCGCAACAGCTTCCGTAGAGCAGAACTCGGGTGTGGCTCAGGTCAACTCTGCTATTCTCGAACTCAATAACGTTACTCAAAGTAATGCCGCAACAGCAGAAGAGTTGGCTGCTAATGCTCACGAACTACAACGTATCTTGCATACCATCGCAGAGTCTGTTAAGGTATTTAGATTGTAGTACAACCCCAAGATTAAAATATTTCTTATCAATACGAGAGATTGGCTCTAAGCTAATCTCTCTTTTTTATTACTCCATCTACTCTCTACCATCTCAATGTAACTTTTTACTAGCGAATGTAGTATCTTTACCATAATTCACAACTATCCTATTTGCTAAACGTAGGGGAAACTAAATCAATTATCACTATTAGATTTATCTGTATCATACTACTCTCCTTGTTCATGCAATCCTTATCTTGGGCCGTAAAGCCTATAAAAAAGGAGGTGCACAAGGTCGAACGTTTCCAGAGCATTACCGTTGCTGGGGGTATAGATCTCGTCCTAAAATATGGCGACAAGGTACAGGCTTTCGTAGAGGCCGAAAGTACCATCATACCTCACGTCAAACTTGATTTTAAGGATCATAACCTATGTATCTCAGCCTCTAAATTCAAATACAAAACAAGTAAAAAGATTACCATATATCTCACAACAGATACTACTATCTCTTGTATCAACACCCAAAAAGGTAATCACATTAGCTCTCAAGGGCTCCTCCAGGCCGACCGCCTAGTGGTTCACGCCCGTCAAGCGTCTAATGTCAACCTCAATGTCGAGGCTCGCCAAATAGATCTCCGCATCTCAGGTAGCTCCTCAGTATCTGTCATGGGCACTTGCCAAGACTCTTATGTCGACATCTCTGAGACCTCTTTCGTGTGGACTCACTTCCTCAAAAGCACTAAACTTAACCTCTTGGCCGATTACTACTGCCATTGTAAGGTATTCGCCTCTGATATCATATCTATCAAAGCCACAAATGGCACTAATGTCGAATACATTTGCGAACGCGGCGCCGAACGTACCATAGACTTCGATAACACCACCCGCGTAGTCCGCGTCGACGAATAACCCAAACTCATAAAAATACTTTTTCTACGACCAAGAAGGCTTCTCCCCGTACGCTCATAATACCTTTTTTACGACCAAGAAGGCTACTCCCGCTCTTCTCTCTAGTATCATCTAGCCCCTCTAGTACAACTAGAATAACTAGAATAACTACAAATTCTACGACCAAAAAGGGAGCACCCTCCCATCATACAAGTATCACCCTCTCCCCTCTCCTCACTGTCCATTATTCTCCGTTTCCCTCTCTCAAAACAAAAAAATCCCCCACTATACCCCATAATCCGAAGATTATTACTAACTTTGAGGCGTTGTTAGAGCATTCAACAACCATTGACAATAAACACAAAACATATTTAATATTCCAAACAAATGGCAACAAGTTACAAAGAGCTTGGTCTTGTAAACACCAAAGAGATGTTTGCAAAGGCAGTTAAGGGTGGCTACGCTATCCCAGCTTTCAACTTCAACACAATGGAGCAAATGCAGGCTATCGTTATGGCTGCAGTTGAGACTAAGTCACCAGTTATCATGCAGGTATCTAAGGGCGCACGCAACTACGCTAATGGTACTATCCTCCGTAACCTCGCTAAGGGTGCTGTAGAGTACGCTAAGGAGCTCGGTTGCGAGAACCCACAAATCGTTCTCCACCTCGACCATGGTGATTCTTTCGAGCTTTGCAAGGACTGCATCGACAATGGTTTCTCTTCAGTAATGATTGACGGCTCTCACCTCCCATACGAGGAGAACGTAGCTCTCGCTAAGAAGGTAGTTGATTACGCTCACCAGTTCGACGTAACAGTTGAGGCTGAGCTCGGCGTTCTCGCTGGCGTTGAGGATGAGGTTTCTGCAGCAGAGTCTCACTACACAAAGCCTGAGGAGGTTATCGACTTCGCTACACGTACAGGTTGCGACTCTCTCGCTATCTCTATCGGTACTTCTCACGGTGCTCACAAGTTCACTCCAGAGCAGTGTACTCTCGTTAATGGCGTGCTCGTACCACCACCATTGGCATTCGATATCCTCGCTGAGATCGAGAACAAGCTCCCTGGCTTCCCAATCGTTCTCCACGGTTCTTCTTCAGTTCCTCAAGACGAAGTTGAGACAATCAACAAGTTCGGTGGTAAGCTCGAGGCTGCTATCGGTATTCCAGAGGAGCAGCTCCGTAAGGCTTCTGAGTCTGCAGTATGTAAGATCAACATTGACTCTGACTCTCGCCTCGCTATGACTGCTGCTATCCGTAAGTACATGGCTGAGAACCCTTCTCACTTCGACCCACGTCAGTACCTCAAGCCTGCTCGTGAGAACATGAAGAAGATGTACATCCACAAGATCGTTAACGTTCTCGGTTCTAACGACAAGCTCTAATCATTTAGATTAGTATTTAATTACTACATAATTTTAAGCATCACTAAGACCGCTTTGCACTTAGTGATGCTTTTCATTTCTACCTACAAGCCATACCAACACTCCCTCATGCATAAATTATTTCTTACTCTTGCCTTATATATCCTCTCTTCTTGCCTTTCGTTTATTTACGCCGATTGGCACCCCGTCGTGCGCGATATGCGCGGCAACTCTTGGTGGCAGGGCGGACAGACTTGGCATATCTCTACTCAGCATAATGGCGACGTGCTGGTGGCTAATCGTAATGCTCTATTCATCCTCAATGCTCAATATCCTCCCATCGCAAATACACTACCAGATGGTACATGGCATACTATAACGCTCAATAACAATAACGAAATACGATCATGCCTACAATACAATAATCGTATATACGTGGGTGGCATCAACGAATTTGGCTACGTAGAGCCTACTGATAATGGCTCCCTTAAATACCACTGCCTAAGCGACTCTCTTGCTCCCGAAATAAAATACCTCGGTAATGTATGGAATATCCACGAGGTAGATGATATTATTTACTATCAAGGCGATGGCCGAATCGTACGCCAAATCAACAATAACTATAGTTTCGTAGAGTGCGGCGGTAAGGTGGATTGTAGCGCTATCGTACATGGCGTCTTATATGTAGCTACCGAAGAGCGTGGCATACAAATGCTGATTGGCAACACGTTCTTCACTCTCAAGGGTACCGAGCCTCTTAGGGGTAAACGTATCAAGGGTATCCACCAATTATGCCAGCAATATACTCTTATTGTTACAGCTTTCGATGGATTATATATCTTCGATGGCACAGAAACTAAACGCTTCCACACGGAAATAGATAATATATTGGCTCAGTCCGAAATCTTCTGTAGCGCAATCTCCCTTCATTGCCAACAGCCTCCTATCGGTCGCGTCGCTCTTGGTACTATCGGTAATGGTATATACGAAATAGATTTACATTTTAATGATAATACACAAAGGCATGGCGTACTAAATATAGATGAGCAGAGCGGCCTTGCTAATAATACCGTATTATCTATGAACTACGATAAGTCAGGTAACCTATGGGCAGGCCTAGATAATGGACTTGACTATATATGTGTGGGCGGACCAATCCAGCAATTGCAAAGCAAACATGGTACCCTTGGTACAGGATATGCCGTGAGCGACTTTCAGAATGCTTATTATATAGGCACAAACAGAGGTCTATATAGGTGTTCGACCGATGGAGCATCCCAACAGTTCGTCTCCGGAACTAGCGGTCAGGTATGGGATCTCATATCGCCCGAAGGAACAGAACAACTTCTATGTTGCCACGACCGCGGTTTGTTTATCGTCAATAATCTTCAGTTGTCTCGTATCGATAAAATCGATGGCGTATGGACATGTGCAGCTATCCCCGGTAATGAATCTGATTTCATATGTGGAGTATACGATGGCTTAATGGTAATATCCCACTCTGATGGCCCTAACCCTACATGGCGCATCAAAGGGCGTATATATGGAATGAACGACTCTTGCCGTCGCCTAGCTATTCAAAGACTTCGAAATGGTCAGATTGTTGTATGGACTATTAATAATGATGTAATAACATCTCTCACCCTCAATGAGGATTTGCTATCTGTATCTAAACGCCAAGATTACCAATTGCCCGACAAAAACTTCAAATGCCGCGACATAGCTAACATAGATGGCGTGATCCATATCGGCACATCTGATGGTATGTATACTTATGACCCTAACAGTAATACCATTACCCCTAACGAACAGCTTAACGCGTCGCTCAATGGCAGACGCCAGTATAATCGCATCTCTGTTCAATATGGCCGTCTCCTCACTATATCAAATGCCGAATTGTGTATCATGATGGATAAAACTACAACGGCTAAAATCATATCTCTCCCCCAATCTCTAGTGCCTCTCGTAAGGGATTATGAGGATGTACACCTCATGCCCGACTTGTCTACTGCTATCCTCCCTTACCAAGATGGTTTCGCCTTAATCAACCTCAACCATCAATCTACTAGCGAGAATAGTAGGTCTCTCTCCGAAATTAGAGCTTCACTAATTGCTAATATCGCTCTACTATCTCCTAGCACGAGCAAGAATCAGCCCATCTCAATATCTTTCCCTAATATATGCGAGGGGAAATACATGAAGGTAATCCTCCCTCATAGCGACCAGTCTATTCGTATTACCTATAATACTACTGCTTCTAATACAGGTTCTGATATCAGACTTTTCTCGTCTGCATTAGTTCCAAGCAACCTATCCGAAGCAGCTATCCAATCCGCAATGTCTGCATACGAACAGGTCTCTTACAAGGAGTTCAACAACCTTCATGAGGGCGAATATAACTTCCACCTTAAAATGAAAACTATGGATGGACGTATATTCTGGGATACCATATCTCTTACTATTCTCCCTCCTTGGTATAGAACTACTGCTGCATACGCAGGATACGGTCTTGGTGTATTACTTGTATTCATTGCCCTTATCCTATACGATAAACGTCGTATAGCTCTTCGTCAGAGCGAAGCACGACTCGAAAGTGAGGCTAAATTCGAAAAGGTTAAGGAGGGATATGAGGATAGGCACAATAAAAACCTCCAAAAAATCGACCAACTCCAACGTGAAGCTCTCGAACAGGAACTTCGCCACAAAAGCCAAGAGCTCACTAATGCTATGATCAACTTCGCTCGCAAAAACGAAGTGCTCACTAATATAAAGGATAACATTACTCGTGTTATCCACCTCCTAGATAAGCCAGCTACTGCTCACATCCGAAGAGAGCTGCAGCTCATAAACAATTCTATAGAGGGTAATATCAATTCCGACGAGGTCCTTAAAAAGGTAGAGGAGCAGTTCGACCTAGTAAATAACAACTTCTTAAATAAACTGACAAAACTCCACCCCGATATCTCTCAAAACGAAAAGATGATGTGCTCATATCTTCGCATGGGTCTAACAACCAAAGAAATCGCTCCACTCCTTAATATCTCTGTACGCGGCGTGGAGACTATCAGATATCGCCTTAGGAAAAAATTGGGCATAGAGGACCAAGGCTTAGTCGAATGGCTTAATACTTTGGCTGAACAAAATGATTAATTCTGCCACTTTGGCAACCTCTTTCTGTCATTGACCGAAACCGATAGCAAATCATCTATATCATTTCTGCCACTTTGGCAGAAATTCTCCCATTTGTATCTTTGGCACGCCTATTGATATATAGATAAGCGTCGGACATACAGAGAGCCGACAATAAAATCAGTAAATAATAAAAAGACATAATACAATGGGAAAAATTATCGGTATCGACCTTGGCACCACTAACTCATGTGTTGCCGTAATGGAGGGCAATGAGCCTGTAGTTATCGCAAATAGCGAGGGTAAGCGCACTACTCCTTCTATCGTCGCTTTCGTCGACGGTGGTGAGCGTAAGGTTGGTGACCCTGCAAAGCGTCAGGCTGTCACAAATCCTCACAAGACTGTATACTCTATCAAGCGTTTCATGGGTGAGTCTTATGATCGTCTCTCTCAAGAAATCTCACGCGTCCCTTACAAGGTTGCTAAGGGCGACAACAATACTCCTCGTGTAGACATCGATGGTCGTCTCTACACTCCTCAAGAGATCTCTGCTATGGTTCTTCAAAAAATGAAGAAGACCGCAGAGGAGTACCTCGGCCAAGAGGTTACAGAGGCAGTTATTACTGTTCCTGCATACTTCAACGACTCTCAGCGTCAAGCTACTAAGGAGGCTGGCGAAATCGCAGGCCTTAAGGTTCGCCGTATCGTAAACGAGCCTACTGCCGCAGCTCTCGCTTATGGCCTCGACAAGAAGTCTCAGGATATGAAGATTGTAGTATTCGACTGCGGTGGTGGTACTCACGATGTATCTGTACTCGAGCTCGGTGATGGCGTATTCGAGGTTAAGTCTACTGATGGCGATACACACCTCGGTGGCGACGACTTCGACCACAGAATTATCGACTTCTTGGCTGATGAGTTCCAAAAGGAGCACAATGTTGACCTCCGTAAGGACCCTATGGCTCTTCAGCGTCTAAAGGATGCTGCAGAGAAGGCTAAGATTGAGCTCTCTAGCACAACTTCTACAGAGATCAACCTCCCTTATATCATGCCAGTTAATGGTATACCACAACACTTGGTGACAACTCTTACTCGTGCTAAGTTCGAGCAACTCGTAGACGATCTCGTTCAACGTACTATCGCTCCTTGTCGTTCTGCTCTCGAGAGCGCAGGCCTCTCAGTAAGCGATATCAATGAGGTTATCCTCGTAGGTGGGTCTACTCGTATCCCTGCTATCCAGGCTGCAGTAGAGAAGTTCTTCGGTAAGGCTCCTTCTAAGGGCGTTAACCCTGACGAGGTTGTGGCTATCGGTGCTTCTATCCAAGGTGCTGTCCTCACAGGCGAGGTTAAGGATGTCCTCCTCCTCGACGTTACTCCTCTCTCTCTCGGTATCGAGACTATGGGTGGCGTGATGACTAAACTCATCGACGCTAATACCACAATCCCTACTAAGAAGAGCCAGGTATTCTCAACAGCTGCTGACAACCAGCCTTCTGTAGAGATCAACGTTCTCCAAGGTGAGCGTCCAATGGCAGCTCAGAATAAGAGCCTCGGTCGTTTCCACCTCGACTCAATCCCACCAGCACCACGTGGCGTTCCTCAAATCGAAGTAACTTTCGATATCGACGCTAATGGTATCCTTAATGTATCTGCTAAGGATAAGGCTACAGGTAAGGAGCAGAATATCCGTATCGAGGCTTCGTCTGGTCTCTCTGAGGACGAAATCAAGAGAATGAAGGCTGAGGCTGAGGCTAACGCCGATGCTGATAAGGCTCAAAAGGAGCGTATCGAGAAGATTAATGCTGCCGATAGCATGATATTCCAAACAGAGAAACAGCTTAAGGAGTTCGGCGATAAGATTCCAGCCGATAAGAAGGCTCCTATCGAGAGCGCTCTCACAAAGCTTAAGGATGCTCACCAAAAGCAAGACATCGCTGAAATCGATGCCGCAATGAACGAGCTCCAAACAGCTTTCCAAGTTGCTAGCCAGGATATGTACAACGCTGCAGGCGGCGCTCAAGGTCCTCAAGGCGGTGCTCAAGGCCCACAAGGTGGCGCTCAGGGCAATAACCAAGGCGACGTAACAGACGTCGACTTCGAAGAGGTTAAGTAGTTTTTAGCAAACAAAAATAGCTAAATATAAGCAAGCGAGTGTAACTCAGTGAGTTACACTCGCTTTTGCTTTGTGTAATTTATAGATAAATTGCTTGTAATTTTATATTTTAGGCGTATATTTGTACCATATTTGCTCCGCGTCTTAAATATAAGACAAGGTGCGCCTTATTATGTCTTATTCGGTCTTAATAGGTCTTATTACATATATGCCAGCAGCAAAATATAAAATAGAACGCAAGTGTGCTTTATGTGGAACTTCTTTCTTGGCAAAAACAATAGATTCTATCTATTGTTCCAAGTCATGTAGCAATAAAGCATACAATCAGCGCATAAAGGAGAAAAAGCAACAAGAAGAAAAACAGCAAAGACTAGAAGCTATATCTGAAAATCGTCTTTACATCTCTGTGTCAGAAGCTGTTGTTATATTTGGTATAAGCAAGGATACAATTCATAGGTTAATAAGGGATGGAAGATTGTGTGCGACAAATCTTGGCAAACGATTAACCCGCATCAGTCTTGCAAGTCTTCAAGATATGTTTCCTAAAGAGGAACAAAAAGATACCAACATAAATCCTGTTAAGGATTTAAATAAGAAACTGGCTCCCGAAGAGTGTTACACTATTGGTGAGATCCCAGAAAGATTTGGCGTTTCATCGAAGACTGTCTATGAGATGATCCGAAGATATGGTATCCCAAAACAGCAGATAGGTAAGTATGTATATGTATCAAAAAAGTTAATTGAAAATATTCTAGGCTCACCCAAATGAAAAAGGCACTTACACATACAAAAGTAACGGTACGTCTCCGTAAATCTGAATATGCTAACGAATGGTATTTATTTGTTGAGTCATATCCTGTTTTTGAAAATGGATGTTCTACTCCTAAGAGAGTACGTGAGTATCTCAATAGGGTAATAACAACTCCGATATGGGATAAAACTCGTACAGCAAGGACTACAGATTCGGGAAAAACGCTAAAGCCTAAAAGAGACTCTAACGGCATCATAATGTGCAAATCGGAAATAGATCAGGAGAGCTGCATATATGCTGATAGCGTAAGAAAATTAAGGCAGAAAGAATATGACAATGCTTCGCTATATACTGAAACTGAAGCAGAGCAAGCTGAATTGCAAAACAAAATGCAATCTAACTTTTTCGAATTTTACGATAGGGTAAATATGCAACTTCATGCGAAAAGTTCTTATGCTGTTATTATTAATTGGAATAGAGTAAGAGACTTGATAAAACAATTTGTCAATAGCGAAGACTTGACGTTCTCTCAAATAGATCTCCAATTTGTCGAAAGATTTAAATCATTTCTTCTAACGGCTCCTTGCGGTGGCAATAAAACAGGTACCGTTTCGCAAAATACGGCAGCTACATATTTTTCTGTATTTAAAGCAGCTCTAAAACAGGCTTTTGTCGAAGGGTACTTTGTTTCTGATATTTCAGCAAAAATTAAAGGAATTCAAGAACAAGAATGTCGACGGGAGCATTTAAGTACTGATGAACTCAATACATTGGCATCGACACCATGTGACAAGCCAATAGTAAAGCGAGCTGCTTTATTTTCAGCACTGACAGGACTTCGTCATTGTGATATACAAAAACTGACTTGGTCTGAGATTCAAGAAGATGGGGATAGATATGTATTGAACTTTACTCAGAAGAAAACAAAGGGAGTTGAATATATGCCGATAAGCACACTTGCTTATCAGCTATGTGGTGAACGAAAAGATGATAGCCGATTAGTATTTGAGAATCTCCCTGATCCTTCATGGATATCCAAACCATTGCAAAGATGGATAAAAGCTGCAAATATTAATCGACATATTACGTTCCATTGCTTCCGCCACACGTTCGCAACATTACAACTAGCTAATGGTACTGACATCTATACAGTTAGTAAATTGCTCGGCCATACGGATGTGAAAACAACACAGATTTATGCGAAGGTAGTTGACGAAAAGAAGCAGAAAGCTGCTGATGCTATCAAGATAAACATTGATGACATACTGGGACAATAGCATTATCTTGTTGATTGATAGCAGATAGGATTAGATAATATTAGGGATTCGATAGTGGAATCACTCATAAATAATGAAGTTTGACTGAATTGTGATAGAATTGTATTACAGGAATAATGAAT
Source organism: Bacteroidia bacterium (assembly GCA_030526155.1). Taxonomy (GTDB): domain Bacteria; phylum Bacteroidota; class Bacteroidia; order Bacteroidales; family Marinilabiliaceae; genus W3P20-009. Next base: position 36,413 of record JAUNDI010000023.1, read on the forward strand.
TTTGATTACATATTGATTTAATATTAATCTAGAATACGCCATCAAATCAAAGTAAATATCACTATTACGCTCATTATAACAAGGTTATAACATGCATTTTCCCAGATTTGACTTAGTGCATAACAAAGATAGTACCAATATATATGATACAGATTCTATACCTGTACCGAATATACAACATAGAGCTACGATAATTATTAAGATATTAACCAAATACTAGATAAACAGTGCATCTAGGGGTGCATGAATATCACTAGAAAACATTGGTAATTGAAATACGCGAATAAGGTATTAACCTCTTCAAATAATACAATAGCCGTGCCATAGCAATATGGTACGGCTATTTGTTTTAAGCTATTTTAACAGTGTAAAAAACATAATAGCTATGCAAATCCCTACCAAAACGTACATAACCAATTGGCGGTTGTAGATATTTGCGAGTGCAAAGGCAAA
>JAUNDI010000070.1 GCA_030526155.1 Bacteroidia bacterium
GCTAACCTCAGGTTTGTTACTTGGGGTAATTTTGATTGTGTATTCCATAACTTTATATCTTTTATGTTTCTGATACAAAGCTATACTGGATAGGTTCAATCTATATGAACTTATAGGATAGAATGTAAAAAAGCGTAATCCACAGGGGAGTACGCTTTGTGAGAGTGTATATAATTCGTGCTATATATCTTCTACGATAGGGATTATCGCATTAAACATATGATGAGTTTCGAGCTATTCATAAGATGTGAGAGAATAAAGATATGGCGCAAAGTTATTTCACTATTGCGCCATAATATTGCCTAATTAAATTACGAATGTTCGATAATCTCGCCTAGATGGTATACAATCTCCCAAAAACAAGCGTTTGCTTTTTTAGGGTCTGTAACTTGTATAGCTTTCTCGCCGTCATCATAGATTAGCATTGGCCCTTTAGGGCTTTCTAGAATTTGGAATGAGATATCTTTGACTTCGACTAACATGGTCTGGCGATTTTTGTTGTAGCCCACTGCTAGATTGAGGTATTTATACTCTACTGGTCGGTATGGGAATACGCCATTGTTATAGGCATATATATCGCCACCTTTTGATAACTCACACACTTGGTCCTCTGGGTATGCTAGAAAAGGTAGTACGCCCATACCATCTTCAAATTGTACCTCTTCTTGAATTAGGTATTTTTTCCAAGTAGTCTCTTTGATTTCACGATACTCTTCTTTTTTGGTACCTGCGAGGATCTCGTCGTAATACGCTTGTTTGATAACAAGGTATAAGGTGTTTTCTTTTGTAGGTTTCTCTGCCATAGTATGTTTTAATTTAAAGTTTTTTTTTCAGTGTTTTCTGCTGCGAGAGGTACGTTCATATCCATCTCTCCGTATGTAGGAGAGAATATGCTACTTGATTCCATGTCTGTGATATTAATCATGGTTGCATATAGGTACATGGCCATAGTCATATGGATACCAGGACGTATTTCTTCAGGTCTAACCTCTGGAGCACCATGGCTCTCAACGTTACGCTGCTGATGGACGAATTCGTAGAATGACTTGAGGTTGTTCAACTTATCATCTACATCGAAATGAAGATGGTTGATTTTGGCCGCTTTAGCTGCGTCGAGGAATTGGGCATATCTTCCATTCTCACCTACGAGTTCAACATTGTTGATGATGTAGTATATCTTTTTGAGGTATGCTTCGAATCTAGACAATAGTACTCGTAGGCCTTCTTCGAGGTCCTCCTCACGGCATTCGGTGCGGTAGATAAGATTAATGTTCTTTTTAATCTTATTGATAGCACTCAATGATTGTACGTTGATGTCGGTGTCGAGTACACGGAAGAACCATTCTATGACCTCCTCTAGATGTCTATAGTTGACGCCACACAACTCCTTGAAGTCGTCTGAGAAATGATCTAATAGTTTCTCAGCAACGAGCTGTTGGTTGAATGGAGGGCTGTACTTTTCTATAAGTCGCATGTGTACGAGAAGGTCGAGTTTCTCCTGTATATCAGGCTGGGTGACATATCGGCGGTGCATCTCTGTGCTATTAGCAGATATGATACCAAGTTCGTTAGAGAGCCATTCGTGTACGACTTGCAACTGAGTATCCTCGTCGTTATTTAACAGAGAATCACGAACCTCGTTCTTTTTGGATAATCTCCTGACAACCTCTGATACTTGTTTGTCTACAATATCTTTATCCCCCCAATCTAGATCTCCAAAAATCCTATTAAAGTCGTCTACGATTTGATTAAGGAATTGCATTTCTGGGTCGGCGATACCTACGGCGGCATCGCTAACTGGAATAGGATCAATGGTAGTGTCTTTAGATTCGAGGGAGAGTTTTTGTTCTACGCCCTTTACGACACGATACCTATCGAAGTCGACCATCTTGAGAAGACCATTAGTCAAATCTTCGCCCTTAAGTACTGGTAGCTTCTTGATGAGCATGTGGATGAATGTGACGCGTTTCTCCCAATCGGGGCGAGAGATAGGGCGAATGGCAGAGAGGAACTCATATAGGCGCACGAAATTCTTCATTGCGCTCTTAATATTAATCTGAGTATACTCAGCTACTGTAACATCTTCCTCCTCTACTCCTGTAGGGAGCTCCTTAAAGCGCTCACAGCATCTATCTAGAATAGGGTCGAGCATTTCACGCTCTTTGCCACTCCAGTATAGGGTATTAAACTCGTCGATATCCTCGTCAGTGTAGACCATAGAATGGTCGCATAGAGAGATTTTGTCGGACAACTTATTGATATCAGTCTCGTGGCTGAGGATTGTAGTCTTGAAGAAGGTCTGGAAATCATTTTGGATATCCTCGGCCTTATTGACGAAGTCGAGTACATATGTCTCTTGCTTCAATGGGTGGCAGCGGTTGAGGCGGCTAAGAGTCTGCACTGTCTTGATGCTGCTCAAAGACTTATCGACATACATAGTATGGAGAAGAGGCTCGTCATAACCAGTTTGGAACTTATCTGCCACGATTAAGAAGCGGTAGTTGCCACTACGGAAAGTCTTCTCGATGTTAGAAGATGGGAATTGGTTGAGTATGCGTTCGTCTACCTCCTTGCCATTGTATAATTTGCTACCACTAAAAGCTACGATAGCTTGGTATGGGCTATTGCGCTGTTTAAGGAGATTCTTTACGGCGAAGAAGTAGTCGATGGCACGTTCGATGCCATTACAGATGATCATGGCACGTGCTTCGCCACCCATTTTGTATGCTACGCACTCATGGAAGTGCTCTACCATGATACGAGCCTTCTTATCTACAGTCTCAGGGCGACTCTCTACCCATGCTCGTAGCTTCTTGTTGGCTTGCTTCTTATCGAACTCAGGATTAGACTCTGTGGCCTTTAGGATCTTGTAGAAGCTATCATATGTGGTATAATGCTCGAGTACATCCATGATGAAGCCCTCCTCTATAGCTTGGCGCATAGAGTAGACATGGAAAGGGCGGAAGCTCTTCTCGCCAGAGGCATTGGTATAAGGCTCGCCGAACATTTCGAGAGTCTTGTTCTTTGGGGTGGCGGTGAAGGCGTAGAAGTTGGTATTCTTAGCCAAGACGCGACCAGCTATGACGTGAGTCATAAGCTCATTGAGGCCATCCTCGTTGTCTTCTACGTTAAGCCCCTTGTGGCCGAAGCCTGAGAGGATACGATTGAGCGAGCTAGACATATTGCCACTTTGGCTACTATGAGCCTCGTCTATGATGACGGCAAACCTCTTATCGGCAAGTTCCTTACCGAGGGTATTGAGGATGAATGGGAACTTACAGATGGTAGATACGATAATCTTCTTGCCACCCTTGAGGGCATTAACGAGAGCCTCGCTATCTTCTGCCCAGGTAACGATATTCTTATTATTGCAGAATGCGCGGATATTATCGCGGATTTGCTTATCGAGGTTGATACGATCTGTGACTACTATGGTACTCTCGAAACGAGGGGTAACGCCATCGGCCTCCTTGAGATTAACGAGCTGGAAGGCGAGCCAAGTAATAGAGTTACTCTTACCCGAGCCAGCAGAGTGCTGAATGAGGTAACGGCGGCCGCTCTCGCTAGACTGGGTATCAGCCAGGAGAGAGCTGACAGCCTGCAACTGATGGTAGCGAGGCCATATCATCTTATCCTTAGGAGTAGTAGAGCCCGCTTTTTTCTCGTAGATAACCTGTGCGTAGTTCTCGAGAATCTCGCTAAGGCGAGGCTTTTGGAGAATCTCTTCCCAGAGGTATGACGTTTTGAGGCCATTAGGGTTTACGGGATTACCAGCGCCATCGTCGCACCCCTTATTGAAAGGGAGGAACCAGCTATTTTCGCTAGAGAGTTCGGTACACATGCGCACCTCGGCATCGTCTACTGCGAAGTGGACAGCACAACGCTTAGGCATGAAGAGGAGCTCCTTTGGGCTACGGTCGGTCTTATACTGATCTACTGCATCCTCTACAGTTTGATTTGTGAGAGAATTTTTGAGCTCCATAGTAATGACAGGCAAGCCATTGATAGCGAGCATGACATCGACCGAATCCTTTGGTGTTTTATTACTGAAATGGAGTTGGCGAGTAACAGCGAAGATATTTGCGTTGTACTGCGCTACAGCCTGAGCGTTTTGTGCCAGCGGTGTAGGGTAGTACAATGTGAACTGTGTAGTTTGATGATCTATACCATGGCGCAATACGTCGACTACGCCACGTGAAGTAATTTGATTCTTGACACGCTCTAGGAACTTACGAGTAGCTGCAGGCGTGTCGAATATATGAGAACTCTCCACCTTCTCTGGCTGGGTGGCGAGAAGGAATTGGCGAAGCATAGGAGTATCGACGCAGAAGTCGCGGTCGAACTCTTGGCTAGTACGCTTGACCCAGCCAGTATTAAGCAAATGCGCTTCGATGATAGATTCTAGACCCTTTTCAGAAGTATCCGTTGTCATAATTCAACCAAGTTTTTAATTATAATATCATAACTGCGTTAGCACTCGGGCTATACTCGGGGAGCACCCTAAGAGCACCCAAAGAAGACTCTTGTTCATCGTAAAAAAATAGATTATGAAAAAGAGAAGTATTTCATGCTCATGCGGTATTGATAGTAAAAATATGTCTGTTATTTGATGTTACGCTACAAAATTATGATTAATACATTCAATGTATTTGAACATATCAGATTTTTTCGTTGCGCACATCGACCTTACCAGTTACGACATCGCTTATGAGGCGTTGTTTGTACTCTTTAAGGTGGGATATTTGGGATTGGATGCTTGAGATTTTTGTGTCGATATTCTTGATTTTTACGTCAATATACTTAACAATTTCACGCTGTTCTTCTTTGGGCGGAACTGGTAAGAACTTTCTTCTCAGTATATCATAATTGATATTTTGACCCTCTCTAATCCCAGTAACACATGTTTGGAGTAACATAATAAATGGATGAGACTTGAAGAGGAATCGTGTGTATTCTGAATCTAGTATATTTTCATCTAACCCTAATATTGTATACGCAGCACTAATGATACCTTGATAATGAGCCATTTCAATGCCACCTTGAAAGGATCTGAGACTTATTACAAAGTTCCCTTTTCTTACAAATTTCAAATTCTCAAAACCTTTACTTACAACAACAACTCTATTATCGTACATAGATTGTGGAATAACTCCATATCTTTGTGTAGCGCATAAACAAGGTTCTTCTGGGTGCCCCTTTTCTGAAATCTCCTTAAAGATATATTTCATTCTTACAGTATCCCAATGTTGAGGCACGTCTCCGATCCAAGCGATACCGCTATTTTTCATAGGGGTGTTATTGTTAAGGCCGTGGGTAACGGCGTTAGCGATTTCGACTTGTTTAAGTTCTTTGAGGGCTTCGATTTGTTTTTCCTTTTGGGCGATGTAGGTGTCGATTTGGGAAGTTTTGGAGTCTAGGAAGGAGACTATGGAAGTTTGTTCGGCTGGGGTGGGGAGGAGAATTGGGACACAGCCTACTTTTGATGCTGCAATAGCAGGATAACTGATGCCTATTGAATTCGATACAATCCAATGAATTGGCGCTTGGGACATCATCTGATAAGCAAGATACCCAGATTCAATCCCTTTTCGAGGTCTAATTACAGCAAACCCAGTAGAAACAATAAGATCATCTCTTTTAATTTGAGTTATTGCTTGCAAATACGTTCTAACTGTAGAAACAATGATATCATTTTTTCTAGTAATACGCCTTGCTCTAGAAGGCGCATCTCCAAAATGGTATTTTGTAGTGGCTTTAATTCCCTCAGTATTACTAACATCTCCAATTTCTACATACTCAATAATTGTGTCAACAGATGTACTATCTGATAACGTCTCATCATTACATGATGTGAAATTTTTCAAACGTGCGACTTCCCAATGGTTAGGTACTTGACCAACCCATTGTATGCCACTATCTTTATATTTAGGATAAGCCTTCATCTCTTACAAGTTCAAAATATCGTTCAACAATCCGTCTGTA
>JAUNDI010000024.1:0-34965 GCA_030526155.1 Bacteroidia bacterium
TATTCAACAAAATAGGTAGCATAGCTGAACTTGCCAATATGACAGCTGAAGAGATTTCTAAATATCATGTGAATATTGATACGGTACGTACTGCAAGGTGCGTGATGCGTTATGAACGTGAGGAGGGACGTGCTGAAGGAATGACTGAAGGTATTGAGATTGGAATGCAACGGGGCATAGACAAAGGTAGAGAGGAAGGTAGAGTTGAAGAACGCAAAGGAATAGCTAGAGAATTAAAAAGGATGAATATCCCAATATCTCAAATTATTATGGCTACAGGATTGTCTGAAGAGGAGATTAGTAAATTGTAGATAGATTATTTGACTATTGGTTTTATAATTTAGCTAAAATGGAGACCATGACAACTAATATACTTAAGGAGTAAGTATCATATCGCTTACGAACGTGTAAAAAAAGAAAAATTGAGGTCGAAAACAGAGACAAATCACTCTTCGACATCAAATAATTCATCCTATTGAATAATACAAACATTTTTTGTATCTTTGTCGCGATAATTACATCTTGAATAAATGAGCGACAACATAGAAAAAAACAAAGAGTACACTGGTGAAAACATTGTAGTACTTGAAGGATTGGAGGCCGTACGTAAGCGTCCTGCCATGTACATTGGAGATACAGGAGAGAAAGGTCTTCACCACCTTGTGTACGAGGTCGTCGACAACTCTATTGACGAAGCTCTTGCAGGTTTCTGTAATAAGATAGACGTTACCATTAATCCAGATAACTCTATTACCGTTAAAGATAATGGTCGTGGTATTCCTACCGATATGCACCCCAAAGAGGGACGTTCGGCCCTTGAGGTTGTATTGACAGTACTCCATGCTGGTGGTAAATTTGACAAATCGTCTTACAAAGTATCAGGCGGTCTACACGGTGTTGGTGTATCGTGTGTGAATGCCCTATCTACAAGTTTGCACGTAGAGGTACACAGAAATGGACAGATTTTCGAGCAAGACTATAGTATAGGTAAGCCACTTAACCAAGTACATGTAACAGGCGAAGCTTCGGATACTGGTACATTCGTAACATTCAAGCCTGACGGCTCGATATTTACCACTACCACATACAAATACGAAACCCTTGCCAATAGACTTCGTGACCTTGCCTATTTGAACCAAGGCATTGAGATACAACTCCATGACAAGCGTACTATAGACGCAAATGGCAACGAGATAGAGGAGAAGAACGACAGGTTCTACTCAGAGAAGGGTCTTTTGGAGTTTGTACAGGTAATAAACGGCAATAACGAGCCATTGATTCCAGAACCTATCTACCTAAATGTAGACAAAGGTGAGATACCAGTAGAGGTTGCATTCTTATACAATAAATCATACTCAGAGAAGCTTCTCTCATTCGTAAACAATATCAACACCCATGAGGGAGGTACACACCTTACAGGCTTCCGCAGAGGACTTACCAAGACACTACGTGCTTGGGGTGAGCAGGCTGGTAAGTTTAAGAACTTGAAGGATGTTGAGATTACAGCAGAAGACTTCCGCGAGGGCTTGACAGCCGTAGTATCAGTAAAGGTAATGGAACCTCAGTTTGAGGGCCAGACAAAGACCAAGTTGGGCAACCAAGAGGTAGATAAAGCCGTTTCTGATGTAGTAAGCAGTGTTGTTGAGGCGTACCTAGAGGAACATCCAAAAGAGGCAGCACTCATAGTAGACAAGGTAATACTTGCTGCTACAGCACGTACAGCTGCTAGAAAGGCACGTGAACTCGTACAAAGAAAGAGTGTAATGCGTGTAGGCGGACTTCCAGGCAAGTTGGCCGACTGCTCAGAGAAAGACCCATCTAGATGCGAGCTATTCCTCGTCGAGGGAGATTCCGCTGGTGGTTCTGCTAAGCAAGGACGCGACCGTAAGTTCCAAGCCATCCTCCCACTTCGAGGTAAGATTTTGAACGTAGAGAAGGCGCAGACTCATAAGGCATACGACTCAGAGGAGATAAAGAATATCTACACTGCACTTGGCGTTAAGACATTGCCTTCGGACGGCGAGAATGATAAGAGACTAGACATTTCGAACCTACGTTATGACAAGGTAATTATCATGACCGATGCCGATGTCGATGGTTCGCATATCGCTACACTTATCCTCACATTCTTCTTCCGCTACATGCGAGAGCTCATAGATGGTGGACACGTATATATCGCTACCCCACCACTATACCTATGTAAGAAGGGTAAAATAGAGGAGTATTGCTGGACAGAAGAGGACCGCATAACATTCCTACAGAAATATGCTACAGGAGAAGATGGCAAAGGCGTCAATGTACAGCGATACAAAGGTCTTGGTGAGATGAACCCAGAGCAGCTATTTGCTACTACTATGGACCCTAACCGTCGTACTCTCCGCAAGGTACATATTGAAGACGCTATAGTAGCCGACGAGGTATTTAGAACCCTTATGGGCGACGAGGTAGCTCCACGTAGAGAGTTTATCGAAGCCAACGCTACATACGCAAATATCGACGCATAATTTTTTATCGTATAATATTGGATAGCTCACTTTGGTGGGCTATCCACTTTTTTTTCACACAGCATTCACACATAGAAATATGAGCAAGAAAACGACAATCGGACTATTTCTCGCTGCTCTTACAGCGACAGCATGTCAAAAGGAGGCAAACCATTACGATGCCACATCAGAGTACTTTACCTATATGGGACGTACGATAACAGTAACCGATTTAACAGAAGGTCCTGAGGTTAGATTCAACTATCCAGGTTCATCTATATACACCCAATTTACAGGCAATAAGATAGAGATACAGATGCGCCCAGGCTCAGGGTCATTTATGGTTACTATTGACGACAATACGCCAAAGCGCATAGAGTTTGATGAGAATACAAGTAGCATTACGATAGACTCCATCGTTGGTGAAGAGCCACATAAGCTATCCATAATGTTGGCAACTGAAGGATACGAGCACAATCCTACATTTTACGGTTTGAATGTCGATGGTGAACTATCTACATATACCCTTCCAGAGACAAAGCTTCTCTTTATAGGCAACTCCATAACTTGTGGATATGGCGTAGAGGACTCTATCCCTAGTAATCCTTTTAACTACCTAACAGAGAACCACTACCATAGCTACGCAGCCATTACAGCACGTACTATTGGTGCTCAGTGGCACTCAATATCACGTTCAGGCATCGGTATTTATAGAAACTATGGCGACGTACGTGAAGGCAGTCAGATATGCATGCGTCAGCAGTTCCACCGAACACTCTTTGACAACGAGAGCTTCAAGTGGGACCACTCGACATATCAACCAGACGTCATTATGCTCAACCTAGGCACAAACGACACTAGTCTTGACAATTACGACAAAGAGTTACTACAGAGCGGATATGACGAATTTGTTGATACATTACGTCAGCTCTTCCCTACTAGTAAGATAGTACTACTCACAGGCTCGATGCTTAATGGCCAAGCCCTGGTAGACGTCAAAGATTGCCTTGACAATACCTGCAAGAGATGTAACGATAACGGCGACAACGACGTATACCGCTTTGATATGACACCTCAGAATGGCAACTTAGGCTTTGGTGCGGATTACCATCCAAGTATGAAGCAACAGCAAAAGATGGCCGATGAGCTTATATCATTCTTAAATAACAATATATTAACTTCAAAAAATTAGATATTATGGCACTTAAAAGACCAAAAAGCAATAGAATGTTAGCTGGTGTATGTAGCGGACTTGCAAAACATTTCTCACTCGACCCAACACTTGTACGTTTAGCATGGGCGATACTCGTTCTCATTGGCGGTACAGGTATTCTTTTGTATCTACTCATGTGGATTATTGTCCCAGAAGAGTAAAAAATAAGAGATGAAGGGTAAAGTATATCTAATACCAACATTCTTAGGAGACGATTCTACTGCAGAACAGACAATGCCTACGTACAATATAGATGTTGTACGTAGGTTAAAATTCTTTCTTGTAGAGGAGATACGCACAGCTCGTCGATACCTTAAGCGTATGGACAAGTCGATAAATATCGACGAGTTGTCTATTATTCAGCTCAATAAAGATACAAAGTGGGAGCAGATAAAGCCAATGTTAGCCCCAGCACTAGAGGGTAACGACATAGGCGTTATGAGCGAAGCAGGCTGTCCAGGTATTGCAGACCCAGGTGCATTGGCTGTAGAAGCAGCACACCGTATGGGCATACAAGTAGTACCTTTGGTAGGTCCTTCTAGTATACTGCTCGCGATGATGGCCTCTGGCATGAATGGTCAGAACTTCGCCTTTGTAGGATATTTACCAGTCGACAAAAGCGAATTAGACAAGCGTATTCGCAAAATGGAAGAGCGCTCTGCAAAGGAGCATCAGACTCAGATATTCATTGAAACACCATATAGAAATGGTAAACTCTTTGATGACCTCATACGCATCTTACGTCCCTCTACGCGCATGTGCATAGCAACAGACGTAGCTTGTCCGACTGAGTCCATCCTCACTAAGACCATAGCAGACTGGAAGAAAGCTGGAGCACCAGACTTTCATAAAAAACCTACTATTTTCCTCTTTACTGCATAAAGAATACAAATGCTGAGATTACTATTTATTATAGCAATATCACTAACCGCGCTTCACCTTATGGCTCAGAAGCGCGTTGTTAGTTTATCACCATCCATAACATATACTATTGTACAAATAGGCGCTGAGAATACCATAGTAGGCAGAACATCCTACTGTCCAAATGTTGACAACAGCATAGTTGTAGGAGATGTAATGACAATCAACATAGAGAGCATCATCGCACTAAAACCCGACGTAGTATTCTGCATGGCCTTCACCAAAGAGAATACCATAAAAAGGCTTCAAAGCCTAGGTATAGAGGTGGTAAACTTTAATACCCCTACCTCGTTTGACGAGATTGCCATCACAACACTAAAAATTGGAAAGCATATTGGCGAGCCAGCCAAGACACAAACATACCTCTCAAAAGAGCTTGATAAGATAGCTGAACTCAAAAAAGAGATCACCAATAATAGCTCTATTGAATCGCCATTCGCACATCAGAACAGCAAAACAGCCATGTTCCAAATAGGAGCAAATCCTCTTTGGGTCGTTACACCCAATACCTACATGAACGAATACCTAACAACATTAGGCATATACAATATAGTAAAATCTACCAATGGGCAGATAAACAGAGAGTTTGTGATAACAGAGCAACCAAACATCATCTTTATGTCAGACATGGGAGATACAGGCTTAGCACAGAAAGAGATAGATCAGTGGAAGAGATTAATACCTAATTGCAAGACCGTTATAGTAGACGCAAATAAATCGTGCTGTCCTACACCACAATTCTTTAGAGAGACATTAGAGCTAATGCATAAGGCCATAACAGAAGAGTGACTATGCGCAAATATATAGTCATATTAGTCATATCTGCCCTTTGTATAATCACAACTATCGCATCACTATGCATAGGTGAGAATGGTATACCCTTGTCAAAGTTGTTTTCATTCAACGAATTGCAACCTGATAGTGTAGAGTATATCATACTTACACAGATACGCCTTCCCCGCACATTTATAGCACTTGCCATAGGGGCAATGCTAGGAGCTTCTGGCATCATTATGCAGGCTATATTTAGGAATCCACTTGTTGAGCCGTATACCTTAGGCACTTCAGGAGGGGCACTACTTGGAGTGGCCACATGTATTACATTCGGACTCTCAGGTATATTCTCCGGTAATGGCATGACTTTTTTTGCCATACTTGGCTCATTAGCTTCAATAATCGTCGTAAGCCCAATTAGAAAGAGAAACACATCCCTATCGTCCAACAAAATACTCCTCTTAGGAATCATGTTTAGCTTCGTAGCTAGCGCACTAACAACACTACTATTGAGCATCTCTACACGCGAACAGATGAGCAGCATCATCACATGGTCCATTGGTGGCTTTAGTAGTATTACACCCTACTCTGCTACGCTATGCAGCGTGATAGCTATAGTTACTCTTATACTATCACCATTTATGGGAAATCTACTAAATATACTGCTACTAGGAGAGACTACAGCCCATACCTTAGGTATTCGCACTAGATTTTATATACCATTAATGCTATCTATAGCAGCTATACTTGCAGCAATAGAAGTCGCATCAGCCGGCATTATAGCTTTCATTGGTATGATAATTCCTCACTTCTCAAGGCAGATTATTGGATACGACCACCGCATAGCACTACCCCTAGGCATGGTAATGGGAGGCACAATAATGTTATGTTGTGATATCATAGCTAGAGAGATTATCTACCCTCAAGAGTTGCCCGTTGGGGTAATAACCGGACTCCTTGGCGGCGTTATATTCATCTGGATAAATCACCACAGCAAATGACAGCGATAATAATAGATAACCTTCATGTAGCCTATGGTAGACAGCCGGTTCTAACAGGTGTTACCACCACTATACCCAAAGGGAAACTTACTGCCATACTTGGTGAAAATGGTTGCGGTAAGTCTACCCTACTTAATACACTATGTCTACTTAACAGTATAAACAACGGATACGTAGATTTATTCGGCAACCCTTTGTCGTCATACGACCACAGAGAATTGTCACAAACTATATCTCTAGTGGGTCAACATACTGATACTCTTCCCATAACAGTATTCGACTATATCCTCATGGGGCGCACTCCACATAGAGCACTTTTCTCTATTCACGACACCCCTGAAGATAGAAAAATTACGAGCAAGCTTATAGCACGCCTACACTTAGAAGGAATTAAAGACAAGACATTAGCCACTATCAGCGGTGGCGAACGCCAACTTGCCTCTATAGCTAGAGCCATAGCACAAGATACCCCTATAATGCTTCTTGATGAACCTACGGCAAATCTAGACATACGCCATCAAGAGGAGATTATGAGACTACTTCAGCAAGAGGTAGCACAAGGCAAAACAGTAGTAGTAGTAATGCATGATATAAACCTAGCCGCTAGATATGCCGAATATGTCATAATGTTAAAAGAGGGCATAGTCTTTAAGGATGGAAATGCTAAGGATATACTTAACAGTCAATATTTAAGCGAATTATACCAAATCAACTTTACCAAAATATCAGATAACAACAACTCTATATTCATCCCAATATAGAAAAGTTCAAAAAAGTGTTACGAAAGATTTTGCAATACAACTAAAATACCTTAATTTTGCGCGTCAAAAGAATATTAAATAGATAATTGTTAAAGCAATGTCAAATAATAAATCACAAAATCAGGCAGAGAATAGCCTTCAAGAAGTAGAAGTTGCTGTATCACGTTTGGAGCAACGTATCGAGCAAAACCAGAATACTATACTAACAGTAGCAGCTATTATCCTCGTGGTAATCGCAGGTGTATGGGCTTATATCTCTCTTTACCAAGAGCCACTTAAGAAAGAGGCTCAGGCATCTATCTTCAATGCTCAGTACTATTTTGAGGTTGATAGCTTCCAGCTAGCACTCAATGGCGATGGCATCAATGATGGTTTCCTCCAAGTAATCGACAACTACGGCTCAACACCAGCTGGTGAGCTCGCAAAATACTATGCAGGTATATGCTACCTCAACCTCGGTCAGTTCGCTGAGGCAAAGGATATGTTCAAGTCATTCTCTTCTGACGATGAGACTCTCAACACAATGGCTTTAGGTCTTGTTGGTGACGCAGAGTCAGAGCTTGGCAACGCTGAGGCAGCTATCTCAGCATATAAGAAGGCTGCTAACAATGGTAACGAGATTGCATCTCCTCTCTTCCTCAAGAAGCTCGGCGACGCTTATCGTGCGGCAGGCAACAAGGCTGAGGCTAAGGCTGCTTACCAGACTATCAAGGACAACTACTCTCGTAGCAACGTAGCTCGTGAGGTAGAGAAGTACCTTGCAACAGTTGAATAATAGTTTTTCCGTCATAGCAACAAGTCGCAAGCAGGCTACCCTCTTGCGGCTTTTTTATTACTAATAACACCTTAAACAATATGGCATCAATACTCCACAACCTATCAGAATACGACGCTAATACAGTTCCTAGCGCAAAAGAGATGAAGTTCGGCATCGTAGTAGCCGAATGGAATCGCAATATTACAGGCGCACTCCTCGAAGGCGCAGTACAAACCCTCCTAGACAATGGCGCAAAGGAGGAGAACATCCGCGTAGAGTGGGTACCAGGCAGCTTCGAGCTTACTTCAGGGGCTAAATGGATGGCAGAATATACAGAATGCGACGCTATCATAGCTCTTGGTTGCGTAATTCGTGGCGATACTCCTCATTTCGACTACGTATGCGCAGGTACTACACAAGGTATCACAGACCTTAATGTAAAATACAATAAGTCGTTCGTATTCGGCCTTTTAACTACCGACAACCTAGCACAAGCCGAGGCTCGTTGCGGCGGTGCCCTAGGTAATAAAGGTACAGAATGTGCAATTACAGCAATAAAAATGGTCGATTTGCTTTGGAGATTACAAAAATAGTACTACCTTTGCACTCGCAATCGGGAAGGAAATAAGATAGCAATATCAAACACCGATAGCGGGCTTTGGGAGGATTCCAGAGCGGTCAAATGGGGCAGACTGTAAATCTGTTGCTTCGGCTTCGAAGGTTCGAATCCTTCTCCTCCCACTTAAAGAGACAACCTGATGGTTGTCTCTTTTTTCTTTTTATACCCTACCCACTCAAAAATAACCTTATACCTTTATCTTCGTAGACAATAGAGCAATACTACATTAATATGCGAAGATTATTTCTACTTTTGATTGCCATAACATCTTTGGCAACTTACTCAAAGGCCGTTCTCACCGGCAGTAATATAGACGAAACAATATCGATGCTTAATAGCGAACAAAAGCAGTTTGCCGTTAGCGTCGACTCTATCAGTGATATATTCAGAAACTCTCGTAATAGATACCTAGCAGAGCTCTCTACACTAAAGAGCGATGCCGATGCCGTATCTATCATGCTCTACTCCCAAACAGAGTCGTATGTATTCGGTCAGGCTTATGCAGCCGAAAAGGTAGAGGATATCGTGAAGCGTTTCAACGATATGAAGGGTCCTATAAACTATTGGCTTAAGAAATACGACAACGCTATCCATAGGTGCAATAGACTTCTTCAGACTCTTAATGATATCGACACTTGCGACTTATCCCGTAATGGTCTAATCGAACTCAATGAGGGCAAGGCAAGAATGACACAAATTCTCGATGCTCTTAACAATTGGAGTACCCAAATACGTAAGGACCACGAGAAATTTGCAGAGATGGAGATTCGCATATCTAACATGCATACAGATGCCATAGAATACTACAAAGATATCCATACCAATGTATTCCTAGCAGTGGATAAAAGCTACTGGCAGGTAATGGCAAATTTTGCCGATGAGTTTAGTCAGGCTGCAGACGGACTACATGGTCTTTTCACCCCCTCCGTCTATGCACATAAGTACATCGACAAGTGGAGTTCGATTGGTAATACCATATTGTGGACTGATATCATACTTTTCATCACCGGTGCCGCTATAGGTGTATGGATTGTTGGTGTACGTTATCGTAAAAGACCAGGCGAACTAAAGAGCTACCACATAATATCTAGGTGGCTCATTGGTTGGATTCTCATTACCATAGCTAACACCCTAATGCGTCTGTTCATAATAGACAACCCTTTCTACCAGTCTATACTAGCGTTATGGATCGACCTAGGCATACTTAGCATCGTCATCCTTACCTCTGTGGCTCTCCGCGTCAACGTAAGGATGATTAGGCGCACTCTTGTATGCTACATGCCTACTCTCTTCATCACATTCGCTACTATAGCGTTCCGTATGTCGCTAGTCAATGCCTCGGTAATACGCGTATTCTTTGTGCCTATATTGCTTATTGTAACAATCTTGCAGATTATAGCCAACCGCAAGAACAATCGCCTTATCAATAAGTTCGATTGCACAGTAAGTCTTACCTCTTTCTTCGTATATACCGCATCTCTATGCATCGCGTGGAGTGGTATGTATTTCTTGAGTATACAGATTGTGACTTTTTGGACTATCATTCTATCTGCTCATCTATTCTTATCGTGTATATACACCTTCCTCAAGCGTTACGAGGAGAAAAAGCAGAGCGAGGACGAAGAGTATAATAAGGGACTTCTACACCTCACTCTTCACCACCTCCTTATGCCGCTATTCTTCTTCGTTACCCTATATGCTTGTATATTCGAGTGTGCTCATATCTTCAATATCGTAGATTGGGTCAACCATATCTTAAATACCTACTTCATCGACCGCCCAGATACTATCAGAATATCTGTTATGCGTCTGATAATAATACTCATGAGCGGCCTATTTACCAATTTCTTAGTGCGCATAGTCAAATTTACCCTAGGTCGCATCTACGGCAAGCGTTCTACCGTAGGCGCTATGGGTATGAGCGTCCAAATAAGCACAATTGTAGTCTGGGGCGTATTCATCGTTATCGCTCTTGCTATACTCGAGGTAAATAGTGTAGGACTTCTTGCTGTAGTCAGCGGTATCATGGTTGGTATAGGTATCGCCCTTCGTGATACTCTCGACTGCTTCTTCTGTGGTCTAACAATGATGATGGGACGTGTGAAGATTGGCGATTTCATCGAGTGCGAGGGTGTACGTGGCTGGGTTCGTGATATCCAATACCGTACCACACAAGTAGAGACTGAGTCGGGCAGCATCATATCTTTCTTCAACACCTCTTTCTTTGGTAAGAATTATCGCAACCTCACAGGTGTCAGCAAGTACGAGAGAATGCAGATATGCTTCAAAATCCAAAAGGATGCCGATATCCGCGAAATGCGCAAAATATTCATAGAGGAGCTCACCACAAATATCCCAGAGATACAGCGAGAGCCAGCGCCTCAGATTCTCTTCGTAGGTTCTCATCGTTTCTATGTGGAACTTATGGCTCAAGTATGGCTCCCCGTAGAGGATTATGTGCGCCTCTCTAGCATG
Source organism: Bacteroidia bacterium (assembly GCA_030526155.1). Taxonomy (GTDB): domain Bacteria; phylum Bacteroidota; class Bacteroidia; order Bacteroidales; family Marinilabiliaceae; genus W3P20-009. The sequence goes on from JAUNDI010000024.1 coordinate 11,005, forward strand.
GTCAAGGAGACACTATTCTACGCTCTCAAAAATCGCGGTATGTCTAATATGCTCGAGGATAAGAGAACAATACGTCTCGAACAGTAACCTCTCCCCATCGCAATTTATATACAATCTAAAATATATAGCAAATACCGAAAAAAATTACATATTGTGTTCCTAAGATTGTACTATATAACTAAATTTACAATCCGAAATCTCACCCCAAAGGGAGATGTCATTTTTAGCACAAACAAATAATAAACCAATAGTCTCATCGAGACTAATAACTAAAGATTTAAACAATGGAAATCAAGAAAATTACAGACCCAGCATTCAGAAAATATGGTCGTCTTGTAACAAACGTAGACTTCACTGAACTCATCGAGGCTCTCAAGACAAAGACTCCTATGCCAGAGGCTGTAGGTTACGAGCCTTCTGTACCTGCTCTCGAGGCAACAGCAACAGCTAAGCAACTTAAGACTATTACTTTCGGCGAGCTCCCTATCGAGGTAGGCTACTGCAATGGTCACAATACTAAGCTTAACGCTCTCGAGTACCACAGAAACTCAGAGATTAACGTAGCCGCTACAGATGCTATCCTCCTCGTAGGTATGCAACAAGATATTGAGGACGATTTCACATATGATACAGCTAAGGTTGAGGCATTCCTCCTCCCTGCTGGTCAGGCTGCTGAAATCTACGCTACTACACTCCACTACGCTCCATGCTCACTCTCTCCAGAGGGCTTCCGCGTAGGTATCGTTCTCCCAGCTGGTACAAACTACCCTCTCGACGAGAGCCATAACCCAGGCGAGGATCGTCTCATCACAGCTAAGAATAAGTGGCTCATCGGTCACAAGGATGGTGGTCTCGACGCTAACGCATTCATCGGCCTCAAGGGCGAGAATATCGATATCGCAAAATAATCTCATGCCATATTAATACTAACGGCTATCAGGTATTATACCGATAGCCGTTATCTTTTTTATCTCTCTACCTCCACAAATCTAGAGAATCTCTTGCCGTCTCGCTCTACCATCTCAAAAAACATCTTCTCTCGCCTTACCCAAATGGCATTATCGCCATATAATGCCTGATATACCACTACCCTCTCCTCTGTCTCTGAGTCAAAGGCCGTACTCACAAACTTATACATCCCTCCCTTGAAATGTTGGAAATATCGCTCTTCTCGCCTCTCATAGGTCATCAACATCTTCTCTATCAATGGCACATGCCATATCTTTACCTCTTCCGCAGTTGGTGTATGCGCACCCGGAAAGGTATATACATTGTTATAATGCTCAATAAATAGGTGCTCAAATCTTGCCAAAGTATCTGCCTCTCCAAATATCCCCCATACTTTATCCCTATAATAGGGATTACAATAGTTAAATTGCTCTGCCTCCACCTCTGCAAACTCCTCTATCAATCTCTCATCTATTACCAACTCTTGTTTTCCATCTGCCCGCTCACTCTTATATTGATGCTCTCCTACCCGCTCTTTCAAGAATTCTGTCATCTTAAAATGCGGATTGCTAAGCAAGGCTGGCACGCCCACTATAGGGGCCATAATCTGAGCATAAAAACTACCACAACTGTTACCCACCAACAAACTGGGCTTCTCTTTGTCACATATCTTATGAATAACCTCTAATGCCTCCTTAGGACGAATGGGTATATCTGGCGTCAACACATTGACTCTCCCTTTTAATGCCGCTTTGAGGGCTTTTGCCATGTCACAACTACCACTCGCAAAAAAACCGTGTAGAAATAGTATAGTTTTCATCTTTTCTCTCTCTTGTTATTTTCAAGTGCAAAGATAAGCTCACATTGTGCCAAATATCTGCATACACCCCCATTATTTATCAACAATCTTTCCACAATGCCCTAACACTTACTCTTCTATATATTTTCATCCGTATTGTTTATATCCACCTTCTCCAACTTCTCTATAACCTCGCTCTATGCAGGCTCTAACCAGGCTCTACCCTTCCTATACCCTCAAAATCATAACAAACCATTAGACTTCTCTCGTGCATATATCTACCATAAATTTAACCTCTCAATTGTTCTATAAATTACGATTTCTCAACACCATTTAATATCCCTACATTAGGAAATATAATTTTATACCTTATCTTTGCACCAAATTCCTAAAAGGAATAAAGTACTTATCACATTATGTGGCAACAAATAGAATTTTCTCTTCAAGAGCGCAGAAAGGGATTTCACTTGATTACTAGCGAGGTATTGTCAAAATTACCTCAACTCCCTAAGGTGGGTATGCTTAACCTTTTTATTAAGCACACTTCCGCAGCACTCTCTATTAACGAGAATGCCGACCCCGATGTACGTGTCGACCTAGAGAGCATATTCTCTCGTCTCGTTAAGGAACGCGAACCTTACTATCAACATACTCTCGAGGGCGATGACGATATGCCTGCTCACGCAAAATCATCTATCATCGGCCCTAGCTTAAATATCCCTATTACCAATGGCCACCTAAATCTTGGCACTTGGCAAGGTATATACCTCTGCGAATTCCGTCACTATGGTGGCTCTCGTAAAATAGTAGCTACTATAGCCGGAGAATAATCTGTTTAGATGTTTAGTTGTAAACCTATCATTTACCATGGAATTTAATACTATTTTCGGCCTTCTAGATCGTAGTGTAAAACTATACCCAAACAACACTCTTACACTCGATAAGGTCAATGGTCAATGGACCCCTAAAACTTACACTCAAGTGCGCGATATGGCTCGCAATTTCGGCGCTGGCCTTATCCAACTTGGTATACAGAAGGGCGACCGCCTCGCTCTCTTGTCTGAGGGGCGCTCAGAATGGCTCATATCTGAGCTCGGTATCCTATACGCACGCGCTATAAATGTACCTTTGTCTGTTAAGCTTATACCCGACCCAGAGGTCACCTTCCGCGTACAGCACTCTGGCGCTCGTTATCTCATAGTATCGGGTACTCAAGCTACTCGTATCGGTAATGTTTGCGATAACATCGGTATCGAGGGTCTCATATATCTCGACGAGAAACCAGAGGGGGCTACAGGGCTCTCTTTCGCTGAAATATGTAATAATGGCGAGCAGTGGCTTAAGGATCCTAATAACCTCGCCGCTTTCGAGGCTTCGCTTGCCGAGGTGACTCCAGACGACTTGGTAAATATCTCTTATACCTCTGGTACAACGGCCGACCCAAAGGGTGTTATGCTCTCGCATGGCAACTACGCTACAAATACTATCCAAAGTTGTACCGCTATCCATCTCGAGCCTACAGATATCACTTTTACCATCCTCCCTTGGGATCACGCTTTCGCTCATACCACAAATCTCTACTGCTTCATCTATTTCGGTGCCGCAGTAGCGTCTCAAGAGATCGGCAAATCGCCTATGGAGACTCTCCGTAATATCCCTAAGAATATGAAGGAGATTCACCCTACTATCATGATGTCTGTTCCTGCCCTCTCGAAGACTTTCCGTAAAAATATCGAGGCCGGCATAAAGGCTAAGGGTAATTTCGTATGGAATATGTTCGAGTTCTTCCGTAAGGTGGCTTACATATATAATGCAGAATACTACAATGCTGGTCACGGTCTTCGCTGGATGCTTTGGCCTATCAAGAAGCTTGGCGAGGTATTGATAATGAATAAGATTCGCGAGAATTTCGGCGGTCGCCTCAGATATTTCGTAGGTGGCGGCGCACTCCTCGATATCGAACTCCAACGTTTCTTCCTCGCAGTGGGTATCCCTGTCATGCAGGGTTATGGCCTTAGCGAGGCTTCTCCAGTAATATCAGATAACCTCTTCTCGGCTTGTAAATTCGGTTCGTCGGGTAAGCCTTTCAAATATATGGAGTGCGAAATCCGCGATGAGAATGATGTCGAGGTACCTCGTGGCCAAAAGGGCGAGGTATGTATCAAGGGTGGTAACGTCATGAAGGGCTACTGGAAGAATGAGGAGGCTACAGCGTCTACCATCATCAATGGTTGGCTCCATACCGGTGATATGGGTTATATGGATGAGGATGGTTATATTTATGTCCTCGGTCGTTTCAAGAGTCTCCTTATCAGTGCCGATGGCGAGAAATACTCTCCAGAGGGCATCGAGGAGTGTATAGTAGACCTCTCGTCTTCTATCGACCAATGTATGCTCCATAATAACCAATGTGCTTATACCGTGGCTCTCGTATCGCCAAATTATAATGCTATTAAGGCTAAACTTAAGCACAACCACCATATCCAGCCTGGTACCGAGGAGTACGCTAAGGAGGCTATCAATATCATTTGGAACGAGATATGCCAACTCCGTAAGGGTGGCTCCGCCGAGGGTCTCCACCCAGAGCGCTGGCTCCCTGCTACCGTGGGTATCCTCCCTGAGGCTTTCTCTGAGCAGAATAAGATGCTCAACTCTACCATGAAGGTGGTGCGTAATAAGGTTACTGAGCACTACGAGGAGCTCATCAATTACCTCCTCACTCCTGAGGGTAAGGATATAACTAATCCTAGAAATATCCAGGTAATACTTAATAATTTGAAATAAAGTATGTCTCTATCTCGCGTCATATCTTGCGTCGTTGCGATTATATCTATAGTCGCTCCTCTTGCTATGGCGCAATCTGATGAGACTATATACGATTTTCTCCGACTACCCTATAGCACCCGTGCTATAGGTCTCGGAGGTAAGCATATCACACTCTCTAATGACGAGCCGGGGTTGTGGACTCACAATCCCGCTCTCTTGAGAGATACCCTACACGCTTTCGCTTCGTTCGATGCAGCTCCTCTTACTGATGGTATATGGACTGCTCAGGCTTCGTACTCACGTAAGATTAGCAATATTGGTACTCTCGGTATCGCTATCCAGCATATTGGGTATGGTAATATTGATGCTACCGACCAATGGGGCGAATCTCTAGGTAATATGTCGGCTAACGAGAATGCTCTTATATTGGCGTATAATAAACAAATTGCCCCATATCTCTACTTAGGTGCTAGCATAAAGCCCGTATGGAGCCACCTGACCGGCTACAATAGTTTTGGTCTTTGCATGGATTTCGGTCTGCTTTTCCGCTCACGTAACAATAATATATCTGCCGCATTGGCTATCTCAAATATTGGTGGTCAAATTACCTCTTACGACGCCGATGGCTCTACCAACCACCAAACAATGCGACCTCAAGTGGCTATTACTTGCGCACTGACTCCCCAACATGCCCCAATACATCTAATCCTTACCGTTAAGGATCTACATAAGTGGGACCTTACTCCCGAATACCAAAAGAAGATAGAATTCGCAGATTGCCTACTACGTCATTGTATCATTGGCGTCGAATTCCAACCTGCCAAATCTTTCTATATAACTGCAGGGTACGACCAGCGCAAACGCCGCGAATTACGCCTTAGCTCTGTCGGAGGTACTGCCGGACTCTCATGGGGCCTAGGGATCAAAATAGCTAAGCGTTTCGACCTCAAATACGCCATGTCCCGCTATCACCTAGCCGGAACCACTAATAGCATAGGTATATCAACAAAGCTTTTCTGATAATCTCACCTTACTCCACTCTCACCCCCTCCAATATCCACCGCCACAACCAAATTAATATCATTACTTATTATTCCCTCCCTTATACAATCCTTATACCTCGCTCTAACCTCGCTCTATACAGCCGCTACAAAACCAATAATACACATTGTTTAAATAATCTACAATATCCATATAAACCGACATTTTCCCTCCCCATCTCAAATTCACCTCTCAAAATCCTCAACCATACTTCCACTCACAATTTATTCAAACATTCATTCATTCACCGGGATATATTCCTCACACAAGCGCGCGTATTATACACAAAAAATCTACAACATGTATCTCCTTTCGCGATTTTTTTCAATATAGAGTTCATTTTATATCAGCTACTCCCATTATTTCCCTATTTGACATAAATCCAATACCCATTCTCAAGAAACAACACGCCTCCCAAGCCAATGCGCAAAGCGTAAATTAACAACCATCACAACTACGCCTATAACTCCCCACATCAACATCTCCCATCCGCTCATCACAAGCCAAATACTATGGTCTCCATACCCTCCAAATGGCAACATAAGTATCGAGGTGATCACCCCTGGCACATATCCACTCACCAAAAGACCCTGCCCCAAATGTACAAGCAAGTGAACCGAAAAGGCTATAAATAAGGCCGACCATATCTCCACAGCATACCTACCACCAACTAAAACATATGCCGTAGCCAAAAGTAATACTACGAGCTCCTCCAATACAGCAACAGCAAAAGCCTTAGTACTTAATCCCGACAAATGCTCAATAACAAACCGCATCCGAGGAAATCTCCTACTCAAACTCTCCCTATGCGCTACCAACCATCTATGCTGAAAAAGCATCTCCTCCAAATCATGTATAATAAACGCCAAAGGAAAAGGCAAAACCAAATATAAAACAGATAAAGCACTCATATCTTAACTCACTACCTTTCATAAAAATCAACCGCAATATACAAAATACCCCCAAACTCATAACATTTCGCACAAAAAATACGCCTAAAATTTGGCAACCCCACAAATAAAATCATATCTCGCGCCCGTGTGTGTGAAATATGTCCCGATAAATGAATGAATGTTTGAATAAAGAGAACAATTTAATTGTTAAAACCAACAAATTATTTGGAAGTATATATATATATATATATTAGCGGCGTCTAACATAAAAGCAAAAAATTATGGCTAATAAAAACAATTCAAATGGGAATAATAATGATAATGTATCCCAAATTTTAGATGTTATTAAAACAACAGCAGATGCCGGAAAGAAGATATTGGATTTATGGACAAAACATAAGAAAAACAAAAAATCAAGGTAATAAGAATATCTACAGACAACCAGCTTTGCATAGACAAATAACTGAAAACTCTATTAAATAAACATTATATTCAAAGATAATTTGCACATTTGCTAAACTATACCTAATTTAGCAACGCGAGAACCCGCCAAGCCTCTCAACGATGCTCAAATGTGCGGGTCTATTTTATTTATTCCATCATGGCAACGGTTGTACCATTCAATAAACCATACAGAACTCCATATGAGCTTATTCTGATTCTTAAATCTAGAGGCTTAAGCATCGTGGACGAGGGAAAAGCTGAAAGATTTGAATCTTGGCTTACAATTATTATAGGACAAAGAAATGCTTGTTGCCACCATTCGCGTGTATGGAATAAAAAGTATTCAATCCGTCCAACTATGCCAGCTAAAACAACTTACCAATGGATAACATTGCCAACAGATACACAACGAATATATTTCACCTTGTGCATCATCAAGTATTTCTTAAATATCATATCACCTAATAATGACATAATAAATAAAATAAAGAGTCTATTTCAAGAATTCAATGAAATTGATATCAGCGCTATGGGTTTCCCAACAGATTGGGAAACCGAACCTATTTGGCAATAACCACACAACCTTATTTTTTCCTCCCCAAAAATTTGGCAACCCCACAAAAATATCATATCTCGCGCACCTGTGTGAGAAATATATCCCGGTGAATGAATGAATTTTACCACATACCCAATAAACTCCATCCGTCAGCCTATAGTCCGTACAAAGAGAAACTTTCATCATATCACAACTCATTTTTCTCAACAAATAACTATCTTTGTCACACTATGGATGCGCGCGACCTCAAACAATTGCCTATTGGCATACAGACTTTCGAGAAAATTATCAACGAAGGCATGCTCTACGTTGATAAAACCGAACAGATGTATCAACTTACAAAGACAAGCCAATATGTCTTTCTGAGCCGTCCACGTCGATTCGGAAAGTCACTCCTCGTCTCTACACTCCAAGCCTACTTCGAAGGTAAGAAACATCTCTTCAAAGACCTTTGGATCGATAGCATCGAAAAGGAGTGGATTGAGTATCCCGTGCTTCGTTTCGATATGAGCCTTGGCAAGCACCAAGACGCAGAAGGTCTAAACTATTATCTCAGCAACAGTCTCAAAATTGAGGAGGACAAGTGGGGCGTTACATACATTGCTGAATCTATCAATGCTCGCCTCGCCAATCTCATACAATTCGCCTACGAAAAGACTGGCAAGCAGGTAGTCGTCCTCATCGACGAATACGACGCTCCTCTGCTCGACATAGTACACGAAGAGGAGATGCTGCCAAAACTTCGCAACATAATGCGCAACTTCTATTCGCCACTCAAAGGTTGCGACCCATACATTAAGTTTGCATTCATCACTGGCATCACCAAGTTCTCGCAACTCAGCATCTTCTCCGAGCTCAACAACATAAAGAATATCTCGATGCTTCCACAGTTTTCAACTATATGCGGTCTGACAGAGACCGAGATGAAAACTCAACTGGGTGACTATGTTGATTATTTTGCAGAACAAACCAATAGAACAAGAGAAGAAGTTTTTGAGAAGTTAAAATACAAATACGATGGCTATCATTTCACATGGCCATCAGAGGATATCTACAATCCATTCAGCCTTCTGAATTCTTTGCAAGATCTTCAGTTCAAGAGCTATTGGTTCGGCAGTGGCACTCCTACCTACCTAATCGAGATGCTCCGCAAGTTCGATGTCGTACCGTCCAATATTGGCAGGTGCAAAGTCTTCGACTCCGACTTCGACGCACCTACCGAAAGAATTAAAAGCATCATACCCATTCTCTATCAGTCTGGCTATATTACCATTAAGGATTATAATAGCGAGACTGAGAGATACTTCCTCGACATCCCTAATGCCGAAATCAGAGTCGGACTGATGGAGTCTCTTCTGGAAAACTACCTCGACCGACAAACACTCGATGGCAAAGCCCTCATTGTCGACATCTACGAGGCCGTTCGCGACAACGATCTCAATCTGTTGTTCAGCTCCCTTCAGAAATTCCTCCGTTCTCTCCCATACTGCGAAAATACCCACTACGAAGGACACTACCAGCAGTTGCTATACGTCATCTTCACACTCCTTGGTCGCTATGTCGATGTCGAAGTGCGTGCCGGTAATGGCCGTGTCGATATAGCCATGAACGTCCGAGGTCGCTTCTACCTCTTCGAACTTAAGATGAACCAGTCTGCAGAAGTTGCCATGTCACAAATCAACATCAAACAATACCAGGAGAAATTCGAACTCACTGGCGCAACTGTAACCAAAGTAGCCGTCAACTTCAGTCTCGACCAGCATACCATTACCGACTGGGTCATTCAATAACCACCCCCATCTATCAACACATGATAGTATTGACGTGACATTTGCTATATTTTACACGTTAGGACATGAAGGGCACGAATGGCATTAAGAAAAATGGTCCACTACTCAATATTCGACCTATAGGTCAATAAATCGTATATTGCGCCATTGTTTGGCACATTGTTTATTTACATTTGCGGCAAATACAAATAGATAAATTCTATTGTTTTGCCAAAAATAGGAATACTAACTAAATACAAATAGCTATGAGTGTTTGCGTAATGATTAGAACGACTAAAGTTATTGTACCTAATGACTTTCTTCATGCCCTCGCAAATAAGGGCGAACAAATTGTTGCAACTAGCCTTGAGTTCCCTTCAGTTAAATATGGTACTCACGACAAGGCTATTCGTGGCATAGAAGTAAACCAAGAAGAAAACGGATATGAAGTACGTGTCTGTTCATATGCTTCGGTGGAGGATTATATATTATTTGCTAAAACCATAGATGTACTTATTGGATTAACAAGAGGGAAAGCATACTACGAAGACTGTGACGATGATCCAATTGAAAATCCTATAGAGAGATTCAATACAGATTGGATTGAAGAGCAGAGAATGTCTAGTTTCATGGCGACAAGAGCATTAACCAAACATATCGGTAGCCCAGCCGTTCTTTGGGGAATGTTTTGTCATATGTGTATTGGTGCAAAAGTGTATAATGATTTTGACATACCATTGAGAAGCGAATACAAAAAAGAGTACATGGACACGCTTCAAGAATATCTCTTGTCAATACAATGGCATTTTGCCAATTTAAAAGATACAAGTACTGATTTAGTAATACAATCTGAAAATGGTAATAATCTAACAATTTCAATGATTTGTATTAAGGATGGTAAGGTAAATAATTTTGACTATATCTCAGTAGCTAGCCTCCTATGTTTAATGGATATGGATAATAAAGATGACGAACCCGTATTAATCGAATTTGAAAATTTATGGAAAATACTTCCCGAAGGCGTTTTCCGTGTGATTGACGAATGGCAGTACAAGCGCATTGAAGAAGTCACCCCTGATATGGTTCGTCAAATGATAAAGAAAGCAAAACGTTTCCAAATAGACGATTTTCATCATGATCCAATAGAACCTGGTAATGGGTTCGACGATAAACAAAATACGTTTATCCTAATGTGGAATCCAGCAATATCAAGTGTAGACCTTGATGAACACAATTATGGTATAGAAAACATGCTTACCGAAATATTCAATTGGAGTGTTTGGGAACACGAAAAAGCAAAAATAGGAGATAGGTTTTTCTTAGTAAGAGTTGGTGAAGGAAATACAGGCATAGTGATGAGTGGCGTTTTTAGCTCAAACCCATATGAAGATAGCGATTGGAGCGGTAAGGGTAGACAAACGTATTATATGGATATGAACCCAAATGTTATTCTTAACCCTGAGAAAGTTCCCATGATTACTACAGAACAACTTATGACTGCTATCCCAACATTCGACTGGACTGGGGGGCACTCTGGTAGAATACTAGAGAAAGAGGATGCAAAGAAACTAGAAAAACTATGGCACGATTATATTGAAGCTAACACAAAATACATAGATGGCGTCAATATGAATGCAGTTAATATTAATTATTAGTTTCTAGTTTGTAGATTTTTGGTAAGTTTTCCTCCAAAAAATTTGGCAACCCCACAAAAATATCATATCTCGCGCACCTGTGTGAGAAATATATCCCGCTGAATGAATGAATGTTTGAATAAAAAAAGAGCGCACCCAAAAGGTGCGCTCATATTATATTCAAAGTATATCAGCTGCTTATTATAGCGAGAAGTTTACACCAAATGAGTAAATTCCACCAATAACATCCGCGTTAGCCAACTCTCTCTTCTTATTGTTCAAGAGGTTATGACCATTGAAGAATACCTCACAACCATCAACTGGTGTATAACCAACCTTGAGGTTCATTGTGACACGTGAGCCCATCTCTACTGCCTTGTTGATAGCATCAGTTGTCAACTCTCGCTTGCCAATAATATTTGCAAATGCCGAGATATTCAACTTGTTCATTGGCTTGTACATAAGACCAATCATACCATAAATGCTTGGTGTATCCTTATGCTTATGACCATCCTCCAACTCGTAAGGAGCAACCTCAGTAGAACCAAAGTAGTACGAATTACTATTTCGGTCAAGGTAAATATTATAGTTCAAACCATAATACAATGAACGAGCAGGATACATCTTACCATTTGGAGCCATCCACTCTTGACCTGTATTGACAGCATTCATAAACTCTGTATTAGCCATCAACTCTGTTACCATCTCAGGTGTATAAAGATCTACTGGAGAATAAGATGTAGCTTGCTTAACAAATGTCTCTACATCTCCACTCATACTCATGCGTGTAGCAAGATCCATGAACAACTGTGCAGCCTTGCCTTGCATAACGCTATTAATATCATTCAAATCCTTACCGAGGAACTTCTCCTTAGCATCGTTCAACTGCATAGCGATACCAGCCGACTGATGGTACTCGTAGTAATCATTGATTACTGTCTTCTGAACGTTCAAGTTCAACTTAGCAATCAACTTTGATGAGATAATATAATCCATATTGAGCGAAAGACCACCCTGATGTACCTTGTATGGAACATTCTTATATTGGATAGTTGCCTTTGTACCCAACATTGTTCCTACTTGTCGAAACAATTTTTGGAATAGAGATGGATCATTTGGGTCTGCAGTAGCCATTGTACCAATAAGTTTGCTTAGGTCACTAGCACCCAATGTCAACATCGCCTTCTTTGCCTGCAACGCACCATAGTCTGTAGAGTAGCTATAGTAAACCTCAGCATCTAACAAGATATTCGATGTTGGTCTCCAACGATAACCAAGCTCAACAGCATCAGAGTACTGAATCTTAGCATCCTCATTACCTACAAACTCCAAATAGTTTGGTGCCAAGAGGTTTGTTCGCTTCCAGTTGTACTTACTCTTACCGTTCATCATAACGGCACTTCTCATAGCTCTACCATATGATATACGGATGAAGTTTCTCTGGTTAATCTCCTTAGAGATAGCCAACTGCCATGAGTTATTCCACTTATCAGGCAACTCTGTCTTGTCCGAACGGAAAGCTGCAATATAACGCCACTTATTATCTGTCTTATAGTCAAAGCGCAATGCTACACCAAGGTCAGAGTTAGAAGCGTCATTGTTAAAGTAACCAGACAACTCTCTCTCCTCACCATTCTCATACTTGAATATCTTATGTGGAGCATCCTCTGCATAATGGTGGAAGTATGAAACCTCAGGACGAATTGTCATGTTCTCTACTGGCTTAATATCATATGATGCACTAGCCGACCAAACAACTGGGTATATCTTCATACCTGGTGTACCTACTGAGTAGGTACCAGAGAACTTATTGAAGCTAGCATTCAAGGACAAACCATAGATTGATGAGTTCAAATTAGCATAACCGCCCTTGAACAAACGCTGGTTGAATGAGAAGTAATCACTCAAATAACCTGTACTTGCAATATGCGATGAGTTATAACCACCTGTAAGGTCAAATCTCACATTCTCATTTGGTACGTATGTTACATAACCATTGAAGCCCATTGTCTTACGAGCAAGACGCGAATTCTTGAACATCCCATCAATAGGTGTCTCAGGCTCCAAAATAGAGTACAACTTACCATCAGTATAAGCTTGCTTAATGTTATTAGCAATCTCCTCCTTAGAATACCATCCACCAAGTGAAGGATTCTTAGTTGTGCTAATACCATTAGCATCAACGTATACAAGACCGTCGTATGGGTTAATCCACAACTTATCTGTATCACGCTGTCTATTCTGCAAGTTTGCTGTTACACCAAGTGCAAATCTCTCTGTAGGTGCAATTCGGAATGCAACATCACCTACAGTAGTGTTCTGATTACCTATCTGCAATGAGCCAGATACATGTGCCGACTGCTGCGAAGGCTTCTCTGTGATAATATTGATAACACCTTGTACAGCATTAGGACCGTAAAGAGCCGAAGAAGCACCACGAACTACCTCTATACGCTCCACATCCTCTATACCAATTGGTAGGTTATCAAGCGAAATAGCACCACAAAAATAATCCTGACAAATTCTACCATCAATCATCAAAAGTATGTTAGATGTCTCGGTATACAACATCAAGTTGTTGTTTGGAATATTATTAAGGCCTCGAATGATAATTTGATAGATACCATTCGACTTCTCAATAACAATAACTCCAGGAATTAGTCTGAATGCCTCCTCAATCGTAGAAACACCATACGAACGCATCTCCGCCTTCGTAATTACCGATGACGAAAGTGGACTCTCAAATGCTGTCTCCTCTGATTTCGATGCTGATGATACATTCTTGTTCATGATCATTGCAAAGAGCTCATCTACACTAGAGAGTCCCAGTTTCTCAACTGCTTCCATCAACTCCTCTAGAGGCAAATCAGATAGCTCCTCCATACTCATGGACAGAATCTGTTCCTTAGTTAAAGTGTTGTTCTGGGCGTCTGCCATCATTCCGACAAAGGCAAACATAAACAACAGAAGTAATAATTGTTTCATTGTATATAAGAATTGTATTTATCAGACTGCTTGTACTAAATCTAATACTAAAACAAACTTAATTACGCAATTCCAACTCTCTTTGTTACCCCAAAAAACAAAATAATCAGTGTCCGCCTAACTATCATAACCCATTTCACCTCCATATTTAATAAAATATAACTATCATTTAACAATGATTAGGAGCCCCTGTAGAAGTAAATCCTCCCCTTACTATAGGATTTCTACAACACATATAATACATTTGCATACAATATGTACAAGATAGGCATAACAGGTGGTATCGGTTGCGGCAAAAGCAATATAGTCAACGCTTTCGCTGCACTAGGTGCGCCCATATATAAGGCTGATGACGAGGCAAAACGTCTTAACGAGGAATCTGAAACAATAAGGTCTTTCCTAACCTCTCTCCTCGGTAATGAGGTATACCTCCCTGATGGTCACCTCAATAAGCCATACATGGCTAGTCGCATCTTCTCCGACACTACCCTACTACAACAGGTCAACCACACTATCCACGCCGAAGTCCGGAAGGACTTCTACTCTTGGACTGAAAAACAATGTACCAATGGTGCAAAATATGTAATATGCGAGGCCGCCCTTATGGTCCAAAGCAATATGCATAAGTTGATGGACAAACTTATCGTGGCTAATCTCGACACTGAATCTCGTATCCAACGTACCATAATTCGCGATAACTCTTCACGCGAACAGGTCTTGGCGCGCCTTAGCAAACAGCTTCCTCAAGAGGAATTAATAAAGTATGCCGACGTGGTTCTTTCAACAGACGACCGCACTCCTATCTTAGATACTATTTTATCTATTCACTCATCATTAATATCTAAATAACAGATGCTTTCTCTCTTATTCATATTATGCTTATTCGCTCTATTCCGGTTGTGGATGGAGGTCATCTTTAAATACTTCAACAAAAATCAACCTAACTATAGTAGAACCGACTGGAGTAATATAAGGTACGACTTCCAAACGTCTCTCCTCTCGCTCATAGCTTATATGATGAAGGCGGATGGTCATCCGCGTAAGGTCGAACTCGAATTCGTCCGTCCTCACCTATATCGTATACTCGGCGATACTCAAGCACCTCGCGCTCTACTCCAACTGCGTGAGTTGCTCAAAAATAATATCAACTTCTACGAGGTCACACAGGTTATCAACCACTCGCTCGACGAGACTTCTAAGTGCAACATCCTCAGCATCCTCTATGGTATCGCTATGGCAGATGGCACAATGACTGCCGAGGAGTGGCAGATGCTAGTCCGTATTACCGAGTATATTGGTCTTAGCCGCCGCGACCTCGAGACTATCCGTATGATGTACGGCAATAATTCATACGGATATAATGGTCAATCATACCAATCTAATATCAATACCTCATACGAAATTCTTGGCATATCTCCTTCTGCTACAAACGAGGAGGTCAAACGTGCATATCGTACACTTGTCAAGAAATTCCACCCAGATATGCTTGCCAACCTTAGCAAAGAGGCTCAAGAGGACGCTCAGAAGCGTTTCGTAAAAATCCAAGAGGCCTACGAAAAGATTTGCGAGGCTCGTGGTATTAAATAAATCAATAGCATCTATCGTCATCAAATAGAAAGGCCCAAGATTATCTCCTGGGCCTTTGTTATATAAATAACTAATATCGCGTTAAGTACTGAAATATCTTCTATCAGACTATATAATATTATGTTATAGCAAATTCATCAATGCCAATCCGTACGACATATTCTCGCACAACAACCTGAGAAACTCTTTAGTGGCGGTCTTCATATACCCATTTTTCAATACATGGAATGAGCCCTCCATCTGTGTGCCTTGTTGGTCAAGTGTTATAGCCTTAATACCCGAGGTCCTCACTAGCGCTGCCTCACTCAATACAGTTACCAACTGTCCCGAAGATCTCACAATATCTATAAGTAAGTTCACCTCATTTATCTCTAGGCGTACATCAAATCTATAGTCACACCCATCAATAATCCTATCAAAGCTATTTCTTGCCTGTAGGCCCTTGGCTGGAAGGGCAAAGGGATATCGCTCCAACTCCGAAAGTCGTATCGAATCTCTCTTAGCCAATGGATGAGTATCAGATACTAATACCGCAAGTCTATTATCAAACAGAATATGCGAATCTATATCTTGGTCAACCATAGATGGCTTATAGCTCAATGCCATATCTATGCGCTCCTCATGTAGCATATTCATTAGTGTAGCCATGGAATGACAACTAATATTAACCTTCACCCCTGGATACTGCTTCATGAACATGAGTACCGTCTCTTTCAATAGTGGTAGAAAAGAGTATGTAGAACCCAAATTCAACTCACCACTACCTAGCTGCTGTACATCTCGTACCTTATCAAGACATGTCTTAGCTGCCGAGATAGTCTTCTCTGCTTGTGGCAAAAATGCAGCACCAACGTCACTTAACCTTACATGATGAGAATTTCGTATCAGCAACTCTACACCAAGTTCCCCCTCAAGCTGACGAATCTGCTGTGAGAGGGTACTTTGGGTAACATTTAGAACTCTCGACGCCTCACTAAAACTCTTCAGTTCAGCAACCTTGACAAAATACTTTAATTGTCGTAGTTCCATAACCTATTAGGTTTATAGAGCCATCAAAACTAACAACTGCGCAACCAATACTCGCAAGAACATAGTAAGCGGATATACTGTCGAGTACGCTACCGAAGCTTGGTCATTTCCGCAAATGCTGTTAGAATATGCCAATGCTGGTGGATCTGTAGTAGCACCAGATATCAAACCTGCTATCGTAAAGTAGTTACACTTAAATGCGACACGTGCCAATATTGCAATAATTATACATGGCAAGAAGGTTATTATAAAGCCATACAACACCCACATATAACCACCGTTTATAACTGTATCCACAAAACCATTACCTGCACCAAGACCTACTGCCGCCATAAAGAGCGAAATACCTATCTCTCTCATCAATAGCTTCGCCGAGGCTGTGGTATATGTGATAATGTGCAACTTAGGACCATAACAGCTAAGTAATATCGAAACAATAAGCGGACCTCCCGCTAAGCCCAACTTAACTGGTACCGGCATACCTGGGAAGAAGATAGGTACACTACCTAATAATACACCCAAAGCAATACCAAGGAAGATACTAAATAGTGCTGGATGCTCAAGGCGCTTTACTGAATTACCCAACAACTCTGATATCTTCTTTACATCCTCACGCGAACCTACTATTGTTACGCGGTCACCTTGCTGCAACGCCAATGATGGAGCTGCTATAAGCTCTACACCCGCACGCTTTACTCGTGTAATGTTCACATGGAAGTTCTCTCTTGGCTTCAAATCACCAAGTCTCTTACCCTCCATTTTGCCATTGGTAACAACTATTCTCTCAGAGATCAACTCTCCCTTAGCCTCTTCATCCCAATGCTTTTGATCTACATCCTCAAGTACATGTCCCAATATCATCGAGAACACCTCAATATCTGCTGGCTTAGCTACAACAAAGATCTTATCGCCTAAGTGTATCTTCGTCTCTGCCTTTACCAACTCTATCTCTTTTGTACCAGAGTGCTGAAGACGTGTGGCAACAATATCTCTGCCTGTCATCTTCTGTATCTCTTGCATGGTGTGTCCGCTTACAGCATCATTGGTAACCTCCAATGTAACAGCCTTAATCTGCTCACTATCATCATTATCATTATCTGCCGAATGCTCATTCTTCAAATTAATTCTGAAGATAACTTTGGTCAAAATAATCGACAAGATAATACCAATAACACCTAATGGATAAGCTACTGCATAGCCTTGTGCAAAAATCGAGTTAGATGCTCCATTATGAATATCAGAGTATGTCTGCTGTGCAGCACCCAAACCTGGTGTATTTGTTACTGCTCCATAAAGTACACCTATCATAGCATATAGGTCCTCTCCTGTCACTACGTGTATCAGATATGCAATTATCGCTCCTAGGAATACCAACGAAGCCGCCAACATATTTAGCGAAACGCCGCCCTTCCTAAATGACGAGAAGAAACTAGGTCCTACCTGAAGACCAATACTGTAAATGAAAAGTATCAAGCCAAACTCTTTCACAAAGTGTGATGTCACAGGATCCAATACCAAGCCAAAATGACTCGCAAAGATTCCCACAAATAGTATCCATGTCACTCCCAAGGATACCCCACCGATCTTGATACGACTGAGCGCAAATCCGCCTGCTATGACCGCTGCCACTAGCAAAACACTGTGCGCTACACCTGGATTTAACCAAAGATTAGAAAACCACATCGTGTTATTGTTTATTGTTCTATTGTTTTTTCTTTTCGGGCGCAAATTTGCTACATACATACGATAACAACAATCTTTTGTTATAGAAAAATTCGATAGCAGATATAATGAAACGTTATAAATATTCACCGATTGCAGTTATCGAAATAAACTATTACCATCGTTTCATCTTCCCCAAAGAATACCTCAACTTTGCATCGTCAAACAAAACAATAACGAACAACATGGTAACATTTGTTATTTGCGCTGTCATCGCACTAGCTTTCGTATTCAGCGCTGCAGATAAATTAAAGTCTTACAACAAGCAAAACACATCACTCGCTATCGACTGCGACACAGTAACAGTTAACAAGGAGGAGACACCATCAGTATCAGCAGAAACTGAAACAGAGGTAAAACTCGCATCATAAAGAAAAAACAAAAGAGTATTCAAAAGCAATCTTTTGTCCATTACACAAAACTTGAGTGATAACAATCACACCCCAAAGAGCTATTCATCACCAGGATAGCTCTTTGTATTTATAATATCATTCTATAACGCACTAATCTCCTCTTCCGACAACCCTGTAGCCAAAACAATTTGAGATATAGACATATTGAGCCCCTTAAGATTTTTAGCAATTTGTATCTGCTTAAGTCTTTCTCCTTCAGCTCTACCTTCTGCTTTACCCTCTTCTCTACCTTTGGCTACACCCCGTTGCATTCCAATTTCAATACCCTCGGTCATTCCCTCAGCACGTCCTTCAGCACGTCCCTCCTCGCGTTCATAACGCATGACGCACCTAGCCGTACGCACAGTATCAATATTCACATGATATTTTGAGATCTCCTCAGCTGTCATATTGGCAAGTTCAGCTATGCTACCTATTTTGTTGAATATAGGTTGCTCATTCTGGAAGGGTAAATTTGTTGTCATGGTCTCCATATTAGCTAAATTATAAAACCAATAGTCTAATTTTTCTTTAGGGTACTCTAGGGGCTTGCCCTTAAAGTCGGCTAACTCGAATGTAAAGGCCTTCAGTTTCGTGGAAAATACCTCGCCTGTCTCTACCACTTGAAGCTGGATAGTACGCCTAGCTCGCTGTTGTAATCCGTTCATACGGAAATTTAAAAAGAATATTCCGTAAACGGGACAAAGTTCGTAATTCCAATCATGGTCACCTTTACGTTCTTGCGTAGAGAATGATCTTGAGAGATAGAATACGATACGGTCGTTAAAATTTGACTGATACCTATTCTGCATCTCCACGATAAACTCTGCACCATCGGCAGTGCGACATCTGAGGTCGTATATTACGCCACGCATCTCAAATGATTCTGCCACTATATCTTTATCCAAAAACTCTATATCCTCAATCGGCGATTCCGGGTTTAGTAAATCGGTCAAGAAGGCAATCATTATATCCTTCTCACCAAAGATCTTCTTAAAGCCAAAATCCGTCATTGGATTTATATAGCGCTGACTGGTTGTGTTTCTCATATACATAGAATTTTGTGTTATTTTTTGCGAAGGTAGTTATTTTTTTGTTACCTCACTCGAATTTAGCAAAATTACGACACACGCAATAAATGAAAAATGATAATTGATGATAATTATTCTCTAATCTCTCTCATATGTCAATTCTAAATTATCTCTTCATTAGGATATTTAAGGCGCTTTTCATATCTTTGCACGGCTAAAAAGAAAACAATAACAAAACAATGAATATTTCCTACAATTGGCTAAAGAAATACATCAACCTCACAGTATCTGCTGAGGAGGTTGCTGAAAAACTTACTAGCATCGGCCTCGAAGTAGATAGCGTAGAGGAGACTCAAAGCATAAAGGGCGGACTCAAAGGTCTCGTTGTCGGTAAAGTGCTTACCTGCGAAATGCACCCTAACTCAGATCACCTTCATATTACTACAGTTGACGTTGGCGGTCCAGAGCCTCTAGGCATCGTATGTGGCGCAGCAAATGTTGCAGCTGGCCAGAAGGTAATCGTCGCTACTTGCGGTACCGTACTCTACGATGGCGATAAGGAATTCGTCATCAAGCCTTCTAAACTCCGCGGTGTACCTTCTAATGGTATGATATGCGCCGAGGACGAGATAGGTGTAGGAACTTCTCATGATGGTATCATCGTTCTCCCAGAGGATACCCCTGTAGGTATGCCAGCTGCCGAATACTATGGCCTCGAGAACGATACTATGATAGTAGTAGATATTACTCCTAACCGCGCCGACGCCGCTTCTCATTATGGCGTAGCTCGCGACCTCGCAGCTGCTTATGGCGTAGAGAATGATAATATTAAGTTGTCTCGCCCTTCAGTGGACGACTTCAAGGTAGCTAACAACTCTAAGCCTATCAAGGTTGTAGTTGAGAACCCTGAGGCTTGCGGTCGCTACGCTGGCGTTACCGTAAGTGGCGTTACCGTGAAGGAATCTCCTGAGTGGCTCCAAAAGGCTCTCAAGAGCATTGGCCTTACACCTATTAATAATATTGTCGACGTAACAAACTATATACTATTCGCTCTCGGTCAGCCTCTCCACGCTTTCGATATCAATGATATCAAGGGTAACGAGATTCACATTAAGAGCGGTCTTGCTGGTACCAAGTTCGTTACTCTCGACGAGAAGGAGCGTACTCTCCATCAAGACGACCTCATGGTATGTAATGCCGAGGAGCCTATGTGTATCGCCGGCGTATTTGGCGGTCTCCAAAGTGGCGTGAAGAACACTACTACCGACGTATTCATCGAGTCTGCATGGTTCAACCCAGTATCTGTTCGTAAAACAGCTCGCCGTCACCAGCTCAGCACCGACGCTAGCTTCCGTTTCGAGCGTGGTACAGATCCTAACAATGTAATATATGCTCTTAAGCGTGCAGCACAACTCGTAGTAGAGGTTGCAGGTGGTGAAATAGCTTCAGAGATCGTAGATATCTACCCTACTCCAGTTGAACATTTCAATGTTACCCTTAGCCGTAAGCGTTGTATGAGTCTTATCGGTAAGGAGATATCTGAGGAGACAATCCAAAAGATTCTCAAGGGTCTCGAGATAGAGGTAGTTGCCGATCGTGGCGATGAACTCGACCTCCGTGTACCTCCTTACCGCGTAGATGTTACTCGCGAGGCTGACGTTATCGAGGATATCCTCCGTATATACGGATATAATAATGTCGAGACTCCTTCAGCTGTTCACTCTACACTCGTTTACGCCGATAAACCTGAGCGTCACGCTGTAGAGGCAGCAGTAGCAGCACAACTCGCTGGTCAGGGTTTCCACGAAATAATGAATAATACACTTACTCATGCCTCTTATTTCGAGAACTCTGATGCTTTCGACTCATCAAAGACTATCGTTCTCGCTAATCCACTTAGCGCAGATCTAAATGCTCTACGCCAGACTCTCCTCTTCGGAGCTCTAGAGTCTGCTCAGCATAATAGCAATCGTAAGAATGCCGACCTTAAGATGTTCGAGTTCGGTGCCGTTCATAACCTCCAATCTGCTGAGGCCGACCGCGGTCTTCAACGTAGCTACCTCGAGGAGTGGCATCTCTCAATACTCATGACTGGTCTCCGTCAGCAGCCTAATTGGATTACAGCGGCTGAACCATTGACTTTCTTCGACCTTAAGTCTACCCTCCTCAACCTTCTCCTCCGTCTTGGCCTAGATGTTAAGTCTTATACCGAGCAGGCTATCGAGAATGACATATTCTCTGAGGGTATACAGATTCTAGATGGCAAGAAGGCTATCGCTACTTACGGTAAGCTCAAGAATGCTCTCGCTTCTAAGTTCGACCTCGATAAGCCTGTATTCTACGCAGAGGTTAATATGGATAAGGTCTACAAGACAATTATGCAGCGCCAAAAGAACGCTCCTATACGTTTCGTAGAGATTCCTAAGTTCCCTGAGGTTAAGCGCGACCTTGCTCTCCTCATTGACAAGAGCGTGACATACTCGCAAATCGAGCAACTCGCTCTTCGTACAGAGAAGAAACTCCTCCGTAGCGTATCTCTATTCGACGTATACGAGGGTAAGAATCTCCCAGAGGGTAAAAAGTCTTACGCCGTATCTTTTGTTCTCCAAGATGAGACAAAGACTATGAACGATAAGCAGGTCGACCACATCATGCAACAGCTCATCTCCGTATTCCAAAAGGAACTCGGCGCTGAATTACGTTAAAACCGCTAATTCATTTTTTTATTAACAATACCCCTATAGTGCTAGGCTTCGTGTCTAGTACTATAGGTTTTTACAAAACTCAAGTAAAATGCCACGAGATTTGAAAAACAAAACATTTGAAGCACTCGCTCAATCATTTTCAGAAGGTAACCGCCAATACTTGGACACTAACGTTGCTGAGGATTTAATCGACTACCTATTGAACCACGATCGTAGAGATGAAGCTCTTGCAATTTCAGATTATGCTACTTCTCTCCACAAATCAGCAACAGGATTACTCATCCAACGCTCAATTATTCTTATCGAGTACGACCGACTGGAAGAGGCTCTGGAAATCCTTCGTTATGTGACACCTATCGAACAGAAAAATCCCGATCTCCATATCGCTTGGGGCGATCTCCATATGCAGGATGGCGATTATAACAAGGGTATCGAATGTTACGATAAGGCTATCGAATGCGAAACAGACCCAGAGAACTACTGCGAAACTCTTCTAATGGTTGCCTCTCGACTTAATCGCGATGATCTAGAGCTGTGGAAACACGTCCCTAAATACGCGAAGCTCTATTTCGCTAAAAAACCAGACGACCCTGATATGCTATTCGAATTGGCTTATGCTAAGGATAAGTGCGATAAGCTAGATGAGAGTATGGAGATCTACCTCAAAATACTTAAGCAAGATCCTTACTACGATTCTGCATGGTACAATTATGCTCTATTATGTACCCGTTGCGGTTATTTTGATAAGGCCGAGACAGCTTTCAAAAATGCTATAGCTCTTAATCCCGACTACAATTTCGCATACGTCAATTACGGCAACCTACTTCTCACCGAGGGTAAATATGATCTCGCTATAGAGAAATACACTTTATACATCTCTCTAGCTAAAAACACGCCAGAATTCGACGTATCGGTATACCAACTCCTCGCCGATTGCCTCCATATGTGGGCTGTATTTGAATACGAGGAGCAAAATGGTGCAGATGGTAATATCGGTATGACAATCCCTGAGGATAAAAACATATGCGATATTCTCGCTCTCGCTAAGGAGGTTTACCACATTCTCCTAGAGCACCATTTCGAAGAGTCTCACGCTCTGCTCCAACTTGCCGATACTTACTCTATCTTGGGCGAGCACGATAAGGGCCTAAAGTTCATAGATAGAGCTATAGAAATGGAGGATAAGAACTCCACTTTGTACTATATGAAGGCAGCTATCCTCGAACGTAAGGGCGAATACGATGAGTGTATACCTCCGCTACTCACAGGTATTAACTACGACGAGGCTCCTATGTGCGGCTGGCTAGAGTGTGCCAAAATATTATACAAAATAGCGGATAACGATGATTCGCTCGAACTTGTAGACGCATATACTATGCTAGAGGATGTTTCCAATAAGTTCAGCTATACCCATCTGCCTTATATCATCATTACTAAATGTTTCCTTCTTCATATCATTGGAAAGGATAACAACCATAATTTCGAGGTCTTCAAATCTACTGTCGCAGAGTACTTCGAGATATTCTGGGATGCGCTTTCCGACCCTGATTTCCAAAAGATGATGGATGCGGCACCATATAATACCATTGATAGAAAAAATCCATTTTAGACATATATGACTACATACGGTTTGGTTGGGTGTCCTATCGGACACTCTTTC
>JAUNDI010000024.1:34975-36305 GCA_030526155.1 Bacteroidia bacterium
AGTTCGCTCGCGAGGGTATCGATGCTAAGTATCTTATGCTCGAAATCCCATCTATTGACGACCTCATGGGTACCCTAGATCAACACCCCGAGACTCGTGGCTTCAATGTTACTATCCCATACAAACAGCAGGTCATGCCTCTCCTCGATGCTATCGACCCTGAGGCTGCCGAGGTAGGTGCAGTAAATGTTGTACGCGTCTCAAAGGATGCTAATGGTAAGCGCACCCTCACTGGCTTCAATAGCGATATCTTCGGATTCTGGGAGTCTATCAAGCCATTAATCAAAAAGGATATCCATAAAAAGGCACTTATCCTCGGAACGGGAGGCGCCTCTAAGGCTGTCCTATATATGCTTCGCAAAAATGGGATAGAACCTCTCTTCGTCTCTCGCTCTAAGCGCGAAGGTATAATTACATACGAGGAGATAACACCCGAGGTAATGAACGAATACAAGGTTATCGTCAACTGCTCTCCTGTAGGTATGCATCCTCATGTCGATGAGTGTCCAGCAATACCATACGAATGCGTGACGCCAGATCACCTAGCATTCGACCTCGTCTATAACCCCGACGTCACACTCTTCCTCCAAAAAGCAGCCGAACATGGCGCCGCTACAAAAAACGGACTAGAGATGCTTCACCTTCAAGCCATCCGCGCTTGGGAAATATGGAATAAGGAGTAATTTTGGGCGTATAGGTCAAACAATATTGGAATAAACATGGTCACCCTCTTTTTGATGGTGACCATTTCTTATTTCATTGTTTTATGTCGTACCGCCTACGTATACTCTCCTTCTCCTCTTCACTCAAAGTCTCAAAATATTCCCTCCAACCAGGACAAAAGTTGATATGCCAACGCCAAAAACGCCCCAATAACGACTTAGGCTTCTCATCATACCTACGTCTCAACGAGCAATGATCACAGTTTTGCTTCTTCTCCATAATATATAGGGTCAAATTATTAAACCAATAGTATAATAATATTTCTACAACTTACTAATCTCCTCTTCCGATAGCCCTGTAGCCATAACTATTTGAGATATAGACATATTGAGCCCCTTAAGGTTTTTAGCAATTTGTATCTGCTGGTGTCTTTCACCTTCTGCTCTACCTTCCTCTCTACCTTCTGCTCTTCCTTCTTCTCTTCCTTTGGCTATGCCCCGTTGCATACCTATCTCAATTCCTTCTGCACGTCCCTCCTCGCGTTCATAACGCATGACGCACCTAGCCGTTCTTACCGTATCAATATTTACATGGTATTTCGATATCTCTTCAGCTGTCATATTGGCAAGTTCAGCTATGCTACCTATTTTATTGAATATAGGTTGCT
>JAUNDI010000025.1:0-15826 GCA_030526155.1 Bacteroidia bacterium
GAACTAAACGATAAGCAAAAGGCTGTTTTGGCATTCTGCACAACGCCTAAATCGGCAACAGAAATACTCGAACATATAGGGTTATCAGTGCATTCCAAAAATAAACATACATACATAACTATGTTGATAAGTGCTGGGCTTTTGTCAATGACCATTCCAGAGACTCCTAATGATAGGCGACAGAAGTATTTAACTGTAAAGAAATAAGCTATGGCAGGCATTAGTGGCTAAACGATTATTGGAACCTTCGATGAGTGAGGTGAGAGTATAGAGGTGGCGCTAGTTTTTCTAGTGGCGCTAGATATTATAGTTATTCTAGTTGTTCTAGTTGTTCTAGAGAAGCTAGGGGGGGTAGAGGTGTGGGGTAGTAGAGGGTAGAGGGTGAGATGGTTTTGGGCTATTTCTTTTTGATTAGCCATAGGCCTAGGTAGGTTAGGGTGGCGTTGAGGATTATTAGTTCGAAGCCCATTTTGTAGCCGCATAGGAGGTATGGGGAGGCTAGGTTGAATAGGTATGTGAGGGTTGGGGCTGATAGGCATACTATTGGGACGTATTTTTCTTTTATGGCGTGTTGGTTGGTCATGCCGAAGACGAAGAGGCCTAGTAGTGGTCCGTATGTGTAGCCCGCGAGGGTGAATATGGCTGATACTACGGAGCGGTCGTTTATGATGTCGGCTGCTAGGACTACTATTATCAGGGCGATGGCGAAGCCTATGGTGGTAATCTGTTTTGTTTTTTCGGCTTTCTTGTTGCCTGATATGACGTCGGTATTAAGGATGTCAACGCACCATACAGTGGTGAGGGCGGTGAGGGACGAGTCGGTACTTGATAGCGCGGCTGCTACTATGCCGAGGACGAAGCAGATGCCTATGAAAGGAGGTAGGTAGTTTTGGGCTATTATAGGGTATATGTCGTCTGTTGAGCTAGGTAGGTTGATGCCTAAGTATTCTGAGTATGCTACTAGGGCTGTGCCTAGGGTGAGGAATACTATGGTACAAGCTACGAAAGCTATGGAGAAAACGACGAGATTCATCTGCGCGTCGCGTTTGTTTTTGCAAGTGAGACTCTTTTGCATGATATTTTGGTCGAGTCCGTTCATCACCACCACGATAGCCACGCCAGAGAGAAAATGTTTAGGGAGGAAAGATGCAGATTGCCAATCGGTATCTAAAAGAGAGAAGGTATGGTGTGTTGTGATTAGCTTGTATATATCGTCTGCATTAAGGTTCATCGTAAAAAATATACTTCCGATGGTGGCAAAAACCGCTACAAGAAGACATAAAGTTTGCAGCGTATCTGTCCAAACCACTGCTTTTATACCAACTTTTCTTATGTAAAGCCAAACGATGAATATAGCCACTATAGCCTCTGCCCATAGAGGCACTCCCATATTGTGAAAAACTACTACTTGAAGGACATTAAGAGCAAGATAGAAGCGAAGACCAGCCCCTAGTAGTTGTGAGCAGATGAAGAATATTGCACCTGTTTTGTGAGATATGTCGCCAAAGCGTTCGCCGAGATAGCTATATATGCTTATGAATTGACGGCGATAGTAGAGAGGAATGAGTATGAATGCTATTATTTGGTATCCTACTAAGTTGCCCAAGACGAACTGCAAGTAATGCCAACCATTAGTAGCCACTTCGCCGGGTACAGATACGAAGGTAACGCCTGATATAGAGGCGCCAATCATACCAAAAGCGACTACGAACCATGGAGACGAGTGGTCGCCCGTAAAGAAAGCGCCACTTTTAGCCTTTCGTGTTGTAGCCCAAGCGACTACGAATACTAGGATGATATAACTTGTAAGGGCAACTAGCATTATTTTCTTTGCATCTGTTTATCGAGTTTCTTTAATTCTGCCAATCTTTTCTCGAGTGAAGCGGAGAGATCTTTGGCGTATTCACCCATAGTACTCTTGTTGTTCTTTATTAGATCTTGAGCCTTGAAGCACCAAATAAGGGCGGCTTTGATATTATCTTCCCGTTCGAAAGAGAGAGAGAGGTCTAGTGCGGCTCGTATTTTGTTGCGAGTTCTATCTTTTTCGTATATTGAGTATAGGGTAGCTCGAGCCTTCTCCCAATCGTTATTTTTGATAGCCTCTAAAGAGGATTGAAAATTGAAGCATGGGGTATAGAAGAGGGTACGTTCCTTAGTTTCCCATGCTGGGGTAAGTTGGGCTGATAGGTTATCAGCTATATCCTCTGATGCGAGATATGCGTATCGCATAGGGTTAACTTGAGATACAATGTTATTATCATAGTATTCATTCATAACAACCTCTCCATTTTTTAGAAATAGATGTAGGTCGTTAAAAGCAGTGGTATCAGCGATTATATCGAGGTCTTTATATATACCATTAGGGAATACCATGCACCATTGAGCCTTATATTCGACGTAGAAATGTGTTTCGTTTAATGTATTTGATACTATAGTAGTGTCGCATTCTACTTTGTATTCTAAATCTCTCAATGCCAATATAGCATCACAATTGTTTGTGCTACAGATGGTGTCAGCTAGTTCGCAAAGATTGCTAAGGCTGATAGATCTAGTAAATATCTTGCTATAGAGGTACATATCTTGAGATATAGTGGTAGATGCCATGGTGCATAGCATCTTTGGCAGATGTTTTTCGCTGTTTACTATATCATTTGCTAGTTTCTTGTCGAATTTTGAGGTATCTGACCATATAGTAGATGGAACACAATTTGCTATTAGTATTGTGTCGACACTTTTAGGGAGGGTATATGGGGCAGGTTTGAGAGTATCAAATCTATAAGAGCTACGGCAAGAAGAGAGTGTAATGATTGAGCCAATAATAAGAATTATTGGTAGTAGTAAAGTTTTTGTAGTCATATTATGGGTTATTTTTTGCCGAATACCGACACGTTAATATATCTAGTAGGGTTTTCTTTTATGTCTATAAGGAGAGCATTTAGGCTATTGATAGTAGCGTCTATATCGTTATACATCTGTTCATCTTTGATGACCTTACCTAGTGTGCCATTGCTAGAGTTGATCTGAGAGGCAATCTCGTTGAGAGATGCTGAGATAGATTTAAGGTTAGTCATGGTAGTATCGACACCTGTATTGGCTAGGGCATCGGTAAGCTTATTAATGTTGCCCATGATACTATCTATGCGTTGGTTTTGCTGACTAAGTGTTGCTGACAGAATATTGAGATTATTGATTAGCCCATTGAGACCTCCGTTATTGGTAGTAAGCTTAGATAGGTTGGCGCTAAGTATCTCGAAATTCTGCATAGTCCTGGCCATAGATGTAATGGCTTGGTCGAGTTTCTTGCCATTATCGCCCTGTAGGATGTGGACAATAGCCTCGTCTGTATGGTCCATGAGAGACTCTGCCTTATCCTTAACAGGCATAAGCTGCTCCACCAAACCGGTAAGGATACCTGCGTTTATGGTATCGCCAGACTCTGTCAAGACATCTGAGGTACCAAGTTGGAGTTGGACACCCTTACCACCTAGGATATCTGTACTGCAAATGAGAGCACGAGAGTCGGAAGGAATATCAATATCCGCCTCGATAGCGAATGTAACGCAGAAGACGTTGCCATTACCATTAGGATTCTTAATAAGGTCTATACCACGTACGCCACCTATTTTGAAGCCGCCATAGGTAATAGGGCATGCCTCTGAAAGCCCATCTACATTTTCGTATAGAGCATATATTTTCTTACCCCTATATAGCAAGTCTTCGCCTTTGAGGTAGTTGATGCCGAATACAAGTATTAGTATTGCGGCTAGGGCAAACATGCCTATTTTGATATTTCTTTTATTCATTTTTTTATCTCTTTCTTTTTTGCCTGTCTTACGCTTATCTTTTCGCCATCGAAGAAAGCGATGATAAACGCATCAGGGTATTCGGTTTTTATTTTCTCTAGCAATGCCTGAGCATCGTCATATGTCTGTTCGTATCCAATGGTAACTTTGTGTTTAGTACCTTCGGTAATGATTTTTACACTACCATACTTATTGTTAATCTTTACCTTTTTAGGGTCTGATACGGTGCACACCTGTACTCTATAGCAGAGACCTTTGTTCTCGTCTGTCTTTACAGGTTCGTTTCTGACGATTTGGACGTCATTACTTCCGTCGTATCTCTCCTTGTAACTCTTAAATGCTTTATACAAAGATAATGCCAAATCTTGCTTTCCTTTGTCAGAAGATAGATATTTTTCTTCATTAGGATTGCTTATATAACCTAGCTCAACCAATACGCTAGGCATGGATGTCTCTCGAAGGACAAGGAACCCAGCCTGTCTGACGCCGCGGTCTTCACGTTGGAGCTGTGTCATCTCGCCCTGTGCAGATATAGCCATCATGATGCTATGGTCGAGATATCTATTCTGCATTAGTTCGAAAATGATATAAGATTCAGGGTCGTTAGGGTCGAAGCCCTCGTATTTGCTATTGTAGTTATCCTCCATGACGATTACGGAGTTCTCCTTCTGGGCTACCTCGAGGTTATCTTTTGAGCGGTGAAGACCTAGGACGTATGTCTCTGCACCAGCAATATTATGGTCAGTAGAGGCATTGGCGTGGATAGATATAAAGAGGTCGGCGCCACTACGATTTGCTATATTGGCGCGTTCGTCGAGAGGGATAAAGACATCCTTATCGCGTGTGAAGATAGTTTGCACGCTAGGTATGCTATCATTGATAAGTTTGCCTAGGCGCTTAGCGACATCTAGAACGATATCCTTTTCGAGAACTTTTTTGCCTGGGGCACCTGAGTCCTTACCACCGTGACCAGGGTCGATGATGACTTTGGAGAGAGTTTTTCTGCTTTGTGCAGAAATAGGTGTAGTGTATGTAGTGCATAAAGTTAATATGGTAACGAGGCCATAAGTAACTCTTGATATTATCCTATTCATTATGTAATGATACTCTATTCTATCACAAAGATAATATCATTTGGGTTAAATGACTAATTTTGTAGCGAAATATAGATATATAGTACTATGCTCTCATTAATAGAAAGGCATTATAATAAGCATAAAGAGGATCTAAGACTTCAGCGTCGACATGGAATAGTGGAATTTCAGGTGTCGATGCATTATATACGACAGTATCTTAATAGTTTAGGTAATAAATCTGATATTAAGATATTGGATGTAGGGGCAGGTACTGGTAGGTATACAATAGAGTTGAAGAATGAGGGGTATGATATTGAGGCTGTAGAGCTAGTACAACACAATATAGATGTGATGCGCAAGAATGACCCTGATGTAAGGGTTAGGAAGGGAGATGCTAGAGATTTGTCGTTTATTTCTGATGAGACCTATGATATGGTAATTCTTTTTGGTCCGCTATACCATTTACCATTAGAGGAGGATAAGGTCAAGGCTCTATCTGAGGCTAAACGAGTTGCGAAGAGGGGCGGATTGGTATTGGTGGCCTATTTGATGAATGACTATAGCATTCTGACCTATTGTTTTGCGGAGAATCGTATGGCCAAGTTGATGGAGAATGGTTTTGTGGATGAGAATTTTCACGTGCGTACTCCAGAGGGGGAGTTGTATGACTATGTGCGAATAGAGGATATTGATAGGCTTAATGGCAAGGTAGGGTTAGAGAGGCAGATGATATTTTCGCCAGAAGGGGCAGCAGATTTCATGCGTACTCAGCTTAATTATATGACAGATGAGAATTTTGAGCTCTTCATTAAATATCAGATCCAGATGTCTGCAAGGCCGGAGGTAGTAGGTGCCGGCTCTCATGTAGTAGATGTAGTAAAAAAGTGCTGAACAAGAGTTACAGCACTTTTATGAGATCTGGCAAGGAATCTATGGTCTCGGTGTCCATACCCTCGGCTAGGCAGTTGCGCGAGTTGTAGAAGAATGTCCTGATGCCATAGTTTTTGGCACCTATAATATCGTTATCGGGACTATCGCCCACCATAATGCACTCCTCTGGAGAGGCGTTTATCTCCTTCATTACAATATCGAAGAAACCCTTACGAGGCTTCATGACGCCTACCTCTTCGGAGATAAATATCTTGTCGATATATTTTCCTATGCCACTATTGGCTATTTTTTTGTACTGTACCTCCTTGAAGCCATTGGTGACTATGTGCTGGCGGTAGCCCTTCTCTTGAAGTTGGGCTAACGTCTCTAAGGCTCCGGGCATTACTTTATTAAGACGCACTGTGGTATCCTCTAGGTAGAAGTCGGACATCTCCTTGCTAAGTTTCCAATCGTTTAGTCCGGCCCCCTCAAGCGGTCTCCAAAAACGAGCTACTTTAAGTTGCTCTTTGCTTACCATGCCAATACCATACTGATTCCAGAGTATAGAGTTGTGCATGTCGTAAATCTTGTGGAAATGTTCGTATGACTCGAACCAATCGGCAAGATTGTATTTCTCCCATACTACTCTCATAGTGGCATCGCTATTAGCGGTAAAATCCCAGAGAGTATGGTCGAGGTCGAAGAGTATATGCTTTGCTTGGTTGTTCACTATTGAAATTAGATATTACGGTCGACATAATAAGGCAAAGCCTGTTGAGTAGGCATAATAAGCATGTCGTTTATGCAGACATGGTCGGGGCGAGTAACTATGAACTCAATAGCAGAGGCAATATCGTCTGCAGATAGAGGCTTTACCCCTTCATAAACCTTATTAGCCTTTTCGACATCGCCGTGATATCTTACGGTAGAGAATTCTGTATTTACCATACCAGGTGCGATAGACGACACCTTGATACCATATTTTAGGAGGTCGATACGCAAACCTTGGGTAATAGCATCTACGGCATGCTTAGTAGCGCAATATACGTTGCCACCGTAGTATACGTGCTTACCTGCGACGCTAGATATATTTATGATATGCCCCTCACCATTCTCCTTCATTGTTTGAGCGGCTAGTTGTGACATATATAATAGACCCTTGATGTTGGTATCTATCATTTGGTCCCAATCATTATCGTTACAAAGTTCGAATGAGTCGGCACCAAGAGCCAAGCCCGCATTATTGACCAATACTTTTAGGTGTTTTTTCCATGAGTTGGGCAATATATCATATGCATCGAATACCTCGTGCTTATCGCGGATATCGAAATTGAGGATAAATGTCTCTACTCCGGATGTCTTCTCTATCTGTTTGCATAGGTCTTGGAGAAGAGGGAGGCGTCGGCCTGTTATAGCAATATTATATCCTAGTCTGGCGAGCATGAGAGCCGTTGCACGACCTATACCAGATGTAGCGCCAGTAACTATCGCTGTCTTGATTTTCATTGTAATTGTCTGTTAGTGTATTTGGCTTTTACGATAATGTGCGATAATAGTTGCAAAGTAACGAAAAAGGTCGACAAAGCGCGATAAGGCGCAATGCCGACCTAGTTGTTATTTGATTCTCTATTTTTTAATTCTCAAAAGAGACTTTGAGATACTTATTTACACCCTTGTATGTGTATGTGATATTGATAGTCTTATTCTCTACGTCTGTTTCTGAGGTTACAGTAATTTCAGAATCGAGAGATTTGAAATCATAGTTTGCGCCTTCGAATTCCTCTGGTACTGATAGCTCGTAGTGGTCGTAGCCTAAGATACCATTCTCATTTGTAGAGCGGATAGGGAATGCAGGCATATTGTACTTTCTGTCATTGATATTAACAAATGCCTCTTTTGGACGGAAGTCGCCCTCCAATAGGTCGTTCTTGCTAAATGCAATACCGTGGAGGTCGAATAGCTTCTCACCCTCAGCTCCCTCAGCCACTACGTAGATAGCGTGCTTCTTGTCGAGAGTATCAAATATGCCTTCGCAACCATTTACTATTTGGAGGTATTCGCCACTCTTTTCTGTAACTATTTGAGAAGAGAGGAGTTTGCCACCCTTATCTTCCCATGGGCTATCGAGCATAATGTTAATCTTGAATTCGCTATCTGTTCTTGAGGTCAAGAAGATATGGATATGAGTATTGTTACCCTCCTTAGTACCCTCGAAAGCAGTAACGCCAAGGGTATCCTTATCGACGCCACCGAAGCCGAAGTACTTGAAGCCTACAATATCGTTATTCTTCACACCTGCTACATCAGCGTGGTTATCCCAGATATCCCAAGAGTCTTGGAGAAGGCTATTATCTGAGAAGAAGCAAGCATAACCTGCAGAGTAGTATTGGTATGGAGGGAGACCAAAGATGGCGAAGCCCTCAGATGTTACCTCTGCGCCGGTATAGTCATTACCATCTACAGACTTAGCTGTCCAAACGTTATCCTCGGTATAAGGGTCGTAACCAGTAATTACAACTTTACCGCCCTCAGCTACGCTCTTCTCGTCATATTCTATCTTGATAGGAGCCACCATAGCTTGGCGAGCATAACCGAAGCCTCTAGGAGGTCTGTGATAGAATACATACCACTGACCATTTATCTGCTGGATACTACCATGAGTATTATGTGCTGCATTGGTTTCGATAATCTTGCCATCCTTGCCTGTAACAGGTGCACGAGAGTCGACAAGTACGCCACCATTCTTCCATGGTCCGAGAGGTGTGTCGCCATAAGCATAGCGTAGGGTAGAGTTGCTCATGCCAAGACCATACTCCTTACCAGAGAAACCTGAGTAGATAACTACATATTTATTACCCACCTGTCTGATAGAAGATGCCTCGAAGAAGTTGAAAGAGTGTGGGTCTTCGCCCTCGAATAGGCAAGGATACTCCTCTTGCTTCTCTTGGTTTCTGCCGTGGCGGAAGATAGCAGGGAGCATAGTCCACTTGATATCAGTGCCAGGGCGAGCCGAATACATAGTCTTAGGGTCGAGCTGAGCAGCAGATGAGTGCTGGAAGCCCCAGTAGCCGTATGCTCGGAAGCCTATAGTAGCATCTGAGTCGTTCTCTGCTGTTACAGGCTCTACAAAGATAGAAGGGTCGAAGCCAAGGATACTACCCTCTACTACTGCTGTGCCCTCGGCATTGAGGTTGATAGGGGTGAAAGGACCATCAGGACGGTCGCCCTTGCAAACCATAGCCTCGCGTGCTCTACCGCGGCTATGAGGATAGAGGTAGTACTCTCTCTTGCCATCAGGATGGTTAACCTCTACGAGGTCTGGAGCATACATTACATCCCATTGGTTCTCTATATTATATGTAAATATAGCACCTTCGTCGCGCCACTTAGAGAGGTCCTCAACAGGGGCAGACCACATACGGATATCAGCGCCACAGTAGCTATCAAATCTTACGTCGTGCGAGCCGATGATATATGCTCTATAGCTTCCTGGTTTGTC
Source organism: Bacteroidia bacterium (assembly GCA_030526155.1). GTDB lineage: Bacteria > Bacteroidota > Bacteroidia > Bacteroidales > Marinilabiliaceae > W3P20-009. Next base: position 9,249 of record JAUNDI010000025.1, read on the forward strand.
TGGGTCCTCGAATACTCTTGGCTCACCATCAGGGAGGTGTTCCCATAAAGGCAAATAAGGATTGCCATAACTATTGTGTACGAATTTCTCAGCTGAAGGGTCTGTTGATATTGAGGTGTTAGAGTTACACCCAATAGACAACAAGCCACCAGCTAAAGCTAGTACTAAGTGTAATTTATTCATTACTTGTTGTTTGTGAAATTATTATTATTTGTTGTATTACTTGCCTGTTTCTATGAGACGGATATGGTATACACCGCCAGCGTAATGTCCTTGGTGAGCCTTGAACATAATAGTAACTCTCTGCTTACCCTTGAGAAGGTCGGCTGGGAGGATATACTCGCACTCAGTGAATTCGCTTTTGCCTGTTAAATGAGCATTGTTGCATGTAGCAATAACCTTATCGTCTACTACGATGTCGAATGTTCTGTTGCCCGTCTCGTTGCCCCAGTATCTGCAGCGAAGAGTTAGCTCTGTTTTGCCCTTAGTATCTAGGATTACGCTGAACCAACCATTGAGGGCGTGGCGGTATGACTGACCTTGGTAGAGTCCCTTCTCAGAGTTCTGCTCCTTCATCTGGTGGTCTACCTCAGGCTGCTGTTCGCCGAAGTTTACAGCATCTACTGTAATGGCGTCGAGGTGAAGTTGCTCAGCCTCCTTCTTCTTTATCTCCTCTTGGCGAGCGTTCCACTGCTCTTGTGTCATTGTAAGCCAGTAGAACATATAACGAGAATCGTGGATGCCGAAGAATGGCTCGAGCTCCATATCCTTATATGTATAGTGGAAAGGTTTTCCATCTATTGCCTTAATATTCTTAAGCTCCTTAAGTATCTCGCTCTTTTCGCCTATGAGGGCAGGTGTCTCTGTAATAGGCATAAGGCTACCGCCTGCAATATGACTCCAACGACCGTCATCGGCAACTAATCCTGCTAGGTCGTTTGTGCCTGTCTTTTTGCCGAGAACGATAGGGCCACGCATTATAGCTATATACTCTGGGAGGTTAGGGAACTCCTCGATATGTATATCCATAGGGAGTGATACCTCCACTACGTCGCCCTTCTTCCAATCGCGTGTTATAGAGGCGTAGCCATACGAATTGATAGTAGGAGTGATAGTCTCACCATTAAGCTTCATCGTAAATTTCTCTGCCCAATGTGGCTTTCTGATGTTAAGAGTAAATCTCTTGTTACCATCTATAGTAATGCGTGTACCCTCCTCGTATGGGAAGTTTGTCTCTTGTTTTATAGTTACAGGCTCTGGTCTTTTGAAGCCGCGACCCTTACCTGGGAATGGTGGCATGAAACCGCGACGGAAGTTTGGCTTCCAAGTCCAGTTTAGTTCCGAAGGGATAAAGAGGTTGACGTTAAGAACTGAGTCGCCCTCATGGGTATATATAAACTGTGAGTACTTACCATGATTCTCCATACCGGTACCTACACAGCACCACATAGCCTCGTTAGGTTGTGAGTATACTCTATAGTGACCAGGGCGAGCTGATGTGAAGTATACGTATCCACCATGCTCAGGGTGCTGAGTAGATAGAATATGGTTATATGTAGCACGCTCGAAGAAGTCGGCCAATTCCAGCTTAGGCTCCATACGGAAAAGTCCCTCAGTTAGCTTAAGCATATTATTGGTATTACAAGACTCAGGACCTTCGCGGTCTTCGATATAGCTATTGCAGTCTGATGCTGCGGCGAAGTGCTCACGACGGCTATTACCACCGATAGCGATACTACGATTGTTTACTACAGTCGACCAGAAGAAATCGGCAGCACGCTTGTAGTACTTAGCCTCCTCTGTCATACCTGCGCGCTCACAAAGCTCGGCTATTCTCTGATATCCTACTACCTTAGGTACCTGTGTGTTGGCATGACGGTTATCGAGCATATCATTGCCAGCCGCCATAGGGTCGAGTAGCCATTTGTGAGAGAATCTTATAGCAGCGTTTAGGTATCTCTTATCGCCAGAGAGGTCGTATGCATCGGCATAAACTTCGTCCATACCGCCGAACTCTGTACCTAGCATTCTCTCCATAGAGGCTTCGTCGAGATTCTTTATCTGGTTAATACCCCAATCGCAGAGTGCATAGAACATCTCAAGAGCGGTGCGGTTGCCAGTATATACGTATGCATCACGTAGACCGGCATATACCTTATGCATATTGTACCAAGGTACCCAACGGCTCTCAACGCCCGTTACGTCGCCTTTTCTAAGGAGAGCCCAGCACTCCTTATCTACGCCACCTACGTAGCCATCTTTGTTTGCATCTTGTGCCTTTTTCATTTGAGCTATCATATACTCCATGCGAGAGAGTAGCTCTTTGTCGCCTGTTGAGGCGTAGTGTATAGCTAGGGCTGATAGGTAATGACCGCCAACATGACCGTCTAGACCAATCCAGTTGTCGAAACTCTTTGCCGAAGGTAGACCTGCAGTTTTGAGGTATGGCGCCAATAGGCGGTCTACATCGTATTGTTTAAGAACATTTACATTTACCTCACGTGCGTGTAGGAATGGGCCATCGCCCAATTTGACATCTTGTAAATCGAATTCGTTAGGGTAAAGTTTACTCTGTGCCGACGCTATAGAGGCGCAGCATAGGAACATTAAGCCTAAGGCAATTTTTTTCATTTGTTTGATATATTAGTGTATTGACTTTCGACGTAAGTGTTAATGATTTGCAAATATATGTATTTTTTCCTTTCGGAAAGTTGAAAAGATTGTTATTTGAGGTTACTAATTGGATAATTAGAGACTATATGGGAGTCGAGTTAATAGGATTGTCGATATAGAGGTGCTACTTGTCGGTAAAAAAACTCTATATGTCCGTATTTATTTGTTTATAACTATTAAAAAACTACATTTGCCGATGTATTATTCAATTGCACTCAAATAATGCAGTTATAAACATCAAATAATCTAAAGCGTATTATGAACAAGTTTTTTACAAATGTGCTTTTGCTCAGCGCCTTGTCGCTCTCTGCTTTTGCACAAGAGATTAAGGAGGATTTCAAGCCTTCTACTAAGAATCAGCCTGGCCAAGAGTATCCTATGGTTAATTCACAAGGCTATGGTCGTTTCCGTGTTGTAGCTCCTAATGCTCAGTCGGTCGTTTGTACTCTCGGCCTTGGTGGCGCTAAGGGCGGTACTGAGCTAGTAAAGGATGAGAATGGTGTGTGGACAGGTACCACTGCTGCTCCTATGGATGAGGGATTTCACTATTATCACTATATAGTAGATGGAGGTGTATTTAATGACCCAGGGGCTAATAACTACTTTGGCTCTTGTCGCTGGGAGAGTGGTATAGAGATTCCTGCTCATGATGCTGATTTCTATGCTGAACGTGATGTGCCTCATGGTAATGTTCAGCAAGTTCTCTTCTGGTCGAAGCAGACAAATAGCCTTCGTCGCGCATTTGTATATACTCCACCTACATATGGTCAGGACCCTACAAAGAGATATCCTGTACTATACCTCCAGCATGGTTGGGGTGAGGATGAGACAGCATGGTCAAATCAAGGACATTGTAACCTCATAATGGATAACCTTATTGCTGATGGTAAGATTGAGCCATTTATCATCGTTATGACATATGGTATGACAAACGAGCTAAAGTGGGGTCACATGCATGAGTTTGATATCATGCCTTTCCAAACTGTACTTTGCGACGAGCTAGTACCTTATGTAGATTCGCATTTCAATACAATAGCTGATAAGCAGCATCGTGCTATGGCGGGTCTCTCTATGGGAGGTATGGAGACTCACACTATTACTCTCAACCGTCCTGAGATGTTCTCTCGTTACGGTCTCCTTTCGGGCGGTATCTATACTCCTGCAGAGATTAAGGATAAGTCGCAAGTAGATCTTATCTTTATCTCATGCGGTAGCAAGGAGATGCCAGATAGAGTTAAGTCGGCTGTTGAGGACCTTCAAAAGGCTGGTCATAATGCAGTATCGTATGTTTCTGAGGGTACAGCACATGAGTTCTTGACATGGAGAAGAAGTTTGTATCAGTTGGCACAGATACTATTTAAATAAATCTCAAATGTTTGCAAATTAGAGTTGGGGTGGCCTATCTTTTGATGGGTTGCCCCTTTTTTGTATGCCCCAATATCATAATATATAGCCAATAAATAATAATTTCCGCTAGGCTCGCTCATACCTCGCTATATACAGGCTATACCCAAAGAGCACCCAAAGAGTATATTTTCATAAGATATATTAATGTCTTGAGGTAGGTCTAATCCCGACTGTCAATTTTCTTTTTGCTCTATTTCCTAAAACCACTAATTTTGTATTCATAATGGGATTTTTCAAGAAAGATAAGAAGAGGGAGATGTCCAAAAATCATGATGTCAAGGGGCGCCAATACAAGAAGGAGCTCTCTTCGTCATACCATTTGGTCATTCAGGTTCGTACTATGAGTGTGGGGTATGCAGTATTAGACCCTATGCTCAATACCTATGTAGCTTATGGCGTACTCTCTATGCGTAATGAGGATGCCAATTATGCTCTTCAGGAAGAGTATATACTTAAGCAGGATATTTTGGGCTTGCCATACCGCCAAGTTACCGTTGTGGTAGATTCTCCTATGCGTACTGTGGTGCCAAGGCCCTATTTCGACTCACAGCGTGCACAGGAGCTACTTCGCTTTGTAGGTCATGATGTCCATCCAGAGGATGTGGTGTTGAATGACGATGTAATGCTTGCTAATTCGGTAGTTGTCTATGCAATGCCTAAGTTTCTCTACTTTTTCTTGAAGTCACAATTCCAAAATCTAACTATTCGTCACGCTCTCACCTCAGAGATTGGCGCTATGTTGCTCAAGCATAACTCGGGCGATCTAGATGCTAAGTTGCGTGTACGTGTAGGGCGTAAATATATGGATGTTATTCTAGTCAAGAATAATAAACTACAATTAGTAAATCGTTTCAATATTCCTTCGATAAATGATTTCGTTTATAATATTGTGAATGTATTTACTCAGACAGGTATCAAGGAGAAGGAGGTACGTGTGGAGGTTGGTGGTGCCATAAGTAGTGTGGAGGACCCACAGATAGAGCTTCTGCGTCGTTTTGTATCTCATGTCTATGTGGATGCCATCCCTCAATATTATAATTACGATTTTCCTCATCCTGAACAGGAATATCGATATTCAACTATTTTTAGAATACCAACATGCGAGTAATTAGTGGAACATTAAAAGGGCGTAGGTTTAATCCGCCTGATGGCTTTAATGCCCGTCCGACAACCGATTTCGCAAAGGAGAATATCTTCAATGTGCTTAATAATATCGTTGATTATGAAGAACTTGATGTTCTTGATCTTTTTTCGGGCACAGGAAGCATAACTTACGAGTTCGCATCGCGTGGGGCGAAGAGTGTGACTAGTGTTGAGCTTAATTTTAAGCATCAGAAGTTTATTAGTCAGACTATCCGTCAGTTTGGTATAGAGGGTGTTGCTAAGAGTTATCGTAGTGATGCTTTCAGATTTCTAAAAGAGGTTAGAAGAAAGTTCGACCTTATCTTTGCCGATGCACCCTACGACCTTGAGGGTGTGGATACTATCCCTAATATTGTCCTTGAACGCGAGCTACTTACAGAGGATGGTATATTGATAGTGGAGCACTCAGAGGAGAATCGCTTTGAGGGACATCCTAACCTATGGCAGGTGCGCTCTTATGGTAAGGTTAATTTTTCAATGTTTAAATATAAGGTAGATGACGATGCAGAGTCCTAGTCAGATGGTCATAAATTGTAGGGGTAAGCTCCTCGATTTGTCGGCCCGCCCAGTGGTAATGGGTATTCTTAATGTTACACCAGACTCCTTTTATGATGGTGGGTCGTATATCGCTGATAAGGATGCTATACGTCGTAGGGTAGAGGATATCCTTGAGCAGGGGGCAGGTATTATTGATGTGGGAGGTTGCTCCACACGCCCAGGGGCTGCTGATGTCACACCAGAGGAGGAGTGGCAGCGTCTCGCTGTAGCTTTCGAGATAATCCAAAAGTACCATCCTGAGGTTATAGTCTCTGTAGATACTTTTAGAGCATCAGTAGCCAAGCGCTCAGTGCAAGAGGGTGGAGTAAGCATTATTAATGATATATCAGCTGGAACTCTAGATAAGGATTTGCTCCCTACCGTAGCGGAACTTAATGTACCTTATATCTTGATGCATATCCAGGGCGACCCACAGACTATGCAACAGAATCCTCATTACGAGGATGTTACTAAAGATGTAATACTCCAACTTAGCAATCAGTTGGCCGAGGTACGTCGACTAGGTATTCATGATGTAATTATAGACCCTGGTTTCGGTTTCGGAAAGACTCTAGAGGATAATTATAAATTGATGTCGGATTTGGAGCAATTTTCCGTATTTGAGTTGCCTCTATTAGTAGGTATATCAAGGAAATCCATGATTTATAAGCTGTTAGGTACTTCTCCATCAGAGGCCCTAAATGGTTCTACTATCCTAAATACCGTCTCGATAATGAAAGGTGCCAATATTCTAAGGGTTCATGATGTAAAAGAAGCGGTGGAATGTGTTAATATTCTTAAAAATATTTCATAACTTT
>JAUNDI010000025.1:15836-32487 GCA_030526155.1 Bacteroidia bacterium
GAAATAATGTAAGCAAAGATGTCCTTTTTAGAGATTAGGTTTATAGATGTTCTAGATGTACTTATGGTAGCATACATCATGTATGTTATCTATAAACTTATTCGTGGTACAGTAGCTGTTAGTATTATTATAAGCATTATAGGCTTTATAGGCTTATGGCTTATAGTTAGGGTTCTGAAGATGAGCTTGCTAACAGCTATTATGGATAGCTTTGTAAGTGTAGGCCTTTTAGCTCTTATCATAATCTTTCAGCCCGAGGTAAGGCGTTTCCTAGTTATGGCTACTACTAGGTATGGTTTTATGAGTAGGTTTGGCTTTGATAGACAAATTAGTGATACTCAGGAACTTATTTTTGTGAATGCTATTACTAAGGCTTGCGAGAATCTTTCTAAGACAAAAACGGGTGCCCTCATAGTAGTTCAGAAGAGGGTAGGACTCAAGGAGTATATCTCTACGGGTGCTGAGATAAATGCTGAGTTTAACCAGCAACTTATAGAGACTATATTTTTCAAGAATACGCCATTGCATGATGGTGCTATGATAGTGGATACAAAGCATATTCTTGCTGCATCATGTATATTACCAGTATCGCATAGTTCGGATATTCCTAAATCTTTTGGTCTTAGACATCGCTCTGCGTTGGGCATAACGGAGGTTTCTGATGCTATAGCTATAGTAGTTAGTGAGGAGACCGGCCATATTACCCTTTTCGATACTGGAACGTACGTAAATATAACGTCGGTCATGGAGCTAGGAAGTATTCTTGAAAAGGTCTGAGTTATGGATATAGCAATAATAGGATATAAGACACATATAGGACGCGAGCTCAAGAAGAGGCTTCGTGCCAAGGGGCATATTATCCGAGAGATAGATCGTGAGCATCTAATAAAACTGACCCCTGTACAGATGGGTATGTGGCTTAGTGGGTGCTCTGTAGTTCTTGATGTTACTACAACTCCTTTTATTGCTAAGTGGACGGGCAAATTTCAGTATGGCTTATATGCCGACCGTATGGAGCTCATCAAAGCCATTGTGGCCTCGCTTAAGTATTGTGACCCTGTGCCTGATATGCTCTTGAATTTGTCTAACTGTATGGTGTATGACAAATATGAGGTGCATGACGACTTCTCGTCGCAGTTCGATGATGGTTTCTTTGCCGAGGTAGGTCAGATGGAGCTGTCCGAGACACTCAAGGCGCATAAGTATGCTAGGAGTATGCGTATATCTCTATTGCGTACGGGGTATGTGATATCGGAAGACTCCCCAGCCTTTAAGGTTCTCCGTAAATCGAGTCATATTGGTATAGGTGGTATTATAGATAATGGCTATCAATGTCTGCCTATGATACATGAGGAGGACTTGATGGATATCATAGAGATGCTGATAGATGTGCCTAAGGCACAAGGCATCTTTAATGTCACGATACCTAACATGGCGAGCATGAATGAGTTAGTAGACGCTATTAAGAAGCATCAAGGGTCTCGTCAAATATCTCTTCCAAGGTGGCTCTTGAATATCATTATGGGTAGGGCGGTAGCTATGTTGGAGCAGAATTGCAAGGTACTACCACAACGGCTTGTGGATATGGGGTACAAATTCTTATACCCAGATGTGGAGTCTATCATGGATAAGTGCTTTGATGATATAAAGAATAAAGGAAAAAAGAGAGATAAGAAATAATATATCTATTGTTTAGTCTATGGAATTTTATAGTGTACAGGTAAAAACCGATATACAGAAGTCGTCATACGAATCGCTAGACCTCACCGATGAGCAGTTTAGCTTGATGAGTTCACAAGCCGCAGAGATGGCGCATAAGAGTTATGCCCCATACTCTAAATTTCATGTTGGAGCAGTAGCCCTATTAGAGAGTGGTGAAATGATTTCGGGCTCTAATCAGGAGAATGCAGCCTATCCATCGGGTATCTGTGCGGAGCGTACGACAGTATTTTACACTAATGCACACTATCCAAATACCGCAATCACCCACCTATTAATATATGCCGAGACTGAGGAGGGTGGTGTAGTGACATCCCCTATTACACCTTGTGCGGCATGCCGTCAGGTGCTAATAGAGAAGGAGGCCATACAAGGGTCGCCTATAAAGTTGATATTGGTAGGTAGAGATAGTGTATTTGTAGTGCCAAGTGCTATGGATTTGGTGCCATTATCTTTTGTTCCTGATTCGCTTAAGGGCGAGTAATGATGCGTTTTGAAGGGTGTTGCACTATGAGTGGCGACAAACTTTGAATTTGTTTTTTTACGATGAACGAGGTACTATTCTATATCATCGCACTATGAAAATTGCGATGAACGAGGTGCCTCGCTATCTTTTTTATATCAGATTAGTGAAATATATCATCTAACCGCTAGCTTTTGGCATAGAATTTGTATTTGTTTAGGCAAACGGCCAAAGGCCACTAAATGGTTAAAGTTATGAGACGTTACAATTTATATAAGGGCATCGGTACAATGGCAGTGCTTGGCATTGCTAGCTCTTGTGCTAATATTGGCATGGGCAATCATGCTGCTTGTGGCGATGATTTGTACTATAATCCCTCGGATGTCAATAGCCAAGCTAGTCAGCAGGTTGCTTCATCTAGTAAGTCTAATACCTCTACTCAGCCAATATCATATATTACTGAGGCTGATGAGGCGGCTTATGACGAGAGGGTAAAAGGTTATCGCTCTGCAGGTGTAGTTACTGAGGAGGAGGATAAGCGTGACTTCTCGCAGATGCAAGAGTATTATTCCAATGCCTCGAACCTACAAGGTGTGGAGTATGTGAATGATACGCTCTATATCAATTACGAAGATCTCCCTGAGGCTGATGGCGTATGGATAGGCGGCTTTAATGGTAGCGCTTCTGACCAAAGTTATGCTGAGCGTCTCATAAAGTTCCATGGTCCTATGAGTACTATCCCATATTATTCGCATGTATATGATGCTGCATTATATTCTGGCGATTGGAATATATATGTAGATAAATGGGGGTCGACATACCTAGTGCCTAGATGGAATAACCCATTATATAGTAACTATTACTATGGCTCACCATTCTATGGTTGGGATTGGGGATGGCACGGATGGGGATATCATAACCGTTGGCACTTTGGCCTCCATAATAGTTGGTATTTCGATTGGGGTTATTTAGGATATGGCTTCGGCTGGTGCGACCCATATTATGGATGGTATAGCCCTTGGCATGGTTACCATCATGGTTATCATGGTTGGTATGACCACTATTATCATGACTATTGGCATCATGGCTATCATGGTCACTCTCATATCAATAATAACCATACAAGCCATAATAGGTATTACAATGGACATAGACCAAGTAGCTCGGTAGGTCGTGGTGGACATCGCGGACAAGGTGGCGGTTATGTGTCAGAGCGACCAAACAGAGGTAATGGCGGTAAGAATCATGTTGGTGCAGGTACAAGAGTAGATAAGAATACTACAGTAAGACCAAATAATACACCATCGCAATATCAAGGTTCTCCTAAGCCTGAGACATATACACGTTCGTATACTCGTCCTGCTAGAGGCAATGGTAACACATATACAGGTGGCGTTAGTAAGTCGTCCTCATCGTCTAGCAGTTCTGGTTATTCGCAGCAGAATGTAGAGAGACAGCGACAGACTACACGTAGCAGCTCTAGAAATGCGGGCTCTTCTAATAGTGGTAGCTCATCGTCATATAACCAAAGACGTGCTAATGGCTCATCATACTCAAGTGGAAGCTCTAATAAGTCGTCCTCAACAGGTGGCTCGTCTAGAAACTATACACCATCTAGGTCGTCAGGCACTAACTATAGCAGACCAAGCAGTTCTTCTAGTGGTGGCTATCGTTCATCAGGAAGCTCATTCTCTGGTGGTGGACGTTCATCCGGAGGGTCGTATTCCGGCGGACACTCATCTGGAGGTCGCTCGGGCGGTAGTTCTGGTGGCGGACGTACAGGTGGCGGTAGAAGATAAGGCGTATTATCCAATAGTTTATTAGAAAGTATAAAGACTTAGAATTTACGGATATGAAAAGGTACATTACTATAGCCATGATGGTAGCTACTTCGGTAGCTGCCATGGCACAAGACTATACAGATATAGAGAGATTCGGTAGAAACGATGCTCAAGGGTCTGCTCGTTCTCAAGCTATGGGCGGCGCATTTGGTGCATTAGGTGGCGATATGTCTGTAGGAGATATAAACCCAGCAGGTATTGGTGTTTACAGAGCATCAGAGTTTAGCTTGTCACTCGGGGTTAATACTACGAAGGCAAATACATCTAGCGACCAGAAGTTTGGTAGTCCTGTAAATGGTATAGGAGATACACGCGTTAAGTTGATGCAGTTAGGAGGCGTATTTAATACCTCGTTGATTAGACAAGCCTCGGGAGTAGTGAGTCATACATTCTCTATCGCCTATAATAGGATTGCAGATTATGACCAGTCGTATACCATGCATGCCAAGAATAGTAGCAACTCATTATTGGATTTCTTCATTGCCGACCCAAGTGCAGATAATATCTATGAAGGCGGTTTAGGATGGGATTCGGAGATGCTATTTACCTATTATGAGTATGAAGAGCCAAGACTAGACGCTGATGGTAATCCTATTTGTGATGCTAATGGTGACCCAATATATGATACTCATAGGGTAAATGTAGACCATACAGCTTGGGATTTCCCGTTAGAGAATGACGACAAGACGGAGATAAGTTTTGATGATAAGTACAGAAGAAGGAAGATAGATATCTCTCGTCACTATAGAGAAAGAGGTAGCAAAGGAAGCTTTAATGTAGCCTATGCTCAGAATATAGCCAATAAGTTGTATTGGGGTGTTAATATAGACTTCCAGTCGTACAACTTCAAGAGAAACTTTACGCATGTAGAGAAATTTGACGAAGAGGCGCAATATGGAGCACCTAATAAATTTAGATACAACTCGAGATTAGACCAAGATGCATTTGGTGTATCGTTTGGTGCGGGTGTGATATATGTGCCTATGCCTGTATTGAGATTAGGACTTGCTATACATTCGCCAACATTCTTCTCGGTAAATGAGGTGTATGATACCAATTTCAGAGCGGGTATGGAAACAGAGTGTTATCCTGAGGCTCCATTTGAGTGCGATTATAATGTCACTGCCCCAGCACGAGGTGTATTTAGTTTAGCTGGTGTGATAGGTAGACTAGCTATTATCTCGGCAGATTATGAATTTGTGGGATATAAGGCATCGAAGTTCCGCAGCGAAGATAACGGAGATGATGTAGAGTTTGAGCAGATGAACGCCTATCTCAAAGAGGATTTGAAGAATGTACATAAATTGAGATTGGGTGCAGAGATTAAGCCAGTACAAATCCTATCGTTACGTGCGGGATATAAGATGCAGTCGTCGCCTTATGCAGATGACCTTATGTATAACGACTATAAGAATAGAGATATTACGGGAGGTCTAGGTTTAAGATTCTCGAATATCTATCTTGACTTTGCGTATGTGAACCATAAGGTGGTAGAAGATGCATTTATACTTCCTGGTTCGGATTATTACTATTATGATGCATCGCCAAATCCATATAAGATGGAGAATACATCACATAGGGTAACGGTAACATTTGGTTATAGATTCTAAGATACGATGAGATTAATTGTTGATGCTGGCTCTACGAAGTCGCACTGGCAAATTACAAATACAAGAGGTGAAGTTCGACAAGTTTATACCGATGGTATAAACTTGTTGACACATTCATGGGGGCATATAGAGACACAGATTACTGAAGCTATATCACAATCATTTGACGAAGATATAGAGAGTATAGAGATATATGCTGCTGGAGGAATAAATGAGGAGAGCAGAGATACGTTTAAGAGGAGGGTGTCTGAGAGATTTGGGATGCCAGTAGGAGCCATTACGGTAGAGAGTGATTTGTACTTAGCCGCTAAGTCGCTCTGTGGGGATAAGCCCGGAGTGGCATGTATACTTGGTACTGGCAGTAATAGTTGTCAGTGGGATGGACATAAGATAGTAAAGAACGTCAAGCCACTTGGGTATATATTAGGCGACGAAGGGAGTGGAGCTGTATTAGGCAAGAGATTGGTTGCGAATTGGTATAAGGGTTTATTGTCTGAAGATATAGCAGAGAAGTTACAAGAGTATGTAGGGCTATCCTATAGCGAGGTAATGGCAAAGATATATAAGGAGCCAGGAGCTAATAAATATCTTGCGAGTATGACCCGCTTCATGTCGGCCAATAGAGAACATAGAGATATACAAGATATAATAAAGTCGGCATTTAGAGATTTTGTGGAGCGAAACCTAATGCAATATGATGGGGTGGAGAAGATGCAGATAAATTTTGTGGGAAGTATAGCCTATTATTTTAGGGGAGAGATGGAGGATGTATTACGAGAGAGAGGGTTGGAGTTAGGTGTAGTGAAACGTGAGCCCTTGGAGTAGGAAGATATGAAATGCAGAGATTATGAGGTAATCTCTGCATTTGCGTTATTCGTATATGTTATTTAACTTTGTATGATAAAATATTATTATAGCTATGAAAGTTGATTTTAAAGGTGCTAGCTCATGTGGCTTGGCAGTTGGTTTGTTTGGTGTTGTGATGTCACTAATCACAATGTATCCATTGAGAACTATAGTAACAGAAAGCGCAATGCTCTCTATGTTGATTACACTATTAAACTTTGCTGCGTTTGTGTTGGTATTATGGTATTATAAGAAGCACTATGCAGTAGGTGGCGCCTTCACATACGGTGCGGGTATAAAGGCAGGTTTAGCCATTGGATTGTTTGATGGTTTGATTACAGGTGCCTTTATGTATTGTGTATTTGCATTTGACCAAGAGTATGTAAATTATATTATTGAAGAGACAAAGAAGCAGGTAGCAATGATGGGACTAACCCCAGAGATGGCACAGCAGGTAATGTCTCAGATGTCATTGGCAACTAATGCGGCATACCAAGGTGTAGTTGCTATATTTGGTACATTCTTGTCGGCGTTATTCTATTCGCTTATCGCTATGATCTTCCTCAAGGAGAAGGAGGACTACAATAGCGTTATGGCAGATGTAGAGGATAACGACTAATTGGCCTAAGAGAAAATTTAACGTAAGAGATTATACTCAAAAAAGAGAGAATGGATCTTTCTATAGTAGTACCTTCGTACAATGAAGAGGAGTCGCTACCACTACTTTTGGAGTGGATTGAGAGGGTAGTGGTAGCTGAGGGCCTTGAGCACGAAGTAATAATAGTAGACGATGGTAGTAGTGACGGTTCGTGGAGTGTCATAGAGACGCTTGCTAACCGTTATACAGGTATTGTTAGGGGTGTAAGATTTAGAAGAAACTACGGCAAATCGGCAGCCCTCAATGTAGGCTTTCAGAGAGCACAAGGCGATGTTGTGATAACGATGGACGCCGACATGCAAGACAGTCCTGATGAGATACCAGAATTGGTACGTATGATACGTGAAGAGCATTACGATTTGGTGAGTGGCTGGAAGAAGGTAAGACACGACCCATTATCGAAGACATTACCATCTAAGCTATTTAATGCTACTACGCGAAAGATATCAGGTATAAAGCTACACGACTTCAATTGTGGTCTTAAGGCATATCGTTCGGAGGTTATTAAGACAGTGGAGGTGTATGGTGAGATGCACAGATACATTCCACTATTAGCCAAAGAGGCGGGCTTCAAGCATATAGGCGAGAAGGTGGTAACACACTACGAGAGGAAGTATGGCGTATCTAAGTTTGGCATAGAGAGGACGATAAAAGGCTTTTTGGATTTATTGTCGGTAAGTTTTATGGCAAAATTTGGCAAACGTCCGATGCACTTCTTTGGAGCCCTTGGTACATTGATGTTCATTGTAGGCTTTATAGCGGCATTATGGTTAGGCGCTAAGAAGATGTGGTATGTGTATAATGGGTTGAGCATGGTATTGCTAACAGATACTCCACACTTTTATATAGCCCTTACATGTATGATACTTGGTACGCAACTATTCCTTACAGGCTTTTTAGCAGAGCTAGTATGTAGGAACTCCACGGAGCGCAACAAGTACCTGATAAAGGTAGAAATTTGATTTATCTATTTCTATACAATTAATTACCTTGTAGCCTTACCAAAAGGTAGCGGCTGTATAGAGCGAGGTATGAGCGAGCATATAGAGAGGTTATAGGATAAGAAATATTAGTATTAAGAGTTAGTACTTCAAGAGATATTTGGTGACAGAGACAACAGATAATATAGAGCAGCAGGAGAGTCGGCAGACTATGAATCTGAAAGAGTACCTCACCCACAAAGTATTTGGGGTGGTGAGTGATATAATTTCAGAGAGTGGTCAGCAAGCCTACGTGATAGGAGGATATGTAAGAGATATACTTCTAGCGCGTAAGTCGAAAGATATAGATATAGTAGTTGTAGGCAGTGGTATTGATTTAGCCACGGCAGTACACAAAGCATTCAAGGGGTCGAAATTATCCGTCTTCAGATCATTTGGCACAGCCATGGTCAAGCTACGCGATGTAGAGGTAGAGTTTGTGGGAGCCCGCAGAGAGTCGTACCAAAGAGACTCGCGCAAGCCAATAGTAGAAGATGGCACCTTGGAAGATGATCAAAACAGAAGAGACTTTACCATAAATGCCTTAGCCATAGATCTACGCAAAGAGAGCTATGGAGAGTTGGTAGATCCATTTGGAGGATTGTATGATTTGGATGATTTGATTATACGTACGCCATTAGAGCCAGGTATAACCTTCTCGGACGATCCGCTAAGAATGATGCGTGCTATACGCTTTGCCACCCAACTTGGATTTGACATCGAAGACGAGACCTTTGATGGTATAGTTAGGATGGCGTCTAGGATAGAGATTATAAGCAAAGAGCGCATTACAGATGAGCTTAATAAGATAATGCTATCGCCAGTCCCATCGTTAGGTATTAAGTTATTAGAGAAATCTGGACTACTGCCATATATTTTACCAGAGGTACAAGCCTTGAAAGGCGTAGAAAAGGTAGGAGCGAGAGGACACAAAGACAATTTTTACCATTCGTTGCAGGTATTAGATACCGTAGCCAAGAAGAGTGATAATCTATGGCTACGGTGGGCAGCCCTTTTGCACGATATAGGCAAGCCAAAGACAAAGAGATACGAAGAGAAGCAAGGTTGGACATTCCACAACCACAACTTTGTAGGTATGAAGATGGTCTCCGGCGTATTTAGGAGATTGAAGTTGCCCCTTGGACAAGAGTTGAAATATGTAGAGAAATTGGTAGACCTACATATGCGGCCTATTGTACTCAGTGAAGATGAGGTTACGGATTCTGCTGTAAGGCGACTACTCTTTGAGGCAGGCGACGATGTAGAAGATTTGATGTGCTTGTGCGAAAGTGATATCACATCGAAGAACGAAGATAAGGTACAGAGATTCTTGCGCAACTTCAAGATAGTAAGGCGCAAGATGAAAGAGATAGAAGAGAAAGACCATATACGTAATTTCCAGCCACCAGTATCGGGTGAAGAGATTATGCGTATGTTTAACCTTTCGCCATCGCCAATGGTGGGTATACTTAAGAACGCATTGAAAGATGCTGTACTTGATGGTGTAATACACAATGACTATGATGAGGCTGTATCATTCCTCATTAATTTGGCGAAGGACCATGATATGCAACCAGCTAAGGAATATGAGCAGAAAGCGTAAAGGGATATTGACTAGTGTGGTAATAGCTGTAATAGGCGTTGTAGGGTTTCTTATGACACTATCGGCAGGCAAAGGGGTGGAGTATTGCGCCCATGAAGGAGCTGCAGAAGGCTTGCCACATGAGACATATTTGCCATCGGTACCCGATTCGATATACTTTTGTGGAGAGAGAGTACCGCTAGAGCGCAGAGATATTTATGAGTCGCTTGATAGAGAGATGATAGTAAATACCTTTGCCCATACCAATACGAGTCTTATTTTGAAGAGGATGACACGCTATTTCCCCATTATTGAGCCGATACTTAAAGAGGAGGGTGTGCCAGACGACTTTAAGTTTCTCTCTGTAGCAGAGAGTAACCTATATGATATTGCCCGTTCGCCTGTAGACGCTATAGGTTTATGGCAGTTTTTGAAGAGTACAGCCAAAGAGTATGGACTAGTGGTAAATGACGAGATAGACGAGAGATACCATATAGAGAAGAGCACTAGAGCCGCTTGCAAATATTTCAAGAAAGCCTATGAAGAGTTTGGCTCGTGGACTATGGTAGCCGCAAGCTACAATGGAGGCATGCGAGGTGCTAAGAATATGATGAACATGCAACACCAGAGTAACTACTACGATATGATATGGGTGGAAGAGACAGCAAGGTACGTCTTTAGGATTATATCATTCAAAGAGATACTCACCCACCCAGAGAGATACGGCTTTAATATTAAGGATACAGATAGATATATGCCTTGGGATATTAAGACTGTTGAGATGGATAGTACAATTACCGATTTAGCGCAATGGGCGATTGACAATGGTACTACCTACAAGAGGGTAAAAGAGTTGAATCGTTGGATTAGGCAGAATAAGATAAATAATATACATAGGAAGAGCTATTATATATCACTTCCTAATGAGTAGTAGAGATATGATTATGATACAACATATATTAGATTGGGTGCAATCCAAGAGGAATACTCTTGCGGTTGCATTGTGTGCATTGTGCACATCGGCATTTGCTCAAGAGTATGTTACTGAGAATGGAGTAACCTATAAGATATATACGGTACAACAGAGTGAAGGTCCGTGGAGAGTAAGCTACAACCACGGTATAACACAAGAAGAGCTCTTCTCGGCCAACCCAGAATTGCGAGAGACAGGCCTTATGGAAGGCATGAGGGTAAGGATTCCTGTTAAGGATGTATCGTCTATCAATACGAGTTCGTCTGCTACATCGTCTCCTTATGCGTTTTATACTGTTAAGCAAGAAGATAATGCGACACAGATATCTAAGCGTTATGGTATAAGTTTGACAGACTTCTATGCTCTCAACCCAGAGTGTATAAACGGCGTTAAGATAGGACAAGTGGTAAAGGTACCTACCACTATAGTTACAACTGCCCAGTATCTAACATACAAGGTACAATTTGGGGAGACAGCCACAAAGATAGCAAAGCGCTTTGGTGTAACTACCCAAGATATACAGAATGCCAATCCGGTAGTAAATGTCAACGCTCTACAAGCAGAGACCTTGATACGAATACCACTATCTACATTACCAGCAGAAGACGAATATTTCTACTACCATAGGATAGCGGCGGGAGAGGTATTGCTATCGCTCAGTCAGAAATATGATGTATTAGTAGAGAAGATTATTGAGAGAAATCCAGATATAGACCCACGGTCGCTCTCTATAGGCCAGATAGTAGTAATAGACAAGAAGTTTGAGAAGAAACAAGACATCATGCACGAAGTAGAGCGCAAAGAGACAGCGTGGTCTATCTCTACAAAATATGGAGTGAAGTATGATGACCTTGTGGCAGCCAATCCAGATATTGACCTTTCGAGTATAAAGAAAGGCATGATGGTAAGAGTGCCACAATTCCCAGCAAACCGTGAAGCTGTACCAGCTACAGATACATATATAGTATCTAATGCCTCGGCAGTCGACTCTACAGAATTATACGACTATAAGAAATTGGGCAGTCCGGTTATCAATGTAGCCCTTATGTTGCCATTCGACGCTGATTTGGAGATGAGACAGATGAATGAGCAAGGAGCAAACTATGAGAAGTCGAAATACACCTTTAGAACAAAACCATATATAGAGTTTTACGAAGGAGTGAAGCTAGCCTTAGATACATTAGCATCACAAGGCGTGAGGATAAAACTCAATGTTATGGATGTTACAAATAGGCTAGATGCACAGAATAAGCTACAGAGCATAAAGAACTCAGGCGTTAAGCCAGACCTTATAATTGGTCCTGCTCATAGCGATGAGATACATGATGTAGCCCTATATGCAAGAGACAATAAAGTACCAGTGGTATTGCCATTTGTGCAGAGTGATAGTTTGCTTACAGAGGTGCCTTACCTATTCCAGGCATCTAATGTTGATACAATTACTACAAAGGTAATATCACATCGTATGGTAGAGTATTGTGAAGGGAAGAATGTGATAATACTTTCTAATATTAGTCGCACAAAGTCAGACATATTCAGACTACGTTGTGTTCAGGATCTGTGCAAGCAGAAAGGCATAGAGCCAGTATTGCATATCTTCGATACACATGAGCCACACAAGTTCCTCGATGTCATATCTCCAGACAAAGAGAATGTATTGCTACTCACCTCCAACGAAGAGGCGAAGGCAGGCAGTATACTATCAGCCATTGCCAATGTATTGGACCAGAAGCCAGGAGTAAATATCAGATTAGTATGTACAGGCGATTGGTTGAGATATGAGAGTGTGAAGGTAGAGGTATACCATAAACTCAATACTGTAATATTCTCTACATATGCATTGGACTATTCTGATTTGAATACCCTAAGGGTACTATCAAAATATCGTAATCAATATTTTGCTGAGCCAGTAGCATTCTCGCCATATTTTGAGAAGATACGCAACCAGTCGGGATTCAGCAGATATGCGCTATGGGGCTATGATATAGCAAGTCTGTTCGTGGGTGCTAGGGTACAATACGGTCCAGACTTCTTCAGACGTATTAATGATTATAAGGTAAACTATACTCAAAGTAATTTCCACTTCTCGCATGTTACAAGTTGGGGTGGAGCGGTAAATACTGGTGTACGTACCATAGAGTTCTCTCAGAATGGTAAGATATCAGTCACAGATTTATATTAAGATATAGACAAAACAGATGATATCAATAAACCAACTAACAGTTGATTTTGGCGGATTTCGCCTATTTGAGAATATTACATATAATATAAACGAGAAAGATAGACTTGGACTCGCCGGAAAGAATGGTGCGGGCAAGTCTACTATGCTCAAGATAATAGCAGGACTCCAGCTGCCTACATCAGGCAATGTATCTATACCAAAGAGCTACAAGATAGGCTACTTGCCACAGCATATGAAACATGAGAATACTCGCACAGTATTCGAGGAGGCGGAGCAAGGCTTGAAGGAGCTCAAGACGATGCAGGCGCAAGTAGAGAAGATGAATGAAGAGCTAGCCTCGCGTACCGACTACGAGAGTGAGGATTATATGGAGTTTCTTCAAGAGCTTACTGATAAGACAGAGCGTCTATCTATGATGGGCGGAGGTAACTACCAAGCCGAGATAGAGAAGACCCTTATGGGTTTAGGCTTTGAGAGAAAAGACTTCGATAGAAATACCGGAGAGTTCTCAGGCGGTTGGCGTATGCGCATTGAGCTAGCTAAGATATTGCTATCAAGACCAGATATATTTCTTCTTGACGAGCCTACAAACCACCTTGATATTGAGTCTATACAGTGGCTAGAAGATTTCTTGAAGACATATAGTGGAGCTGTTGTTGTAATATCACACGACCGTGCTTTCCTTGATAATGTAACCAATAGAACTATTGAGATAGTACTTGGGCATATATACGACTATAAGGCTAACTATACAAAGTATCTAGAGCTACGTCAAGAGCGCTTTGAGCAGCAGATGGCTGCTTATAAGAATCAGCAAAAGATGATAGAGGATACTGAGAAGTTTATAGAGCGATTCAGATATAAGGCTACAAAATCAGTACAGGTACAGAGTCGTATTAAGCAGCTCGATAAGCTAGATCGCATAGAGGTGGATGATTTTGATACCTCGGCACTCAATATTAAGTTTCCACCAGCTCCACATTCGGGAGCTATATCTGTAAAAGGTAAAGCCGTATCAAAGTCGTATGGCGATCTCCTAGTACTCGATAATGTAGACTTTGAGATACCAAGAGGAGAGAAGGTAGCCTTTGTCGGTAGAAATGGTGAAGGTAAGACCACTATGGCGCGTATGATAATGCGTGAGCTAGATCATAAGGGTGAGATTACACTTGGCCATAATATCAAGATTGGATATTTTGCGCAGAATCAGGCCGACTTACTTGACCCTAATGATACAGTATTTGATACAGTAGATAGGGTAGCGGTAGGAGATATACGTACCAAGCTACGCGATCTTCTTGGAGCATTCATGTTCTCAGGAGAGGATATAGATAAGAAGGTAGCAGTACTCTCGGGAGGTGAGAAGACACGTCTTGCTATGGTTCGCCTATTGCTTACGCCGGTTAACCTTCTTATTCTCGATGAGCCTACTAACCACTTAGATATTCGTACGAAGGAGATATTGAAGCAAGCCATAAAAGATTTTGATGGTACCGCTATTATAGTATCGCACGACCGTGAGTTCCTTGATGGTTTAGCTACTCGTGTATTGGAGTTCCGTAATAAGAAGATTAAGGAGCATCTTGGAGGTATTTATGAGTTCCTTGAGGACCGCCGTATAGAATCTCTCAACGAGCTAAATGCTGTACAAGGCAAGAAGACACCAGCGCCAAAAGCAGAGCAAAAGACAGAGCAGAAGCCTGTAGAGAAAGCAGAGTCGAAACTATCTTTTGAGCAGCAGAAAGAGCTAGCTCGTAAGAAGAATAAGTTAGAGAAGCAACTCAAGGCGGCTGAGGAGGCTATAGAGTCCTTAGAGACTCAGATAGCAGAGTTAGAGGAGAAGATGGCCAATTGCACTAGTTCGGAAGCCTTGGCTATGACGACACAATATATGACTGTCAAGGAGGAGCTAGATAAGCAGATGAAGATTTGGGAAGAGGTAGGAGAGCAGTTAGCCGAATTGTAGAATATTGTATTATATAAAAAGAATTGGGGAGGTAATGAATATTATCTCCCCTTTTTATCTAGATTAGCGCAGTCGTCCGACATAGTCTGTAGGATTGCCATTCCTATTGAGGAATCCTGATCATTGTTTTTGTTCGACTCATATTTCAAGAATTGAGCACCTTGGTTGTCATAGACATAGTATTGGTCGTTATCTACATATCCAAAGCCATCATTGAAATCGTAGAATGCGTATGATGCGGCATCCTCAGAGAGCAGATTCTTGCTAAACTTAAACTCTTGGGCGTCTATTCCCAGTTGAGGTAATACGGTAGATACAATATCAATTTGGCTACCCACCTTATTTATTGTAGTGTCAGACACACACAAGGCGCCACCTGTTAGAACAAATGGGATACGAAATCTCATCTTATCATCATTACCAACATTATTTGGCCCACCATGACCATGGTCTGCAACTAGTACATACAAGGTATTATCCCATAGTCCGCTATTCTTAGCCCTGCAGAAGAAGTCGCCCAAACAAGAGTCTGTATAGAATACAGAATTGAGATAAGGGTTATCATGATGCTTCTCCATTGGTACAGTAAAAGGCTCATGCGAAGATAGGGTAAAGATGAAATCGAAGAAAGGTTGTTTCTGGCTCTTCATCTCCTCTAGAAGTCTGCTAAGAGTACTCTCGTCGTGTGCCCCCCACTTATCGCCCATTGCGGATGATGGGAAGTCGTTTTCGGTAATAACATTATCAAACCCAGCAAGAGTAACGAGAGAGTTGAAGCTATTGAAACGAAGGTCGCCCCCGTAGATGAAAGTCTGACTCTCATACCCATTCTCTCTCATTTTCTTTGCCATATATGGTAGGGCCTGTGTCTTTTGTGGGTATTGTATTATGCTATATGTAGGCAATACAGGATATCCGCACATAGCAGCTACTAGACCCTTGCCCGAACGATCTGACGAAGCGTATATATTATCGAAGAATATTCCCTCCTTAGCAATCTTCATAAGGTTAGGCGTCACATTCTCGCCACCTAGAGCCTCAATACAATGAGCAGAGAAACTCTCGAGAAGTATATACACCACATTAGGCCTATTATTCTTTAAGATAGGCAAGAAATTATCAGAGTGAGCTCCTGAGGTTAATTTGCTAAATATCTTATTTGCCTCCTCGTCTGACATGAAATGGTATGTCTGAGAAGTCTGATTAGCTCTCTTGATAGAGTATATAAAGTTCCATACAGGGTTTAGTGCAACATGGTTGGCAAATAGGGTATTGGAGAAGTATGCTCTACCTGTGTTAAGAGGAGCAAGACCAACGCCGCCACGAATAGGGATAACAAGTAGTCCGCCTATTACAGCAATAGCTAGAAACTGCACACCGCGTTGCCAATATTTAGGAGCTACATCGTTTTTCTCCTCTGTGACCTTACATGTAAACTTTTTGAGTACTATGATGTTGCATATCGCAAATATTACGGCGACTATAATATAGAGCACTAGCATAGGTGTCTCCACTGAGGCTAACGCCAATGATGGGTTGTCTATTATCATACCTAGATCAGAGAAGTCGTAATGTCTTCCCCAATAAGAGTATATAATGGCGTCTCCAGGTAGGAGTATTACTATGATAGTAGATAGTATGCCAGTAAGTGCATTGGTAATACGCAATGGCAGTCCTATAGAGGTGAATAGTCCAAATATTAGTACCAATACTATTGCAAAGAGACTTATGTATCCCCATAAAGAGAGGTCGAATACAAGACCTCGGAACATACCTTCGGCAAGTAGTGATATAGGAGTGTCTATAGCCTTGTCACTATTTATAGCAATCA
>JAUNDI010000025.1:32497-36185 GCA_030526155.1 Bacteroidia bacterium
GGCAGTTAGAATAACATAACGTGCAGTTTGCCAAATGTTGTTTAGTGATTGTTTCATCTCTATATCAAGTGTGATTACTTAGTACAAAGATAATGATTTTTATGAGCCATATTCACTACCATAACAAACAAATAGCGCATAGAGTATTTTTACCCTATGCGCTTATACCTCAGTAGTATCTACTATTACTCGCCGTATGCTGTCTCAGCGCCAGCCATAATGCCTTCCAATGCAGCCTTGTCTACAACCTTCATGTTGTTGTATCTGTCGAACAATGCGAATATCTCGCCATTGTTTCCACCGCTACTCTTTAGGTTGCCATCAGCATCAAGGCACTTGCCGCCATTGTCCCAGTAGAAACCTGGAAAGCCATGTTCCTTTGCTTTCTTCAATACTATTTCGTGGAAAAGCTTTCTGCTAGAAAGTATCTCTTCTGTAATTCCTGTTTCAGGATATTTATAGCATGCACCATACTCGCCCATTACAACGCCATAGCCTTTGTCGAACCATTTAGCCTTTACAGCATCGAACTTATTATCTACATATTTTAGGTCGTCTGCATTGCCCCAAGTATAACGTGTGTTACCTGTTGAAGCAAAATCCCAAGGCTGGTAGTAGTGGAACTCTACAGAGAGACGTCCCTCTACCTTGTCCTGTGGAATTACCAAACCAGTAATGCCTTTATCCATATCACAAGCCCATGATTGTACCACGAGGTTACGTATCTCATTCTTGCCGCCTGTAGAACGAACTGCATCTACAAATACTTGATTCATCTTGTTCAAGTAGTCATACATCTTCTTTGTAGGCTCACCCCAATTCTCCTTGTACTTTAGGTCGCCCTTCTCGAACTCACCATCTTTAGATGCATATACACCATCGTTCTCAAGGAAGATTACCTCATTCATGCCTGCAAATATCAAGTGTTGGTCGTATTCTGCAAAGTAGCTTGCTATCTGCTTCCATAAGCTCTCGAACTTGGCGTATACTACTGCCTCGTCAAATCCTGAATAGTTTATTCTATCATACCAGTTGTCATGGTGTGTATTCAAGATAACGTACATGTCGTTTGCTATGCAGTAGTCAACAATCTCTTTTACTCTAGCAAGCCATCTCTCTTTGATTGTTATAGTTGTAGCTGCTCTAGCTGCCTTTAGAGATATGCCCTCTTCGCTATGGTTGTACCAACGTACTGGTATACGCATTGCGTTGAAGCCTGCTGCCTTAATGGCGTCTACCATCTCCTTTGTAGTCTTAGGGTTGCCCCAGAGTGTCTCTTGGTTCTCTTCTGTGCAGTTAGAATCCCAAGCGCCATACGACTCTAGAGTGTTTCCAAGGTTTAAACCTACCTTTACCTCTTGCCAAATCTCCTTGCAGCCAAGCTCCATGCCTGCTACATCGCTATGGCCAATGCCTGATGTGTTTGGCTTCTCCTTTGTAGTGAAGCTGATTGTTACTGCTTCTGCAGCCTGGCCTTTATCACTCTTAATGTTGTTTTCAGGTATAGTGAGTGTATATGTAGTTTTACTCTCTAATCCTGATACTGGAATGTTAAGGCTATTGCCAGCAAGTGTTATGTTGCCAAGCTTAGCTTTGCCACCTTCAATCTTTATTGTGCCGCCAGAATATGAGTGAATCTTCTCGCTATATGTTACCTTAATAGCGTTAATGTTGTAATCTACATCTTTCGCTCCATTGGCTGGGTCTGAACTAACAAAAGTTATTGGTGCAATAGGTGTCTCTTCTTTATCGTCTCCGCATGACCATACAGATAAGGCCACTACTCCGCAGAGAAGCGATTTAAGGATATTAGTGTACTTCATTATATATTAGATGATTATTTCAAATTACAAAATTATACAATATTATCTCTCCTCCTTGATACTATATCTACAATTTCTAATAAAAAGGAGAGCCTAAATAGCTCTCCTAGTATTGTGTATTATTTTAGTCCGATACTCTTTCCCCCTTTTTTGAGGTTGCTCAATAGCCACCTATGGTCTATCTCTATCATCTCGTCACAGAAGTCGGGTGTGTTGTATGATTGGAATAGCTCCCCGTAATACCTCTTAGGGTCTTTTTGTGGTAGCATGAATGCTTTGTCGCATTTGCCGTCATCGCCTATATGTCCGATGTATAGTCTGGTGTGCTGTCCGTCATCTCTTCTAGAGCAGAAGACGTACCAATGGGAGTCGGCCGACCAGTTGTGGTAGCTCTCAGCGTCTCTACTATTGGCTCCAGCCATTGAGTCTACCTGCATAGTTGACATGTCTAGCATTCTTAAATCAGCTTCGGGATGGTGAATAGGGAATGTACCATAGTCTGATTCACAATACATTAGATACTTCCCATCTGGAGATATTCTTGCGAATGTAGCGTTTTTACCCATGCTAGAGGCGTCTACTATTGTCTCTATCTCTCCATATACTTCGCCTTTTTCTTTGTCGAATGCTACACGCTTTATGTCATATTTAAACTCTTCACACTCGTCGTTTTCAGGTCTCTTGCTGCTGCAGAAGTATAGCCAATCTCCATCTGGAGAGAATGTTGGGTAAGTTTCGCAGTCATCTGTCATAAGCATAGGTTGTCTTATTATCTCGTGCTCCTCGACATTGTATACTACTATATCCGACCCTTGGTCGTATACCTCTATTCTCTTTAGGCCTCCTACGTGGAATGATTGGGTAGTCTTGTTGACCGAAAAAGCTATATATCTGCCTGATGGATGCCAAGTATTATATACACACACCGACATTAATGAGTCTAATTTCGTATTTACTATCTCCTCTTTGCCATTGTGCTTAATGTATGTGCCGCCTAACGGACCTCGTATGTGTACCATCCTATCTTTGGAAGACGTTTTGTTTTGGATATGGCAGTTTACACACATTCCTTTGTTTATCGTGTTGTCTATGATGGTGCCCTCGTCAAATGTCATAATGTCACGACAAAATATACCCATAAATATGGAGTATACGTTGTATGTTGGCGCTAGTCGTCTATAGGTTATGCATCTATCTGCCAGTGTGTCTTTGCTTACATAAATAGGAAATTGTTTGTATTGTGTCCAAGTATCTGATTTCTTGGCTTGAACATCAACGTATAGGGTGTCTCCTTTGCTCTTTTCTATTATTTCTCTCCACTCATCAATATCAAAGCAAGCATAGGTTGAATTGATATCGTACTTGTCTCCGTTTGTATTTGATATAGATACCTTCATCTGCTCTACATCATCATCTATCATATTGAAGTTGAGAGGAGCTATAGTAGTAGGTATTGTCACTCCTATATAGTCTGGGTATATAGGTGGATATATATCCGTTGTAACTATCTTTTCGCTTTCGTTGCAGCTAGATAGTATTATCGCTGCTAGTATATATATGTATCTTTTCATTGTATTAGTTGTGAAGCGAATGTATTATAATACCAATATGTCTTTCCAAATCTAGCATTCATACTTCTCATGTTGCCTCCGCTATTTAATTGGCGCATGAAATCAATAGCTCCCATTACTACTTGTTGGTCTATTTTCCATGGTATTCCTTCAAAGGTTTTGTTGTGCATCATCCAATGGAATACTAGAGCCTCTTGCACAGCTTGTGGAAGTATATTGGTATCTCCTTGTAATATTTGGGCCAATTTACCTAGGTCGTTTTTCAATATGAGGTAGGCTATCAAATAGTCATAG
>JAUNDI010000071.1 GCA_030526155.1 Bacteroidia bacterium
AAGGGATCAAATTGATTATACTCGGTTGTATTTCTATCAGAAGAGTGATGTACTTTATCAGATGACGGTTGTGTTTTGCAATCGGTTTATTGCTTTATATGGGGATAGGACTCGTGACCAAATGATACAGGCGGCTCGTTCGGGGAAGCAGAATTTTGTGGAGGGGCTATCGGATGGTGTTTCTTCTGTGGAGATGATGCTTAAGTTGATAAATGTTGGGCGGGCGTCATTGCGTGAGTTACGGGAGGATTATTTGGATTATGCTAAGGTACATAATGTTGTTATTTGGGGGAAGAGGCATCCTCGTTATAATAGGCTTCTTGCGTTCTGTAAGGAGCGTAATAATCTTTCTGACTATCAAGACTTATTTAACGTTTGGGGGGATGAGGAGTTTTGCAATACAGCTATAACGCTTTGTCATATTACGGATAGGATGGTTTGTTCTTTTCTGAGGAGAGTGGAAACGTCATTTATTAAAGATGGAGGAATAAAAGAGAGGATGTATAAAGTAAGGACTAATCAACGGAATGATGATAAGAGTGAGGTGGATGTGTTGAGAGGCGAGGTGAAGCGGTTGAACGCTGAGGTCCTGAGGTTGTGTGAGTTATTGTCTAGGAATAATATTAGTTATTAGGAACTGGGGTATTGGATGTAACGAGGGGATTAACACGACAAACTCCTCTTCGGCGTCGGGTGACGGGAAGAGGAGTGCTGGTAGTGATAATATTATTATTTGACCTTATGTTAGAAGGTAAATTTCCAGGTTACTGATGGGACGGTGCTATATAGGAATAGCTTATATCCTTGGAATTGTGTAAAGTCTTGTCTGTTGCCTCTTACGAACATTGAGTATGCGTTTTTACGGCCGTAGACGTTATATATGGCGAATTCGAGTTGATGTTTGAATCGGCGGCCTTCGTTACCACGGAAATTGTATGTCATGCTGAGGTCAAGACGGTGGTAATCGGGCATACGGTATCCGTTTCTTTCGGTGAAGACCTTAAGTATTGTGCCATATGCGTAGAATAGAGTAATAGGCATAGTGGTACGTCCGCCTGTGTGGTATTGGAAATTAGCTGAGGCTGTCCACTTCTTATTGATAACGAACTGGCCATTTACTACGACATTATGGCGTTGGTCGTATACAGCATAATACCAGTTGCCCTTATTTACGCCATTGATTTTACGTTGAGCAGAGGAGAGAGTATATGATGTTTGGAAGCTATACCTCTTACCCGACTTTTTGATCATAGCCTCTAGGCCTGCTGCTCTACCTCTACCTGCGAGGAGGTTATCCTCTAGGTGTTCGTTCATCGTAAAATTTGTACCATCTTTAAAGTCGATGATGCTATGCATAAGTTTAGCATATCCCTCGAGAGATAGCTCTGTACCTGCGAAGATAGAGCCCTCTGGTACAACAGAGTGGATACCTAGTGATACGGCATCGGCCTGCTGAGGCTTAATTCTATCGTCTGATGGTGCCCAGATATCAGTAGGGAGACCTAGGGCGGAGTTGTTCATAAGGTGTTGGTATTGGACCGTATGAGCATAAGAGCCCTTGAGAGATATATTGTCTGTCAGCTTATAAGAGGCGGCTATTCTAGGTTCAGCGCAGACATATGTCTTACCATTATTACCAATAGTAGAGGCTATGGTAGCATGGAGACCCATATTAAGATTTACTCCATTATCGAGAGAGAGCTCGTCGCCTAGGTAAGCACCAAGGACGGCGAGATTCTTGCTTTTGAACTTAACAGGTATCATAGCCGAGTTACCACGCGGAGCCAATTCGCCAGGTTGGAAATTATGGTATTCGAATTTAGCGCCATAAGTTAGGTGGTGGTTAGACGATGTATATCTATCGATATCATACTTTAGGGCGAATTCGCTCATAGCCGACTTCCAGTCGAAACGGCGTATATCCTCATCTTGGCGTTGGAGGTAGTTATATCTTGAGAAGGTAGCAGTGAGGTTGGCGAAATTATTATCATCATAGATATGATTCCATCTAACGGTACCTGTGGCGTTACCCCACTGTTGGTTATTATCTTGAGAGATTATAGTGCATTTGAAACGATCCTTGCTATAGTATCCAGAGACGAAGAGTTTGTTTTTCTCATCGAGTATCCAGTTGGCCTTAGCGCAATAGTCTGAGAAACGCAATATATCTTTAGCGTGACCATTCTCGTAGTCTATGAAATCGAGGAATTTTATTATACCATCGCCATAACCATGACGAGCCGACAGCATGAAAGATGACTTATTTTTAACTATTGGTCCCTCGAAGAGGAGGCGGCTCTCGATGATACCAATGCTACCATTAGCATGGAACTCCTGGTTATTACCCTCCTTCATACGCATATCGATGACAGAAGAGAGCTTTCCGCCATATTTAGCTGGGGCGGCACCCTTATAGAAATCCATATAAGATACGGCATCGGTATTCATAGCCGAGAAGAGGCCCATAGAGTGGGCGGGGTTGTAAATAGGAGCCTCGTCGAGAAGGATCATATTTTGGTCGAACGAACCGCCACGTACAGAGAGGTTAGTTCCACCATCGGCAGAGGCATTAACGCCAGGGAGGAGTTGCAAGCTTTTGAGAGCGTCGGCAGAGCCGAAGATAGAGAAGCTATGCGAGATATCCTTTGTAGTGAGGTGGTGGTGGCTCATACGAGGAGCAGCCAGCTCTGTTTTGAAGACAGACTTAGAGAGCACGGTAACCTCGGCAATAGAGTGGTCTATAGGATAGAGTTTAACATCCACTCTAGAGAGTTTTTCCTTTACGACTATAGCTGTGCGGTAGCCTATGAACTGAACAGCTAGCGTATCACCGATATTGACATCAGAGATAGAGTAATAGCCATAATTATTTGAAGATACGGCCTTATGCGTACGAGCATTTATTACGGTAGAGCCGGGGAGTGCCTCGCCCGATTTAGCATCAGAGATATAACCATGAATAGTATTATCATTCTGAGCGAAAGAAGATATGACGCTCAATGATGCGAAGAGGAACAATATAATTTTTTTCATGCTATTGATGTTGATAAGTGTCAGACAAAGCGCGGTTGACCATAGCGCAGATTCTATCATAATCGAAAGGGTTACGCACGGGGCGACCATTTATGAGCAATGTAGGAGTTTTATCGATACCCTTGTGGCTGATATATGCATTATTAGAGTATACCACTTGCTGAAGTTCAGCAGCCAACTGCTTATTTTGGAAGATGCTTGTATCGATATCATAAGAGGCGAGGATACTCATAAGGGCAAGCGAGTCGGGAGTCGAGCTGCAAGACATAAGAGTATCAAGCACTTCGGGAGCGCGTCCATACTCATCGGCCAGCATAAGTGCCTTAGCGTATATGGTAGGCTCGAGAGAGAAGTTTACATATTGGCAAGTTACGGCTTCATCGTAATTTTTCAATAAAGAGATAACTATTGGGTATACCTCGTGACATGAGTTACATGAGGCATCGGCAATGAGTGTAATCTTAACAGGCGAATTGGAGTTCGCAATATTTATGTGGAAAGCAGAATCAATATTTACCCTTGGAGCTAGAGGTTCCTTAAGGAGGATATCTACCTTATGGAGGGCGAGTAAAGAATCTACTATTTGATTGTTTGCTTGGTTGAGTTGGCTATCAGATATATTATCAGAGAGGCCAACGAGCGAATCTATCATTTGAGAGATAGAGAGGCCTCTTTTCTTAGCCTCGTTATTAAGTACTACATATTCGACATGAGAATCGAGAACCGACTTTCTGATTTCATACATAGCTATGGCGTGGCTATATATGTCGCCCTCGACTATATGGTCTATTTGAGAGATAGATATAGGCTCACCATCCACATATGCTATAGCATTGGATTTTGGCGGAGCGCTTTGGCATGCTACGAATAGAAGGGCGAGAATTGCGAAAAAGAGATATTTCATCTATTGTCTAAAATACTGCTGTATCCCCTAGAGGATACAGCAGGGATAATAATTAGTTTTCTGTATTCTGGCTCTTGGTATACTCTGCGAAGTTGAAATCCCAAGGCACTATATGGCAATCTTTAGGATTGAAAGGATCTGTTCTGTACCATATATGTAGGTTTGGGAGATTATCCTTTGCTCTTTCTATAGAGGCTTGCTTCTCCTCGTAGTATATTGGGTATCTATGACTACCCGGCAAGAGGTATGAGCGCATTATAGTGCTTGTAGAGATATCTTCTGTAGGTACATCATAATCATCAATGATGATATCTATACTATCGCATGCAAATTGGTATTCATTTATAACTATCCTACCATGACAATGTTGAACTATATCCTTACCATTCTCCTTTTTATTGTTAGGATCATTCCATTTGACACATGCAAATACATAGCAATCGAGTTCACCATCTTCTGACAATACCCAATAAGAGTTATTTACGTCCATAAGCTTTGTGAAGAGGCGCGAGTCGCACAATATACCTTTAGGGATACGCACGTAAGGCTTTGCCTCATCTACTACATCATTTCTCCAAGAGTACCAAATATTACCCATATCGTAGCCACGGAAATAGTATTCTTTGGTTTCAGAAGAGCTCTCGAAAGAGATAATACCATGGAATGCCTCGGGATAATCTAGTTTTATTTTACAAATAGGCTTTGTTGCATCATTTGGGGTCAATTTGATATCGAGCGAGCCACGCTTGTGTTCCCAAGTTCCATTTTCTACAACTACAATATGCTCTTCATCGAGCACGTATTTAACATAGCACATGATGTATGACTTATCTTCGTTGAACTGGTAGTACATATAAGTATCTTTAGAATCAACTAGATACTCAGTAGGTTCCACCATAGTAGTATCACATGCGTATTGTATTTGCCACAACCCTGGGAGGGATATTGGGGGGAGACCCTTATCCACTTTGTCACAAGAGACTAGTGAAGAGAGTAGCAAGAATGCAGACATAAGGAGTGCGAATGCACTTTTGAGTATTTTTTTCATATGACTAAAATATTTTTTATAAGGGACAAACGTGTAATTTATAATACCTAGAATCCAAGTTTGGGTAATGGTCCCTTTTCATTACTGGCTGGGATACTAGGTGGTAGATATTTATTTCTCTATATTATCATCTGTTGCTTTAAAATGGTAATTTTTAGCATCGGTAGCTATAAATTGGCCCATGACCCTTTCTCCAGAGAAGTTGGTTGGTGGGGTAACGGGGCATGGGGTGTAGACGCCTCCGTCGGTGGTAATTTGCTTTTCCATCTCTACGAAGAAGTCGTAGTTTTCTTTGCTGATGGACATCACCTCAAAATCAAATTCACTTCCTACACCTGTACCCTTCTGACTATCTACACACCCCATTCCTAAAGACATTTCAACACCTCCATAAATATTATTCATACCATAGTCCGTCAACAATGAAAGGGGCATGTAGTGACTTTCATATCCATCACGAGAAAAATAATACCTAGATAAATCATTTACAAATAAATAATAATTTGGCATACTAGGATTAGGATCCGATATATATAAGAATGGTCGGAATAACCCTCTAGACTCATCGATAGTACTATATGGCTTAAATGTTACTTTTTCAACTATTGGCGCTTGATGGACAGTTTGTGTTGACATGTACTCATTTCCCTCATAAATAACCTTTGCTGTATATGTCCGCCCGACCAAAGGAGTAAAATTAGGTAACCGATAGCATACATTTCTAGGCAAATGAATATAATCATAAGGCGACTTACGCACAACCTTTTCAAAAGTATATTGTTTCTTTGTATTTTCATCCACAAGAATTACCTCACAATTTACTTGTTGAAAATTATTGGTGTCCGCTAAACTTTAAATGGCACGACAATATAGTCCGCAATGCC
>JAUNDI010000026.1 GCA_030526155.1 Bacteroidia bacterium
CTTGTTCATCGTAAAAGTGGTTTGTGAGGGCTTAGGATGTACCCTTGTTCATCGCAAAAATGGGTTTTGAGAGACAAAAAGAAACCTCTGATTCCCTTGGGGAGGAATCAGAGGTACAAGAAATGAAGGTTATTAGGTTGGTTTCGGAGGTTGTTCCCACCTCCAGGTTGGATTTTTATAGAGAGAAGTTTACGCCGAAGGTGTATTGACCACCGATCTTATCCATGTAAACGAACTCCTGTTTCTGTGTATTGAAGAGGTTGTGCGCATTGAAGAATACCTCACAAGACTCTACTGGCTTATAACCGATCTTGAGATTCATTGTGAATCGTGGATCAAGTTCGTCGCCCTCGTAAGTAATATTTGCGGTACTCATTGTGCTAACATCGTGCTTTGTGTACATGGTATTGTAGCTACGCTTGCCGATGAAGTTAGCATAAGCTGAGATATTTATCTGGTTAATAGGCTTGTAAATAAGACCCACCATACCATAGATATTTGGAGTTGACTTAGACTCTACGCCGTTCTCTGTTTGAGGAGCAACGAACTCGGAGTTACCGAAGTAGTAGTAACCGAGAGTAGGCTCGAGGTAGATACCATACTGGTTCTTCAAGTACTCAGGATCTGCCATCATCTTTTTGTAGTAATCCTTACCACAATTGAGGACGTCAGCCTTAGTAACATTAACACCGTTTTTGAGCTGTTCCATTGTCCAATTCATGATACGAGTAGCATAACCATTCATAACCTCACCTGCTACGTTACCAGTATTAGTAATCATGTGAGCGAGAGCGGTACGTTGGTTGTATGCATAATAGTTGTCAAGAATTGTCTTTTGGAAGTTGATATTAAACTTAGCGATAAGTTTGCTAGACAAGATCCAATCCGCGTTAAGGCTTATACCGAACTGCTTAGCCTCGAGAGGGAGGTTTTTAGTTTTAAGCTCTGCTGCAGTAGAGAAGAGGTCCTCCATGATATACTTAGGGTTCATCAACTTATCTACGGCTGTTCTATCGCCATCGAGAACGATATCAGCTACAGCGCCAGACATATCATCGAAGAACTGAGTTAGGACCTTCTCACGAATAGAGAAGTGAGCTACATCGGCAGAGAGTACGCTAAAGTTCTTTGTCTTTGAGAAGAAGACCTCAGCATCGAGGAGGAAACGATCAGAAGGGCGAGAGCGCCAACCGAGCTCGAAACCATCGATATTAAGTAGGTCGTACTCAGAACCGCGGCTTAAGATAAGCTCTGGGAAACTCATATATCTGTGGTCTGCTACGTGCTTAGTATTTGAAGCAAGGAGGTTAGCAGAGCGATTTGATCTACCATAAGATACACGGAGGAAGTTACGATCGCCCAACTGCTTGCTTATACCAGCCTGCCAAGCGTGGTTAGCCTTATCTGGGTTATCAGTCTTATCCATACGCCAAGCAGCTATGAAACGCCAAT
This sequence comes from Bacteroidia bacterium, assembly GCA_030526155.1. Classification (GTDB taxonomy): domain Bacteria; phylum Bacteroidota; class Bacteroidia; order Bacteroidales; family Marinilabiliaceae; genus W3P20-009. The sequence continues at coordinate 1,453 of JAUNDI010000026.1, forward strand.
CGTTGACATTGTAGTCCATACGAACTGAAGGAGATACTGTAGTGAACTTAGCATCATCCTCTAGACGTTGAGCTACGCAAGAGATAGTACCATCTGGGCGGTAGTATACGAGACCCATGATATCCTCTACGAGGTTAACCATTACGCCATCGTTACCGAGAGAGTAATTCTCTGTACCGTAAGAGTTGAATGCGATACCTGGGCGGAGAGAGAAATCACCGAAAGAGAAATCGTACTCAGCCTGAGCGCGGAAGTTCTTAATCTTAGACTTATAGCCGCGAACACCTACGACATACTCTTGAGGACCCTGCATGTAAGAAGCCTGAGCATGGAGACCCTTGATATTAGCATCGAGGTTTACGTAAGCTGTTTTAGACGAGCGACCGCCCATAGCCCAATAAGAATCCTCTGCATTAGTTGTCATTACGTAAGAATTCTGGTAACCAGCAGTAAGATCGAGGCGAACCTCCTCAGCAGGAGTGAGAGCGATATAACCATTTACACCGTATGTCTCACGAGATTGACGAGCCTTAGAGAACATCTTGTTAAGCTCGTAGAACTTAGGATAGAAGTGATAGTACTCACCAGTAGCCTCGGAGTGGTGATAGATATTATCGAACTCAGAGATAGAGTACCACTGCTTAGTAAGAGGGATATACTTATCCTCCTCAGAAGTTGCGTTAGGGTTTAGTTCGAACAACTCGTTGCTGAAAGGAACAGATATCTTATCAGTCTTACGTTGACGCGACTGCATATTGAAAGAGACGCCATAAGCGAACTTATCGTTAGCAGCGCCACGGAGAGCGATATCAGCTATTGTTGTATTATTGTTACCTGTTTGGATGCTACCCTGAACGAAAGGAGAAGCAGAGTTAGGCTTATCTGTAATGATATTGATAACACCCTGAACGGCATTCTGACCATAGAGAGCAGAAGTTGCACCGCGAACCACCTCGATACGAGCTACATCCTCGATAGATACAGGGAGAGTCTCGAAAAGAACGGTACCTTGAACATAGTTAGTAACATCACGGCCATCCACCATGAGGAGGATATTTTGGTTCTCTGTGTAGATGAGAGACTGGCCATCAGGGAGATTATTCAAACCACGAAGTTGTACGTCGTATACGCCATTTGTTTTTTCTTGAACTACTACGCCAGGCACGAGACGGAAAGCCTCCTCGATAGAGCTAGCACCCCAAGAGCGCAACTCGTCGCGAGTAATAACTGTTGTAGAGAGAGGAGATGTGAATGCGTTTTCCTCCTTTTTTGAAGCTGAAGCTACATTCTTATTCATGATCATTGCGAAGAGCTCGTCTACGCTTGATACTCCAAGAGTCTCCACAGCTGCCATCAAGTCCTCCAAAGGGAGATCAGACAATTCCTCGATAGACATAGCAAGGATTTGCTCTTTAGAATACTTACCCTGGGCATCGACTTCACCTAGCATAAAGATAGAAGCCAATACCAATAACAAAAATTTTCTCATGCTAAATAAAATAGTGTTGAAAAAGTAGCAGAATATTTCTATGTGTAATCTAATGTGCGCGACTATAGCTTAGTTTACCTCAGTACCTAGAGTAAGGAGCTTCTGAGAAACCTGCAAGCCACCAGCAGTAATGTTGTTATTAGAGATCTCGAAACCGAGCTTAGCGCCATTCATAACGAAAGAGACACCTGCTCCGCTAGCGCAATGACCTTTCTTACCGCTCACGATAAGAGTCTTGTTACCCTTCTGATTAGCAACGAGGGTAGCTATTTGAGAGCTTTTAGACTCGCCGAGGAAAATAATGTCGCTCTTCTGGATACCTGTAGCTGTAGCAGCATCCTTAACGACTACCTTACGAGAACCGATTTTCTTAGTTTGCGCCAACTTATTAAGTTCGCTTACTAAATCATTATCGCCAATTACTGTTACCACGAGGTCTTTCTGAGAATCCTCAGCAGGCCATCCTATATTCTTGGCGAAGTTGTAGATGTAGAGTGCTTGGAACTGAGCCATTTGAGCCTTAGCTGCGGAAGTCATTGCAACTATCAAGCCAAGCATCAAAATACCTTTAACCAAAAACTTTTTCATACCTTCAATTATTTCTTAGTCAGTGTTAGTTTCACATTTCAGAAAGAGTATTCCTTTCTCTTTCTGCGTTCTTCTACCATCGCGGAATTAAAAAGTTACACAGCGTGAGGGAATTGGTCGGTTATTTAAGAATAATTCACCAAAAAGAGGGAATATGTAAATATAGTGCGATATAATTTAGCGTGGATTGTACTTATTACGTTCGTGTTCCTTCACTACATTACGGAGTACGGTAAGGATAGCTTCGATATTTGTCTCGTCGCGAAAGCAATCGCGGCTATCGACGTCGATGACTAAGACCTCGCCCTTATAGTTTTGCATCCACTCCTCGTAACGTTCATTGAGGCGCATTATATAATTAGCGTCAAGGTTAGATTCGTATTTACTTTGGCCATCGAGGATACGTTCGAGTAGAGTTGGGACAGATGCTCGGAGATATAAGATTAGATCTGGTTGAGATACTGAGTTATGGTAATTTTCGAATACGCGAGAGTATGTTTCGAAATCCCTTTGGTCTATAGCCCCCATTGCGTATAGGTTATGAGCGTATATATACATATCCTCCATCATGGTACGAGATTGGAGCACTACCCCATCGTGCCATAATAGGTGTTGTGTTTCACGATAATGTTGACCGAGGTACCATAATTGGCTACTGAACGCCCATCTGTACATATTATTGGTAAAATCATCAAGGTATGGGTTAAGATCCTTTGAGTCTTCACATGTGTACCACCCTAGACGTTCTTTTATCAACTTAATAAGATCTGTACGTCCGCATCCTATATTACCTGCTATTGCGATATACATAAGTTCACTATTTACATATTGTGTAAAAAATGTCTACGGATAAATAACTATGTATGATACACAAAGCGCGTCATTTTTTGTTGTGCGTTACATGAAACGGCTAGAAAAAAGATAAATGATACTCTAAAATAAACCTTTGTAACAAGGGTGTAAAATGCTTAGAGATATAAATACGAACTTTGTAATGTTAAGAAAAGGGGACGAAATTGGGTAAAAAGAGTAAGGGATGAGTGGCAGAGAGCTAACTAAACATGAATGCACAACAAATACAAAATATGCCAACGAACATTATGAGGAGTGTTGACCAACTATAGAGTTTTGATTTTATTATTTTATTTCCTCATAATCTACGTACTGACCATCAAGTTCGGAGTAACTTGATGGTTTTTCTTTTTGAGGTTTATGAGGTTTAGATATTGTTATTTGAGGTTCGTTATCGTCAGCATATTGATTTTGGTATGATTCTGATTGGTCTTGGGTATAGAATTGGCCGCCGAACATCGAAGAGAACTGTTCGTTAGCCTTATTTTGCATACGGGTAACGAATCTCTTGAGGAGCCATGGGAATATGAGACGCACAATAAACTTAAGGGCGTATATTATTAGAAGAATGGTTAATAGAGTTCCTAAAAATTTCTCCATTGGGTATTGATAATAGTATAATGAAATAAAAATATGTAGTAAGACTTATGCCTTTAGCATTTCTATACAACGTTCCTTGACACGTTCCATGAGCCAAAGAGGGGTAGATGTAGCGCCGAATATTCCGATAGACTCAGGCTTAGAGTCGAACCAAGACAACTCGAGGTCGTCCTCAGAAGTAAGGAAGAAGCTTGATGGATTGATATCCTTACAGATAGTGAAGAGCACCTTAGAGTTAGAGCTCTTAGCTCCACCTACGAAGAGGACAGTATCATATTGGAGAGCGAAGCTCTTGAGTTGCTCAGCGCGGTCGGCCATTTGGCGGCAGATACTATTATGAGCCTCGATTTTTATTGAAGTACGAGCCTGAATCTTTTGGAGGAGAGACATATACTGTTGAGGATCCTTAGTAGTCTGAGCGAATACTACGCAAGGCTTATTAGGATCTATATTATCTATTTGAGATTCATCCTCTACCAATATGCACTCATTATCGGTTTGGCCCATAAGTCCTACAACCTCTGCATGACCCTTTTTACCGAATAGCACTACTTGGCCACCGAGTTTCTTTTGTTTTTGCCAAGCGAGGCGGATACTCTGTTGGAGTTTAAGGACAACAGGGCAAGTAGCGTCGATAAGTTTGAGATTATTTTTCTCTACTAGAGCATAAGAAGAAGGTGGCTCACCGTGAGCACGGAAGAGGACACTTGAGTTCTTCAACTTAGCCAAGCCATCATTATCTATTATTTTGAGGCCTAATTTTTGGAGACGTTCGATCTCCTGTTCGTTATGCACGATGTCACCCACGCAGTGAATGGTACCCTTACGACGGAGTTCCTGCTCTAGTGTTGCGATAGCGCGGCGTACGCCGAAGCAAAAACCTGAACCATTATCAATTACAATTCTCATATCTGAAAAATATGTGGGGATGAGATTACTTCTTAGTTTTAGAGTCAATAAGATTTAGTATCCATTGAAATTGCTCCTCGCGAGACATATTAGAGTTATCTAGGAGGACAGCATCCTCAGCCTTACGGAGAGGGCTTTCGGCGCGGGTACTATCGATACGGTCGCGCTCACGGACATTATTTAGCACCTCATCGAAAGAGGCGGGTTGTCCCTTAGCTGTGAGTTCGTCATAACGGCGTTGAGCACGCACCTCATCGGAAGCAGTCATAAATATTTTGACTTGGGCTTTAGGGAAGACTACGGTACCGATATCTCGGCCATCCATAACGAGAGACTTCTCCTCGCCCATTTGGCGTTGCCAATCTACTAGACGATGGCGCACTTGAGGGATAGCGCTAATCATGCTTACGTTACCACTTACCTCTAGTCCGCGTATTTCAGACTCGACATTCTCGCCATTAAGGAAGGTACAATTTGTACCTGTTTCTGGATTGAAGTCGAATGTTATTTTGATGTTATTGAAATTGTTTTCGAGAGCTTGTACGTCACACTTACCATCCTTAATATAACCATTACGGAGAGCATACAAGGTAACGGAGCGATACATAGCGCCTGTATCGACATAAGCTATATGTAGTTTTTTTGCCAATTCCTTAGCCACTGTACTTTTACCACAAGATGAGTGACCATCGATAGCAATCACCAATACGTCTGAATTTTGCATTACACATTTCGTTTGGGGCAAGTATACGCAATTTGAGCTGAATAGTTACCAAAGAGAGCATGACACCCATGGGCGTCATGCTCTCGTATGCAAAAATTAGCAAGTATAATACTAATAAAAAGAAATGTCGGAAATGAGGCTCTGCATAGAGCCTGGTTATAGCGAGGTTAGAGAGAAGTTATAGCGAGAGTCGCCCAAAGGATTGTTATGATTATGGGCGACACTGCATTACCCCTTAGTAAAACGCTTAACAACTATTAGGAGGACTACGCTGACGATAGCGAAAAGGAGTCCTGCTATAGCGCGATATATCAGATAGTTGGTCTGATTACGTGAGAACTCGTCAGTATTATAGCACATGAGGTATGTATCAGCTATAATTGTTGAGTCGATTTTCTGCGCTACGGCGAATAAGCGGTCAGACGATTCTGCTATACGAGCCACTGGTAGTGACTTTGGGTTTTGAGCGTCGCGCTCATCTATAGCTGCGAGGATTTTACCACCGGAGATAAGAGACAACTTATAGAGAGGTAGGTACTTCTCGGCATTATCCTTAGGGTGTTTAGTAACCTCGAACATGGTTGTTTTACGATTGATACGTTCGCGGTTATCCTCGGATATCTCTACATCACGCTCTGTAGCGTCGGTTAGGACAGTGCTTTTGATGATAAAATAATCGGTACGAGAAAGGGAATCTACCACTGGGACGCAATAACGGCCGCCATTTTCGGAGATTACCTTAGAGAAGCATGGGATATCAGGACCTGCCACACGACCTGCGACATTAGTATAAGCGGCCTCAGCGCCAGAAGCCTCGCCACGCCATGAGTCGATGATACGTTGAGGATCCACATTAACGTAACCTAGGAGGAAGGCTATAATAGCCACAACGATAAGGAGGATTTTATACCATTTAATAGTACCCTTTTTCTGATAGTTGATAGCCACACGTCCGAGTACAGCGATAATAGCTATAACTACTGTGGCCCAAATAATAGTTTGATTGTCCATTGTAAATATAGTATAATATATATGTGCACAAATGTGGTAATATTTTGTTTTGGTTGCAAAACTTTGGGAGAAAAAGTGCATTATGATAGAAAAGCACCCACGTCTACACGACGCAGGTGCTATCTATCTTAACCTCTATTATTTATGCGAAAAAATTCTGATTCGATTATGTGATTACATATTCTGTTGCATAACCTGAGTATTACCCTTAGCGTCGGTAAGAGTAACTGTTAGGGAATTCTCGGAATATGTGTAAGCCACGCTACGAACGAATACCCAAGTAGAAGATGCGTTATTCCAAGCGAAATCGCGCTTTACAGAAAGACGACCATCCTCAGTGTATTCCATCTCTGAGCGGCTTTTGAGTGTTAGCACGCCATTTTCCTCTGAGCAAACCTCACGAACTGTGATTTTACCATTCTCTACGGTATCATTATTGTAGAGATGCTTCTCATTAGCGTTAGTGTTTGCTGCAGAAGCGAAAGATATTGTTGTTGCGAGAGCGAAGATGCTCATGATTGCCTTTATACTTACAGTTTTCATAGCCTTAAGTGTTTATTGTTGTTTTGTGTTTTTGTTTTATTAATGATTGACGATGCAAATATATAAACTATTCTGGAATTACGTTAATATTCACACAATATTTTTGCTCATGTTAAATATTACACATAAATAGCTTAATATCTGTTGTCAGATTTTGCTTTCAATTTGAAAGCGTAGTGTTATGTACAGATAAATTTGACATGAAAAATAGCGGTTAATAATAGAACTTGACAGAGTGAAAAAGTTATTGACATATACAAAATATTTCAAAGTGAAAGTGAGAAGTGGTGAATTTTGAGACAAAAATGGCGCTACGCTACGGAAACGTAGCGCCATATAGTGGTATCAAAATGTAACACGACTAGAATTATCTTGTAACATGAGAAGCGCCAGATGTGCGCATATGATCAATCTGGGGGTTACCAGCATAAGATATTGAAGATGCGCCACTAGCGTCGAAGCTAGCAGAGACATTTGTAAGATCTCCTAAGCTAATTTTAGAGGCACCGGAGCACTCTAATGTAGTTGAGGTTGAGAGCTTACATTCTTGAGCGACTATATTAGATGCACCAGAGCAGTCGGCATTCAACTTAGCAGAGGAGCCATTAAGGACTATGGTAGACGCACCAGAGCAGTCGCATTTTATCTCATTAGCCTCAATACTATTAGTCTCTACACGAGAAGCCCCTGAGCAATCGATGTCTAATTCCTTAGAGATTTTAGTTCCTGAGAGATTAGCACGTGAAGCACCGCTACAATCGAGTTCCATCTTAGACATAACAAAAGCAGGCATATTGATTCTTGAAGCACCTGACAAATCTATATCGAGAGTAGAGAACGCCTCGTAGCTTGGGACTGTAATAAGGAGAGACGCCATAGTATCGAAAGTGTTCCAACGAATTGACAAATGAGGCTTGATACCCACACGAAGGCGGCCTGCGGAGAGAGAGACCTCGTACTTATCGATTATTGCGCTATCGGCGACAAGAGTATAACTATAGTTATCGCCGATTTTGAAGTTAACATCTACATTAGACCACACCTCCATTTGATCGAATGGGGATAGAGAGCCTGCATGAGTAACCTCGACACCAGACACCTCGATATGAGACAAAGAGTTTTTAATCTCTATGGTACAAGCCATAGTTGCCATTGACACTACGATAGCAGCAGCCAACGAGAAGATTGATTTGAATGAGATAATAGTTTTCATATAGTTAATAACTGAAATGGTTTTTAGTTATAGATTAGAATATTACCTGAATATCTTGTTCGAGACGAGCCTTGATAGAAGGCTTTTCGGACAACTCTTGAGCCTTTTGAACGAGGTTATAAGACTCGCCGAAGACCATTTTACCGATAGAAGCCTTAGTGTCGAGACCCATTTGGCGCATCATCTTAGTCATAGGATCTTGAGCCTCTGGGAAAGATACGATATTAGCCTCGCCCTCGATACCCACTTTAGCCTTAGCCATAGCGATAGCATCATCGAGAGAACCGATTTCGTCTACAAGGCCTATAGCTATAGCATCGCGGCCAGCCCATACTCGACCTTGGCCTATGCTATCTATGTGCTCCTTAGAAGTGTGACGGCCGTCGGCGCAACGAGATACGAAAGTATCGTAAGTTTTCTCTACCATATTTTGGTAGAAACTCTTTTGTTTTGGTGATAGAGGGTTATAGTACGAGAGAGGAGATTCGCCGTGGCTAGTTACGCTAGTAGAGTGAATACCCACCTTATCCATAGCTCTTTTAGCGCAAGGCACCATACCGAATACGCCGATAGAACCAGTAATAGTATTAGGCTGAGCGAAGATATAATCGGCTGCACAAGAGATATAGTATCCACCTGAAGCGGCATATTGACCCATTGAGACGATGACAGGCTTAGTTTCGCGAGCCAACTTCACCTCTCGCCAGATAACATCAGAAGCAGGAGCTGAGCCACCAGGAGAGTTAACTCGGAGTACGATAGCCTCAATAGACTCATCTGTACGAGCCTTACGGATAGATCTAGCTAGGTCGTCGCCATAGATATTTTGTTCGTCCATCTTATTAGAGCCATCATATATTTCGCCGACAGCATTAATGAGAGCTATTTTACGAGAAGCGAAAGTCTTCTCTGGGCGATAAACAGGGCAAGTGGTATACTTCTTAACAGAGACGCTAGCGATATTCTCCTTTGGGTCGATATTTAGATCATTCTTTACCATAGCGAGGAACTCATCGCGATATTGAAGATTATCAATTAGACCGAGAGAGACTGCCTTTTGGAGATCATAGAAATTGTAATCGCGAACGTATGAATCTATGACCTTTGAGTCGATATTACGCGCGGCAGCTATATCATCGCGAAGGGTTTCCCAGATAGCATCTACGAACAACTGAGTTTGAAGCTTAGCCTCGTCACTCATTGCGTTAAGCATATATGGCTCGATAGCTGATTTGAATTTACCGTGGCGAATGATTTGCATATCGATATTGAGTTTATCGAGAAGGTCCTTATAGTATAGGTTCTGTGCTGATACACCCATCATATCGAGAAGACCCTCTGGAGTCATAGATACGTGGTTAGCGACAGAGCCAAGATACAAACCAGATTGAGAAATAGAGTTAGCGTAATAGTATATAGGCTTACCTGAGTTTTTGAAGCTAATAAGATGGTTACGAATCTCGCGCATATTAGCGTGATTAGCACCAGAGGCAGAACCCTCGAGAATGATACAGTTGATATTAGGGTCGACAGCAGCCTTATCGATATTATCAATGAGAGCTGAGAGACCTATAGAAGGTTGGTCGATACCGTACATACGATTCATGACCTCAGTCATAGGGTCGTCATTATTGATATCGCTAACAATCGTTTCGAGGTTATAGACCAACGCGGTGTTAGGTTTGATTTGTACAGTATCGTCACCAAAAGAGGCAGCGACACCCACCATCATGAAGAAAGGCAACATAGCGAGGATAATACCACCGACTATCACAGCCAAGACTGTTATCAGAAACTTTTTCATACTATCTAATAATTAAGGTTAATCTTGTTCTTGTGTTCTACCTAAGTAGTACACCGCAAAGGTATAGACAATTTTGAGACTACCAAAGAAAAAATGCTTTTTTTGCAATAATTAAACATTGGGGCAAATAAAAAGGCTCCTTATAGGAGCCTTAATGACTAATATAAGAGGTGTATATTATACCCATTTGTAGTTCATTCGATGACATAAGCATCTAATAGTGTGAGCAATGGTAAGAGATAGGACTATTGCTAGGATAGAGGTAATAGGGATAAGCAATTCTGGGCAGATGTGGGTATCCTCCATCACCATAGTGAGCCATACCACTGGGAAGGGGTGTATGACGAACGCGATAAAAGAGTCGGCAGCCAAAGATTCGAATAGAGGGTGAGAGACATTAAGGAATCTTTTACCTACGGTGAGGAGGGAGTATGATATAGCTACGCAAGATACAGCCTCCCAAAGAGAGTATGCTAGAGAGGTAATATTGAATCCGCCAGATGTGTTTTCGATATTATCATTGGTAGAGGCCAGCATTATGAATATCCATAAGGCAGCAAAGAGCAACCATTTAGAGGAACGGCGGAGAGAGAGAGAATCGAGGAGATTTTGCCTAGCCGCGATAATACCCATAGCATACATAGCTATATATAGTATGAAGTTAGCTAGGGTAATCCCCATGAAAGACTCATTAGTGCGAGTAAAGATACGAAGAGTGAAAGCTAGAAGACCAGTAGAGAGAGCGAAGATAGACATAGACCTCGTGTTCACCCTGATTGGGGGAATGGTAAGATGGGCTTTACGAATTAGGATATAAGACAACTCGAAAAATAGGAGAGAGAATACGAACCAAAGAGGACCGAGTTGGCATTCATAGCCGGCACTAGGATAGATATACCATATAAGAATAGGGTTAAGTACGAAGATGTACAATAACATAGGTACAACGAGGCGGAAGAAACGATCTCTGAGGAACCCAGTTACCCCCTTACGTTCGAGAGATTGGGGAGTAAAGAGCGCTGATACGAAGAAAAAGAGGCTCATGAAATAAGATTGGTCGATACCCATCAGAATAGAATAGAGAAGTTGGGATAGACCCTCGAGACGAGTAGGCGAGTAGTAATACCAACCGCCCGAGGCTCCGAAACCAATAGCCGTGTGGTGAAAGATTACTACACAGCACAAAAAGAGACGGATGTAATCAATATAAAAAAGTCTGGTTTTCATATATATAAGTGATTAATTAGTGATGCGAAGATAGGTAAAATAATGAAGCGAGAGATACCTTAGGGTAAATCTCGCTTATAATATTTATGGGGAGGGATTTATATGATATCTAGTATCTGCTGAGCGTGCTCCTTTGTTTTGATTTGCTTAGGAGTAAAGATATGGGTTATGACACCCTGCTCATCTACGAGGAAAGTGGTACGGAGGGTACCCATAGATGTTTTGCCATATAGTTTCTTTTCGCCCCAAGCCCCCAGAGCCTGAAGGAGAGAGGTATCGGTATCAGCTATTAGGTCGAAGTTAAGATTCTGCTTTTCGATAAATTTCTGGTGAGAGGCAGCTGAATCCTTGCTTACGCCGAGGATGTTATAGCCCTTTGCAGAGAGAGCCTCGCGGTGATCGCGGAGAGAGCATGCCTCTGCGGTACAACCGCTAGTGTTATCCTTAGGGTAGGTGTATAAGATTAGCTTTTGGCCGAGGAAGTCGGACGCCTTTATTTCACGGCCATTTTGGTCGGTACCGAGGAGTTCTGGGATTTTATCGCCGATTTGCATAGTGTATTAATATTTGGTTTAGGCAAAGGTAGGGAAATATATATAATGGACAATGGGGAGAGGATAATGGAGAATAGAGGGAGAGGTGTTGGAGGAGGCTTGTTCATCGTAGATTTTTTAGTTAGGCTAGTTATTCTAGTTGGACTAGAGTGGCTAGATGGGACTAGATGAGGGAGTGGGTAGGGGGCGGGTGGGGAGCGGGAGGTCTTTTGTTCATCGTAAAATTTGTATGTTTGCGGTGGTAAATGGGGTATGGGACCTCTATGATTCTGATTAGTGTTAAATAAAAGATGTTGATATGAGTATGACTATTGAAGAGGCGCAGAAGATGGTTGATTCTTGGATAAAGGAGCATGGGGTGCGTTATTTCAATGAATTGACCAATATGGCGATATTGACCGAAGAGGTGGGAGAGTTGGCTCGTGTGATGAGTAGGAAATATGGCGAGCAGAGCTTTAAGGAGGGAGAGAATCAGGACCCGGCGGAAGAGATGGCAGATGTGTTGTGGGTATTGTTATGTTTAGCCAATCAGACTGGGGTAGATTTGACGGAGGCCCTTATGAAGAGTGTTGAGATGAAGACTAGGCGAGACAGGGACAGACACAAAAATAATGAGAAGCTTAGGAGAGAGAAAAGTGGAGAGGGAGAGGGAGAGTAATTTCTTTTGGTGAAAGATAATAAGAGTGTTATATTTGCGAATGAAATAATGGGGTGCTGTTGAGGCTGAGATTATACCCAAGGAACCTGATGCAGGTAATGCTGCCGTAGGGATGAAGGTCGGGATGTATTGACCTGCTTGTATATCTTGGTTATTAGCACATTACATTAAATTGAAAAGTAAATAAAACAAGATATGCAGAAATTAAAGATTGCAGACAGAGAGTTTGACAGTCGCTTGTTTTTAGGCACAGGCAAGTTCAACTCTAATGAGGTTATGAAATCTTCGATATTGGCATCGGAGACACAGATGGTAACGGTAGCTATGAAGCGCCTTAATACCAAGAATTCGCAGGAAGATGATATGCTACAGCATATTCAGTCACCAAACATTCAGTTATTACCAAACACATCAGGCGTAAGAAATGCTGAGGAGGCAGTTTTTGCGGCACAACTATCACGAGAAGCCTTTGGTACCAATTGGTTGAAATTAGAGATACATCCAGACCCACGCTATTTGTTACCAGATTCGACAGAGACCCTTTTAGCGACAGAGAAACTTGTAAAGATGGGCTTTGTGGTACTACCCTACTGTCAGGCGGACCCAGTACTATGCAAGCGCTTGGAAGAGGCAGGTGCAGCCACTGTTATGCCATTAGCGGCACCTATAGGAACCAATAAAGGCTTGAGAACAGAAGATTTCCTACGCATTATCATAGAGCAATCAAACGTACCAGTAGTTGTTGATGCAGGCATAGGCGCACCAAGTCACGCCGCTGCCGCCATGGAGATGGGAGCAGATGCATGCCTTGTAAATACAGCCATAGCTGTAGCAGGAGACCCTGTAAGAATGGCGAAAGCCTTCAGAGACGCTGTAATATGCGGACGCGAGGCATACGAGGCAGGGTTAGGAGCTATATCAGAGAGCGAGGCAGTAGCCTCATCACCACTTACAGCGTTTTTAGGATAAGATAGTATATAACACTCATATTTAGACAGATGAGCGAAAATAAAGATAAGAAATTCCGTGCGAAGAGAGAGAAATACTACATGCAAGGCGAGATGTTTCCATACATCAAAGTAGGCATGCAGAAAGTGAACCTCACACCCACGGTTGACGTTGACAAAAACGGCAATAAGACCATAGAAGAGAATGAGCCGGTATTGATATACGACACATCAGGACCATTCTCGGACCCAAATATTGAGGTAGATCTAAAGAAGGGACTACCAAGGATACGCGAGCAGTGGATACTTGACAGAGGCGATGTAGAGCAGCTAGAAAGCATAACCTCAGAATATGGTAAGATGCGACTAGCCGATAAGTCGCTCGACTCATTACGCTTTGAGCACATACAGAAGCCATACAGAGCCAAGGCGGGCAAAGCAGCCACACAGATGGCATATGCCAAGGCAGGCATTATCACACCTGAGATGGAGTATGTAGCCATCAGAGAGAATATGAACTGCAAAGCCTTAGGCATTGAGAGCCATATCACTCCAGAGTTTGTAAGAGATGAGATAGCGAGAGGTAGAGCAGTATTACCAGCCAATATCAACCACCCAGAGAGCGAGCCAATGATTATTGGCAGAAACTTCTTGGTAAAGATCAACACCAATATTGGCAATTCAGCTACAACCTCATCTATAGAAGAAGAGGTAGACAAAGCAGTATGGAGCTGCAAATGGGGAGGCGATACCCTTATGGACCTCTCTACGGGTGCCAATATCCATGAGACCAGAGAGTGGATTATCCGAAACTGCCCAGTACCAGTGGGTACCGTACCAATGTATCAAGCGATGGAGAAGGTCAACGGCAAAGCAGAAGACCTAACCTGGGAGCTCTTTAGAGACACCTTGATAGAGCAGTGCGAGCAAGGTGTAGACTACTTCACGATACATTGCGGTATAAGATTAAAGAACGTACACCTAGCAGAGAAGCGACTCACAGGAATGGTAAGTAGAGGCGGCTCTATTATCTCGACATGGTGTGCAAAACATCAGAAAGAGAGCTTCTTGTATGAGCACTTTGATGACATATGCGATATTTTGGCACAATATGACGTAGCCGTATCCCTTGGAGACGGACTAAGACCAGGCTCAATACACGATGCAAATGACCTAGCGCAATTTGCTGAATTAGATACCATGGGCGAGCTAGTAGAGAGAGCGTGGGCAAAGAACGTACAAGCCTTTATAGAAGGCCCAGGACACGTTCCAATGCACAAGATACGTGAGAATATGGAGAGACAGCTAGAGAAGTGTCATGAAGCACCATTCTACACACTCGGTCCGCTTGTCACCGACATAGCCCCAGGCTACGACCATATCACATCAGCCATAGGCGCTGCTCAGATAGGATGGTTAGGCACTGCAATGCTCTGTTACGTAACACCTAAGGAGCACTTAGCTCTACCAAATAAAGAGGATGTAAGAAACGGCGTTATCACCTATAAGATAGCAGCACACGCAGCCGACCTTGCCAAGGGACATCCAGGCGCGATGGTTAGAGACAATGCCCTATCAAAGGCACGCTATGAGTTTAGATGGGTGGACCAGTTTAACCTTGCCCTAGACCCAGAGAGAGCCGAGAGCTACTTCAAAGAGGCAGGTCACCAAGACGGTGAGTACTGCACGATGTGCGGTCCGAACTTCTGCGCTATGAAACTCAGTCGAGGCATTAAACAATAGCATAAATGACCCTCGTAGTTAAGATATCTAGCGGACTTGGCAACCAGATGTCGCAATACGCCTTTGGGCAGATGTTGAAACACATCTATCCAGAGGCAGATGTGCGCTATCATATAGCCTGTGAGCGACAGATACACAATGGATATGAGTTAGCCCGAATATTTCCAAATATTGAGATAGACGAGGCAAGCAAAGCAGAACTCAGATCATTTGGCATCATTGAAAGATGCAGGCGACTAAGTAAAATTGGTCGGCTTATCATGAAACACAAATATATCCGCCAGGAATATACGACATGTTACCCTGTAGATGAGAGAGTTTGGCACCTTGATATAAAGCGAGACTACTACTTTCAAGGGACATGGCACAACTACGATTATAGTGATATACTTCCGAGACTAAGAGAGCTGTTTATGTTTGACATATCAGACAATACAGCAATCGACAGTTGGGTAGAGAAGATTAGAAAGGATAACTCTATTGCCATACATATTAGGCGAGGCGACTTTGTAAAGTTAGGCTATGCTATATGTACAGACGACTATTACAAGAGAGCTATAGCGATGATAGAGGTTAAAGTATCTAATCCGCACTATTTCATATTCTCTGACGATACAGAATATGCTAAAGAGCTATTTTGCTTCATAGAGAACAAAGATATAGTTACAGGCAACATTGGAGAGAAGAGCTATCTTGATATGTACTTGATGACACAATGCAAGCACAACATCATAGCCAACTCCACCTTCAGCTATTGGGCGGCGCTACTCAACGAGAATGAGGGAAAGATAATCATTAGGCCAAAGATGCAGACGCCAGAGAGAGAGTCGTGGGAGACAAAAGGCATAATTAAGATATAATATACGTATTTAGATAAATGCATCTAAATAACACGAACATAATACATTAGAAAACGATGTTTTCAGATGAGTTATTAAAGATAGATTGGGAGGAGACCACTGCCAAGATACTATCGAAGACAGAGAGCGACGTACAAAGAGCTCTTAGCAAACAACATTGTACGGTAGATGATTTCATGGCATTGATATCGCCAGCAGCTGCGCCATACTTAGAGCAGATGGCACAACTAAGTAGGAAATATACTATGGAGCGATTTGGCAAGACCATTTCGATGTTTATACCATTGTATATTACGAATAGCTGTACTAACTCATGTGTTTATTGTGGCTTTCACGTGTCAAATCCGATGCCAAGAACAATATTGACATTAGAGCAGATAGAGAACGAATACAAAGCCATTAAAGAGCTCGGTCCGTTTGAGAATATACTACTAGTAACAGGAGAGAACCCTGTTAAAGCCAATACAGACTACGTGATAGAGGCGGTAAAGCTAGCTAGGAAATACTTCTCGAATGTAAAGATAGAGGTCATGCCATTGAGCACAGAAGACTACAAGAGATGCGCAGACAACGGCATGAACGGCGTGATATGCTTCCAAGAGACCTACCACAGAGAGAACTACAAGATATACCACCCCAAAGGGATGAAGAGCAACTTTGAGTGGAGAGTCAACGGCTTTGACCGAATGGGGCAAGCGGGAGTACACACTATAGGCATGGGTGTTCTTGTGGGACTTGAAGATTGGAGAACAGATATGACTATGATGGCATATCACTTGAGGTATCTACAGAAAAACTACTGGCAGACAAAGTATTCCGTCAACTTTCCAAGAATGAGGGCAGCAGAGAACGGGGGCTTCCAGCCAAATGTGATAATGAACGACAAAGAGCTAGCACAGCTAACCTTTGCCTTCAGAATATTTGACCATGATGTAGATATCTCATACTCTACAAGAGAGCCAGCCTACATTAGAAACAATATGGCATCACTAGGCGTCACCACTATGAGTGCTCAGAGTAGTGTAGAACCAGGAGGATATTACACATACAAAAAGCAAGCATTACCACAATTTGACGTTACAGACGACAGAACGGTAGCAGAAGTTGTAGCCGGGTTGAAAGCTGCAGGTAGAGAGCCGGTATTCAAAGATTGGGACGACATTTTTAACTAAAAAATGGAGAGAAGTGATTGTTATCACATTACCCACATTTATAGCTGATGAAGCCAATAAGATAAATCTACTTTTTGAGAAGGGTATCAGGCGGTTGCACATACGCAAACCTGATGCCACTTCTGAAGAGGTAGGGAGACTTATTGAGCGGATAGATGAGAGATGGTATGAGCAGATAAGCGTACATTACCATTTTGATATAGCAGAGAGATATAAATTAGGAGGCGTTCATTTAAGTGGGAGGACACCTATAAGTCCCACCGATTGGAAAGGCATGGTATCCGCATCGTGCCATAGTATAGAAGAGGTAGAGAGAAGAAAAGATAGACTAGACTACTGCTTTCTTTCGCCGATATTCAATAGTATCTCAAAAGAAGGTTATAATGCTACCTTTACTATTGAAGAGCTTGAGACAGCTAGAGATAACAAACTGATAGACAATAAAGTTATTGCCCTTGGAGGGATATGTGAAGAGAATGTAAAAGAGGTAAAGAGATTAGGGTTTGGAGATTATGCCGTTTTAGGAGCCGTATGGAGATTAGAAGACGAAGAGAAGATGGTGAGATTGGTGGAAGAGATGGGGAGGAGGTTTTGTACTATATAATAAGGAGACATGACAATAGTAAGAAGAAAAACTGGCAAAGTTGTCAATTTTTCTTCGTTGATTAATTGTTTAAGCTATCTATATCCATTAAGAAATCTATTAACCCCATAGTATATATGCCATTCTCATCACGCCATGGCTTGATACTATCTTTCACAACAATAATCTTCTTGAAAGAGTCACTAATCTTCAATAGAGAAGCCATTTCCTGTTTTCGTTTATCCTCATCAGGAAGAGCTAATACCGACTGGATATAGTACCTTTGATTCCCCTCATTAACCACGAAATCAACCTCCAATTGCTTACGTTGCCATTTTCCTTCTGTATCTACGAAGCGATGTTCGACCATACCAACATCCACCTTACATCCTCGGCGACGCAACTCGTTATATATTATATTCTCCATAATATGTGTCTCCTCTTGCTGACGTAAGCCCAAGATAGCATTACGTATGCCGATATCAGAAAAGTAATATTTAGAAAGAGCACCTATATACTTTTTCCCCTTTACATCATACCTATCAGCACGCTCTATCAAAAAAGCGTCCTGCATATAATTGAGATAACGATTTATGGTAACTGAACTTATCGATACATTTCTTACGCTTTTGAATGTATTTGACAACTTAGAAGGATTTGTAGGAGAGCCAATATTAGATGCAATTATTCTAACCAAATCAGAAAATTCCTGATTATTCTTTATACGATTACGTTCTATTATATCAACAAGATATACACTTTCAAATAGATTTGACAAATAATCCAATTTCTTTTTCTCCGTTTCAAGAGATAAGACTTGTGGGAGTCCGCCATAAGTACAGTAATCTAACCATGCTTTTTCAGGAGCGAGAGCCACTCCCTCACAGTATTCAGCGAAAGAGAGCGGATATAGACGAATTTCATCACCTCGTCCACGGAATTCAGTAATAATATCACTCGACAAGAACTTAGAGTTACTACCTGTCACATAGACATCGACGTTACTTATTCGCAAGAGACTATTTAACACCTCTTCGAATCGAGGAACTAATTGAACCTCGTCAAGAAGTATGTAATACGGTTCGTCATCTAGTATTCTTGACTTGATATGCTTATATAAAGATAATGGGTCACGCAGATTAGCCGACTCTATATCATCAAGAGCAATTTGAATAATATGGCTATCATTAACATCACACTTTAGCAGGTGTTGCCTAAACAATGTGAAGAGAAGGTATGATTTACCACAACGTCTGATACCAGTCACAATTTTAATCAAGCCATTATGTTTACCATCAATAAGTTGTTGAAGGTAGAAGTCTCTTTTAATCTGCATACGCACCCCTATATAGGAAGATTTTTTGGCAATATTGCCACTTTTTCTTCACAAAGATAGAGTAAATAGCGTAAATCTGTGATTACTTAGGAAGTTTTTTTGGCAATATTGCCACTTTTTCTTTATTGATAAAACTATCGAATTACCTTGAAAGAGGGATATTCGGAGAAAGAGGAAGAGATTATTTACCGACAAAATGCACTTTTTTCATTTTTTTCTTGCGTATTGAAAAAACTTGTCATACCTTTGCACCGCTTTCGAGAGGGAAACCTAGTAGAAATGTGGTCATTCTCTAATAGCTCAGTTGGTTAGAGCACCTGACTGTTAATCAGGGGGTCGTAGGTTCAAGTCCTACTTGGAGAGCTCAAAGGAGCCCAGATGGCGGAATTGGTAGACGCGTTGGTCTCAAACACCAATGTTGCAAGACGTGCCGGTTCGATCCCGGCTCTGGGTACGGAAGATTAAACCGAGTGTTAGAAATAGCGCTCGGTTTTTTGTTGTTGTGGGTATAATAGATCTGTTTAGAGTTGATAATTGTACAAAGAGTAATTACATTTAAGGATTCTCCGCTCGAAAAAGAGATTAAAAATGATTATCTTCGCGCCTATTAGTAGTTTGCAAATAATAGAATTACGATGAATATATTACTTATTGGCTCTGGCGGCCGTGAATGTGCCTTTGCGTGGAAGATGTCGCAAAGTTCGAAATTAGACAAGCTATACATTGCACCAGGAAATGCGGGAACAGGCGCATATGGTGAGAATGTAGCATTGAACCCAAATGACCATGCTGCGGTATGTGCGTTCATACTAGACAAGAAGATTGACATGGTTGTTGTAGGACCAGAAGAGCCACTAGTAAAAGGCTTGCAAGATGCTATTAAGGGCAATGTTGCCACTGCTAACATTCCTGTAGTTGGTCCTTCTGCCAAAGGAGCAGCCCTAGAGGGAAGCAAAGAGTTTGCTAAAGATTTCATGGTAAGACATGGCATACCTACAGCAGGCTATCTATCAGTAACTAATGAAAACCTAGCAGAGGGCGAGGCATATCTTGAGACCCTTAGTGCACCATACGTATTGAAAGCCGATGGTCTTGCTGCTGGCAAGGGAGTATTGATTCTTGAGGATTTAGCTGAAGCTAAGAGCGAGTTGAGAGAGATGCTATCAGGCAAGTTTGGCTCGGCCAGTGCTACTGTAGTTATTGAGGAGTACATGAGCGGTATAGAGTGCTCTGTATTTGTATTGACCGACGGTAAAGATTACAAGATACTACCAGAGGCAAAAGACTACAAGCGAATTGGCGAGCAAGATACAGGTCTCAACACAGGCGGCATGGGTGCGGTATCACCAGTTCCATTTGCCAATGCAGAGTTCATGCAGAAAGTTGAGGAGCGCATTGTAAAGCCAACTGTAGAAGGCATCAAGAAAGACAACCTTGATTACAAAGGCTTCATCTTCCTTGGACTTATGAATTGCGGTGGGGATCCAAAGGTAATAGAGTATAACGTACGTATGGGAGACCCAGAGACAGAGGTAGTACTCCCTCGTATAGACAGTGACCTTGTAGACCTTCTATATGCTGCAGCTACAGGCAACCTAGCAGATGCCAAATTAGAGGTGAGCAAAGATTTTTGCTGTACAGTAGTAATGGTAGCAGGCGGTTATCCAGGCGACTACAAGAAAGGCGACGAGATAACAGGACTTGACAAGGTAGAGGGCTCGATAGTATTCCATGCTGGCACAAAGCTCAACGCAGAGGGTAAAGTAGCTACAAATGGCGGTCGTGTTTTAGCCGTAAGTTCGCGCGGAGCCAACAAGAACGAAGCGTTAGCATTATCATATGCAAATATTGCCAATATCAAATATGATGGTTGTTACTTCCGTAGAGATATTGGCAAAGACCTTGACCAGTACTAAAACGAGGCAAGAGATTAGGAACCTCATCATCTAAAGGTTGCATGTACAGGATATTCAATAAGAATTCGCTAGGTGCATTCATTATGTTGCCCATATTGCTTCTGATATATCGTATCAGACTCATAAGCAATCCGACATTAGGCATGGCGGCAAATGATGCTGATTTATATACACCTATCTGGAATGCAACATTAGGGCACATCACTATGGGCTCTACCCTATCCATTGCGGTAGCCATAGGACTTACATTCTTGACGCTACTAATAGTAAATAATACATACGCAAGCTACAGATTCTCACGCAACGTGACATTCTTGCCTGCTTGCGTATTTATTATACTATCTAGTGGGTTTGTTATTGGGCAAGGCTTGCACCCTGTACTAGTATTTGTGATATTCTATGCCATAGGCATGCATAGACTATTTGAGGTAATACGTCCGGATGCCAAACCATACAGATACTGCTTTGAGGCGATGATAAACATATCCATTGGCTCCTTGTTTTGGGCAAAAGGATTGTGGTTGGTGCCGCTTATGATAGTC
Source organism: Bacteroidia bacterium (assembly GCA_030526155.1). Taxonomy (GTDB): domain Bacteria; phylum Bacteroidota; class Bacteroidia; order Bacteroidales; family Marinilabiliaceae; genus W3P20-009. The sequence goes on from JAUNDI010000026.1 coordinate 22,724, forward strand.
TCTGCTGGCATGCTCAAGGTTTTGGGCATTAGAACGCTTGGGTGTATGTTGTGGGGACTACTAGCTCCTTGGGTAATAGTTGGTACCCTAGCCTATGTGACAGATGACTTAGAGGCATTTATAGAGTCGTACGAGCAATCGCTTGTTGTACCTGTTGCCTTTTACAAGACATGGATGATGGGAAAGACCTTCTTGCTTGTATATGGTGCGGTACTCTTTTTGTCTATTATAAGTGCGATGAGGAACTCCGTTTCCCTAAGTACTTGGCAGAGTCGTATGGTGAGAGTAATCATTTGGATGGTAATTTATCCATCCGTATTGATTATTAGTCCTTATTTCTCGTTTGAGGTGCAGATACTAGTGGCTACAGGAGGAGCTGGATTGGTATCGGTATGGCTTCAGAGGCAGAAGAGACAGCTTGTATCAGAGATAGTGTTGACACTATTCACGCTATTCACATTAACTATGCAATGGATTATATAATCTGATGAAGGTAGTCCACATCAACAAAGGAGACGCAGGAGGAGGAGCCTCGGTAGCTGCTCTACGCATTCACCGTTCGCTATTGCGTGCTGGTGTTGACTCGCATATATTGGTACAAGAGCAAAGACGTAACGAAGAGAACGAGCATGTAGTTGGCACAGGCTTTATCTATAAGATGAAATGTCTGTGGCGTTTTTTATGGGAGAGGATATCCTTTTTACCCAATGAGAAAGAGAAAGCGTTAAGATTTGCCTTCTCACCAGCCAATACAGGTTTGAGCATAGCCTCGCTACCCGTGATACAAGAGGCAGACATTATACATCTGCATTGGATAAACCAAGGCTATTTATCGATAGCTAGCCTAGAAGAGCTATTCTCGTTAGGGAAACCTATAGTATGGACACTACATGACATGTGGCCATTTACGGGAGGATGTCACTACGCGGGAAACTGCCTAGAGTTTAATGAAAAATGTGGGTTCTGTCCGCTTTTGAAGAACCCATCCATAAACGACATATCGGCCAAGATATACCAGAAGAAGAAGAAACTCTTCTCGAAAGCCAACTTAAATATAGTTACTTGCAGTAGATGGCTTGGGTCATTGGCAAAGAGTTCCTCATTATTTAGGAATTCACCCATTTACTCTATTCCCAATCCTATTGACACCAAATTCTACACGATATTAGACAGAGCGAAATGTCGTGAAGAGTTGGGGCTACCCCAAAATAAGAGTTTATTACTCTTTGGAGCGGCGAATATTTTAGATACTCGTAAGGGATTTAGGTATTTATATGAGGCATTGACCATCTTAAGCGACAGTTTCCCAAGCATATCTAGCAAGATAGAGCTAGTGGTTTTTGGCAAGTCCAAAGAGAGTGTGGAGCATCAGTTTCCATTCAAGACACACTCCATGCAGTTTGTCTCGGATCCAGCAACCCTAGTAAAGCTATACAATGCTTGCAACCTATTCATATTACCATCATTACAAGACAACTTACCAAATACTGTTGTTGAGTGCTTGTGCTGTGGTACACCCGTTGCGGGATTCCGAATTGGAGGAGTACCAGAGATGATAGACCACAATATATCTGGCTATCTTGCAGAGATAAAGAACTCACTAAGTTTGGCAAACGGCATAAATACCGTACTATTTACAGAGAACAAAAATAAGCGTGAGGATATCAGAGAATCGGCCATAAAGAAATTTGATGAGAGACTTATTGCGGAGAAGTATATAGAGGTATATGAGTCGGCCATGAAGAACGGGACTAAAAAGATAAGATAGTGAGACACCAACCCTTAGTCAGCATAATTACAATAACCTACAATGCGGGAGCTACACTTGAGCGTACTATTGAGAGTGTACGTCGTCAGGACTATACCAACATTGAGTATATAGTAGTTGATGGATCTTCTAAAGATAGGACATTAGATATAGTTAGGGAGAACCAGGATATTATTACATCATATATATCAGAACCAGACAAAGGGATATATGATGCGATGAATAAAGGGTTGAGACTCGCCAAAGGCGACTATATATGGTATATGAACTCAGGCGACGAAATTGCTGAAGCGTCGACATTGAGCAAAGCCATAAAAGATGCGCCAGAAGAGGCAGATGTGATATATGGAGAGACTATTGTCACTGATATGGCAGGCAATACCATTGGAGAGAGGCGGCTAGCTCTTACGGAGCCACTTACATGGAAGAGCTTTAGGAAAGGGATGGTAGTTTGTCATCAGTCGTTCATCGCAAAAAAAATATTATGTGAAGAGTACGATACTAGGTACAGATACTCAGCCGACTTTGATTGGTGCCTTGACATACTAAAGAAGAGTGAGAAGATATATGACTCACAGATGGTATTATCTAGATTTCTAGATGGAGGCTTTACCAAGCAACACATCATACCCGGATTAAGAGAGAGATTCCGCATTATGATGAAATATTATGGAGTAATAAAGACGATATTATATCATATACCAATAACGATAAAATTCTTTAGCTACTGGATAGCTAAAGGCAGATTTTAGATATTACCATTATGTCGATAGATGCGATATTAGTTATTACGATAGTCTCTGTTGCGGTTGTGCTAGCCCTTGTTCTTTGGCGTATGCACTATAAGGGACTGATTACCCATGAAGAGGACCCATCATTACCCAAAGCAGTCGATAAGAATATAGAGTGTTGTGGAGAACATGATGTATGTGAAGCAGAGACACTTCTTACTCTTACTGATGATATAATCTACTATTCGGACGAAGAGCTAGATGCTTACAGAGGGAGAGAAGAGGACCAATATACAGACTCTGAGATAGAAGAGTTCAGAGATGTGCTTCTGACATTACAGCCACATGAGGTAAGTGGGTGGTTAAAGAGCATACAACTACGCAGAATAGAGATGCCCTACCAAGTAAAAGAAGAGGCCCTTATGATGGTAGAAGAGTTCAGATGGGCTAGACGAGAAAACAGGAACAACAAGGCAACAGACCAACTATAAATAAAAGATAAAGATAACAGATGATAAAGAAAGGCGACCCTACGGTATTAGGGACAGAGAGAATAAGAAAATTACTTCCTAACTATACACTACCATCCATTATTGCGATGACAGCTGTGTCATTGTACAATGTTGTAGATAGTATCTTTATAGGACAAGGCTGCGGTCCGCTTGCCATAGCAGGCCTTGCGGTATCCTTCCCACTTATGAATCTTAGTGCTGCCTTTGGCGCCATGGTAGGTGTGGGATCTAGCACTGTTATAGGCGTTAAGATGGGACAGAAAGATTATGCTGGAGCGGAGAGTGTGTTAGGGCATGTAGTAATGCTCAACGTAGCCATTGGAGCTCTATTCATGATAGCCTGCCTTACCTTCTTGGATCCGATATTGATGTTCTTTGGGGCCAGTGAAGAGACATTGCCATATGCACATGACTATATGCAGACATTGTTATATGGTAATATATTGACACATTTATACTTAGGACTAAATGATGCTATTAGAGCGACAGGCTACCCAAAGAGAGCTATGATGGCCACGCTAACAGCTGTAGTAATTAATATCCTATTCAACTATATCTTCATATTGAAGATGAACTTAGGCATTAAAGGAGCAGCTATGGGCACATTATGTGCTCAGTTTGTGGCATTCAGCATGAATGTATTTCACTTCTCGCGTAAGTCGACATTCCTAAGATTCAAGAGAAGAGTATTTAGGCTTCGCAGACACTATACGAAGAGTGTACTTGGCATTGGCATGTCATCATTCTTTGCCAATAGCTGTGCCTGCCTTGTAGTACTACTCATTAACAATGGTTTGAAGAACTATGGAGGAGACCTTTATGTGGGAGCATATGGCATTAGCAACCGTATAGCAATGATATTTGTGATGATAGTCATGGGGCTTAACCAAGGCGCTCAACCAATTATTAGTTACAATTATGGAGCAGGAAACTTTGAGCGCTTTATAAAGACATTTAAGTTAGGCGCTATGGTAGCTACAGCCATTACTACTTGTGCCTTTTTGGTTGGCGAGTTTTGTCCAAGAGTTGTTGTGAAGCTCTTCACTACCGATGAAGAGTTGATAGAGTACTCATGTAGAGCGTTAAGGATAATGGTTTGTGTATTCCCATTGGTAGGCTTCCAGATGATGTCTATAGGCTTCTTCACCACCATAGGCAAAGCCAAGAAAGCTATATTCCTCTCGCTAACCCGTCAGCTTGTCTTTCTTGTACCGCTATTGATATTTATACCGATGTTTATGGGGACAGATGGGGTATGGATAAGCATGCCAATAAGTGACTTTATCTCGGTACTCACTACTGGAGCACTAGTCTATTTACAGATACGCACATTCAAGCGACATCCAGAGACGCTACAGCCAAAACTATAGAGATAAGAGATGCGATATATTCTATCACTTGGAGGGAATCTAGGAGATGTAGAAGCCACTATGCGCAGTGCGATACGACGCATTGCGATGTTAGGCATTGTGCCATTAGAGTCCAAGGTATATGAATCTGAGCCATGGGGGTTTGAGGCAAAAGAGCGCTTCAAGAATATGACGATAGAGCTAGATACAGGCCTAGAGCCATTGGCATTACTAGATGAACTCCAACGCATAGAGAGAGAGATGGGGCGTGACCACAAGACGATAGACGGACAGTACCAGTCGCGCAACATAGACATAGACATACTACTATGTGATGAGCGTGTAGTAGATACAGAGCGACTCACTATACCTCACAAACTCATGCATCTAAGAGAATTTGCTCTAGCTCCAACGGCGGAACATTGGGCGGATTGGTGGCATCCTATTTTAGGCAAAACGGTAGGCGAGTTATTGGCACAATTAGGATAAAATGGTAACTTTGGAGAAAAGAGACGATTCCAAAGTTATGCAGACACTGATTGAGCATATTCGCCAAGAGCTATCTAATAGGCCATACTCATGTGCGCCTACTGAGTTATACACTGCCCAAACGCTATATGCTGGCTATAAGGCAGACGACGCATCGACATACAAGACATACTTTGACATTCAGGTATATGACCACTATATAAATAGTGGCAAAGGCTATGCAGACACGGAAGAAGAGGCATTAGCAAGGGTATTACATGACCATAATATTCTTAGGTTATTATGGGAATTTCTATCACAATATGACAAACGCAAAGTGGTAGGCATTATGGGAGGTCATGGCATAAAGCGGACGAGTAAAGAGTATAAAAATGTGGTGTTACTGAGTAAGCGCCTCACTGAGTCGGGCAGCTTGATGATAAGTGGAGGCGGTCCGGGTGCTATGGAAGCCACACACCTAGGAGCTCTTTTAGCGGGGTATCCAGATAATTCGGTTGACGAAGCGATAGAGATACTTTCGGTAGCACCAGAATTCAAAGATGAGTTGTGGTTAGCCTCTGCCTTCAGTGTTATTGAGAGATTTCCACAGACGAAATATAAGAGTTTGAGTATTCCTACGTGGTTATATGGACATGAGCCATCGACACCATTTGCAACGCATATAGCTAAACTATTTGACAATAGTATTAGAGAAGATACGATATTGACCATGGCCTATGGTGGTATTGTTTATACACCTGGCAGTGCTGGTACGACGCAAGAGATATTCCAAGAGATAACACAGAACCACTATTTGAGTTATGGATTTAGCAGTCCGATGATATTCATGGGCGTAGATTTTTGGACAAAAGAGATGCCTATGTATACGCTACTTGATGTGTTGGTAAAGAGAGGGAGATATAAGAATTTGCTTCTTACATTGACGGATGATATTGAGGAGGTGGAGAAAGTATTGGTAGAGTTTAGTTTATGTTGTTGCACACGGATTTAACGGATTTTGAAGTTTTAAGTAATAATAGTTATTCTAGTTATTCTAGAAGTTCTATAGGGGGACTAGAGGGGGACTAGAAAAAAGGAAGTAAGTTCTTTGGATGGAGGGCGTGTGCGTCCTTGTTCATCGTAAAATTTAGCGTTACATTTGCCATTCAAATAAGCTTTTATTAGAACACAATACACTACATACAACATGGAATATTTATCGAAAGAGTGCTACGACAAGTTGGTAGCAGAGTTAAATCATATGGCAAATGTGGAGCTACCTCGTATTATAGATGCTATTGCTGAGGCGGCTGCGCAAGGAGATAGGAGTGAGAACTATGAGTACCATGCAGCGAAGAGGGCACAAGGCAAGCTATTGAGTCAGATTAGATATAAGCAGAGAATACTTGAGCATTCGAGGGTTATGGATATGACACATGTAGATAACGAGACGGTGGGACTATTCTGCAAAGTGTCTATTACAAACTTAAGTAATAATGCCAAGATGGTATATACCATAGTTAGTCCGCACGAAGCCGACCTAAAAGAGCACAAACTATCTCAGAAATCGCCTATTGGGCAAGCATTGATGGGCAAAAAGGTAGGAGATATAGTTGAGGCGAAGGTACCTGTAGGCGTGTTGAAGCTAAGGATAGACGAGATAACGATTTAGGCTATATGCGGAATGTATATTTTACTATTTTTCACTATATTTGCATTTTATATACAAAACAAGTAACAGAGGAAACAACTGATGAAAGTATCTTATAGACGCGCAATCAAAGTTACAGGCATAGTATGCTTGGCGTTCACATTAGGCGCATGTTTCAGCGCATTTAAAGGAGACAAGAAGAATTTTGAGGTAATACAAAACCTTGATATTTTCCACTCGCTTTTCAAAGAGCTCAATTTGTCATACGTTGATGAGATAGACTCTAAGAAACTTATCAAGACGGCTATAGACAATATGCTTAAGAGCCTTGACCCATATACCAACTACATACCAAGGGAGGATATGGAAGACTTTAAGCTACAGACTACAGGCGAGTATGGAGGTGTGGGCTCTATCATTTCGATGAGTGACACATCGATGTACATCATGGTAAGAGAGATATACCCTGACAAACCTGCACACAAAGCAGGCTTGAAGGCAGGCGATTTATTCTTAGAAGTAGGCGGAGTAGATGTACGCAACAAAACGGTATCGGAAGTTAGCGATCTTCTACGAGGCAAGCCAGATACAGACTGCAAGTTAAAGTTGTTACGTAATGGCAAAGAGATAAATACAGTAGCACATAGAGAGAAGATACAACTCAATGCTGTACCATACAGCACAGTACTAGATGGAGGTGTAGGCTATATATTGTTGACAAGCTTTACTACGAACTGCGCCGATGAAGTAGCAAGATGCTTTAAGGCCCTCAAGGAGCAAGGTGCTACATCTATGATACTTGACCTACGAGCAAACCCTGGTGGACTTCTCGACGAGTCGCTCAAGCTAGCCAACCTCTTTATACCACGTGGTTCGAAGATACTTAGCACCAAAGGGCGCGTACAGATGAACAACCGCACCTATACTGCTACAGCCAATCCGATAGATACTGTAATGCCTATGGTAGTAATGATAAACAGAGCCTCGGCATCAGCTAGTGAGATTGTAAGTGGATCTCTACAAGATATGGACCGCGCAGTAATACTCGGTCAGCGTTCATACGGCAAAGGATTAGTTCAGACGACACGAGAGATAGAGTATAACAATGCCTTAAAGCTTACGACAGCCAAATATTACATACCATCAGGACGTTGTATACAGGCACTAGATTACTCACATCGCGACGAGTCGGGCGCTGTAGGATATGTACCAGACTCATTGATATCAGAATTCAAGACATTACATGGTCGTACGGTATATGATGGAGGAGGCATATCACCAGATGTTTATCTAGAGCCAGAGAAGTATTCAAATATCAGCATTTCACTATTGGCATATAATATACCATTCTTCTATGCCATAAAGTATGTAAATGAGCATCCACAGATAGCAGATTACAAGACATTTGCCTTGACAGATGCGGAGTATGCCGACTTCTGCGATTATGTGGCAAAGCATAAGAAATTTGAGTATAAGAGTCGCACCTTCGAGGCGGTAAAAGAGCTTGAGAAAGCTGCCAAGTATGACAAATACTTCGATGAGAATAGTGCACTCTTTGAGCAGCTACGCACTAACCTCAAGCCACAGCTCAAGAAAGATATGGAGATAAACAAGAGAGAGATATTGGAGCTTGTAGAGTCGGAGATTATGATAGCCAAATACTATCGTGAAGGAGGTCTTGCGCATGGTTTGAAGTTTGACAACGAGGTAGCAGAAGCCGTTAAGGTACTACAAGACAAAGAGCGCTACAACGGCCTATTGGATGGCACAGTAGCTAGTCATGCTGGGGACAAGCGCAAGAGCAACAAGTAAAAGATAAGATATGATAAACAGAGATAGGGTAACACCTCTTACTATTCTAGCCGTACTGGGTATATTTTTTCTATGTATGATAGCCTCATACATTGTCACCTATAGCATATTGGGGAGACCCAATAGCGATGGACAGTATGAGTATTATCCTATGGTCATATCACAGATTATTGCCTCTATATTTTCATTTGGAGTCCCTACGATAATAGTATCGGCGTGGAAGAGCAGAGCGCCATTTGACACGTTGACAGACGGCAAGCGAGTTAGCCCTATAGCATGGATACTTGCCATAGCATGCATAACGGTTTGTCAGCCATTAGTTGAGTGGAGTACCTTTGTGAACGAACAACTCTGCATGAGGATGGAGTCGTGGGAGAGCATGCGTGCCTTCAGTAAACTCAATAATGAGTTATATTGTAGCATTATGCAACATGATACACTTGTTGAGTGTTGCATAATGTTCCTTACCATGGCAATTTTACCAGCCATAGTGGAAGAGATGTTCTTCCGTGGCACTATGCAGCAGATACTGACAGCCACTACGCGCAATCCATGGGTAGCGATATTTACCACTGCATCTGTATTTAGTCTATTACATGGAGATATTGTAGCATTCTTCCCAAGAATGATACTTGGCTATATTCTTGGTGTAATATATTACTTTGGCAAGAATATTTGGGTGAATATAGCAGCGCACGCATTCAATAATAGCCTTGCGGTAATACTAGTTCTAACATCTGATGGAGATATCTTAGAGACACTAAATAAGCTACAAGATAACCCAGGACCAGTAATGCCTATTATAGCATTAGCACTCACAATCCTTGGCATACAAGGGTATATATATCGCACACGTGAAAATAGAGTAGAAACTAATTAATAAACCTATATACGTATGAATCGTTTAGCATGTCTACTTTTAGCTGGTATGACGTTGCCTCTGATGGCACAGAATACCGACAAATGGTTGGACCCTACCGTTAACGCAGAAAATCGTCTTGACAATGTATCAACCTTCTTTGCATTCGAATCGGCAGATTTAGCGACAAAAGCAGATAAGTCGGCCTCTTCTAGATACCTCAACCTAGAAGGCGAATGGAATTTCCATTGGGTATGTGATGCTCAAGATGCCCCTAAAGATTTCTACTTATTGTCGTACGACGATAAGAATTGGAATAAGATGCCAGTACCAGGCATATGGGAGCTAAACGGCTTTGGTGCTCCTGTATATACCAATATGGCTTATGCTTGGGATAGAGATTTTGAGCCAAACCCTCCATACATATCACAGCTTAATAACCACGTAGGCAGTTATCGTAAATCATTTGATATACCAGCCTCTTGGAATGGAGAGAAGATATATATGCATGTAGGTTCGGCCACATCAAACCTTACCCTTTATGTCAATGGTCAATATGTAGGTTACTCTGAAGATAGCAAGGTAGCTGCAGAGTTTGATATTACACCATATATAAAGCCAGGCGAGTCTAACCTCATCGCTATGCAAATAATGCGATGGTGCGATGGATCGTATTTAGAGGACCAAGACTTCTGGCGTCTCTGCGGTATAGCGAGAGAGGTATATCTCTATGCTCGTCCACAAGTTCATATAGAGGATATTTTCATTACACCAGACCTTATCAACAACTATAAGGATGGCGTATTAGACATCCAAATGACCATACCTAACGCCAATGGCAAGAAGGTAGATGTGGTTCTTGAGGACAAGCAAGGCAAAAAGGTAATATCAAAGAGCCTAAGTATAGCAGATACGAAGGTAGGCACTACCCTATATGTAAAGAACCCACTTAAGTGGTCGGCCGAGGAGCCAAACCTTTATAACCTATATGTAACACTCACTGATGAGAGCAAGACCATTGAGGTTATCCGTCAGCGCGTAGGTTTCAGAAAGGTAGAGATTAAGAATGCGCAACTACTCGTGAATGGCAAGCCAATACTTATTAAGGGCGCCGACCGTCATGAACTTGACCCAGATGGTGGCTACGTAGTATCAGTAGAGCGTATGATAGATGATATCAAAGTACTTAAGTCGCTCAACATTAATGCAGTTCGTACATGTCACTATCCAGACGACCCACGTTGGTACGACCTTTGCGATGAGTATGGTATATACCTCACAGCAGAGGCTAATGTTGAGTCGCACGGCATGGGATACGGCGAAAAGACCCTTGCAAAACGTGACGACTTCCACGACGCACATGTATGGCGTAATCAAAATAATGTACTCTCGCACAAGAACCACCCATCTATCATAGTGTGGTCACTTGGTAATGAAGCCGGCTATGGCAAGAATTTCGAGGATGCTTACGATTGGATTAAGAACTTCGATAAGAGTCGCCCTGTACAATATGAGCAAGCTGGCCATTGGGGTAAGACAGATATCTTCTGCCCTATGTATATGGATTATTGGGATTGTGAGAAGTACCTAAATAACGAACCTAAGCTTCCACTCATACAATGTGAGTATGCACATACAATGGGTAACTCAGGAGGTGGCTTTAAGGAGTATTGGGACCTCATCCGCAAATATCCTAATTACCAAGGTGGTTATATATGGGATTTCCAAGACCAAGGTCTACGTGGCAAGAGCAAGATTACTGGTAAGCAGATATGGACTTATGGTGGCGACTATGGTCGTTTCGAGGCTACAGATAATAACTTCAACTGTAATGGTATAGTAGCTCCAGACCGTACTTTCAACCCTCATGCATATGAGATACAATATTACTATCAGAATATTTGGACAAAGGTTGTCGATCTCAAGAAAGGTATCCTAGAGATATATAACGAGAATTTCTTCGTCCCTATTCGCAACGTGGCTCTACACTACACACTCGAGGCGGAAGGAGAGTCGCTCGGTAGTGGTATTGTTGATTTGGCATCATATAAGATTCAACCACTTGCAAAGAAGAATATTAAGATAGCCGACCTTGCTAAGTTGGCTGCTAAGGCGGATATGTCTAATAAGGAGGTAGTTCTTAATGTAGATTATGTTCTCTTGTCTGATGAGCCTCTACGTGCTAAGGATGACGTAATTGCAAAGCAGCAGTTTGTCCTCTCTGATTACCATTTTGCTAATGTGGACAATCTCAAGACAGCAGAAGGCAATGCGGTAAAGGCAGATGAGCGTCGCACATATGCTATCATCAAAGGCGGTAATACTGATGTATGGTTCAATAAGAAGAATGGCTTTATCTCTTACCTAGATATAAATGGCGAGGCTATTCTTGAGGAGGGCACACAGATTGTTCCTAACTTCTGGCGTCCTTCGACAGATAATGATTATGGAGCTGGATTCCAAAATCGTTTCGAAGCTTGGCGCGAACCAAAGATTAAGCTTCTCTCGTTTGAGATTAAACAAGAGGGCAATAATCAGGTGGTAACTACTAAGCATCGCATTGATGCTACATCATCTGACCTCGTGCTTACTTATACCATAACACCAGAGGGAGCCCTCATAATCAATGAGAAATTGACAGTAGACCCTAATGCAGAGAATAAGCCTAACCTACTACGTTTCGGTGTAGAGATGAGAATAGCTAAGGATTTTGCGAATATAGAGTACTATGGTAAAGGACCTCATGAGAACTATATCGACCGTAACAACGCTCAGCGTATAGGTCTATTCAACCAGACTGTTACGGAGCAGTTCTACCCATATGTACGTCCTCAGGATAATGGTACAAAGACCATGGTACGCTATTGGAATATGTTCAATAAGTACTCACAAGGACTCTCTATCCACTCAACAGGTGGCGAGATGGAGTGCCAAGCTCTATGGTATACTATGGATGACCTTTGGACTGGTCCTAAGAAGAATGCGTCGCAGCTACACTCGGGCGACCTTATCGAGCGACCATTCATCACCCTTCACGTAGCACAACGCTCTATGGGTGTAGGTTGTATTAATAGTTGGGGTGCATGGCCTCTCGACCAATACCAAACTAAGTATCAAGATTACGATTTTACCTTCGTAATTAAGGGGATGAAGTAAATTGATAGATAGTAATAATGCAAATAGGCTGGTCTCGCTTGAGGGCAGCCTATTTTTTTGTGTATATTGTCAATTGGGAAGTATGAAATGTTTGACCCACATATAATTCATAAATATTGGTGTCCGCTAAACTTTAAATGGCACGACAATATAGTCCGCAATGCCA
>JAUNDI010000027.1:0-16322 GCA_030526155.1 Bacteroidia bacterium
TCGTAATTTTTCTATTTTGAGAAAATAAAAAAACCGTCCCGAAGGATGTTACTCCTTGGAACGGTTTGAAGTATTTGGAGATGTGATATGCTTTATAGAATCATCTTCTCGATAGGCATTACTAGGATGCTCTCTGCGCCTAGCTGTTTCAGTTTGCCGATGATTTCCCAAAAGTGTTTCTCTTCGAGTACTGATGCGAGAGAAGACCAACCCTCTGTCTCTAGTGGGGTTACTGTAGGGGCTTTCATGCCAGGGAGTATCTCGCTTGCCTCTTTGATTTTGTCTGTTGGGAGGTTGAGGACGATATACTTCTTACCCTCGGCATTCTTGTAAGAGTCGAAACGGAAGAGTATCTCATCGAGGATAGCCTTCTTCTCGGCTGATAGACCCTTGTTGCCAATGAGTACGGCCTCGCTCTGCATTACTATCTCTACCTCTTTGAGGTTGTTTGATACTAGGGTAGAGCCCGAGCTTACGATATCGAAGATACAGTCGGCCAAGCCGATACCAGGAGCAATCTCAACGGAGCCAGTAATAACATGTATATCGGCTGTAAGTTGGTTCTTATCCAAGAAACGCTTGAGGATACCAGGGTAGCTTGTAGCAATCTTCTTGCCATTGAACCATTTGATACCTTGAGAGATATACTCAGGCATCTTTACCTCTGGGATAGCGAGAGAGAGACGGCACTTAGAGAAGTCTAGACGCTTGATGATATCTGCATCCTCATGACGCTCCTCATACTCGTTTTCGCCTACGATACCTACGTCGGCGATGCCACTAGCAACAGCTTGTGGGATATCGTCATCGCGGAGATAGAGGATCTCTACTGGGAAATTCTTTGCTGGCACAAGAAGAGTTCTCTTGCTAGATTCGACCTTGATACTAGACTCAGAGAGCATAGTCATTGTCTCCTCGAAGAGACGACCTTTAGTCTGTACTGCTATTCTAAGATTCATAACCGTCTATTGTTTTTCAGTTAATGCTGTGTGAGATATAAGCACGTGCTTATTATAAATCATTATCTATTTGCGGTGCAAAGATAACACTTTGTTTGTAAAAGTCTTCTACTTTATCCTTTCCAATCGCTGATACTTGTATCTATAGCCGCTTTTTTCGTCGGTTTTCCACTCTCCATCGGATGTTATCTTCCACTCGGCACTATTGATACTTGGGAAGATGACGTCGTACTCTGGGAAGGTATAGTCTATTAGCGTCCACTCTATGGCATCAGTAATATTCATGAAAAGCTCATATACTACTGCTCCGCCTATTACGTATAGCTCCTCATCGGCCTTAAGAGAGGAGAGTACCTCCTCGGCAGAGTGCATGACCTCTACGTTGGGTATCTCTATATTGCTACGAGAGAGGACGATATTACGTCTGTTGGGTAGATAGCCCTTAGGAAGAGCCTGTTGGGTTTTTCTTCCCATTACGACGGTATTACCAGTGGTGAGCGCTTTAAAGCGTTTGAGATCTTCGCTGATATATGCTAGCTGGTCGCCCTTATTACCGATAGCCAACTGCTTATCTACTGCTACTATAATAGTTATCTTGCCCATGATATTTATCCCATTATTGTCCAAATAGTATATCCGATATATATAGATAGTAGTATGCTTGCCTCGACTCTATCTAACTTATATGGAGAGAAGAAACGTGGTGACACGAAGATGAATAGCGCTATGGTACCTGCTATGAGGACGTATATCTCGGTATTGAAATTAGGGTTGAAATGCATAGGAGATATGAGGCAACCGATACCTAGTATGAGTAGGATATTCATGATATTGGAGCCTATGATATTACCGATCGCCATTTCGACATTACCCTTATGGCAAGCTACTATGCTTGTTACCAACTCGGGAAGAGATGTGCCAGCGGCTACAACTGTGAGACCTATTACCTTCTCGGATACCCCTAGGGAGTGGGCTATATCTACCGACCCCTGTTCTACTAGTTTGCCGCCTAGGATAAGACCTATGAGTCCGCCTATTAGGTATAATATAGACTTAAGGAGCGACATATCCGGTTGAGATACCACGCTATTAGCATTATCCTTTTTAGCGTCGCCAAAGAGGATGAACATATATACAGCTAGGCATATGAGGAAGATAGCAGCGTCTAGTCGGCCTATATACGACTCAGCCTCCCCATTGGCAAAGAAATCGTTTCCGAAGAGAAGGAGGAGGATGGTAAAGAGGAGTGACATAGGGATATCTCTCAAGACCATTTTCCTGACGACTATTAGCGGAGCGACGATGCCGGATATACCGAGGACGATGAAGAGGTTGAAATTATTAGACCCTAGTACATTGCCCATAGCCAGTTCGCTATGGCCATCCATAGAGGAGATGATATTTACCACGAGTTCGGGTGCTGATGTACCGAAGGCAACTATGGTGAGACCCACAAGCATATCAGATACCTTCATGTATCTAGCGATGTTACTACCTCCGTCGACTATGGCGTTACCAGCTACTACTAGGAGGAATAGACCAGCTATTACTATTAGGGAGCTTATAAGCATGATGAGGCTAGTTTATGAAGGTAATACATCTGTTATATAGCTTTCCGAAAAGAGGTAGGTATCGGCGCTTATTGTTGAGGGCGTTAAGGACACCGATAGTCTGTAGGACGATATAGCTTATCTTGATAAGCTCGTTAATGAGGTATATATCGAAATATGATACGCATACCCATATTAGTCCGAATAGTAGAGATTGACCTAAGCCCTGTTTGAGGTGGAATATACAGAAAGGTGTTTTGACATCAGATATCCACTTGAGAAGGCATGCTACAATCCACCCGGCAGGTGTGATGTATGATGCTACGGCTATATATTTTTCGTTGTCTGCTATGTTATTCTCTGTAGGCATGCTAATGTCTATTTGAAGCTGAATTTATCGGATACGCATTTAGGTTCTTCGGTAGGGTTGTCGGGATTTACTTGGTAGAGCTTAAGGCTCTCGCCATCCCACAAGGCGTATGAGAAGTTGTATAGCCAATCGCCTATTATCAAGGCATGAGCGCCATATTTAGTGGAGTAATCTGCTAATATGTGGCGATGACCAAATATGTAGTAGTCGTACTTCTTACCGTTGTTAGCCTCCTCCTCATCATTCACATACCTTATTTGAATCTCCTTATCGGGACCCATGAAAGAGTGGAATTTAGTCTTCTTGGAGTTGCTCTTTCGGCTAAGGACCGACCATGTGTTGGCTATCCAGTTGGCCAAATCTGGGTGGAGCCAAGAGTATATGATTTGTATTGGGCGGCATTGGAATATCCATTTGAGGAGTTTATAAGGCTTATCGTATTTACCCAAGCCATCGCCATGCCCGATGAAGAAATGCTTATTGTCCCAAGTTGTGGAGATATGAGGTGTATGAACCTTTACGCCTATCTCCTCTTGGAGGTAAGAAAACATCCATACATCATGGTTGCCCGTGAAGATATGGATGTCTATTCCCATTTGCGTAAGCTCGTCGAGTTTTGACAAGAAACGCACGTAGCCTTTAGGGACGACCGACTTATATTCAAACCAGTAGTCGAATATATCGCCAAGAAGGTATATAGCGTCGGCGTCGCTTTTTATTTTATCAAGCCAAGCAACAAAGCGTAGCTCTTGCCCCTTGCGGTCGCCCACTATATGAGCTCCGAGATGTGTATCGGAAGCGAAGTAGATACGCATGTTGTGGTATTGGATTTCTTTAACGGAATATCTCGGCCATTCTGTCGTCGAGACGCTTGCCGAAGAGGTTTTTGCCTATGAGAGCTCCGTCCTTATCGAGGATGAAGAGTTGAGGTATCTCCACTACGATGCTACCATCGGCAGCTTGAACAGGGCGTACATTATACAATGCAGGAGCTGGAGAAGCGATACCCTTGAGGTCGCACACGCTAGTCCAAGTAACCTTATCTACATCGAGGGCATCCTCCCAAAGGATTTTAGAGGTATCGAGAGATACGGAGTAAATCTCTAGTCCCTTAGACTTGTATTTAGCGTATAGTGATGCCAATTGGCGGTTATTGTTTCTGCTAGCCTTCTCTGTAGAAGCCCAGAATTGGAGGATAACAACCTTACCGCGAAGGTCGCTAAGCTTGTGCATCTTACCATTCTTATCAGGGAGCTCGATATCTGGAGAGTTAGCCACCTCGGCATTATTAATCATCTCTTGGAGTTGCTGCTGCTTCTTATTATGAGCGCGAGCTTGGAGTACATTATCGCAAAGAGTCTTTACGCGAGGCTCGTTATGGTAAGCGTTATCGAGGCTAGTAGCAACGGCTGAGAAAAGTACATGGTCTTTGATATCGTAGATATCGAACACTTGCATACCGAGGATAGTTTGGTACAAAGCGTAGTATGAAGCCCAGCTACTAGGGTGGTCGAAGATAAACTTCTTAACGGTCTTCTTGTAGTTCTCTATCTCTGCTTGGAGTTCATCTGCCTTAGCGCGATTTGCCTCCTTCACGTAAGCTTGTAGCTTATCTTGGAGAGTAACGGCAGGAGCGACAATCTGCATTGTAAGTGCGCTCTCCTCAGAGTTGTCGAATTTAACGCTCTCGAACCAATTTGCTGCGTTATAGTCGGCATTTACGGATACAGTCTCAGCTGAGTCTGCCACGAAAACGATAGCCTTACCAGAAGGGAGTACTGCGCGATAGAAAGTTGGCTCTGTAGACTCAGGAGCCTCAAGTTTGAAAGAGCCGTCGGCTGATATCTTAGTAGAGTCTACTATTTGTATAGACTCAGCACCTACTAATTGAAGTTGTATAGTCTGATCAGCAGCACCGCTGATAGTACCTTGTAATTTGACGTTGTTAGAGCAAGAAGCTAGTAACACTACTGAGCACAAGGCTACAGTCAATTTATGTATAATTCTCATACGTTGTTACTGTGTGTTGTTTTATTTGGTTTTCGGGTGCAAAGGTAATAAGAATACGCACTCAATGAAATAAAATATCACTTTTCTGCCCTTTTTAGTCGGTTTATACCTAGTATTTATGCGGTTTTTAGCGATTTGCTACGACATAAATGACGTTGTAGGTCAGTTTTAGTGGTAATTGTCTCAATTTGGCAAAAGGTGTTTTACCGTCGCCATTACCCTGTACACCCGAGTGTTTTATTGAGAGGAGGAGGTCTCTTATGGATGAGAAGTTGACCACCTGTTGTTCGCTATTGATAGATATATTTTTGAAGCCGCACTTTTCTAGTTCGCCTTGCCAATCCTCTATGCTATGGTAGTAAAGCCCCTTGCCTAGGTGAAGCAGTTCGCCATAAGTTCCCGGGAGGAAGGTACTAAAAGCAAGTAGGCCGCCAGGGGGCAACAGGTTAGCCGCCCTTCTGATAAGGTTGAGAGGCTCTTTGAACCATTGTACGGCGGAAGAAGATACTATGACGTTGGTATCTTGAGGCCATTCGGCAGTTTCGGCATCTGCGCACTGACTGACTATATTAGTATTATTAGGAAGGTCCTTAAAGAGCACATTCAGCATCTCTTGAGAGACATCGTTTATGGTATACCTATTAATAGATGATGTTTGGAGAAGCTGACGAGTGAGGTGACCGGTACCAGCGCCTATCTCGTAGATATTAGCATTGAGAGGCAATTTGCCGCTCATGGTATGTGCAAGGTATAGCGCTATGCAGCGTTGTACATCGGAAGCCTCGTTATATGTCTGTGCGTTTGCACCAAATTTAAGTGACATCAGTGAATCTTTTGCGGTGTAAAATTACGGCTTTTTTCTGAGAGGAGAGAGGGGGTGGGGGGATTTTGTAGTTGGGCTAGTTATTCTAGTTGTTGTAGTTGTTCTAGTTATTCCGTAAGTGGTAAAAAAATGGGGTTACGGAGGTGGTTAAAAGTTAAAGTTACTCCGTAAGTGGTAAAAAAATGGGGTTACGGAGTAGGTTGAGGAGAGGATAAGTAGTATATTTGCAGAAAAAATACAATCGTACTATGAAGGCTAATAAGTTGATAGGTAGAGATAAAGAGCAGGTAGAACTGCAAAAAGCTATAGATAGTGATAGGGCAGAGCTTATTGCTGTTTATGGTAGGAGGCGTATTGGCAAGACCTTTTTAGTGAGGCAGTATTTTAGAGATGAGTTTGATTTTTACTTTACAGGTATATATGAAGCCACGAAGAGAGAGACGCTTGGGCGGTTTAGTCAGGAGTTGAATAGGAACTCTAGTGTATATTATCCTCCAGTAGAGGATTGGTTTGAAGCCTTTGAGCAGTTGAGACAGTATCTGTCTACTATAAAGAAGGAGAAGGTAGTAGTTTTTCTTGATGAGTTACCTTGGATGGATACGCCTAGATCGCGTTTCATAAAAGCATTTGACTATTTTTGGAATAGTTGGGCATCGGCGCAAGATAATATAAAGTTGATAGTCTGTGGTAGTGCTACTACTTGGATGACCAAAGAGTTGATAGGAGCTAAAGGAGGATTGCATAATAGGGTAACTAGGCATATAAATGTAAAGGCCTTTACGCTTTATGAGACAGAGCAATATTTGAAGAGTATAGGTGTGGTATGGAATAGGCAACAGATACTAGAGAGCTATATGATAATGGGTGGTACACCCTATTATTTAAGCATGATAGATAAGTCGATGAGTCTAAACCAGAATATAGACCAGTTATTCTTTGGTCAGAATGCGCAGTTACGAAGTGAGTATGATTTTTTGTTTAAGTCGCTCTTCAAGAACTCTATGATATATAGGCGAGTTGTAGAGATACTAGCGACTAAGTCGCGCGGTATGACAAGAGGAGAGCTTATGAAAGAGTTAGGTCAAACAGATGGGGGAGCATTGACGGAAGTGTTGAGCAATTTGAAGAGTTGTGATTTTCTTAGGAGCTATGCTGCGTTTGGCAAGAGGGAGAGAGATGTGATGTATCAGTTGACTGACATGTATACATTGTTTTACCTTCAGTTTGTGAAATCATATAATGGGCAAGACTTGCATAAGTGGAGTAATCTTGCAGATACGCCAGTAAGACATGCGTGGAGTGGGTATGCCTTTGAGCAAGTTTGTTTGCATCATATAGAGCAAATAAAGAAGTCATTGGGGATATTGGGAGTCAGAGGAGATGTTTGTTCGTGGCTGTTACCACAAAAAGGTCAGATAGACCTAATAATAGATAGGAACGACCAGGTAATAAACCTATGTGAGATGAAATATAGTAGTACAGAGTATGAGATTACGGCCAAGTATGAAGAGGTACTACAACGAAGGAGGGAGCTATTTAGACAGGAGACACGCACAAAGAAGGCGTTACATCTGACGATGGTAACGACATATGGCATAGTGAAGAATGCGCACAGTGGTAATGTGCAGTCGGAGGTTACTATGGAGGGGCTATTTGAGCGATAGAGGGGAGAGTTTATTTATTCTGTAATAGCCCTTTTAATAGCTTGGTACCACCAATCCCATGAGTAGCCTGTGGAGGGGTGGTATATGTAGAATGCTTTGGCTTGGGAGCCGTTGGAGAGGGAGTAGAAGCCATTGGAGATGTGGTAGTTGTCGTATATTATATCCGGTGCAGGAGACCAGCGTTGGTTTGGGAGGTTGTCCCATAGGCGTTTGCTCCATACTATTATGACCTCTGGAGAGTATTTGTCGAGGACTTCAAAGAATGCAGGAGCTGCGTTGTGGTAGTCGGCCGAGGTACCAGCGACACGCGGTCCGCTTAGGGGCACTTGTAGAAAGTTATAGAATAGGAGTGAGTTCCATATAGATATGCTCTCGTCGGGAGAGGTCTCGTGGTTGACAAGTGAGCGTTCGAATTTGCGGTAAGTCTGCATCCATCCCTCGTTTTCAGAATAGGGATTTAGGTAGTAGTTGATGATATCTTGAGTAAGTGTTGGGACTGCATCTTGCGGGTTGGCGCAGTAGTGGCTGTCGCCCAAGACCATGATACGCTTATTGAATAGTTGGCGTGCGGTGTATTGGCTACCGACGAAAGGGAGGAAATTTATCATTGTAGGATGTGTTATTTGTGAGTGGTATTACCTGCGAGGTAGCCACATACGACCGCCATCGCGAGATGCGTATAGACCGCGATCGGTCTGAGCCATAAGTTCTGTACCGCTATCGATAAGGTCGCGGAATGTACCATACGAGGATCCCGAGAAGCGCATAATCCAGGTACGGCCTTCGTTTGATGAGGCATATACCCCACGGTCGGTAGCTGCAAGGAGTTCTCCCTTGTGAGCTACCAATGCATGGAATATGCCGTATGTGTTGCCTGTGAATACAGGGTTCCATATCATAGCTCCTGTGGAGGAGATTTCGATATGGTTGTTAGCTGGGTTGATGCGGATTAGTTTTCCGTTTAGGGTTGCTAGTTGGGACATGGGGGGGGGAAAATTTGAGATTAATGAAAGAGGGAGATGATTGTGATGGATTGAAACAACAATTCAACTCCCATTTATTTCTTTAGAAATAGCACTACGAAATAGATTTATATCTTTCTATTTGTTGATTACAGGCCTTATCTATAGCTAATAGTAATCTATTTTGGAAATTACTGATAATACTTTGTAATTCTTCGATTCTAGAAGCTGAATTGAGTGCATTCGAAAGTTCTGAAATCTTTATGTCAATGATCTCATAAACGAATACTTTAGACATCAGAGTGTCTTTTTCTGAGTCTGGCATTGGGGAAATAGTAATGAAGTTTTGAACATCCTTTTGTCTTGCCTCCATATAATTATCCCAATCGTTAGTAATAGATTTTACTATCTCTAGAATTTTAGTACTCGTATAGGTTTTAGCAGAACTAACGTCAATATTTGTGCTAGATGGTGTTTGAGAAGAAGTTTTCTTATTTTGAGATAACTTATACCCACAAAATGCGCTAGCAGCAGCAAATACTGTGCCAGTGAATGACAAGCTCAGAGCAGACAACCCGGCAACTCCGTACAAAATGTATGAAATAGGTGGTGTTTTACTCTTGTGTGGAACTATTGTCGTTTGTTGATTCTCTTTATTATTGTTAATGTTGATTGTTTTGAATTTTGTTTCGACATCGTTCTTTAATTGTGAACGTTTTGCCTCAATTGCGTTGTTGATTTGTATAATCTTATCTTTCATACTACTATTTGTATAGTGATGATAAATCATTTAAAACAGCTAAGATTGTCTCAATTTTTTTGAGAACTGCACTCTTCTCTGCCATGTCTTTTTCAAGAGCTGCAAGATATTCTTCGCCTTCTTTCTTTAAGTTATCAGCAAAGTTTACCTTCATTCCGTCGATTACAGCGATAGCACTGCTAAGATTCTTGCTAACCTCATTCTTGACATCTTGTGCTATGCCATCAGCAAGTATTCTGAAATTACTGATAAGCATTGCATTGTGCTCTCTTAAGCAACGTGCCAGATAAGGGCTGACCTGACTTTCCTCCAATTCATTGGTTCCATGAGGATCGAACTGTCTATTAGCAATATCGTCGCCTTGACGCTGGTATTCTGTAATAATACCTCTGATTGACAATTCTTTATTGTCTCTTAGTTCGTCCAATGCACGGTCGATAAGGTCGCGATAGTATTTATCGTTGAATGAAGTGCTCATTATTTGCTCTTCGAAATCGCTTATCTCCTTGTTGAGTTTTTCCGACATTTCGGTACGAGCATTATTGAACAGTTTTTTCCATGCTTCATTCCATTCTTTTCCGTACGTTTCGACAGAGGTTTCGATCTCTGTTTGTAAAGCGAAGCTATTTACTTGATCATAGTTCCAAGTATTGGTGTTATGTCCCCACAACATACCTTTACAAGTAATAGGACCAGATGTTGTTTCTACAGGTATAGACCTCACTTCGTTAAAGCGCAAATTGTTTGAAATCGTCTTGACTTCAGTTTGAAGGCTTCTAGCAAAACTGTTGAATATCTCCGAAAACTTACTTTTGAGGCTATCGAAGAGTTTACCTTGTATATCCTTTTGTCTTTGAATCTCTGCAATTGTTGTTTCGTTCAGTTGCTCTTGGCGATTCTTAAAGCCTGTTGTAATTTGTGCTATTGTAGCTGATATTTCCTCTTTGTTCTTAATGAAGAATTCATTGACTTTTTCAGCAATGATAGAGGACTTATTTTCCATGAATAGACCATCAAGATAACTTTTCTTAATGTCTTCTATGTTGGCCAATCCTTCAAACGATTCTTTGATATCCGCTTCTGTAGCAAAATATTCAGGATAGTATCGCTTCATCTGCTGAACGACCTGTTGTTCTATATTATCCCACTTGTTTGATGGTTTATGGGCAATAGAATAACCAATACCAGCAGTAGTATCGAACTTTATTTTTCCTCGTAGTTTTTCGTCGATTGTGTCAGAGAGTTCACGAAGTCTTTTCTTGAACTTTTTCTTTTGCATATCTATGGTGTCCACCAAGTCGCCTCGCTCTTCTTGCTTCATTTCTCGCTCTGCTCCAAGGTCTTGAAGAACAGAATCGAATTTGCTAGCCAGAAGAACTACTGTGCCAATGCCCGAACCTCCAATACGTGAGTTGAGGAAACTAACGTCTCCACTACCCAGGAAGTCGGTTGAAGCACTTAGCAAAAATACACCATGACACGATTGCAAGAATGTTCTAGTTCTATTTTCGCGTGATACTACAGGGTCGTTTACACCTGGAGTATCGACTATTCTCAGTCCCTTCAACCTCTCGTCATTCATTTTTACATAGAGGCTCTTTACTACTGAGGTATATTCACCGTTCGCACCTACATACTGCTCCAATACGTTTTGCAAGTCGGTGATGTCATAGAAATCCTTCGAGTCGTTTTGCTGACCTATCTTTTGCTTAGCCTTTGAGCTGCACATAGCAAC
The DNA here is from genome assembly GCA_030526155.1 of Bacteroidia bacterium. GTDB lineage: Bacteria > Bacteroidota > Bacteroidia > Bacteroidales > Marinilabiliaceae > W3P20-009. Next base: position 10,834 of record JAUNDI010000027.1, read on the forward strand.
CATCTCATGAGCAGAGCGTATTTTGTCCGACGTTCTTCTCTCTAACTCTTTCTTTATTATACTCTCAGGTGCACCAGGATTTTGCTCCTTTACTTCTTGCTCTCGTTTGAGGTATTCGTCGTTTTGCTTTACGAAAATATCCCAATCCTTTTCGTTGAAATATTCTACTTCAAAGGTGTTCTTTTCAGCAAACTCAATGACAGTAAGTCCTGCTGTCATAGGTGTTGATGCTCTAGGAAGTACATTTTCACCATTGAAGAATAGTGAGTTGAGAAATGACGACTTGCCTGCTTTTACCTGTCCTACAATACCGATTTGTAGGACATCGCTGTCAGACAATAGTTCATTGCCACTCTCCTTGAATTCACTAAATATACTTTCTAGTTCAGTGATTTTCTCCTTCAATCCATCATAGTCGATAGATTTAAGTCTTTCCAACTGATTTTCTGAACTTTGTATGAGTGTTTTAAGTTGCTCTATGTTCATGATTAAAAAGCATTATCTATTTCGTCCTCAATCCATTTACTAAATGACTGTTTGCTAGCAAGGTCTGCAACAGACTCGCCACTATTAGTCTCTGTGTTGATGAGTTCTGGGTCTACATCGAGCAAAATCTTACAGATGTCGCGGAACTGATTCTCTACTGCTGTGTGGAATGCGTTGTATCCTCTCTTGTCTTTTATTTGTGGATCTGCGTCATGGTCGAGCAAAAACTGTACCATAGCGTTGTTGCCCATAGATACTGCCAGAGTCATAGGGTTATAACCATCTGCATTGCATATAGTCATATCGACTCCCTCCTCAAAGCTACGTAAGAAACTCTTGTAGTCATCCTTTTTGATGCACTCAAATACGTTTGGTATAGAATACTCCTCGACATTGACAGTTGTAGCTTTGTTCTTTTGTTGATATTGTTTTATACCAATTTCTAGTCCTGACATAAACACGTTACGATACTCAGTCATAACGCTTTTCATGTTCTCTTCGTATTTCTTTCGTTCCAAACTCTCTTTGCAATTGTCACACGCCCAGTCGTACCGGTCTTTCTTGTCTTCAACAATATCATCCTCGTGTGAAATAATTATTTCTAGTAATTCTTCATTTATGAAGTCGTCAATTAAATCTTCAGTAAACAAATCTAATTCTTTTTTGATACGTTTAACTGATTCATTATATGTTTGCGTTGCCTTGTTTAAGGCGGATGTTAATATTTTTGAACTTCCCCAGTGGTCGTTATTTTCAAAATAAAGAACATCATCATAGAATTCATAGAATGAATCTCGCATGTAGGCAGCTCCCCTTTCTAAACCATCATTTATACAACATAGGCGAGCCTGCTTATAATTAATTGATGTTAGTTCTTCTAAGATTGTTTCTTTATCCTCTTTGGCTTTTGTGTATTCTTTTTGAAGTTTCTTTTTTTCATTAAGTTTCTCTTTGTATTCATCTTCTATATTCTTTATAGTATTCTCGCAAGCAGATATCTCAACATCAAACAAGTCCGCAACCTCGTCTTTTAATTTATTCAACTCACTATTGCCGTTGCCTTCTTGCTTAACGCAGTTAATAATAGACTCAAGAGCATTACTATTACTTCCCTTATTTTTTGAGTAGTATACCTTGTTGTCAAGAGTAGAGAATGCAATTATGTCAATTATCTCCTCTGTTGGGAATTCTTTATATAAGGTTTTTGCAGCATCATCAACTATTTTTTTGCATTCTGCTGGTCCTTTTTTATCAGCTTTGTTGAATATGAAAAGTTTCTTACCATTGAATTGCTTTATTATCTCAATGTCGTTAGATACCGTCGTTCCACGCTCGCAATCTACCAACCAGAACAATACATTGCCCTCTCCTAACGCTTCAAGTGCAGTTTCTCGGTCTGTCTTGCCGTTTGACTGATTCGCTTTGTCCGAATTGTTGTAGCCTGGGGTGTCGATGAATACCAAACCATCAAGATTTGATGCTGGTACTTCAACAAATAACTTCTCCAATACCGAAGCAAGGTATATGTTCGATTGCTTTGCATGCTGAATAGCTTGCAATACGCCAGGGTTTAGGTTGACTAGGACGTTTTTCTGGTTTACACCTTTGACAGATACTGACTTGCAGTTCTTTGAGCAGTAAAGATATGTTTTTACCACTGACACTGGTTCAACGCCCGTAGGCAATAGGTTCACACATCCTGTGAGTCTGTTCAAAAATGATGATTTTCCAGAAGAAAATCCGCCAGCGACAACAACTTGTGTGTGTTCTGTATTTTCACGCGCTGTGAGTGACCACGATAACTCTTGGCATTTAGCGTACAAATCATGTTCAAAATCGACATTTAATAGGTTGCCACGATTTTCTGTAAGGTAGTCGCATAGTGACATGCCACCTACTTTTTTGTTGTATGCTTCAATTATTGCCCCTCGATAAATATCAGTATCAGCAGATGGTGTTGCTGAGCAGATACCCGCCATCAATTCCATTACGTTTTCAGGATTCTCGTATGGATTCACCTTGATGATTTGTTTCTTTGGACTAACAGCGGTTTGTGATGTTGTTTTCTTTTTTAGTGCCATATCGGTTAGGGTTAAAAGAGAAGCATACGCATTGTGCGTACACTTCATCAAAGTAATAGTTTAGATTTCTGCTGCAACAGTATTTAGATGTGTAATGGCAGCGTTGAGTCTAGCAATCTCTGCTTCAACATCGTCCTTTGTTTTATTTGCATCAGCAATTTTTTCACGGAGACCACTCTTAACGGCTTCCATTTTGGCAACAAGCTCTGCTTGAAGTTTCTCTTGGATACGCTTTTGGTTGTCAACAATGATTTTATATACAGCAGGTTTGATTCCTTCTATAATCTGGCCAACGCATTTTGACATGAATTTTTCTCTTGCTTCCTCCAATACCTCTTCATCACTTTTGCCAAATAGCCAATTAAGTATCTTTGGGAGGTGTGGAAGTAGAATAGAAGCTAGTTTTGCCCATATTCCACCCAATAAAAGTAACTTTCCAACATACTGATTAACCATGTCAAGAATACCAGAGAAGTCGTTCATGAAATTATTGTCAATCTCTATTTTGGGCATATTTTGTACCGATTCCTTGACCGCAGCTCCCAATGCTGTTGAGTACTGTTCGCTCTCTGTTTGTAAAGATGATATTATCTCTGTGCGCACTGTGCTGACGATAACTGCCTTAATCTCTTCAGAATCTTCTCTGTCTATAATCATCTGAGCAATATCTGTTGCCTTTGACTCAAGGGCTGCGTACACATTGCCTAGGATATCCTGAGTAGATTTCTCTGGAGAGTTTATTTCGCTGTTCCCTGTTGGTAGTTCTGCTTTGACGTTCGCTATCTCTTCGTCAACCTTCTTTATCTTTTCTTCTATATTGCTAATATCGTTTGTTCTGACATCGATTCTTGTCTTTATTTGACTTACAACAGAGTTAATAATTAATCTTAATTGCTTGTTTAGTTTTTCAGCGACAAGGGTTTCTGGATTTAGTTCTTCAAGGTACTGCTTAAATCCTTCGAGGTTATTATTTACAGAGCACACAGTCCCAATAAATGGATCATTGTCGCCTAATTTTGTCATCTGATAACGAATGTAGTCAACAATGTCTTTAACGTCGGCTTCTGGTTTTTTGTCAATTTTTGATACCAATACAGCAGGGTGCATATTGTATTGACTTAGCTCGTTCATAAATGCGAGTGTGCTACCTCTAAGGGAGCCTTGTTCTGCATCGACAATAAGAACGAAAGCGGTACCAGTGCTGATGTAGTTGAATATAGCCGCATCATGGCGCTCAATACCAGAGCCAATACCTGGCATATCGACAAGTATTATTCCCCTCTCTTGTAGGGCTTTGATAGGCTCGCTTGTGCAGTATACCTTTGCAATGTCGCCAGGGTTGGTGTTGAGTTGCTTGATTTCTGCGAGAGGCTTAGAGTCGATTTTATTGCCATTTCTATAAAGTTCGACACATTCAGTCTGTCCGTAGTATAATTCATATGCTACGGCAGTTTCTGGCATTGTGTCTACTGGTAGCATTCCGGCTTTTTGAGTGAAGATGTTGAGAAGTGAACTCTTTCCTGCGCTAAATACGCCTACTAATGGGACTTTGATGTACTGTAGGTCTTGTACATCTTTTATAAAGTCATCAGACTTAGCTTTTAGTTCGATTTTTGCTTCGTCAGTAAGTATTGGTGATGTTTCTGTAATTTTATCCAGTAATAACTGGTATTTCATTAAATTGTTCATATTTACAATGTATTAAATTAGTGTGATGTTTAATTCTTGGATATCCCTTACTCCTCAATTAGCTCAATTTCTTTTATTTCGAGCCATTCGATGATGGTTTGTTTGGCTTTGGCTTTTATTGAGGGGGTAATGTTTGCTTTGACTAGGTTGTAGCAGTAGATAAGTGCTGCTAGGTCGTCGGCGTAGCCACCGGGGAGGACGTCTGGGATGAGGTCGAAGGGTAGGATGAAGTATCCTAGGGCTGACCATATCTTGATTTTATCGGATGCGGACGTAGTGCTGGCGGTGGCGGTGTAGTATAGTACAAGGGCGTAGTAGATTACTTTTGCGCCAGCTTTGATGGCTGATGATTTGATTTTCAACCAGAAGTCGGAATCTGTGTAGTTCTTCTCGTAGCCTGCTATTAGCTTGCTCGCATCGATGTTAGGATTGCTCATATTGTTATTCTATATTTAGAATTGTTAATGTTTACTAAACGGGGGGGGTAATGTTCTATTTTCTATGTGTATTGAATTCACGTTAGTGTGAATTTTATTAGAATAGGTAGATAGGTGTTAGTTCTCTGTGAGTTTGTTGCTATCGGCTTGGGCTTTGGCGAAGTTGTCGGCTAGGATAGCGAAGAAGTTGTAGTCTAGGGCTTTGCATATATCGTAGAGGCGATTGGTATCGACGCTACCGCGTTTGAATATGTCGTAGATATTGGAACGGTCGCAGTTGAGCTGTCGGGCTAGCCAAGATACTGTGCAGCCTCGTTTTTCGAATTGGGCTTTTACTAGTTCTCCGATGTGTATTTTGTTTTCCATAATTGTGTCAGTATTTTTCAGCGAAAGTATTGTGTGGGGTTGTATGGAAAAAATGGTGTAGGTGTGGTTTGTAGGTGGTTTAAGTGTTGTGTATTGTGTTTAAATGGTTGATTTTCAGTGGTGTAGTGGGGTGGGGTGTAGTGAGGTGTTTTTCTTGTAGTTTTATTTGTGTAGTATTTGGATTTTTGTGGGTATACGGATTATGCGGATTGGATTGTCTCACTCGGATTAAACGGATTAAACGGATTTTTTTGTGGGGGGCATACGGATTATGCGGATTTATACGGATTGGATTGTTTTGCTTGGATTAGACGGATTAGGCGGATGTTTTGGGGGTATATGGATTGGATGTTTATGTGGGGTATGCGTTCTTAAGGGCTTGCTAGTTGTCGGGAAGTAAGAAGGGGTATAAGAGAGTGAAATGGCAAGT
>JAUNDI010000027.1:16332-35044 GCA_030526155.1 Bacteroidia bacterium
AGTGTTAATATGATTAGTTATTATAATGTATATTGTGTTTATGGCGCTGTATACTTGATATGAAATTATGTCTTTGGTTGAATTAATGAGCCTCGAGTGAGGTAAGAGATGGAGAGGAGAAATAGTAAGGGTTTTGTTCTATAAAAGTGTCCTAATATGTTAGATGTGTATTTTTTATTAAAATATTTAGATATACATTTGGAGCGTTTGAATTAATTTTTATATGTTTGCCCGTGAAGCCTAAGTAAGTTGCTTGGGTAATAATATTAATAATAATGTGCAACAATAAATTAATCGCCTACACAAAGGCGTTTACGCGGAAGCGTTTAGTAAATGATAGGGGCGCAATTGACCCTAGGAGTGGTGTTGAGTATATGGTTTCCGTTGCTCGACAGGCAAAAGGTTTAATGACGTACTTGAGACCAAAAAGTCATGTTGCCAAAGTTGATGGATATTTACGTAATATCGTTGAGACGGGTAGTGACGTGGCTAAATGTCTTTAGTTCAATTGGTATGGCATCATTTGGTTGGTGCTGTACTTCGATAAGAATATTATAAATTATTAAATACTACAGTTATGAGTAATAGAGCAGAAATTGTTTATGGTTTTCTCTGGAGTGTTTATGGGGATATGGTTTGTGCTGGTGATATTATGGTTGAGGCGTTGGTTGGGAGTTATGAGCGGGCTATTGAGGAGAATAATAAGGTGCTGTTGCGTGTTATTATTGAGGGACAGAGGTGTATGTTGGAGAATGAGGATATGAAAGAGAGAGGGCTGTTTGATATGTTGTGTGATAATAGGGCAGCTATTTATGATAGGGTGTATGATGATTTTTGTGGGCTTTTGCGTAGGCGTATTGGTTCGCTAAATGAGGTTGCAGATATTATTGATGAGGCGCCTAGTAATGATGCGCCAATGAATAAGGAGATGATAGAGTATGAAGAGAGGGCTAGTAGGTTTGATTATTTTACGGATGAAGAGTTTTATACGTCTTTGAGACGATTGAGGAAGCAGGTGGTTTTTCAGAGGGCGTATGTAGTGCCTGGTTTTGTGTCTCTTAGGCCGGAGTTTGAGGAGTGTTACTATAAGGGGAAGGGTAAAGTGGATGATATTCTAGACGATAGAGAGGCTAAGGATAGTGATTATGAGTATTATACTCGTTGTTTAAGAGATTTGGCTAGAAGGTTGGATGATGTAGTAAAGGCTATTGAGGGGGCGGAGAGTTAGCGGTATTTTTTGAAGAAGTCGTCTATGGTTTGGATGTAGTCCTTATCGTGGTGGATGCTTTTGAGGTTTTGGCGCATATTACGGAGTCGGAACATCTTTTCTAGAGTATTCCATGATAGGGGCTTGGAGATGGCATCTTTACGGCGAATGTTTTGGATGTCGGTCCATAGAGAGTTGATATCGGCTTTGCGAGAGCTGGATATCTCTATTTTATTATCCTCGGCCGAAAGAGAGAGGGTGTACTTGTCGGACATGAGGAGTTTAGCCACCTTGATAATCTTTTGTTCTGTTTTATGGTCGTCCTCGGCTGATAGGAGGGCGTTGCGGAGGCAGTCGGCGAAGTGAGAAGCTGCGAGGTTGTTTTCTGCTTTGAAGTATTGAGCATCTGTTATGGCATTCTCAGGCTCGAAATGGAGGATACCCACAGTTATGGCCTTGGCGATGAGGTCTGGCAGGTTGAAATTGCTTTTAGTGACCATATTTGAATAGTCTATATTCATGACCTTGAGTATATTTTTTACGCGGCGACTGATTTGAGGGTCCTTGTACTTGGTAGGGGTATGAGAGAGGAATGTTTGAACTATATGTCGCCATTTAGCGGTATCGAAATTGGCATCAGAGGGGTCGTTCACGAATGTAGAGTGAACGATATGGGACTCGACGGGCTGGGAGGGGGTGAGTTCGTTGATGTCTACCATCCATGTCTCGTGGTTATCGATACGTAGAGCCTCGTTGCCTAGATTACAGAGTACGTTATTGTATAGTTTTTGTCCCCATAAGATAACCTTGTGAGGTTTAAGAGTTTGGAGTATTTCGATGTATGCTGGGGTGGAGAGGTCGATTTGTTGCTGTGTAGGGAAAGACTTACTATCTGGGAGGATGACTTGGGTGAAGTTATAGAAAGCCATGCGATTCCATACGTCGGTATGAGATTCGTTGTTTTGGCGGAATAGGTTTGTGATATGTTCTATAGTATCGTCGAACGACTCTGTGACGTTGTCGATAGAAGATTCTATTATTTCGGTACAAGCGTTAGGGGAGACGGACAGAGGGTCCTCGGCGTATATTTTGACGCCGAGGATTAGGATACGTGTAGGCTCGTTGAAATAGTTGGAGCCTATGAAGGGGAGGTATTTTACTTTTTGGAAGTGGAGAGGGTGAGGCATGGATATGATAATGTTGTCTAGGATAGTTTTTCTGCGTATTGTTTCATTTGGTTTGCTATTTCGATAAGAACCTTATGGAGTTCGGAGAAAGAGCTGTATTGGCCATTGAGGAATTTATTGGCTATGTTGTTGATATTAATGCGAGTTCGCATAAAAGCAGCGCTACGGCTGATAGCCTCATCTTCATTGTGTGAGGAGATGCTTATAGGGTCGTTGAGAGGGGATTTTGAGAGAGTCTCTGAGTTTTCGATAATTTCGTTGGCTCTATCGCTTAGCATATCTGCAAAAGTGGAGTATACTGAGTTTGGGATGTAGGATTTGCCCTCTGATATCTCCTTATTTAGAATTGGCACAATATTATCTTTCTCTTCGGGGATTAGGAGTATTCCCAATAGATCTTTATTGTTTGTGTTGATGAGTTCCTTAGCATTTTCATGTAGGGAATACCAGAGTATTTGTTGGATATTGATGAGTGAATCTAATTCATCAATTAGTTGTTTTACGATTTGTGCTTTCATAGTACTGATTTTGTATTTATAATATTGAGGGGTAGGATGTCGTTTTGCATCCTACCATTTTTTTAATACTCACAAAGATAAGCAATGTTTTGGATAAGATTGCTTGTTTTGTTATTGCTTGTTGTTTTTGATTGCAGCTAATTCCTCCTTGAGGCGTTCGTTTTCTTGGAGGAGGGTTGGGATATCTATTTCGTCGGTGCAAGCTGGGGCTTCTTCCTCCTCTTGGGAGAGTTTTTTACGGTTTTTGGCGAATACTATACCGCGACCGAGGACGTTGAGTGTTACTCCGGCTTGCCAGCATATGAAAGCTACTTTGAGGGGGATACCGTCGGAGACTAGGGAGCCGATGAAGTAGCCTGATGTAGAGGCGATGGAGCCATACATTTCGCGCATGGTATCGTAGGAGTTACGCAATTCGGGTACGTTGAATATCTTAGCCTTGGTGAAGTCGAGAATGCGGCTGAACCAGCTAGCGAAGATGAACCAGAATATCATAGCATTTATGATATAGAGGAGATAAGGGTTAGGGTCTATGAACATCCATATGACGCAGCCTGTGGTAGAGGCGAGGTATCCGATATTAAGCCATTCGCGGTATCGCCATATGAAGTTACGCACGGGGCTACCCTTGTACCAGAGTTTGCATATTACTATTACGGCTATTCCCCAGAATACATTACTCATTGATATGAGTTGGGAGGAGATCTCGGGGCAGCTGTATGTCCATTTGTCGGTTACGGGGCAACTGAGAGCAGCGAAGAAGTCGGAGCCAGCAGTGAAATAGCACAGGCAACGGACATTGAATTTGTCGCGATGAGATACATCTAGCCCCTTAAGTTGGTCGGAGAAGATGTTTTTAATGGCATTAGTTATAGTACGGAACATTTTGGTTATGCTATGTGTGTATGTGTTTGTGAGTGCGAAGATAGTATAATTTCTGGTATTTGGGGGTGGGGGAGGTATTCTAGTTTTTCTAGATGGACTAGATGGACTAGTTATTCTAGATGTTCTAGATGGGCTAGAGGATACTAGAGAGATGGGGCGGTGGATGTGGTGTGTGTGGCTGTTCATCGTAGATTTTTATGAGGGTGTATGTGTTATTTCTTATATTTGTTTTCGACCTGGGGGCTTGTTGGTCGTAAATATGGTGTAAAGAGTTTAGAAAATGAGTGCTAATACGGAAGATATAATCATAAGATGTCGGTCGGGCGAGAGGGAGGCTTTTCGTGCTCTTGTTAGGAGTTATCAGCGTATGGTCTTTTCGTTGGCGTTAAAGATGTTGGCTGATGAGGATGAGGCGTATTTCAAGGCTTATGCTGACGAGATGGATGCACAAAGGCAGATGGAGGTAAGGCAATGGGTGGCTATAGTGCGAGTTTTGGCGGCGGAGCTGAGTGAGAAGCAGAGGTTGGTATTTACGTTGGTTCATTTTGAGAATTTGGAGACTGAAGAGGTGGAGAAGATAACGGGTATGGATGCAGCCAAGATAAAGAGCAACTTATATGTAGCAAGACAAACGATACGTGAACGATTAATAAAGATGGGATATGAAAAAGGTTGATGAGATAATAGATAGGTTAAAGGATATAGATGTGGTGGGCTTCGATGAAGATGCTATGGTGGACGCCATTATGGGTAGGATTGAGAAGCAAGAGAGTGAAGCCAAGACTATAGCAATAGCTCCTAAGTGGCTAGAGATGCTTAGAGGGGTATCGTCGGCAGCAGCGGTGGTGGTACTCGGCCTTATGGTTTGGGGTGGCGGAGAGAGTGCTACATCAGATATGAAGATATATGAAAAGAGAGATATAGATATGAGCCTACATGAGGTAGGAGAGGAGCGGGCACCCGGGGAAATATATGCCAGTTATCTCCAACGGAAAGAGGCTTTGAAGAGTAGTTATAGACAATTAATAAGAAAGTACAATGAGAAGAGTAATTAAATATTTGGTTGTTTTGGTGTGTGGTATTTTGGCTACATCATGCGATCATAAAGTCACTATGGGTACTATAATAAATGAAGATGGTACATGCCATAGAGAGATTGTTGTGGAGTTGGATAAGTCGGCGACATGTGTTGATAGGCATAATGTAGGGGAGTCAATGTGTGTAGACTCTACATGGGAAGCGTGCTGTGTGGTTCAGGGAGAGATGGAGAGCTTTTCTTTGCCAATATCAGCTGAAAGGTATAGGGAATTGAGGGAGAAGTACCCAGATAAGAGATTTTATGTGCGTTATTGGAGAGATTTTGAGACGGTGGGAGAGATGTGTGATGCTATGCCGTTTGTGATGGGAGGTAGGAGAGTAGAGGTAAGAGGAGAATTGACGAAGAGAGCTAAGTGGTTATTCTTTACCGAGTATACCTATAGAGAGGTGTATAGCTCTATAGAGTCGCTATTCAGTTTGCCACTTGAGAGATATATGACCAAAGAAGACGCCCAGATATGGACTACGGGAAAGGTGACGCGTGTGACGGAGGATGGGAGAGAAGAGGTGAAAGAGTTTTTTGAAGGTATGGGCGGATATGAGGTGAAAGATAGGTTGGATGAGATAGAGGCGAAGGTGAATTTGTGGTTATCCGCCAATGTGGTATATGATCTATGTGAGCTTATATTGTCCGATTATGATAATATAGAGGGTACGCCGATTAGTAAAGAGGAGTTTATGAGGGTAAGAGATGAGATGGTGAAAGGTGTAAGGGAGTTAAAAGGCAGTATAGAGGAGTTTGGTGAGGAGTTGGAGAGATATGTAGATTCGAGAGTATATGTAGAGTATTTGGGTAGGGAGGATGAGAGTAGAGAGAAAGGGGCAGGGAGAAGAGCTATTTCGGATAAGGTATTCGATAAGTTTTTTCAGGTGCATGATATGATGATAGACTATAATTTGAAGATGCCAGGAGAGTTGGTTTCGGTAGGTATGGGAGAAGAGAGAGATGGCGTGGCTGTGTATAGGGTAACAGGCGAGAGGTTAGTTCCTGGTACCTATGAGGTCCTTGTTTCATCGCAAAAAATTAATTTGGTAGCGGTATTTGGGGCGTTGATTGTGCTGGTGGTAGGTAGTACTATTGGCATTCGATTTAAGAGAAGAAGATAGAGAGGTATAGGGTAGAAAAGAGAAGAGACATCAGAGCTATAGAAGCAACTGATGTCTCTTTTGTATTTGTGGGGAGGGAAAATAAAAAAGCGATTCAGAGAACTGAATCGCTTTGACCTTTGGGTGAAAGATGGGATTCGAACCCACGACCTCTAGAGCCACAATCTAGCGCTCTAACCAGCTGAGCTACATCCACCATATTTCGGTTTTGCGAGTGCAAAGTAACGTACTATTTTGTACATTTGCAAGAGAAAAATGCAAAAAAATATCACTATGAGTCATAAGCATATTAATATCAGCACTTTAAGATTGGATGTAGAGGGTGAATTTATTGCCAAGTTGAAGTTGTTGACGGTATATTTTGAGTCGAGGATGAATGGAGCCACAGCACATCAGATGCAAAAGTCGTCGGCAGAAGGCAGGAGATATAAGTTGAACTATGGTGTTTCGTTGGGAGATATGAGGGTTATGGCCGAGGAGATAAAGAGAGATGAGAAGGTGGTATTGGGTATTATGGATTATGATAATTTGTGGAGTAGTGATATTAGGGAAGCTATGCTGTTGGCCCTTTTGATGGTACCTAATGAGGAGGTAACGGTAGATAGGATAGAGAGGTGGGTAGGAGAGATACATACTAATGAGATGGCAGATATGCTACCCTTCTTGATGGGGTGGAGAGTAGGAGATGGCAGGGCTATGGTAGAGCAGGCGGTGAACAGATACGAGGAGAGTGGTGTATTACAACGTATAGCCTATACGAACTTGGTAGGTAGGTTGGTAAGTAGAGGAAAGGTAGAGAGAGGCGATGAGATGGTGAAGAGATATATGGAGAGGTTGGCCACAGAGAGTATAGAAGAGGCAAACAGTATAATGTTTCTGCGGAATATGGTAGAGGTGGAATAGAGTTCTGCAACCGATTGCGTAAATAAATCGGCGTTGAATATTACCCATAGTGTATAGGTGTTGTTTTGGGTGTTAATTAGTGTTTATCTTTGCATCGAAACATTATATTACTGAATATGAAGATAAAGCGAATATCCATATTAGCACTTGCGCTATTGTCGATGTTTACATCGTGTAAAGATGACGATAAAGATATAAATCCAGGTGGGGAGAACCCATCTAAGCCATCGGAGCCAAGTGGCTCGAAAGATTGGGCGGCAGTAGTGGCTAGTCCGGAAGAGTGGGACGGTGTGAAGCGTGCCCCTATTACGTATCAGACATTAGTATATAGTTTCTCTGAGAGCGGCGACTTTAAGGGTATGGCTGACAAGGTGGACTATATAGATGAGTTAGGAGCATCGGCCATTTGGTTATCGCCTATTCATCCATGTGGGTCGTATCATGGATATGATGTTATAGACTATGACAAGGTAAATCCGAATTTTGGTACAGATGCTGACTTTGATAACCTTATAAAGGTAGCCCATGAGCATGGCATCAAGGTATATTTGGATTTTGTATTGAACCATACAAGTAATCAGCACCCTTGGTTTTTGGAAGGCAAGCATGATGTGAATAGCGATAAGAGAGATTACTATATCTTCTCGACATCTCCAAAAGAGGATATAGCTGCAGGTAAGATAGCTGCCATATCTAAGGAGGGAGCCAATGGCTATAATGAAGGCGAGTGGTTTGCTGTAGATGAGAGTGAGGCGAAGAGTGCCATATATACATTTACCTTGAATTGGAATGACAAGACAATAACAGTAACAGAGGGCACTACACCAGACGAGTATGATGGTAAGGGCGACAAATATTTATGGTATGGAACCATAACAGAGGCATTGCCATTGAACGACAAAGGCGACGGTATCTATGAGAGAACGATAGAGTATGAGTCGACCTGGGGCTTCCTAGTTAGATCAAGTAACGACCCAACATGGCCATCCGGAACAAAATATGGTGCACCATCCAATACAAGTAAGATTACCCTTGGTGAGCCATTTAAGTTGAATAATAGTACAGCTGCCAATATACAATTTTCGGATGTAGATACATGGTTTTATCATTCGCACTTCTATACAGGAGCCTTTGCGGATTTGAACTATGGACCTATTGACGAGTTGAAAGATAATACCGTATTCAGAGAGGTGGTGAAGTCGGCCAAAGGCTGGATAGACAGAGGAGTAGACGGATTCAGACTTGATGCTGTAAAGCATATTTACCATTCAGCCTCTTCGGATGAGAACCCTAGATTCTTGGAGGCCTTCTATAATGAGGTGAATGCCCACTATAAGAAGACACATGCGGGAGATATCTATGTAGTAGGTGAGGTATTATCGGGAGCCAATGAGGTAGCACCATACTATGCAGGCTTGCCAGCGCTATTTGAGTTTGACTTCTGGTACAGACTAGAGTGGGCCATAAACAACGGCACGGGAATGTACTTTGCCGGTGATATTAAGAAGTATCAAGAGAAGTATGCTACCTATAGAGCAGATTATATTGAGGCGACAAAGCTATCGAACCATGATGAAGATAGAGCAGCCTATAAGCTAGGTGATAATACCAATAAGATGAGGTTAGCCGCTGCTGTATTGATGACATCTGCAGGAGAGCCATATATCTATTATGGAGAAGAGATAGGCATGACAGGCGACAAGAGCAAAGGAGACGAGAATGTGAGAAAGACATTAGACTGGCAGGCTATTGAGAAGCAGAATGCAGACAAAGGTTCGTTATTGTCGGCATATAAGACCTTAGCCAAGGTAAGAAATACCTATCCAGCTCTAGCAAGAGGCAAGATGACAAAGCACGAGACCTACAATGAGAATAATGAGATATTCAAGCAGGTAGCTGCTTGGTATTTGACATCAGAAGATGGTCAGAAGGTGTTGGTAATGCACAATTTTGGTGGGTCGAATATTAATATGGCCATGCCAGAAGGGGCGGATAAGTGCATTTTGGCATTAGGATCGGTAGAGACACGAGATGTGGAGAAGGTGCCATATATAAGATTAGGTGGCTACTCGAGTGTAGTGTATCTATGCAAGTAAAGAATACAAATAACGTTATCTATAAAAACCAATGACAACCAGATTATTACTTACGCTATCTGCTGTTTTTTCAGCATTTACGCTAAATGCCCAGACGCTTAAGTCGCCATCGGGCAATATGAGCATGGAGTTCTCCATAGATGCGGAGGGACGTCCTACTTATGCATTACAGTATGAGAACAAAGAGGTAGTGAAGCCAAGTCACCTTGGTTTTGTATTTGCGAACAACGACGACTTTAGCAAAGGCTTTAAGAGCGTAGAGAGCGAGACAAGTACCTTTGATGAGACATGGGCTCCAGTATGGGGTGAGGAGAAAGAGATTCGCAACCATTATAATGAGTTGGCTGTTACTGTTAAGCAAGAGAAGAGTAACAGAGCGATGGTAATACGTTTCAGATTGTATGATGATGGATTGGGCTTCAGATATGAGTTCCCAGAGCAAGACAATCTTATTTACTTCTCTGTAGCAGATGAGGTATCAGAGTTTGCCATGACAGGAGACCATACAGCGTGGTGGATTTCGGGCGATTATGATACACAAGAGTATGACTATACAGAGAGCAAGTTATCTGAGATACCTGTAGTACATGAGAGTGCGCGTTGTGGTAATGCTTCGCAGACCTTTATCAACAACCATACTGTACAGACAGCGCTTCAGATGCGCAGTGCAGACAGACTATATATCAATATCCATGAGGCAGCCTTGGTAGACTATCCAGCTATGCACCTTGAGCTTGGAGATGGCGATAAGGCATTTACCTTCAAGAGTCATTTGACACCAGATGCAGTAGGTATGAAGGCACATTTGCAGGCACCATTCAACACACCATGGAGAACAGTAATGGTAACAGACGATGCGAGAAAGACACTTGCTTCGCGCCTTATTCTTAATTTGAATGATCCATGTGCTTATGAGGATGTGTCGTGGATTAAGCCAGTAAAGTATGTAGGTGTTTGGTGGGAGATGATCACCAACAAGACACACTGGAGCTATACAAACGACTTTAAGTCGATACACCTTGGCAAGACAGACTATTCGAAAGCCAAGACACATGGCAGACACGGTGCTAATAATGAGAATGTACGCAGACATATTGATTTTGCTGCAGAGCACGGCTTTGACCAGGTGTTGGTAGAGGGCTGGAACGAAGGATGGGAAGATTGGTTTGGTCATCAGAAAGATTATGTCTTTGACTTTGTGACACCATACCCTGATTTTGATATTAAGGCACTCAACGAGTATGCTCATTCGAAAGGTGTACGTTTGATGATGCACCATGAGACATCAGCCTCTGTATGGAACTATGAGAGACATATGGATAAGGCGTATCAGTTGATGAAGGATTATGGCTATAACGCAGTAAAGAGCGGTTATGTAGGCGATATTGTACCAAGAGGTGAGCACCACTACTCACAGAGCATTGTGAGCCATTACCTCAGAGCGGTAAAGAAGGCTGCAGAGTATCATATCTGTGTTAACGGCCATGAGGCGGTAAGACCTACAGGTCTTTGCAGAACATACCCTAACTTGATAGGCAATGAGTCGGCACGAGGCACAGAGTACGAGGCATTTGCAGGAAATAGACCACATCATACTATTTTGTTGCCATTTACCAGACTACAAGGCGGTCCTATGGACTATACACCAGGTATCTTCGATACAAAGTTGTCGTTCCTCAACACAAGCGGTGAGTATTTGGAGAACCAAGACCATGGCTTTGTTATGACGACATTGTGCAAGCAGTTGGCCCTTTATGTTACATTGTACAGTCCGCTTCAGATGGCAGCAGACCTTCCTGAGAACTATGAGAAGCATATGGATGCCTTCCAGTTTATCAAGGATGTTGCGGTAGATTGGGACCAGTCGTACTATTTGGAGGCAGAGCCAGGTGACTATTTGACTATAGCTAGAAAGGCAAAGGGACAAGACAAGTGGTTTGTAGGTGCTATTACAGATGAGAATGCTAGAGTAGCTAATGTAGACTTCAGCTTCTTACCTGCGGGAAAGAAGTATATTGCTACGATTTACGTAGATGCTAAGGGGGCGGACTATGAGAAGAATCCAGGAGCATATGAGATTAAGACAATGAAGGTAACTAGCAAAACAAAGCTCAAGCAGCAGATAGCTCGTTCGGGCGGTATGGCAATCTCTATTGTAGAGGACGTGAAGAAAGCTAAATAAATTGTTTTTTTTATTATGAGATGGAGCCCACCGGATTGGTTTCGGTGGGCTCTTTTTTTGTGGATGGGGAGATGGTTTGGCTAGTTGTTCTAGTTGTTCTAGAGAAGCTAGATGGGGGTAGAATGAGAGGTTGGTGGATACGGGGAGCTGCCTTGTTCCTCGTAAAAAATGGATTTGGAGAGGGGGAATTATTGAGGGGATAAAAACTGAGATATTGAATGTAATTATCTATTGCACATGCGCGACAAATAATTTATCTTTGCGCTTAACAACAATAATTTAATACAGAGAAAACTATGGCAAATCGTAGAGACCTCAAGAAGAACATCGCGTTTATGGCTGATGACCTTCTTACAATACTAGAGCTCAAGTTCCAACTCGAGAACACAGATGCAGAGAAGACAGATGCTATTAAGGCGAAGGTTTTCACATTCTACAATGATGCTATCAGCGCTATCAGCAAGTTGAAGAAGAAGGCTGAGTTTGCTGAGCTTAATAAGAACTTGACAGAGCAGTATACAAATATTGTTTCTGAGGTTGCAGAACTTAAATAATTTGTAATGCGAACAAGTATTGCATCATACGCATTGCTCTTCGGAGCAATGCTCTTTTTCTTTTCGTGCGGTGGTGAGAATGCACAAGAGAGTATGAATAGACCTAACAGAGATTTTAGTAAAGTAGAGCCTCATAACCTTACACCTGAAGATCTATGGACATTTGGCAGGGTGAGTGCGCCTGTATTGTCGCCAGATGGAGAGACTCTATTATTCACGATAGCCTATACTGATATACAGAAGAACAGCTCGTTGACAGACATGTATACTATGCCTGTTGGTGGGGGTGATATGCGTTGTTTGGGCGTAACAAAAGAGAACGAGTATGAGGTAACGTGGCGTCCAGACGGTAAGGCTATATGCTATTTGTCGTCAAAAGGCGATGATATGCAGATATATGAGATGCCAGTAGGTGGTGGGGCATCGAAGCAGATTACCAATATAAAGGGAGGCATAGATGGATTTATCTATTCTCCTGATCAGAGACATATACTCTTTGTACAGAGGGTAAAACTTGATAAAGATATACATGATTTGCACCCAGATATGCCACTTGCCAATGCTAGATTGGAGACAGATTTGATGTATAGACATTGGAATGCATGGGCAGATGGGGCGTATAACCATATTTTTGTTGTGGATTTAGATTCTAATGGCAAAGCCATTGGAGAGGCTAAGGATATTATGGAGGGAGAGCCATACCATGCACCACAGATGCCATTTGGTGGGGTAGAAGAGATAGCATGGTCGCCCGATGGTATGACGATAGCCTATACCTCTAAGAAGCTACAAGGCAAGGCAAGTGCGTTTAGTACGAATTCGAATATATACCTATACTCATTAGAGTCAGGAGAGACGAAGTGCGTGTCGGACTTCAATAAGGGCTATGATAAGTGTCCACAATATTCGGCAGACGGCAAGAAGCTATTTTGGCAGAGCATGGAGAGAGATGGGTATGAGTCGGACCAAGACAGAATATTCATGCTTGACCTTGCGACGGGAGAGAGCACGAACCTCTTTGCCGATACGGAGCTTAGTGTAGGATCGTTTGTATTGGATCCTAAAGATGCCGACCTTATCTACTTTATTGCAGATGAGAAGGCCAAGGATGCGATTTTTAGCCTTAGGATTTCTACACGAGAGATAAAGAAGATAACTAACGATGTAGCCAACTATGTGTCGGTATTGGTATCGCCAAAAGATAGCAAGCTTATAGCATCTAGACAATCGATGTTGATGCCAACAGAGATATATACTGTTGATGCTAATAGTGGCGAGTCGGCACAGATATCACATATTAACGATGAGTTGTTATCCAAGGTAAACGAGTGTTCGGTAGAAGAGCGATGGGTAAAGACCACTGATGGCAAAGAGATGTTGGTATGGGTGGTATATCCACCATATTTTGATAAGACCAAGCAATATCCAGCACTTTTGTACTGCCAAGGCGGTCCGCAGAGTACGGTAAGTCAGTTCTGGTCGACCCGTTGGAACTTTGCCCTTATGGCAGCCAATGACTATATAGTGGTAGCGCCAAATAGACGCGGCTTGCCAGGCTTTGGTAAAGAGTGGAATGAGCAGATAAGTGGCGATTATGGTGGACAGAATATGAAAGATTATCTTTCTGCTATTGATGCTATATCGGCTGAGCCATATGTGGATGAGAATAGACTAGGTGCGGTAGGTGCAAGTTATGGTGGATTCTCTATTTATTGGTTAGCTGGACACCATGACAAGCGCTTTAAAGCCTTGATATCGCATTGTGGTATATTTAATTTTGACCAGATGTATGCCACTACGGAGGAGTCGTTCTTCACAAATTGGGACCTCAAGGGGGCATATTGGGAGAGAGACAATGCTGCAGCAATGAAGAGTTATAAGGAGTCGCCACACCTATTTGTGAATAATTGGGATACTCCAATAATGGTTATTCATGGAGAGAAAGACTTCAGAATACCATATACACAAGGTATGGCAGCCTTTAATACAGCTGTTATGAAAGGCATACCAGCCGAGTTTTTATATTTCCCAGATGAGTGCCATTGGGTACAGAAGCCACAGAACAGCATAGTATGGCATAGAGAGTTCTATAAGTGGCTAGATAAGTGGCTAAAATAGTAGACCATGCTCAGATATATTAGTATCATAGTTGCTGCTCTTTTGATAGGAGTAGGTGTTGCGGCGCAGACGAACTATTCGGGATTGAATATCTCGATGAATTCGCAGGTGCAGCCAGATGCGCGTATAGATAGTATAGTAAGAGTTTATGCAGATAGTCTCACGGCTATTATGGATAGACCTATTGGCTATTGTACGGAGACTATGGTAAGTCGTAGGCCAGAGAGCACGCTTATGCGCTTTGTGGCAGACGTCATGATGGCAGAAGGGAAGGAGTATGCTAAGGAACATGGCATTGAGGTACATGATGCTATATCTGTAATTAATGCGGGAGGCATAAGATCTGTGTTACGCGAGGGGGAGGTCACGGTGCGTTCGATATTTGAGATATCACCCTTTGAGAATGTAATAGTAATTATGGAGCTTACTGGCAAGCAGATGAGAGATGTGGTGAACCATATAGCCTCTCGAGGAGGAGAGGCTGTAGCCGGGTTGACTATGCATATAGATGAAGGGCTTGCCAAGAAGGTGAAGATATCGGGAGAGAGTATAGACAATGAGAAGATGTATACTCTGATAACACTTGACTATGTGGCAACAGGTGGTGACCAGTTTAAGTGCCTTACGCAGATACCAGCTAAGAATACTGGGATACTATTCAGAGAAGCTATAATACATTATATAGAGCAACTTACGGCAAAAGGGGAGCAGGTAGTTCCGCCTATGGATGTACGTATCACTAAGACAAGATAACTAGCTATGGAGAGAAGAGAATTCTTAAAAGGGTTAGTACTTGGGGGGATGGCCCTTACCCTTGACCCATTGAAAGCCCTTGCTGGGGAGGCGAGAAAGAGTGCTAAGGTATTAGGGGATAATTCGTCGAATCTTACTATACTTCATTGTAATGATGTGCATAGTAGGATAGATGCCTTTCCGATGGAGGACCCTAATTTCCCAGGTATGGGTGGTTATGCCAAGAGAGCCTCTTTGGTAAAACATACGAGGGAGACGGTGGGCAAGGATAATGTGCTCAATTTTGAGTGTGGCGATATGTTTCAAGGTACGCCATATTTCAATATATATAAAGGTAAGTTGGAGATAAGCCTCATGAATGAGATGGGGGTAGATGCTGTGACGATAGGCAACCATGAGTTTGACAATGGGTTGGATGTCTTGGTAGATAGGATGGAGGAGGCTAATTTTCCATTTATCTGTTCGAATTATACCTTTAAGAACCAGAGAGCTCTTAATACGGTAAAGCAGTATCAAGTCTTTGAGAGGGCAGGCAAGCGTATAGGAGTATTTGGGTTAGGAGTAAAGATAGAGGGGCTTATTGCACCGAATAATGCGGATGGGACAATATATGAGAATCCGATAAGGGTGGCCAATGATATGGCGTTGTACCTCAAGAATGTGGAGAAATGTGATTTGGTAATTGCTCTATCTCATTTAGGGTATGTTATGTCGGGCAATCAAGATAGTGATGTGCGATTAGCTGCTGCTTCGAGAAATATCGACTTTATTTTAGGCGGGCATACACATACATTTTTGCATAAGCCAGAGGTTCATCAGAATGCAGATGGTAAGAGGATTGTGATAAACCAGACAGGGCATAGTGGGCTTAGTGTTGGTAGGATAAATGTTACCTTTACAGATGCGCCTACAGAAGATGGATTAGCATGGCAGTTGACATCGATGTCACATAACCATACCATAGCGTAGAGGATAAGAACCTTTCTACAGTATAGTCGTAATAGACCTTATAATCAATATTACAACATCAGAATATGAAGATTTACAAAGGTTTATTAGCAGCTATTGCGTTTACTTTCGGTGTTTCGCTATCGGCTCAGAATTCTGTTCCTACGGCAGAAGATTATGAGGCCTTTTCTAGTACGAAGACGATAGTGGTATTGGATGACAATATGATGAGTGATTTCAATACTAAGATACGTACGGTAATGAAAGACGAGTGGACTCCTACTGAGTATGATTTCTTGCCCAATAAGAGTTTCCCTACAAAGATGACTGACCCATCGTATTCGTTTCTTCTTACTACTACTGTAACGTATCCAGAAGATAAGACTAAGGCAAAGTATATCTATCTATCGCTTCTTATGGGTAAGGATAGGGTAAAGAAGGTGAATAATTTACCTGATTTGATATCTATACCATTGGCATATTCTAATAGAGTAGATATAAACTATACCTATAAGATGGCGTCGTTTGTTCGCTTTATACTTAAGCATGTGGAGCGAATCAAGGAGAATCCAAAGATGATATCTAAGACACCACTTCTTTACTACAATAAGAATATTAAGACATTAAAGTATAAGACACTTTATGTGGTAAAGGAGGATGTTCAGAAAGATTTGCGTAGTGAGGCAGCTTTTGCCAAGGCATATGCCCATAAGTTTAAGTTTGTGACAGAAGAGGAGGTAACGAAAGCCATAGAGAATAAGGAGAAAGATATAGTATTCTTGCACAAGGTTGGTCCGGGTAATAATAAATTAGAGACACGATGCTACAATATGATTATTGGAGCAGATGATGATGAGGTTTATTATTTTGATTGGCATATGATAGACAAGAAGAATCCTGATGCCTTGACAGCTAAGGATCTTAAGAAGATGAGTAAGCAGTAGAAGAGGATAGAAGATATAAGATAATCCCCAGTTAGTAAAGGTACTAGCTGGGGATTATTGTTATGACACAAAAATTATAAAATTGACTTGAAGACTACTTGTAGAGATGGGTAGCTCTCTGCGGCGAGAGATTTCAGTTCGCCTATTGCCACCCATTGAGCAGAAGCGATATTCTCCTCGGGTTGGGGTTTGAGAGAAGGGGTGCCATCGACCGTCATGCTAAACCATCGGGTACGTTTGAGAGCTATCTCGCCATTGAGCGGGTAGGTGTGATAGGTATCGCATATAAAGTTACCCAATGAGATACCTGAGAGACCAGTCTCCTCGTTTACTTCGCGGAGAGCGTTTTGCTCTGGAGTTTCACCCAGTTCCTGTTTCCCCTTAGGGAGGTCGACCTTGCCGAGGCGATTTATTATTAGGTATTCGCCCTTTTCGTTCTCTACTAAACCGCCGGCAGCCTGTATGTATTTATAGCACTGCTTTACCTGCTCTAGTAGTAAGTCGATATTATGGTAATAGATGCAGCCACTCTTGAGTTCCTCTTTGGTATTGAAGTTGTGCAAGAATTGCTTTAGCTCATTAAGATTAGAGTATTTGTGGATAGCATCGAAGCCACCCACAACTATCTCCTTCTCTATATCTGTAGCTAGAGTCAGCGTTCTATTACCGAAGAATATCTGCATTAGAATTCAGCGTTACGTGGAGTTCTTGGGAAAGGAATCACGTCGCGGATGTTAGCCATACCGGTAACGAAGAGCATAAGTCTCTCGAAGCCGAGGCCGAAACCAGAGTGAGGGCATGTACCGAACTTACGAGTATCGAGGTACCACCACATATCCTTCATAGGGATGTTGAGCTCAGTGATACGTTGCATGAGCTTATCATAGCTCTCCTCGCGCTCAGAGCCGCCGATGATTTCGCCGATTTTAGGGAAGAGTACGTCCATAGCGCGAACGGTCTTGCCATCCTCGTTTTGCTTCATATAGAAAGCCTTTATCTCCTTAGGGTAATCAGTAAGGATTACAGGGCACTTAAAGTGCTGCTCTACGAGGTAACGCTCGTGCTCAGATGCTAGGTCGCAACCCCAGAATACAGGGAATTCGAACTTATGACCTGCTGCAACAGCCTCTTCGAGGATTTTGATACCCTCGGTATAAGGGAGGCGGATGAAGTCGTGCTCGAGGACGAATTTGAGGCGATCTATGAGTTCGTTATCGATCTTTTGGCATAGGAACTCTACATCGTCCTTACAATTCTCGAGAGCCCAGCGAACGCAATATTTGATGAAATCCTCAGCGAGGTCCATGTTATCCTTGATATCATTGAAAGCAACCTCAGGCTCAATCATCCAGAACTCTGCCAAGTGGCGAGGAGTGTTTGAGTTCTCTGCGCGGAATGTAGGTCCGAAAGTATAGATAGCGCCGAGAGCTGTAGCTGCGAGCTCGCCCTCTAGCTGACCAGATACTGTAAGAGATGCTTGTTTGCCGAAGAAATCGTCATCATATTTAATGCTACCATTCTCGTCTTTCTCTAGTTTGTAGAGGTTCTTTGTTGTTACTTGGAACATCTGACCAGCGCCCTCACAGTCGGAAGCTGTGATAAGAGGAGTATGGAAGTATACGAAGCCTCTCTCATGGAAGAAGGTGTGGATAGCCATTGCCATATTGTGGCGGATACGGAATATAGCGCCGAAGATATTAGTACGAGGACGGAGGTGAGCCACCTCACGGAGGAATTCCATAGAGTGAGGTTTAGCTTGGATAGGATAAGTCTCGTCGCAAGCACCGATGAGCTCGAGCTCT
Source organism: Bacteroidia bacterium (assembly GCA_030526155.1). Lineage (GTDB taxonomy): Bacteria > Bacteroidota > Bacteroidia > Bacteroidales > Marinilabiliaceae > W3P20-009. The sequence goes on from JAUNDI010000027.1 coordinate 34,635, forward strand.
GTAGCTTGCACCTCATACTTTTGGCCGGCTGCAGGGCTATCGACTACTATACCTTTTACAGCGACACATGCGCCAGTAGTGAAGCTCTTCAATAGTTCGACAGCTACCTTATTAGGATCAACTACAACTTGGAGATTCTTAACACATGAACCATCATTAAGCATTATGAAGTGTGCTGCCTTAGATGATCTGTGCAAGCGCACCCAACCCTTTACCAAAACTTCTTGGCCTGATTCGGCCTCACTCAAGAGAGCTTTAATTGTAATTCGACGCATATAATTGTCTATTTTCTGTTGTTACAGTTTGATATTTACGGTGCAAAAGTAGTAATAAATCGTTTACGCTCAACCAATAAATTGTAAATAATAAAGGACAAGGGTGGGTGGGTAGTTATTCTAGTTATTCTAGTT
>JAUNDI010000028.1 GCA_030526155.1 Bacteroidia bacterium
CTGCATCTGATAAAACATACCTAGCACATAGGTACTCAATGCTAACCCCAATTTATCGCCCTCTCTTACTGCTTGTAAATATACCTCTCTAGCTTCATCTGCAGCAGTGATAATATGCCCCGAAAACAAATAGCACTCTACTAAATAGTACCAATACTCATAAAAGTAATACTTCTCGTCAAGTTGTTTTAAGTATGGTGAGTACTCATTAAATAATATTTGTATAGAGTCTACGTCTGCATGGTTTACTAGGCGCATCTTTATGCCTCCTAGTATGGCTTTGCGTGCTATATAGTATGGCGATTCTGTCTCACTCTCTACTATCGTATTCAACGAGTCTAGTACTGCAGCTCGGCCCTCTATACGCGACTTCACTATCGCTTGTATGCTTCGTAATACAGTATCCTTCTTCATCGCTATATCCACATTCGTCTCTACCGAGGCGTAGCTAATACTTGGACATAGCAACGAAAGTACTAATATTGTTAGGAACCAATATATTCTCATGTAAAATGTCTATTTATTTTCTTCGTGGTCTTCTGCTCTGCTCTCTACTTGAAGAGTCGTGGTGCTAAGTTGTATAAGTTCTGTCGCCAAGCAGTCCAACTATGTCTGCCTAGTACTTCGTTATACTCATACTTTATTCCCGCCGCATCAAATAGCTCAAGCGTCTGCTTGCAGTTGTTATAAGCAATTTCCGAAAGTCCACCTTGCGTTAATACGAGAAGTTTGAAGGTTTTGTTCACTTTATCTGCTATCTCTTTTAGATGACCTCTCTCATGTATATATACCTCACTGTTGCAATATTATATTTCATGGCAAGTTATTTTTATTCGGTTGATGCACAAATATAACAAATATTTCATTCCAACATCAACAATAACATAATACCCAATACTATTTTTCACTCCCCTTTTTATATTCCCAATTTTACTTTTTTACGACCAAGAAGGCACCTCCCTTAGTGCACACAATAACTTTTTTACGAGCAAGAAGGCACCATCCGCCCCTCCCAATAGTCTTCTCTCGAATATCTGGGATAACTAGAACAACTAAAATTTGTTCATTGTTAATTTCAATTTCGTATATTTGTTGCCGTTATTAATTCACATTGTATGAAAAAGACTATACTAAAATTACTAGTTGCAGTTTCGGTGCTTATTATCACTGGTTGTAATAAGTATGAAAGTGTCGCAAACGACCCTACGCAGACTCGTATCTACACGTTGGACAATGGACTAAAGGTCTATATGTCGGTTAACCAAGACGAACCACGTATCCAAGCACATATAGCTGTGCGTGCGGGTAGTAAGAATGACCCTCATGAAACTACGGGTCTAGCTCACTATCTAGAGCATATCATGTTCAAGGGTACCTCTCATTTCGGCACTACAGATTACGAGGCAGAGAAGCCATTGCTTGATGAGATAGAGAATCTCTATGAGAAGTATCGCGCTACTACAGATAAGGATGAGCGTCGAGCTATTTACCATGTTATAGATTCGTTAAGCTATATGGCCTCTAGTTTTTTTGTGGCTAATGAGTATGACAAGCTTATGGCGACTATAGGCGCTAAGGGTACAAATGCTTATACAGGTTTTGATGTTACTTGCTACACAGAGAATATACCTTCTAATGAGGTAGAGAGATGGGCCATGATACAGAGCGATAGATTCAAGAATCTGGTTATTCGTGGTTTCCATACCGAACTTGAGACGGTATATGAGGAGTTTAATGTCTACCTTACCGATGATAATGATAAGTGCTTTGATAAGATGGCCTCTCTATTGTGTAAGAAGCATCCTTATGGTACGCAGACTACAATCGGTACTCAAGAGCACCTCAAGAATCCTTCTATAAAGAACATCAAGGAGTTCTACAATAAGTGGTATGTACCTAATAATGTAGCTATCTGCCTTTCGGGCGATTTAGATCCTGAGGCTACTATAGAGATTATCAATAAGTATTTCGGAGATTGGAAGCCAAGCGCTCAGAAACCTGAATTTACTTTTGAACCTGAGGAGCCTATGACAGAACCTGTATATGCTGATGTGGTAGGACAGGAGAAGGAGGCAGTTTGGATAGCTTGGAGATTCCCTGGCGCTAATAATGTGGAGTCTGCCACATATCTTCATGTAATAAGCGAACTCCTTAATAATGGTAAGACTGGTATTATAGATGTAAATCTTCTCCAACAGCAGAAGGTTCTAAATGCCTATGTTAGCTATGAGGAGGCTACAGATTATACCATGATGGCTGCTGTGGCAAATCCTAACGAGGGACAATCACTTGAGGATGTTAAGGATCTTCTTCTTGAAAACATCAATAAGATAGCCGCTGGCGAATTTGATGAGGAGCAGTTGGAGGCTATCATCAATAATGTGAAGCGATATGAGATGAGGAACTTGGAGAGTAATAGATATCGCGTCTCTAGTCAGGTTGATGCATTTATTGGTGGCATAGAGTGGAAGGATATGGTAAACAAGATAGACCGTCTATCTAAGGTTACTAAAGAGCAGATAGTAGACTTTGCGAAGCAGAATATACACAACGGCTATGCTGTTATCTATAAGAGGAAGGGTGTTGATAATTCTGTTTCTCCTATAGAGAAGCCTGAGATATCGCCTATACAGATGAATCGTGATAAGACTTCTGAGTTCTTCAATAATCTTGCAAAGGTAACAACAGAGGAGATACAACCTAAGTTTGTAAACTTAGAGAAGGATATGGCGAAGGTGGATATCAATGGTAATGAGTTCCTATATATACAAAATACCAATAACGGGCTATTCTCTGCAAGTTATTTTTATCCTCGTGGACAAAAGGCTGATAAGGTGCTAGATGTATTAGGAGATTTCTTTGATTACCTACGTACAGATGATATGTCGGCAGAGGAGATTAAGAGCGAGTTGTACAAATTGGCATGTGATGTATATGTTGGTGTTGGTACTAGAAATACATCTATTGGCATTAGTGGTTTGGCAGAGAACCAAGAGAAGGCGATAGCTCTTGTTGAGAAGATTATTACCGAGGGGTATATTGACCCTGAGAAGTTTGATGCTGCACGTAGTCAGATTATCATGTCTCGTGCTAACAGAAAGACAAATCAGAAATCTTGTTTCAATGCCCTACAGTACTATGCTATGTATGGTGCAGATAATTACTATACCCATACGCCGAATAACGATGAGCTGATGCAACTTACAGCAGAGGATATTACGAATGCTTTCCATGAGGTATTCAAGTATAGGCAGGTAATATCTTTCTATACTCCTGTGACTCTTGATGAGGCTAAGAAGTTAGTAGAGGCTAACCATAAGATTGCTGAGAACCCACTTCCAGAGAGTGAGGATAATGTATTTACACCTATGGCATGCGAGAAGGCAGAGCTCTATCTTGCCCCTTATCAGGCAGCGAATATCTATCTATCGCAGATCTCTGTTAATGGTGAGGGCTTCGATATTGCCTCATATCCTGCGACTAGCCTATTTAACGACTACTTCGGTTCGGGTATGAATAGTGTGGTATTCCAGGAGCTACGAGAGGCTAGAGGACTTTGCTATGGCGCTTCAGCCTCTTATAGGCCATCATCATTAGATAAGAATGGTAGGATGGTATTCTCTACGTATATTGCATCGCAGAACGACAAGTTGTATGAATGTCTAAAGACCTTCAACGAGATTATAGAGGATGTACCGGTAACAGACAATGCCTTTGAGGTGTCTAAGTCGGCGCTCCTAAAGCGTATTGCATCCTCACGTACGCTCAAGACAGCTATCTTCTCGAAATATATGCAGTGTGTGGACCTAGGTATAGACCATGATATCAATGAGGATATATACAAGGCAGTAAGCAATATGACTATAGATGATATCAAGGCATATCATGCTGAGAAAATCAAGGGTAGAACATATCGCACCGCTATATTGGGAGATGAGAAGCAGCTAGACCCAGAGATTCTCAAATCACAAGGCGAGATACGTAGGTTGTCTCTCGAGGAGATATTTGGCTACTAGGAATAGTTAAGGATAAGTATTCATCATTAAATTGGATAAATTATGATTGTGTCAATTAAATCATTAGTGCTAGGAGTATTGCTTTGTATTACATCCGCATTATCCGCTCAAGATAGATACCCACAAGGGTTATATATGAGTTTTGATGAGATAGTAAATAAAGCACCTTCTGTCCATGATACGGTCTATGTTATTCAACGTAGCCATTCTTCTATATCTATGGTAGGAGGTAACGACTACGAACTTGAGTCTCCAACAATAAAAAGTAAGATTCTAAAACGCCAAGCATACGCCTATTCTGATGGTGATACCCTATATATAAATTGTATACACTATAAGGCTCAACCATGGTATGCAAAGGTATATAGTGCTGGAGAGTATCTTATGTTTAATGCTGGTATGTCTCCTAAGTCTAAAAACAATAATGTTGGTGTTGTAGCCACATCTGTTGCATTTGGCGCTATAGGAGGTGCTATAGGAGGCGCAAAAGCTGCACATGCTAGATATCCATACGTAATAAAGGTAGATGGTAACGAGTTCGATATTATCGGTATAGAATTCTTCGATAAGTTTGTATTGGGTAGGACCGACATTCTATACGAATACCTCAAGGAGAAGAAATATGCAGAGAGTTTGGCAGATAAAAAGATAAAGAAAGAGTTCTATAAGAGTATGATTGAGAAGTATACACCATACATCAATAAACAATAATAGTAATAACTCAAAATACAACACACCCCTATACCTTCTGTAGATATAGGGGTGTGTAATTTTTATGTATACTAATAACACATTAGCTATTTGCCGATATAGCCTGCGCACCTTCCTTGACAGCCTCCATATTGGCTGGGATAAGGTGGTGGTAACGCTCAGGAAGAGATTTAGTGAGGGAGCGTTGTAGGCCATCGGTACTAATGATAGGGGAAGCCTTAAGAAGTGCTCCAAGGACAACCATATTGAATACCTTAGGGTTGTTCATTGCTGCGGCTCTATCAATAGCATCTATCTTATATATTGAAATATCATTACGAGTAGGTGCGTCATTTACACCATCCTTTTCGTATATGAGCAAGCCACCTGGTTTAACCTTGCTTTGGAACATATTTACAGATGGTTGATTTAGGGCAACCACTACATCGAATGTGCTTTGTATTGGCGATGCGATACGCTCGTCGCCCACTATTACGGTAACGTTAGCAGTGCCACCACGCTGTTCTGGTCCGTATGCAGGCATCCAAGTAACCTGTTTCCCCTCCATCAAGGCACCATAAGCAAGAATCTTACCCATAGACAAGACACCCTGTCCGCCAAAACCACTTATCAAAATTGTAGTATTCATTGATCTGTGAATTATAAAGATGAGAGACCGTTATTATATTGACTTCATATCGCCGAGAGGATATTGAGAGATGACATTCTCACGCATCCACTTATTAGAATCTGAAGGGGATAGTTTCCAACCGCTATTACAAGTTGAGATAATCTCTACGAGAGAAGAGCCCTTCTTATTCATAGAGTTCTCGAAAGCCTTACGAAGGGCCGCTTTTGTCTTACGGATAGCTGGGACAGTATCCACAGCTTGGCGTGTGACATAGCAAGTACCCTCGAGTTGTACTGCCAAGTTGGATATGCTTAATGGGTAGCCATGGATATCAGGTTCACGTCCGTATGGGCATGTAGATGTCTTCTGGCCGATAAGAGTTGTTGGAGCCATCTGACCACCAGTCATACCATATATGGAGTTATTGATGAGTATCATACAGATATTCTCACCACGATTCAAGGCATGTATTGTTTCGCAAGCACCGATACTCGCCATATCGCCATCGCCCTGGTAGGTAAAGACGAGGCGGTCGGGCCAAAGTCTCTTTACAGCAGTAGCCAAAGCAGGAGCGCGACCATGAGCGGCCTCTTGCCAATCTATATCTAGGTAATTATATGCGAATACGGCGCATCCTACAGGGCTAATACCGATAGTCTTATCAGCCATATTCATCTCCTCGATAATCTCTGCTATAAGTTTATGAACGACGCCATGACTACACCCTGGGCAGTAGTGCATAGGGGTATCATTCATAAGCTTTGGCTTTTGGTATACTATATTATCTTCGTTGATTATTGGATTATTCATAATGATTGAGTTTTAATGAGGTTTTCTATTTCATCTACTATCTCCTTTGGTTCTGGTACCATACCGCCGAGGCGGCCATAGTGGTGTACAGGTAGGGAATCTCCCACGCTGAGGCGAACATCCTGTATCATCTGACCAGCGTTTATCTCTGCTACTAGGATAAACTTCTTTCCCTTAGAAATCTCACGTAGCTCCTTCTCAGGGAAAGGCCATACGGTAATTGGGCGGAAGAGGCCGACCTTTACACCATTGTCACGCAACTCCTTTATAGCGCTCTCTGCGATTCTAGCAGCGCTACCGAAAGCCACAATGAGATAATCGGCATCGTCACAAAGGATAGTCTCGTATCTAGTTTCGCACTCCCTTATAGTGCGGTATTTCTCTTGGAGACGGAGATTATTAGCCTCCATCTTTTCTGGCTTAAGCTCTAGAGATGTTATGATATTAGGTCTACGAGAAGAAGGTCGACCAGTTGTTGCCCATGGGCATTGCTCTATTACCTCGGCATCGGTACGGCGAGGGCGTTGAGGAGGGAGGACGACTGGCTCCATCATCTGACCTATTAATCCATCACTAAGAATCATAGCTGGATTACGATATTTGAAGGCTAGATCAAACGCAAGATCTACGAAGTCGGCCATCTCTTGTACGCTAGAAGGAGCAAGTACGATAGTATTATAATCGCCATTACCACCACCACGAGTAGCCTGGAAATAGTCGCCCTGAGAAGGCTGAATAGTACCAAGACCTGGTCCGCCTCGTTGCACATTAACGAAAACTATAGGCAATTCGGCACCTGCGCAATAAGAGACACCCTCTTGCATGAGTGCAATACCGATAGAAGAAGAGGATGTAAATACCTTTTTACCACAAGCGGCGCCACCATATAGCATATTGATACTTGCGGTTTCACTCTCTGCTTGAAGCACCACCATACCTGTAGTTTCCCAAGGACGTTGAGCAGCCAAAGTTTCGAGTATTTCGCTTTGAGGAGTAATAGGGTATCCGAAATAACCATCTACTCCTGTTCTGATAGCGGCATGAGCTAGAGCCTCATTACCCTTCATGAGAGTTAATTCCTTATTCTCCATCATATTATGCTGTTTTAGGGGCACGATATACAGTTATACAACCATCGGGACAGATTATGCCACAAGAGGCACAACCTATACAGTTATCCATATTAGTAGCACTAACATAAGGATAACCGTGAGCATTTACTGATTTACCAGTAAAAGAGATGATGCTTTTAGGGCAAGCTTCGATACATAAGCCGCAACCCTTGCACCGCTCCTGATTGATGACTATTGCACCAAGAGGTTGAGAAGTTGACATACTATTATTCATATTATAACGTAATGATAACTAACTATAATTGTGTAAAATGTTAAAAAGAAAAGAGGTATATAATTGTTGTTATGAGACGAAATGGGTACTAAGTACACCAAATGAACAGGGTGTACCTATACTGTGGCTAGCAAAAGATGCTAGCCACATATATATGGTATTAAGAAAAATTACTGATTACGGATATCAACGCGCTTGATTTTGCCGCTGATAGTTTTAGGAAGAGCGTCTACGAACTCTATTACACGAGGGTATTTGTATGGAGCGGTTGTTTTCTTGACGAAGTCTTGAATCTCCTTGATGAGATCCTCGCCGGCCTTATCCTTATACTCATTAGCGAGTACGATAGTAGCCTTAACTACTTGGCCACGTACCTCGTCAGGCACACCTGTTACGGCGCATTCTACAACGGCAGGGTGAGCCATAACGGCATTCTCTACCTCGAAAGGACCGATACGGTATCCGGAACTCTTGATAACATCGTCCGTACGACCGATGAACCAGAAGTAACCATCCTCGTCTATAGAAGCCACATCACCTGTATGGTAGATATCATTCATCACGGTATTTTTGGTACGCTCAGGATCTCTATAGTACTCCTTAAAGAGACCTAGAACCTTCTTGCCGTGAGTACGGATAACGATTTCGCCCTGTTCGCCTGGACCAGCAAAAGAGCCATCAGGCTTAAGGAGTGCGATATCATACTGAGGGTTAACCTTACCCATTGAACCTGGCTTAGGCTCGGTCCAAGGAAGGGTACCGATAGTAAGTGTAGTCTCTGTTTGACCGAAGCCCTCCATAAGTTTAATACCTGTGAGAGCCTTCCACTCGTCGAATACGCTAGGGTTGAGAGCCTCGCCAGCGATTGTACAATAGCGGAGAGAAGAGATATCATATTTACTTACATCCTCGCGAATCATGAAACGGAATACGGTAGGAGGTGCGCAGAAAGATGTGATACGATATTTCTGAATCATCTCGAGGACATCACTTGGGTGGAACTTCTCGTACATGTATACGAATACGTTAGCGCCCGAGAACCACTGACCATATAGTTTGCCCCATACAGCCTTACCCCAACCGGTATCGGCGAGAGTGAAGTGGAGAGAAGTCTCATCGAGGTTATGCCAATACTTACCTGTGATGATATGAGCGAGAGGGTAAGTGAAGTCGTGAGCTACCATTTTAGGTTCACCTGTTGTACCAGAGGTGAAATATAGCAACATGATATCATCATTCTCGTTTGCCACCTCAGGGCGTACGAAAGGCTTAGCGTTTTCTATGCCCTTTTGGAAATCTTGCCATCCCTCTGGGATAACTGGGCCGATAGATATAACACTCTTTACTGTAGGCGACTTTTTGAGAGCCTCGTTGATATGTTCGATGATGATATCATCACCACAAGCTACGATAGCCTTGATAGAGGCAGCGTTAGTACGGTATACGATATCCTTATCAGTAAGAAGGTGAGTTGCAGGGATAACTACGGCACCAAGTTTATGTATAGCTATGATAGAGAACCAAAACTCTACATGACGCTTAACCATAAGCATCACCATATCGCCCTTACCGATGCCTAGGCTTTGAAAATAAGAAGCTGTTTTGTCGGAGTAATCTTTAATCTCCTTGAAAGAATACTGACGTTCATTGCCATTTTCGTCAGTCCATAAAAGTGCTGGTTTGTTTGGTTCTTTTGCAGCCCACTCATCGACTACGTCATAACCAAAGTTAAATCTCTCAGGTATTAATACCTGAAAGTTCTCCATAAAATCCTCGTACGACTCGAAATGAGTCTTCTTAAGATATTTTTCTAGCATTGGCTTGAAATGTATTTAGACACACAAGCCCGTTAAAATCATATTCCGCCGCAAAGGTATGAGTATATATTTGCTTTTGCAAGTCTTTTTTGAGTTTTTTTCTTGGGGGTAGTTGTTCTAGTTATTCTAGTTATCCTAGAGGGGCTAGAGTTTTTGGGGCGACTACTTTACTTCGAACGAGATGGACTTTTCGTTGCCGGATTGGGAGACTATGGTTAGGATGTGTTGGCCTTCGGTGGGGAGGATAGCTACTTTGTGTTCTATATCTGTTTGGCCGATGTATGTGTCGTCTAGATGCCAATATAAGATATCGTTTTGTTTGGATGTGGCGGCGTGGCATATGACCTGTTCGTATTCGCCGGAAAAACCCTTAGGGATGACAAGGACTTGGTTGTTTTCTGGATATATAATGTCTATAGTATTATGATGCGCGCCATCGCAGTCGGCCCTCATAGGAGGTAACCCTCTATATGAAGCGTGATACTTTTTGAAATAGTACTCCATGCTAGGAGGGAGGACGAACCATGGACGAGTAACCATATTAGCGACGCTTTCGCAATTGCTATTAACCTGCCATTTTTCGTCGGCAGACAGATGGACAAGTCGGCAGTAGCCACATAGCGGAGAAGATATAGTTGAGCGAGGAGCATTTAAGGTATCGCGAAATTCGCAACATTGTGATGCTCGGCAACCACTCTTACGGCATACGACTAGAGGGTCGGTATCCTCGAGAGGCTCCACGAACCAGTCGGACGAAGATAGCGCAGAGAAAGTATCAAACATCACAGGAGCAGCAAAGCCTACGCCCGTCATGCCCGCGCGCCCCTCGCCATTAGCATTACCCACCCATACACCTACTGCATAATCGGGAGTAACACCCATAGCCCAAGCATCGCGACCGCCATAGCTAGTGCCCGTTTTCCATGCAACGCGCTTCATAGACGAGAAATGCCACCACTCAGACTCCTCCTCGGGTCTATCAAGTCCAGACATAGCCTCGAGAGTATACCATATAGCCGAAGGAGATATGGAGAGAGATGAATGGTTGTAGGGCTCGTCAAAAGGCAATGAAGAGCTATATACTAGAGGGTGAACGTCATTCGGGTTGACCCTATAATTATTAGCAGAGTAACCAATAAGCAGTCTAGCCATAGAGGCATACATGCCCAACATATTATATAAGGATCCCTCAGCACCACCTAGGATAAGAGAAGCCCCGTAGTGGTCGCCCGAGAAATGCAGCGTATTCATACCCATATCCTTAAGGTTATCCATAAAACGACCTATGCCGTGGGTAGATAACATGCGAACTAGAGGCACATTAAGAGAGCGTCGGATAGCTTCATCGGCATTGACAGCCCCATAGAACGTGTGGCTATAATTGCGAGGAGCGAAGCCGTTGATATTAAGAGGGGTGTCTTGAATGAGCATATTAGGAGAGATCTCCCCATCGGTAAGCATAGCTGCGTATAGGAACGGCTTTAGAAGGCTACCTGTGCTACGTTCGGCAGAGACCATATCCACGTTACGAGCATTTGAGGGTAGGGTAGAGTTGCCTATGTAGGCCAATACATTACCACTATTGACCTCAGCTACGAGGATAGCAATATTTTCGATATGATTGGAGCGATATCTATCGCTATATATATCGGCAAGATTTTGGAGACGCTTTTGGAGAGATATATCTATGGTAGATATTACGGTTTTGCCTTTATTCTCCTTAGTTATACGATCTAATAGATGAGGAGCGATATCCTCGAGAGGATAAGGTTTTTCTGGTAGGGCCTCGAGGAGAGATAGGGAGTACTCCTCATGCGATATAATGCCATTATCACATAGAGATTTAAGGAGACGGTCACGCTTACGCTGTAGCTCTGACCTATTACGTCCAACATTTATGAGCGACGGAGCATTTGGGAGTACTGCAAGTGTAGCGCACTCAGCCCATGAGAGGAGAGAAGACGGGCGACCGAAATAGCGCCAAGCAGCAGCTTCGAGACCTACTACATTTCCTCCGAAAGGCGCGTTAGAGGTATAGATAGCAAGGATTTCATCCTTAGAGTATTTGAGTTCGATACCCACAGCCGTAAAAGCCTCTATAATCTTTTGCCATATAGTACGAGACTGATTACCACGCGACATACGAGCTATTTGCATAGTAATGGTACTTCCCCCTTCGACGACACAATGTGACTTAATATTATGAGACAAAGCGCGACATATAGCGATAAAGTCGACCCCTAGGTGGTGGTAGAAACGCTTATCTTCGAAAGCGATGAGACATTTAGAGAACTTATCGGGAATGGAGTCTGATGGAGCGAAACGCCATTGGCCATCATCAGCGATACGAGCCGAGAGGAGGGAACCATCGGCAGAGAGGACTACAGTTGATGTTGGCCTATCGAAAAGAGGAGAAGGGACAGATAGCCGTAGGAGCAGATATATAGCAGTTAATAGAGATGCATATAATGCTATATTACGATATCTATGAGACGCTTTCATAAGGCAATTGACACTAGACGGAGAATAATGGACAATGGATAATGGACAAATGACAATTAATACATAACCATTGGGATGGAGTGGAGAAGATAGTATGAGAAGGGCGGGAGCAGCCTATTTGGTCGTAAATTTTTGTTTAGCGAATAAGCCGGCAAGTAGTGTTCCCGATATGGAGTGCCATGCACAAGATACGGCGCAAGGGACTATAGATAGTGGATTTGTAGTCATGAAGAATGTCGCAGCAAGATTGGTGGCTAGTCCTGCATTTTGCATACCCACCTCGATAGATATTGTGCGACGTTTAGGGATAGAGAAATGGAATATAGAGCCCATGATATAGCCCAATAGGTATCCGAAAGAGTTGTGACAAAATACCACTGCGAAGGTGAGGAAGAAGAGAGACAAGCCATGAGAGATAAGCGAGTCGTGCACAGCAGCGATGACGCCGCCAACGATACACGCGAGACATACGACAGACAAGCCAGGCATAGCTGAACGCAACTCTTGGAATAGGCGATTGTTTTGGAAGGCGATATTGAGGGAGAACCCTATAGCTACGGGAATGATGGTTACTATTAAGATATTAAGGAACATGCCATAAGTATCAACGTCGACCGACTGGCCAGCCAATAGGAGCACTAGAAGAGGAGTTACGAAAGGAGCGAGGAGAGTTGACACGGTAGTCATACCGATAGAGAAAGCCACATCGCCCTTACATAAGAAAGACATGATATTAGAAGATACGCCACCAGGGCAACAGCCAACGAGGATGATACCGATAGCGATATCCGGTGAGAGACCGAATAATACGGTAGGAGCATATGCCATAAGGGGCATTATGGTAAATTGGGCTATGGTGCCCAAGAGAATATCAAGAGGTCGGGAAGCGAGGATTTTGAAATCGGCCGTTGAGAGGGTGAGACCCATAGTCAGCATTATTATTCCCAAGATAATAGTCTGCGTATAACCCTTTACCCATAAGAATAGCTCTGGGAAGAAGAGGGTAATGATGGCTACGAAAATGATAAAGAGGGAAGTATATGAAGAGAGGAGTTGCGATAGGCGTTGGAAAAACTTAAGCATAATGATATTACCTTTATTGACGAGAACAAAGATAATTGATATATTCGCACTACAAAACTAACATAACAGATATATGGCTAAAATTTTTCTTTTGGTAATAAGTGTTGCCCTATTGACATCTTGTGATTTTGTGAAAGGATTCAAAGAGGGTGTGAAGATGGGTAAGAAAATTGTAGAGAATGCCGACAGAGTAGTCAACGGCTACGGTGAAGAGGTAGAGACATACTTAACGAGATTTGAGAGAGATACCTTTATATTGGATCAGCAGACTATAGACTATACCTTTACGTGTGATGGGGAGCCCAAGACGAAGACGATACAACCATCATTAATCGTAACATTCATAAAGCACGGCACACTGATGCTTGATATAAAAGGTTGGGATTGTACGCTTATACATGTGGACCCAGTATCAATGTTTGGCATAGATTACAGTAAGATGCCAAAGGCAGATATAGTATTAGTGACACATGAGCATGGAGACCATATGGACACTGTTGCTATTTCGGCAATAAGCGATGAAGAGACACGCTTCTATAGCAATGAGCGCGTTGCGGAGATTACAGGAGTTAGCAAAGCGTTGAAAGAGGGGCAGATAGAGACAAGTAATACCTTGAACATAATACCAGTTGCGGCATATAATACTACAGAAGGTCATATGGACTTCCATCCTAAGGGACGTGATAACGGCTATGTATTGGAGATATGCAGAGACCCTATGGCGGTAGGAGAGAAGAGGTATTTCAGGATATATATAGCTGGTGACACAGAGCCTATAGAAGAGATGAAGAGTTTAGGCGATATAGATATTGCCTTTATTCCAGTGAACCAGCCATATACTATGACTGCGGAGCAAGCTATTGAAGCTATAGAGATGATAAAGCCAAAGGTGGTATATCCATACCATTATGGAGAGACAGATTTGGCGCCTATAGTTGAGCACTTTAAGGAGAATGGCGATATTGAGGTAAGGATTAGGCAGATGCAGTGAACAATTATCAATGGACAGAATAGTTACTAGTTGTTTTAGTTACCCTAAATGGTCTAGAGAAGGCTAGAATGAGTAGTTGCTGTTCCCTTCTTCATCGTAAAAAATGAAGTGTTCATTGAGGTGTGAGTTGGTTTTATTAGGGGGTGTATCTTTTTTTTGATGTATAGATACACTCGTGTTGAAAAACTCTCTATATTTGTACTACAAAGAACATAACAAAAAAAACAATTTAAGATGATCAATCAACCAGTAGTAAAGCTTGGTATTGTAGGTGTAAGCCGCGATTGCTTCCCTATCACTCTTACCCAGGCTCGTGTAAAGGCCTTGATGGCAGAGGTAAAGAAGGCTAACCTTCCAGAGGTATATGACTGTCCAGTAACTATAGAGAATGAGAATGATGCTGTAAAGGCTCTTGCTTGGGCTAAGGATAATGGCATCAACGCAGTATGTATGTTCCTTGGTAACTTTGGTCCAGAGGGTCCTACAACAATGTTTGTACAGAAGTTCCAGGGTCCTGCTATGGTATTGGCAGCCAAGGAAGAGGGTAAGGCTAACTTGGCTTCTGACCGTGGTGATGCACTTTGCGGTGTATTGAACTTCTCATACAACGTAGGTCTCCGTCGTCTCAAGGTATATATTCCTGAGTATCCTAACGTAACTCCAGAGGAGGCTGTTAAGGAGCTTGCTGACTTCCGTAACATTGCACGTGTAGTTATTGGTATTAAGAACCTTAAGGTAATAGGCTTTGGTCCACGTCCACAAGACTTCTTGGCTTGTAACGCACCAATTCAGCCACTCTTTGACCTTGGCGTAAATGTACAAGAGAACTCTGAGCTTGACCTCAAGTGCCAGTATGAGGCAGTAGCAGGTCGTACAGCAGAGATTGAGGCTATTGCTAAGGATATGGAGAGAGAGCTTGGTCCAAGCCGTAACACATATCCAGAGATTATCAACAAGATGGCACAGCTTGAGCTTGCACTTCTTGATTGGTATGAGAAGCAGAAGGGTGCTGCTGACTATGCAGTATTTGCAAACAAGTGTTGGCCAGCATGGCAGCCAGTATTCCACTTTGAGCCTTGCTACGTAAACTCACGTCTTACAGGTCGTGGTATTCCAGTAGCATGTGAGGTGGACCTTTACGGTGCTGTATCAGAGTTCATGTGTGAGTGCGCTACAGAGAAGCCAGCTACACTTTTGGATATCAACAACTCGGTTCCAGCAGACGTTATTCCAGCAGGTGCTTGCCTTGCAGGTGCTGATCCTAAGGATTTGTACATGGGCTTCCACTGTGGTAACACATGTTCAGACTGCATGAAGGACTGCAAGATTAAGTATCAGTTGATCCAGGCTCGTTTGATGAGTCCAGATATTACAAAGGGTACACTCGAGGGTCAGATTAAGCCAGGTAAGTCGACAATGTTCCGTCTCCAGTCGAACAGCGACTCTAAGCTTGTTTCATACATTGCACAGGGTGAGTTCCTCGATATCGATCCATGTTCATTCGGTGGTATTGGTATCCACGCTATTCCTGGTTTCGCTCGCTTCTACCGTCACGTACTCGTTGGCAAGCGTTTCCCACACCATGGTGCATATGCATTCGAGCACTGTGGCAAGGTTCTCTTCGAGGCTCTCAAGATGTTGGGCGTAGAGGATATCAACACTCCTCTTCCAGCAGGTCAGCTCTACCCAGGCGAGAATCCATTTGCTATCTAATAGAGCATTTGCATAAATTATTAGGCTCGACATTAATATGTCGGGCCTTTTTTTTATTATTAGGGATAAAAAGAGATCCGCAACACCTACTGATGAGGTGTTGCGGATTGTGTGTTATTACGTATTAGTGTTAGAGCACTGATACTTTAGTCATTACTACATCCTCTACAGGGCGTTCGCTAGGGAGGGTATTAACGGCTTGGATTTTCTCTACGATTTCAAGACCCGATACTACCTCGCCGAATACGGTATATTCGCCATCGAGGAAAGGAGTGCCACCTACTGACTTATATGCCTCCTTAGCTTCAGCGGAGAGACCTACGTTTTGTTTTTTAGCCTCTGTTTTAGCTTGGGCTATAAGTTTATCCTGTAGAGCAGAGAGAGAGGCACGGTCGCGATTTTTACGATACTCCATAATCTCGTCGCGATGCTCCTGAGTAAGGCGATCGAATATATTCTGTTCGGCCACCATAGCCATCTGCTTTACGTACTGATTTAGCTTAGAGTCGTTATAAACCTCACCCCATACGATATAGAACTGCGAGCCACTAGAGCGGCGCTCAGGGTTAAATTCGTCGCCTAGGCGAGCTGCTGCGAGTGCGCCACGCTTATGGAATAGTCCAGGTTTAATTTCTGCTTCTATAGTGTAATCTGGTCCGCCCGCTCCATAATTAGCTCCCTTTTTAGCGTTTTTGGTATCTGGGTCGCCCCCTTGTACCATGAAACCCTTGATGACACGATGGAAGATGGTACCATCATAGTATCCCTCATTAGCCAATTTTAGGAAATTGTCGCGATGAAGAGGAGTCTCGTCATAAAGGCGAACTGTGATATCGCCAAGTGTTGTTTGTATTTTTACCTCTGCCATGATATATGGTATTGTCTAAGAATTATTCTATTACACGAACATAATCGGCCTTACGTGGTTTTGCCTCTTTAGGCTCGACAGCTGGGTAACCGAGAGCCACGTGACCGATACCCTCGTATTCGCCTGTTATTCCCCATTCGAGGAGCAATTCCTTTCCGCGTGGGCTGTCGAATATCTCCTTAGCGCGGTGTATCCAGCATGCGCCTAGACCTACTGCGTGGGCGGCATTAAGCATGTTGCCCATAACGAGGGAGCCGTCATAAAGGAAAGTGTTACGATTTTTGTCGGCTAGGACGATTATTATTACAGGAGCCCCATAGAAAGGGTCGGCATTAGCGCCTAGGAAATCAGCATTTAGTTTAGAGAGTTCGTCTCGTAGGGCCTTATTTTTTACAACTACGATAAGCGGAGACTGCATGCCCATACCTGTAGGGGCTGCCATACCGGCCTTAGTAATTTGGTTGATTATCTCTTGAGAAGGCATGTCAGGTTTGAACCCCTTAATGCTTCTACGCGAGTACAAAGCGTCTAGTGCTTGCATAGGTACCTATGTTGAAATTTAGTGTTACGGATGGTCCATAAATCGGGGGACAAATGTAGTATATTATTGAGGATTGACAAAAGATAATTTATTAATAGTTGTTTAGGAGTTTTGAAAGGAATTATTTGTATATTTGTTTATGTCAAAATGTGTATTAGACTTATTATTTGATATATATGGTTAAATTTGATAGAGATACGCCATATGAGGTGCATTATGATAGCTATGGAAATAGTGTGATTACAAAGATATTTTGCATTGTGTTGTATTGTGGCGGTGCTGCGTTAGCGATGTATGTTCTCTTGAAAGATGCTATAAAGTTGGGATTTCAAGAGAAAGCATTGGGAGAGTTTTTGTTTGCGTTGCTAATTCTGGGACTAGTGTTGTGGCTTTTGAAAATGTTTGCTAGAAAAAAAGAGGGATGGTATATGGATAAGGATGGATTAATGATATATGATAAGGGAAAGCCGTATAGAGCAGAATTGATATCATGGGAAGAGGTTATTCGTATAGTAGTATATTGGGAGAGATTTGGTCATGGTTTGGAGTGCCATGTTTGTATAATATTGACATCAAAGGATAGAATTTCATTTAAATCAATAAAGGGAAAACAATTTCATAAAGCAGCAAATGTGTATAGTGGAAGGGATATTTCGAAGTACCGGTCGCGTAGGGAGTTTTATATGAATCATAAGGGGGATTTGTATTGGCTAGTTGGTTGGGCGGTAGTATTATTGATATGTCTGATTGTTTCGGGTATAATGTTGTGGTTAAAACAATTATAATGTAATTGCATAATATGATTAATCAAGAAGCAGATTGTAAAGGATGTCAGTATAATAGGCAATATACGCCGGAGGAGATGGCTGGCATTCTCGAGGAGATGACCAGCAGGGCAGAGAAGGGTGACGTAGAGTCTATGGCTGTCTTAGGGACGATATACTCTATGGACAAGTGGGTACATCATGACTATGAAAAGGCTTATAAATGGTTAACACTTGCTGCAAAAAAGAATGATGTAGGAGCCATAAAAGAGTTAGCTAATGGATATTATTATGGTTATTATGGCAAGGTGGATTATGGCAAATGCTTCAAGTTGATCCAAAAGGCTGCAGATATGGGAGATGAGATAGCGATGAACAATTTGGCATCGTTATATGAGGAGGGAGAGGGTGTTGAGAGAAATTACAAATTAGCTCTAAAATGGTATGAGCGTGCAGCCGATGCTGGATATGATTGCCTTGAAGATATTAAGAAGGTGTGCACTATAATGGGGATTGAGCCTACGAGAAAGAAAGTTGGGGAGAAGAAAGAGAAAAAAGAGAAAAAGAAAGACAAATATCAGATGGGGTGTTTGGGATGTATATTAGCATTAGTAGTATTTACACTATGTATGGTTAGTATTCCAAACTTACTCATCGAAAAAGGGATGGATAGTGTGGTAGGTTATGTTTTGGGATTTTCGATAAGCTTTTCGTTAACTAGATTGCTGTATAGAATGCTGAGGTGGATAGACTCTATACCATCGAAGAAATCAGATAAAAAAGAATAATAGAGGAGGTAACGCATTTGATTATTTAAGATAAATACGCCCATGGGAAAGGTGGTGGTTATAGAGTAGATATTTTTGATATATTTGCATTGAATCATAATACAAATAATACATTAGAACTATGAATACTGAAAGGGTATTAAAAATATTTGAGTGGAGAGTTTCCTTGAGTACTTCTTCAGAGGGTAGATATGAGCCTGATAAATGGAGCGACGTAGAGGAGTCTTTTGAAGATCTTATCAAGCAGGTAGGTGAGTTTAAGAAGAAACAGTTTAAGATAGATTTATCTACATCTCTTGATACTACTGAGATGGAGGATATGGATGTCGCCATATTGGTTTGTGCGGTAGAGAGTACTTTTGGGCTTAAGACTATACCATCTGAGGCGCTTAGGAAGATGGAGACCATAAGAGATTTAGCAGAATATGCTTGGAAGAATAAGCCAGAGAAGAAAGAAGGTAAAGACGAGAAAGAAGAAGATAAAGGCAGTACAAAAAAGAAGGAGAAGAAGAAAAAAGAGATAAATGTAGAGTTGCCTCAAAAAGTAGGATGCTTGGGGTCGACTTTTGTTGGAATGGTCTTTCTCTTTGGTGGGGGGCTTTTTGCCAAGTTGTTTGAGGCTTTAGGAATCTCTATGGGAATATCAGCTATTTTAGGCATAGTGGCTAGTATATTTGCTAGTGTATATACTTATGGGTTGATTGCGAAGTTTAACAGTAAGAAGGAGTGATGGTATGTTTTAATTGAGAGAGGCTTTAGGATAGAGGATAATTATCGGTTGGGGATGAGTGGGTGTAATGGTAGGATAGTGGCTTGTTCATCGTAAAAAAAGGTTGGAATTTGGAGTTTTTTAGGTGAAATGGCGATTATGTATTGTTTTTGGTGATTTTATTTTGTTGGTTATGTAGTATTTGATATTTTTGCTCTGTGTTAAAGAGTATAAACTCATAACCATTTAATAAGATGAATCAAAACAAAGTATATGAGAGGCCACTATGTGTCCTTGTGCCAATGGATTTACACTCGGTTAGGGTGTGTTGTTCTGAAGACGTTGATTTTGGCAGTTCTACCAATGTTATAATTGATAAAGACGCAGAAGAGTCCTATGAGGTGGAACGTGATGAAGAGGACAATCTAATATTTCCGAAGAAGGCTTTTGAGTATAGAGCGACTGTATTTTAGTCGGCATTGCTTTCCGCTCTTTGTTTCTTTAGTATCACCATGCTTATTCCGATTATGATTATAAACATGGAGATGAATGCTAGTATTGATGGGCGTTCACCGAATAGGACCATGCCTAATAATACTGCTGTAATAGGTTCGAATGCTCCTAGGATAGCAGATACTGTAGGTCCGATGTAACGTATGGAGTATGCTAGAAGAGTTACCGATATCAGCGTTGGGAATAGAGCAAGGGAGATGACGCATGTCCAATGTGTAGCGTTTGTGAGCATTATTGGTGCGTTATCATCAGCATTAAAGATAGATGGTATGATGTATACTAGAGAGCCGAATAGGATAGCGTAGAAAGATAGTTTGAGGGAAGATATCTTTGATAATGTTTTATCCTGTTGTGTAGCTACAATGTATACAGCATATAAAAGAGACGATAGTGTAACAAGACCTACGCCTATGAGGCTATCACTCAAGCTATGAGAAGCACTATTTGAAGGTTGGATATTCAGTAGGCATATACCTATAGCTACCATTACGATGCCGAAGAGTTGCAATTTACTTAGGCGTTCCTTGAACATTATAGCCATTATGATAGCTACGAATGCTGGGTATGAGAAGAGTAGTGTAGATGCGATAGATACATCTATGTGGTTGTAGGATTCGAATAGGGTAAGAGAAGAGAAGCTAAAGAGCATGCCCATGAAGAACATTTTGACAAGTTCTGCTTTGGTGCTTAGGAAAGATTCCTTTTTGAGGTACATCAAGATAGCCATAAAGAGTACGGCAAATAGGTAGCGATACATAAGTACCGTTGTTGTGGAGTAGCCATCTTGGTATAGGAAAAGGGCCACTGGATTTACGCCATAAGCAGCAGCAGATAGCGCACCAAACAATAGCCCCTTAGTATTATTTCTTTCCAACGTTTGTGTGTGCGAGTTAGGGTTTATTCCTTATTTCTTAAAGCATTGTATAGGCATAATATGCCGGCAATGAGCAGCGGTATGCTGAGAAGTTGACCCATATTTAGAGTCATGCCCTCTTCGAAAGCCTCTTGGTTTTCCTTCCAAGACTCTACGATAATACGGAATCCGAATATACATATTAGGAATACGCCGAAGAGACCACCCTCTTTTTTATAGAAATCCTTTTTCCAATATAGGAAGCTCAATACGCAGAATGTAATGAGATAGAACCCTGCCTCGTATATTTGTGTTGGGTGCCTAGGAATGAAAGCCATTTCTGGGCGTAGGCGAAGGAAACGGAAGCCCCAAGGGAGATCTGTTGGTTGACCGTATATCTCAGAATTGAACAAGTTACCCATACGGATAAAGAAGGCAGCAAGTGCCACAGGGACTACTATATGGTCCATGACCCATAGATAGCTTTTATTTTTTGCTACCCTCTTCTTGTAGATATATAATGCTATAAGGATACCGATAGCGCCACCATGGCTAGCCAAACCGCCCTCCCATATTTTGAATATCTCTATTGGGTGTTGAGAATAGTAATCCCACCCATAGAAGAAGACGTGACCCAATCGTGAGCCGATGATTGTAGCTACTATAGTGTAGATGAAGATTTTGTCGGTCCACTCCTCAGGTGCGCCTTCGTGCTTCATCATTCTATCCATTATGATATAGCCAAGCCAGAAAGCTATAGCGAAGAAAAGGCTATAGTAACGCAACCCAAAATGTCCGATATTGAATATTATTGGGTCGACATTCCAATCTATGTATCCTAGTATAGTACCTAGCATTTTATTGAATATTATCTACCGTGGCAGTTTTTGTATTTTTTGCCGCTACCACATGGGCAAGGGTCGTTACGACCTATCTTTTTCTCGGCATGTATAGGCATGGTAGGACGTTGAGGAGCGCCACCTGTAGGCATTTGAGGAACGCCATTAACAGTTTGGCGAGATTGTGCCTGCTGTTGCTGAGCAGTCTCGCGCAAAGCTTTTAGGTGCTCAATCTCTTGACGGCGGCGAGCCACTTCGGCCTGCATACGTTGTATAGCTGCAGCCTGCTGAGCCTCTATCTCCTCCTCGTTACGCACAGGGATAGATAGCTTAGTGAGAGCTGTAACGATATTCGAGTTGATAGTCTTGATCATTGAGTCGAACAAATTGAATGATTCGAACTTATAGATCAAGAGAGGGTCCTTCTGCTCGTAAGATGCATTTTGTACAGAGGTACGCAACTCATCGAGTTGGCGGAGGTGCTCACGCCAAGCGTCGTCTATAGCGAGTAGACATATAGTCTTCTCGATAGATTTGATGAGCTCTGCACAATCTGTGTTATAAGCCTTTTCGAGGTTGCAAGGGATATTGAACAACCTTGCACCATCGGTAATAGGTATAACGATATTCTTGTACTTACCAGGTTGCTCCTCAGTAACCTTACGAACGACAGGGATAGCCTGTTGGCGTATTACCTCGCAGCGCTCACGGAATGCCTTCCAAGCAGCTTGGTAAACGATATCTGTGAGAACCTCTTCGTTTTTCTTTTGTAGCTCCTCTGGGGAGAAAGGCATTTGAATAGCGAAAGTCTTGAGGATATCAAGCTTTAGTCCCTCGTAATTATCAGTAACCTTAGCTTCTTGGATGAGAGCGTATGCTGCATCCTGCATCATGTTCATGATATCGAGTTCGATACGATCACCATAGAGAGCGTGCTTACGGCGGGTGTAGATAACCTTACGTTGCTCGTTCATTACGTCATCGTATTCGAGGAGACGCTTACGGATACCGAAGTTATTCTCCTCTACCTTACGTTGTGCCTTTTCGATAGCCTTAGACATAAGGCCATGTTGTATAGGCTCGCCCTCCTCGAAACCAGCGTGGTCCATGATACGAACCATACGATCTGAGCCGAATAGACGCATGAGGTTATCCTCGAATGATACGAAGAATTGAGAAGAACCCACATCGCCCTGACGACCGGCACGACCACGTAACTGGCGGTCGACGCGGCGGCTCTCATGACGCTCAGTACCGATGATAGCGAGACCACCAGCCTCCTTAACCTCTGGAGTAAGTTTGATATCGGTACCACGACCCGCCATGTTAGTAGCGATAGTAACGGCACCCTTTTGTCCAGCGAGGGCAACGATTTCGGCCTCCTTCTGGTGGAGTTTAGCATTAAGAACGTTATGCTCTATGCCGCGCATTTTGAGCATACGGCTTAGGAGCTCGCTGACATCTACGCTTGTTGTACCTACAAGTACAGGGCGACCCTGGTTGCGATACTCGATAATCTTTTCGATAACGGCAGCGAATTTCTCCTTTGTTGTCTTATAGATAAGATCTTCATAATCCTTACGTGCGATAGGGCGGTTAGTAGGGATTGTGACAACATCTAGCTTATATATGTTCCAGAACTCGCCAGCCTCTGTCTCTGCAGTACCGGTCATACCAGACAACTTATGGTACATACGGAAATAGTTCTGGAGGGTAATGGTAGCGTATGTCTGTGTAGGGTCCTCTATCTTTACATTCTCCTTAGCCTCGAGAGCTTGGTGGAGACCGTCAGAATAGCGGCGTCCGTCCATAATACGACCAGTCTGCTCATCGACAATCATTACCTTATTATCGATAACTACATACTGTACATCCTTCTCGAAGAGGGTGTATGCCTTAAGGAGCTGATTAATAGTATGTAGACGCTCGCTCTTGATAGAGTAGTTCTGCATGAGCTCGTTTTTGAGGCGAATCTTCTCCTCGTCTGTCTCCTCGCTCTTCTCTATAGCAGCCATTTCTGAGCCTACGTCAGGAAGAACGAAGAAATCCTTCTCATCAGATGCAGATGTAAGTACATCAATACCCTTATCTGTAAGTTCTATTGAGTTGTGCTTCTCGTCGATAACGAAATAGAGGGGCTCTGTTGCTATTGGCATATTCTTGCCATTCTCCTGCATGTAGTAGTTTTCTGTCTGTAGGAGAGTAGCCTTTACGCCCTGTTCAGAGAGGAACTTAATGAGAGGGCGGTTTTTAGGGAGGCCCTTATAAGCACGGAATAAGAGTAGTGCACCCTCTTCCTTCTCCTCCTTATTCTCTGATGCTAGCTTCTTCTTAGCATCGGCGAGGAGTTGGCTAACGAAAGCACGCTGAGTCTCTACGAGACGCTCTACGCGACCCTTGAGTTGCTCAAACTGCTGCTCGCCACGCTTAGGTACGGGACCAGAGATGATGAGAGGGGTACGAGCATCGTCGATAAGAACTGAGTCGACCTCATCCACGATAGCGTAGTTGTGCTTGCGCTGTACTAGGTCGTCAGGCTGAGTAGCTCCATTATCGCGTAGGTAGTCGAAACCGAACTCATTATTTGTACCGAAGGTAATATCGCAGTTGTATGCCTTACGACGCTCAGGACTATTAGGGCGAGTCTTATCGATACAATCAACGGTAAGGCCATGGAATTGGTAGATAGGACCCATCCACTCAGAGTCACGCTTAGCGAGGTAATCGTTTACTGTTACCACGTGAACACCGCGACCAGGGAGTGCGTTAAGGAATACAGGGAGAGTAGCCACGAGAGTCTTACCCTCACCAGTCTGCATCTCGGCAATCTTACCTTGATGAAGAACTATACCACCTATGAGCTGTACATCGTAGTGTACCATCTCCCATTTCACGTCGTTACCACCGGCGAGCCAATGGTTCTGCCATACTGCGGTATCGCCATCTATTGTGACGAAATCCTTTGTAGCGGCGAGTTCGCGGTCGTACTCAGATGCGGTAACGCGAATCTCCTCGTTTTCTGCGAAACGGCGAGCTGTATCCTTCATTATGGCGAATGCCTCTGGGAGAATACGGTTGAGCTCTATCTCTACTTGGTCATCTATCTTTTTCTCGAGAGAGTCTATAGCCTTGTAGTTGTCCTCCTTCTTATTTACAGGACAATCTATAGCGTCGGCCTCTGCACGGAGTCTGTCTATCTCTTCTTGAAGATTTTTGATAGAGTCGTTTATCTGCTGACGGAGAGAGGCTGTTTTTGCACGCAACTCATCATTAGACAGTGCAGATATCTGAGGGTATATCTCTTTAATTTTTGCCACGATAGGAGCTATCTCCTTCATGTCTTTCTCCGACTTACTACCGAATATCTTAGTAAGTATGTTGTTTATAATTGACATATTGCTTGATGTAACTTATTTGGTTAAGCATAGGGTGGAGTGTGCGTTCTGCACCCTACACTATTATGCGAACGCAAAAGTACAAACAAATATTGAATATTGAAACTAGAACGTTAAAAAATGGTTAGGGTTTGTGAGTGGCGAGTTGTAGATGTAAATTAATTAGATGATAATATATACTTTTCCATTGAGGAGCGTATTGTCGTAATATGAGGTAAAAATAGCGTATCTACTGCTGCTACACCAAGGCTACACTCGGGGAGCACCCATAGAGCACCCAAAGAAGATAATAGCTAGCTTAGAAAGGTGGGTATAAGATGTCTATTATTATAAATAAAAATAGAGAGTACAACGATTTGCTGTACTCTCTATGTATATAATTAATTATTTAGATTACTGCTCGAGCTCCTTGAGGAGGTTGTTTGCCCATGACCACTTGCCATCCTTATCCTCTGGGTCTGCATTGTAGCAGATCTGCTTCATAGTCTTAAGAGTCTCAATCTTGAGCTCTTTTGTCTCAGCAGCCTCTACAGCACGCTCGATATAAGGCTTAGCCTGAGCCATTGTAGTTTGTACGGTAGACATAAGAGCATTGTACTTCTTGTCATCACGCTCGTTAGAAGCCTCGTTACGGATATCTAGACCCTTGTTGAAGTAGATAACAGCGAGGTTGTACAATGTATTGTAGTGCTTGTCGTTTAGCTTAAGAGCTGTGTTGTAGTCCTCGATAGCCTTCTCCATATCGATCTTCTCAAACAAGCAACCGCGAGCGTAGTAGTAGATAGGATTTGTGTTATCCTTAGCGATAGCCTCGTTGAGGTAGATGAGGGCATCCTCGTTACGCTGAGCGTTGAGGTAGAACTGGATAAGGTTGAGGAGAATCTGCTTGTCAGCTGGATACTTCTCAAAGCCCTTCTTGAGGGAGATCTCCATATTAGCTGTATCGTTCAACATGCTGTAGCAGTAGTGAACACGCTGAATAGAGAGAGAACCGTCGAAGTCGAGCTCGAAAGTCTTAGTAAAGCACTCAGCACCTGTAGTGTAGTCTCCAGCCTGAATAGCAGCGATACCTGCGTTGAGGAGGAGGAGTGAGTCGGTAGCTGGAGTGTAAGCATCACCCATGCTAACCTTCTGGCAAGTACAAGAGTAAAGGAATGCATCCTTAGCGAGGTTGTAGTTCTTCTCGTTGAAGCCAGCTACACCTACATTTTGGCATACGTTGAGAAGCTCGCCGTATGTCTTCTTGATATCCTTTTGTGCCTTGCCAATACCCTTACCCTTAGCATCGCCCTTAGCGTCGAGTTCCTCAGCCTTAGCCATGAACTCCTTAACCTTAGCGAAAGCCTCGGCGTCAACCTTCTTTTGTGCTACGTTAGCATATACGTTAGCAGCTACGAGGTAAGTGTTAGGAAGGTCAACAGTCTTCTCGTGTTGGAGAGCCTCATCGATAAGGTTCTTAGCATCGTCGATCTTCTGGAGGAGAACGGCGTTTCTAGCCTGATTAACCTTTGCCTTCTGAGCATTTGCAGAGAGAGCTAGACCTGCAACTGCAAGGATTGTGAAAATCTTCTTCATATCTTTATGAGATTAAATTCAAATTTGTTACTAATTCAGTTTGCCTATTACGTATTAATTCTCTGTAGGGTTGCTTGTGTTGTCGAGAGAATCTAGTTGTTCTCCGTCTGTAGCCAAGCTATCCTCGTCTATTTCGGCCTCGTCATCATGTGGCACCATAGCGCCAGATGCTATGCTATCGCCCTTCTTTTTGAGGTTGATAAGCTTAACGCCTTGAGTAGCGCGACCAGCCACCTTGATTTCGCTAGCAGGGATACGTATTGTGATACCTGAGCGGTTGATGATCATGAGGTCTTGATCGTCCGACATCTTATCTATTGCAACAAGTGTGCCAGTTTTGTCTGTGATACGCATTGTTAGGACGCCCTTACCACCGCGATTTGTCATACGGTACTCATCCACCTCAGAGCGTTTACCGAAGCCATTAGCAGAGAGAACGAATATATTGCTATTCTCCTTCTCCTCGCTAGTAATGCCTAGGAATCCTACTACGGCATCTGTCTCCTCGTCGGCTAGAGTTACGCCCTTAACACCAGCACCTGTACGACCGATGCAGCGTACGCCATCCTCTTGGAATCTGATAGCACGACCAGACTGTGTAGCCATCATAATCTCGTTATTGCCATCTGTGAGGATAGCCTGGAGAAGCTCATCGCCCTCGCGAACTGTGATAGCTATGACACCATTTGTACGTGGACGAGAGTAGTCGGTAAGCTTAGAACGCTTGATTACGCCCTTCTTGGTACACATGATGATATAGTGGTTGTCTGTATATTCCTTATCGTTTAGACCACGTACATTGATAAATGCCTTAACCACGTCGTCCTTCTCAATAGAGATAAGGTTTTGTATAGCGCGACCCTTAGATTGCTTGTTGCCCTCTGGGATATCGTATACCTTATACCAGAAGCAGCGACCGTTGCGAGTGAAGAACATCATAGTATCATGCATCTTAGCGAAGTATAGATGCTCTATGAAGTCGGCATCGCGTGTTGTACTACCCTTAGCACCTACGCCGCCACGGTTTTGTGCGCGGAATTCGGTAAGAGGGGTACGCTTGATATAACCGAGGTGAGATACGGTGATAACCATATCATCATCAGCATAGAAATCCTCTGGGTTGAACTCCTCAGCAGAGTACTCGATAGAGGTACGACGGTCGTCGCCATACTTTTCGCGTATCTCGATAAGCTCGTCCTTGATAATCTGACGGCAGAGTGTGTCGTCTGTAAGTATACGGTTATAATAGTCAATCTTATCCATGAGCTCCTTGTACTCTGCATGGAGCTTATCTTGCTCGAGACCGGTGAGCTGACCGAGGCGCATAGCCACGATAGCGGCCGACTGAAGCTCGTCAAGATTAAAGCGAGTCTCAAGGTTCTTCTTAGCCTCATCAGGGCTCTTTGCCGCACGGATGATATGGATAACCTCGTCGATATTATCAGAGGCAATAATCAAACCTTGTACTATATGAGCACGCTCCTCTGCTTTTTTGAGGAGGAACTTGGTACGGTTGATAACTACCTCGTGGCGGTGATCGGCGAAGACCTTAACCATATCCTTAAGGGTCAACGTCATTGGGCGACCGTTAACGAGCGCTACGTTGTTGACGCTGAAGCTTGTTTGGAGCTCTGTGTATTTGTAGAGGTGGTTGAGTACTACAGAAGCAATAGCATCGCGCTTTAGGTCGATTACTACGCGTAGACCACGTTGATCCGACTCATCATTGATATTAGAGATACCCTCAATCTTCTTTTCGTTTACTAAGTCTGCGATGTGCTTAATCATCTCAGCCTTATTAACGTTATAAGGGATCTCTGTCACTATTATGCTATCATGCTCGTTTGTTGTCTCCACCTCGCAACGTGCGCGTATTACTACACGACCGTTACCAGTCTCGTAAGCCTCCTTAACGCCAGCATATCCGAAGATTATACCACCAGTAGGGAAGTCAGGAGCCTTAATGATTTTGATGAGCTCCTCGTTTTCGATATTCTCATTATCGATATATGCTATAACAGTATCGATAGAATCGCGTAGGTTGTGAGTAGGCATATTAGTTGCCATACCTACGGCGATACCAGATGATCCATTTACAAGGAGGTTAGGAATACGAGTAGGGAGTACGGTAGGCTCTTCGAGCGACTCGTCGAAGTTCTTCTGCATGAGAACTGTCTCCTTGTCGATATCGATGAGCATATCCTCTGCCATTGTCTCGAGGCGTGCCTCGGTATAACGCATTGCGGCAGCGGTGTCGCCGTCCATAGAACCAAAGTTACCTTGTCCGTCGACTAGTGTATAACGCATAGCCCAAGGCTGTGCAAGACGTACGAGGGCACCGTATACGGAAGAGTCACCATGTGGGTGGTACTTACCGAGAACGTCACCGACAATACGGGCCGATTTCTTGTATGGAGTGTTGTGTCTCACGCCAAGCTCGTTCATGCCGAAAAGAATACGACGGTGAACAGGCTTAAAGCCATCACGTGCATCAGGCAGAGCTCGCGAAACGATAACGGACATCGAGTAGTCGATGTAGGCCGTACGCATTAGGTCTTCAATCTTGAAGTCAACTATGCGCTGGTCTCCATAGTTTTCTGTGTTGTTTGTCTCGTCTGACATTATTTATCTATTTGTCGAATTTTCTATTGTGTCACTTAACAATATATTGGATAATATATTTCGTGGCAAAAATCACGCTAATTTACGCCTTTTTTGGCGTGTTGCAAAATTTTGAGGTGATATTTAAGTGCCGATAAGTTGAAATAAGGGGCTATAATCTTAGCATTTGACTCCTGACATTGTTCAATGGATCGAGGTCAAATCTCAATTTTAATAAAGCATCATACCATTTGGCAGAGTGTGAGTATTGGGCAGGTAGGGCATTTAGGACTACGGGCGGTACAGGTGTATCGTCCATGGAGTAGTAGCCAGTGGTGGGCTGTGGAGAGGAGCTCTTGTGGAATTTGGACTCTTAGTTGCGTCTCTGTTTCTACTGGGGTGTGCGACTCTTTAGACAGTCCTAGACGGCGTGCCACACGGTATACGTGTGTGTCCACTGGCATAGCGGCGGCGTTGAAGGCTACAGCCATTATGACGTTTGCTGTTTTACGTCCTACGCCAGGGAGTGTCTGTAGGTCGTCCATATTATTAGGTACTACGCCATTGAAATCGGATATCAGTTTACGTGCCATCTCGGCTAGGTGTGTAGCCTTGCTATTTGGGTAGCTGATGCTCGAGATATACTCTAGTAGCTCCTGTTCAGAGGCCTTCGACATAGATTCAGCATCTGGATAAGCCTCAAAGAGTGCAGGCGTAACCATATTTACGCGCTTGTCGGTGCACTGCGCAGAGAGCATTACAGCTACTAAGAGCTCGAAGTTATTCGAGAAGTTGAGCTCGCTCTCAGCCTTAGGCATTATCTGTTGGAAGGCTGATATAAGGTTGTCTACATGCTTTTGAGGTCTACGTATGGAGAGTAGATGGTGTGTGTATGTTTTTCTCTCACTATTATATATCCCCTCTTGTGAGAGTCTATCTATACGTACCGAGCCACTAGCGTGTATGATAGTCTGACTATCTATACATATACCCACATGGGTAACCCTGTCAGACTCTCCATGAGAGAAGAAGGCTAAGTCGCCCGGAACTATATCATCTACGCTACTAATCTCCATACCTATTTTAGCCTGTGCAGAGGCGTTTCGAGGTAGAGATATATTGTATGCTCTGTATACTATTTGAGAGAATCCCGAGCAATCTATACCGCCAATGGTTCTGCCGCCCCATAGATATGGCGTGTTTAGAAATTGCTTAGCTAGGGTTATAATATCAATATTCTCGCATATAGGTTCTGATATCGTGTACTCGTGTCCATTGAGTTGGAAGGAGAAGGGGGCTTTATCCGTGTCTATAGGGAGCCGACTACCCATAGGTAGGTATAGGGCCGACGAGTTGTCTATCACAGCTCTAGTGAATGGGGTGCATACTATAGATATAGGTGCAGCGCCTGTAAATCGGTCTATATCTGTTTGTGATAACTCAGCAACCAACTTTGCGTCAATGTACCCCTCATATCTGTCTATTATGGTACGTACATGCGCCCATCTATCCTTTATTTCTAATACCTCGTATGGTTCGCCAAAGAGAATCTGACTGCCCATTTCGGCCGATTCTGCAGGATTCTCGCGAAGCGGAATATAAGGATAGGTGGAGATGGTAAGCATAAGGTATAGTGTTGTTATTTGTTACGCATAGAGAACTCGCAGCCACAGTATAGCTGATTGTAGAAGTTGCCCTCTTTTAGAAGTTGTATACGACGCTCTGATAAGCCTCCCTTACGCCAGTTCTGCGTCCAAAAAAGAGTGCTATTGTCTACTGCTTCCTGAGCGTAGAGAGCTGCCGTCTCTATTTGTTTAATATCTTTCCAACGAGAAGAGGCCAATGTGGTAGTAAAATAGGGTATACCTCGTTCAGCGGCTAGTTTGGCAGAGGCGAGCATTCGCATCTTGAAGCATGATAGACAACGCCCTCCTCGCTCAGGCTCCTCCTCTAGTCCTTGGACGCAAGAGAGCCACGATTCGTGATTATAATCGCCATCAATCCATTCCACACCAAGGGCATCATTTTGTCGCTTAGACTCCTCTTTTCTGGTGATGTACTCCTCTTGTGGAAAGATATTCGGATTGTAATAGAAAACCGTCGGTCTTATGCCATTCTGGAGTAAGCACTCTAGTATAGCGCTACTACAAGGAGCACAACAAGCGTGTAGTAGTACACGCTTGTCTGTATCTGAACCTGGCCACTTAAGTTGCAACATAGTGGATATCTTAGGTTGTTATTCTCCTAGAGATTGTGCAAGGTATGGCCCATGCGGTTTTTCTTGGTGCGTAGGTAGTTGATATTGTACTGGTTAGGGGTCACCTCTATAGGTACATTTTCAACTATCTCTAGTCCATATGCCTCAAGCCCCACACGCTTTACAGGGTTGTTGGTCATGAGGCGTATATGCTCAATATTCAATTCTCTGAGTATGGCCGCACCTATACCATAGTCGCGCTCATCAGCATCAAAGCCAAGGTGTATATTAGCGTCTACAGTATCCATGCCCTCCTCTTGTAGTTTGTATGCCTCTATTTTAGCCATTAGGCCTATACCACGACCCTCTTGGTTGAGGTACACAATAGCACCCTGACCGGCTTGGTCAATGGCCTGCATGGCCTTATGTAGCTGTTCGCCACATTCGCAACGTTGTGAGCCAAATATATCGCCAGTCATACAAGAAGAGTGCATACGCACCAATACGCTCTCAGAGGGCTTCCATGTGCCCTTGATGAGTGCTATATGTTCAAGTCCATTGCTCTTCTGCTTGAATGGTATAAGGCGGAATGTACCAAATTCGGTTGGGAGAGATACCTCTACACCTCGTTCGATGAGCGACTCCTGCTTAAGTCGATATGCTATAAGGTCGCGTATCGATATTATCTTGAAGTCATTCTCCTTAGCTATCTGTTGTAGCTGAGGCATACGTGCCATAGTGCCATCCTCATTCATTATCTCTATGAGGGCTGCTGCTGGCTGTAGACCGGCTAGACGAGCTAGGTCCACTGCCGCCTCTGTATGTCCAGCGCGGCGTAGTACTCCCTTATCTTGAGCATAAAGGGGGTTGATGTGTCCCGGCCTGCCGAAGGTCTCAGGTGTAGAATTTGGGTCAGCAAGAGCACGTATGGTAGCAGCACGATCGTGAGCAGACACGCCAGTGGTGCATCCCTCTATTTTGTCTACCGATACGGTAAATGGAGTACCTAGTATAGAGGTATTATTGTCTACCATATGAGCTAGTCCCAGCTCCTTGCAACGAGATATAGATATAGGTGCGCATAGTACGCCACGGCCATTCTTAAGCATGAAGTTAACCTTTTCTGGCGTAATCTTCTCGGCGGCAATTACAAAGTCGCCTTCATTTTCGCGGTCTTCATCATCCACTACGATGACGAATTTTCCCTCTTGGAAATCGGCGAGGGCAGCCTCTATGGAGTCTAATTTATATTGCATTTTAGGCCCGTTATTATTTTGGGGTACAAAGGTATGAAATTTCTAATATATAATGGACAATGTACAATTTTTTGGCTCTCGTATTTTAATCTATTTCGGGCTCTCAAAGCCCAATTCTCTGTAATACTCTCGTATTCCATACAAAACAACCCTGTAATACCACCACCATATTTTCGCATCGAAATCATTAAGCACATGATTACAATGAACATTAAATCAAACCTTCTAAAGAGTGTCGCATTGTCGTCACTACTTTTCTCAGCTGTAACTGCTAATGCGCAGTTCTCTTCGCTTAATCCGGCCGACTTCTCCGTCCCTTCGTGGACTAAGTTATGTCGCATGGCTAATGCCTTGCAAGATGGCAATCAGCCTTATAGTATTAACATGACCATCAATGGCGACCCTAGGTCTCGTATGGGTTTCGCATGGTTCACCAATAAGTCTGTCACCAATGGCGTAGTCCAACTAGTGGCTAAGGCTGATGCTAAGGAGTCTGATTTCAATACTCCTCAATTGGTATTTAATGCTACCTCAACAGATGTTGATAACCTCAACTATTCTATCGATAGAAACAACCTCGAGGGCATTACTCCTAATCAAAAGGTAAGCTATCGTAGCCATAAGGCTCTAGCCGTAGGCCTTACCCCTAATACCACATACTCCTACCGCGTAGGTAGCGAAAATGGTTGGAGCGAAATAGGTCATTTCACTACCGCCCCTTCTACCTCCAAGGCGTTCTCTTTCATCTATATTACCGATACACAAGCACAAAATGATGAGATGTTCAATGTCTCTCAGCAAACTGTTCACGTGGCTCGTAATCTCAACCCAGATGCTGCTTTCCTCCTCTGTAATGGCGATCTCGTGGAGACTAGTGGCTCCTCCAACTCAGAGTGGGAGTATGAGCAATGGTTCGAAACTATGCAAGATGTATGGCTCGATTGTCCTCTCGTAGTGGCTCAGGGTAACCATGATAAGAGCTCTAACTCCAATTTCGCTCACCATTTTAATACAGACAACTCATACAACTCTTCTGCCAGTGTCCACACTGCTATGAATGGTACCGTATACTCTTTCGTCCGCGGCGATGTCCTTTTCATGGTCATAAACTACGAGGATTGGAATACTCCTGGCTACCTCACCTCTCTAGCCGATTGGATGCGTGCACAGGTTAATAATAACCCTAATGCTAAATGGCGTATAGCTACATACCACAAGAATATGTTCACCGGTAGTAAGTCTCACCAAGACGACCAAGATGGTAAGGCAGTACGCGAGGCTATGCTCCCTATATTTAGCGAATTGGATATCCATATAGCTCTCCAAGGTCACGACCATATCTATGAGGTTATCGGCCCAGTAAATAACG
This sequence comes from Bacteroidia bacterium, assembly GCA_030526155.1. Taxonomy (GTDB): domain Bacteria; phylum Bacteroidota; class Bacteroidia; order Bacteroidales; family Marinilabiliaceae; genus W3P20-009. The sequence continues at coordinate 33,869 of JAUNDI010000028.1, forward strand.
CCGATAAAACACTCCTAGAGGATAAGGTAGAGCACGTTACTCTCGTCTCAGGCGGCGAGCGCGAAAACATGACTGGCAAAACTGGTGGTACTTTCCACGTAGGCGAGGGTACTCTCTATTTCCTCAACAACTCTGCTGGTCGTAAAAAGTACGAGCCTCGCAACGAGGATGCTATGGAAAACTCCCTCAGTAAGCATGGCGTAGAAAACTACTGGTCGCTCTTCTCTGGCAAATTCGGACAGACAGGCGAGCCTACCTTCAGCCGCGTAGATGTCGATGGCGATAATATCCATATCGCTACCTATACCGTCGATAGCGATGGCCTACCTCACCTCTTCGACGAGTTCGACGTAGTTAATGACGATATGTCAACAAGCCCTACAGCTCTCAGTACCAATCCTGCCGACAATGTCAAAATTACCCTTGCTAATGGCGTCGTTAATGTCTCAGGTATAAATCCCGATACTATCGAGCTCTTTAGCCTATCAGGCGTTAAGGAAGCAGAAATAGCAAATTCTAATTCTCTCGTAATAATTAATCAACCTAAGGGAATATATGTCGTTCGTGCAATCAGTGGCAACGATATGTATACCACAAAGATTACAATAGATTAATTATATCCCCCCCCCTCTCCATAGATCCACCACATACCATCATCCCTACCCTGGTATGTGGTGGATTCCTATTTCTCAATGTCCACAACCATATATTTCACTTATTCTTTGCTATTTTGCAAAAATATCTCTAGCTTTGCACTCTCCATTGGGGTTGACATGGATTTGACAGCATTTGATGGGGGTATGTAAGCATGCAGAGCAGGTGGAACTACGGCTCTTAAATCTCGGGTTTCGAACTATAACTGGCGAAAACAATTACGCTCTCGCTGCCTAATCGAAGTACAGTAGATAGGTTTTATCTCGGCCTAAGAGGCTGAGACGAGACATCTCTCAAAAGCCCAATCCAGGAGGCGTTTGGTTCAGAGGTGCTGGAAATTCCAGGATAGTCGTACGTATGCTCCTTGCGTCCGATGAATCTCCAAAGAGATAAGGATCGCTTCGGGTGCCTTTACCCACAGCTATCTCGAAAACCAAGAAAAGGATAAGCATGTAGAAAGCACACTCTTACGGTGTTTGGACCGGGGTTCGATCCCCCGCAGCTCCAC
>JAUNDI010000029.1 GCA_030526155.1 Bacteroidia bacterium
TTTTGTAATGTTTTGTTTAAGTGAGGAAGTGGGGTGTCGTTATGTGCTTTGTAGATTGATTTGGTACATTTGATTGTACCTCTATTTTCAAGATTATTTGTACCTTTATCCTCAAGAATTGATTGAAAATGTCATTCAGAAATAAGTAATGGAACTCATAAAAGGTAATATACAAGCTACTGATGATACAACGGCTTTCCAACAAGGAGAGTTGTTCAATGACTCGTGTCTAATTATCGAACAAGCCCAAGCAAATGCGTATTACTCAGTCAATGAAACACTCATCAAGCGAAACTGGCTTATTGGCATGCGAATTCAACACGAGGTTTTACGTGAACAGCGCGCTGAGTATGGGGAACAGGTAATAAAGGTACTATCTACTGCCTTGACCGCAAAGTATGGGAAAGGCTATACTAAAAGTAATCTTTATAACTATGTGAACTTTTACTTGATGTGGCCAAATATTTTCCACGCAGTGACTGGAAAATTGGCACAAGATGGACTGATAGACATTTTCCACGCAGTGAGTGGAAAATCTGTGAACATTTTTGATTCTATCAGATCTGCAAAACCTATTCACCTTTCGTGGACTCATTATCGAGTTATCCTTCAAGAGCAGAGTCCTGAAGCTCGTGCTTGGTATGAGAATGAGGCAGCAAGCGAAATGTGGAGCACTAGAACCTTGCAGCGTAACGTCTCATCGCAATACTACTATCGCCTGCTAAAATCACAGAATAAGCAGATTGTACGTCAGGAAATGCAGTCGTTGACCCAACCATTGCAAGATAAACTTGAGTATTTGAAAAGTCCTGTTATTGCGGAGTTCCTTGGTTTTAAGAATAACACAGACTATACCGAGAGTAATCTAGAGCAAAGTATTATTGATCACCTGATTCCTTTCCTAATGGAATTGGGCAAAGGGTTCGCTTTCGTTGATAGGCAAAAGCATATTCATACAGAAAAGGAGGATTATTACATAGACCTTGTTTTCTACAACTATCACCTTCGCTGTTTCGTGCTAATCGACCTAAAAACAAAAAAACTTAGCTATCAAGATGTTGGCCAGATGGATATGTACGTTAAGATGTACGATGACTTAGTGCGTCCAGATGGACATAATCCTACTATAGGCATACTTCTTTGTGCTGACACTGACGATGACGTTGCTCATTATTCGGTTTTGAATGGCAATGACCAACTCTATGCTGCAAAGTATCTGACTTACATGCCAACCCAAGAGGAACTACGCCGAGAAATTGAGCAACAGAAGGAATTTTTCAGACTTCAAAATGATAGGTAAATACATAATACCCCAAAAACATAATGAGCTATACATACCAATACCCAAGACCAGCACTGACTGCCGATGCTGTGGTAATAACTAGAGAGCTTGAGCCTCGAGTGCTCCTTATAGAGCGCGGTAATGACCCTTATAAAGGTTGTTGCGCATTCCCTGGTGGCTTTATGGATATGGATGAGACTACAGAGCAATGCGCCAAACGCGAGCTAGAGGAGGAGACAGGACTAAAACTTGATAACTTTACGCAGATAGGTGCTTACTCTAAGGTAGATCGCGACCCTCGTGGACGAACTATCTCTGTGGTCTATCTAGCTATAGTTGATACTCCATTAGAGGTAATAGCACAAGACGACGCCGCTAGGGTAGGGTGGTATCCCGTAAATGCTCTACCAAAGTTGGCTTTTGACCATGACGAAATAATGAGGGATGCCCTCTCAAAGTATAATCAGATAATCAACCAATGACACGTATAGAGCAAGAGAAGACTACCGTTCGTCAGATGGTAGAGATATACTGCCGTGGTAGGAAACATAATGAGGGGGCATTGTGTGAGGAGTGTCTAGCTCTGCTAGATTATGCCTATGCTCGTCTAGATAGATGTAAGTTTGGGGAGAATAAACCAACATGCAAAAAGTGCCCTATTCATTGCTATAAGCCAGAGATGAGAGAGAAAATGCGCCAAGCAATGCGATACGCTGGTCCGCGTATGATACTCTACCATCCTATTGCCGCTATAAGACATATAATAAAGGAACTATGAAAGATTTTGCCGCTATAGATTTCGAGACAGCCAATAACGAACGATGCTCAGTATGTAGTGTGGGCGTGGTGATATATCGCGATGGTAAAAAGGTCGACGAGTTCTATTCTCTCATTAAGCCCGAACCAGAATACTATAACTATTGGTGTAGTAAGGTCCACGGCATTACTAGAGAGGATACCGAAGATGCTCCCATATTTCCTGAGGTATGGAGACAAATAGAGGCTAAAATAGCAGGACTTCCACTAGTAGCTCATAATAAAGCTTTCGATGAGAGTTGTCTAAAGGCTGTATTTCGATGCTATCAGATGGATTATCCTGATTATGACTTCTATTGTACGCTTGCTCAGTCTCGTAAGGTGTGGAAAGAGGGGCACCATAACCTCGATATCATAGCCGCACGTTGCGGTTATAACTTAGAACAGCACCACAATGCCCTAGCAGATGCCGAGGCTTGCGCAGCTATTGCTTTGGAGATATTGTAACTCAATATACCCTCTCTCTAGCGCTATTATCGTAAAAATGCATCAACTCTCCCTTAGGGATTATCATCCTATTGACCTCAAATTCTGGGCAGTTGTACGACCTTAAGTCGTGTGTCTCTGTATCCCTTGGGTTACGTTGTGGGAGAAGGAAGGCCTTACTTGCCTCTCCATTCTCATTGATATGGAATATGCATAGGCGTGTGTGCAGACCATCTGTGCGTCTAGAGGCTACTACTGCCCATCGAGAGTTTGTCGACCAGTTGTGGTAGGCCTCGGCATATGGCGAATTGGCTTTATCAAGGCTGTATAGCGTATCTCGCTCTATATCATACATCCATAAATCTGACGCAGGGTGCCATACCGGGAAATTGCCATATTTTAGTGATGACATCATAATATACCTACCATCAGGCGAAGGTCTAGGAATAGACAAGCTGAGTCCATCATTACGCTTATCTGCTATTTTCTCTATTTCATTACCTACCTTGCCCGATTTAGCATCAAAGGGTACCCTGTAGAGGGCGTAGCGTAGTGAGTCTTGCTTCTGTGGCACAGGAAGTGAATCAGCGCAAACATAATACAACCACTTTCCACAAGCCGAGAAGGCAGGAAAATTCTCAAAATCCCTTGTATGTATATGTGGCGCACTGAGTATGCTGTCTGTCTCGGTATCGAAGACTTGAATATCTGATGCCCCATCAAAGACATCTATCCTTTCGTGTGCCCCCGCGTGGAATAGCTGACGGGTAGTATTTGTCGAGAAGGCTATATACCTACCTTCGGGGTGCCAATAGGCATATGCGAAGGCGTTGATGTTATAGTCGGTCTTGGTATTATAGTTCTTCTGCTTGCCATTTTTCTTGATTATTGTGCCTCCGTGCGGACCGCGTACGTGTAGTACCAAATCTTCGCTATCGCCTTTTCTTGTGGCATGGCAATTCATACATGAGTATTGTAGCTCATTGCAATCTGTGACAGTATACTCGTCGAATGTGGTGATATCACGTTGGTACATGCCTACAGCACTGAATGTCTCAAAGGCAGGTGCTATACGTCGATAGGTAATATATTGGTCTATACTATCTGCTGAGATATGCATGCTTATGCTGTTGTATCTCTCCCATTTGCCTTTTTGGTATGCTGATATGCTTATCTCTATCTCCTTACCAACATTTGCTGCTAGTGCATTATGCCAATCTTCTATATCCCAATGTGTATCCCACCCTCTCCATTGGTTTGATAGTATGACATCTTTGCCTTGTAGTATCTGTACATATATCTGCTCTACCTCTTCCTCTTCAACAGTAAAGTCTAGTGGCGCTATATTACATGGTATTGTAACGTCATAATAATCTGGGAATATCAGTACATCTCTGCCATTATCATGTATATCTGATGGGATATTCTGGCACGATGCTAATAGTAATATACAGATGATATATAATAGGTATTTCATATCAGTATTATCTTACTTGTTCGTCGTCTATATATGTGCGTTTCTCATTTCTAGCAATATTTTGCCATACTATATAGTAGTCTCTTGCTAGTCTATTCTCCTCATTCTGCATGGCTAGGTGTTTCATGGCCTCTTCTGGGTGAAATTTGTACTTGTTGAAGATAAAGTCTTCACTATACCTCACTCTTCTCATATAGCCGTATACGGGGTGTTGGTCTATCGTCTCAGGGTGAGATATCATATCTAGAATCTTCTCGGCTCTCTTTTTGTAGAAGGCCGACTCTCGTAATATCATACAATATTTACGAGCAACGGCATACTCTCCGTTAATCATATTTATCTCTGCCATGCGCTCTAGAGCACGTCCCGACTTCTCAAAGTCAGAGTTGGCCTCCATAGCCTCTACTGTATATCGTAATGCTGTATTCATATTGCCTACTCTATACATTACCTCTGCCAATGGTAGGGCTGAGATACAATCTCGCTTCCAGTCGTTAAGTAGCCCTCTTGTGCCTAATTGTGGAAACTGTGTAAATCTATTGGTAAGTTGTCCCTCCATACCTAGGGAGAGGTTGAGGTATACAAGGGAAAGCTGACTGCGTGGTCCCTCTTTCTCTGCTATCTTTATTACTTTGTCCCATCTGCCACAACGTACCCAATAGTCCATCTCCTTAAACTGTTCTGAGGTATATGAATCTTTATGGATAAGGTATACTATTGTCCCACAGATAATATATGATATTACCCAAAGCCAACCTTTTTCTATCTTATATCTAATACACGATACAAAAGGCATTAGGTATACAAGCCACATTGACATAGGGGTGTCGATAGTATAGCGCAAATAATCGACGCCTAGAAGCATACTTTGCAGTCTATAGGGTAGTATTCTGTAAGAAATAATGGCTAGTGTAAAATGTAGCAGTAGTGTAGCTATAGCCACTATATATCTATGCTCATATCTTCTAATAATGATAATATTGGCAATGGCGAGTACTACAAAAAGTATATTAGCAGGACCAATCAGCCAATAGCCCAAAATAGTAAAAATTACGAGCAAGCAATAGGATGTATATATGCTCCGACTACGGTTTTGCGCCAGATATAGTACCATGGCAAGTGTTATGGCTACTATAAAAGATAACTGTGCATACTCGTTTGTAAGAAAAAATATCATAGCTGTAGGTACCAATATCGCCCCTACGCTTTTCTTGCCTGTAAAACTCTCTCCTACATATAACGTTGCTATAAATGCCCCAAGGAATAGTAAGGCTATGGCTAAGGCACCTGTCTGCCTTGTATAACAAAACTGAGTAAGGAATCTACCTATTAGGTCAGATAGTCCTCCAGGGCGAGAGAATAGTTCTCCTATATATTGTGGCGTATAAAGTAATAGCTGATATTGCTCTAAAAACTGGAGGTGCCCATAAAAGGCAAAATAGAAAAAGAGTAATAGCGATATGAATACTATACTCGATATAAATATTGTCTTGTTTATCTTGTTAGTCCAATCTAATCTCATAACTATTGGATAGCGTGTGCATTTTAACGCAAAGATATAACTTTTCAACCTTTAGCTTATTTGTATAAAGGGAAAAAGAGGATATAACGTGTGTTTCAAGGCTATATTTCCCCAATGGGAGCTTGCGTTTTTGTTCAATTGTTTTAGTTATAGTTCTATTATTTCCTCGATTCTTCAATGTCATATTGTCTTATCCCTATTTATTGTACATTTGTTTCATCAATTCACATGAAAACAAATAACTATAATCTATAAAGTATGAATAACTTCAGCCTAAAAAGTCTAGCTCTAGCTGCTATGTCGGCTACTGCAATATTTTCGGCAGACGCGCAGTCGCTCAAGATGAAGAATCAAGTAGTACGTGTTACTGCTTATGAGGCCTCTACCTCTGTTAATCTAGTTGTAGTAAAACCAGAGAAAAAGATAGACCAACTCGACCCAAAGGCTTTCTTAGTGGAGACTAATGGTGTGCCTCGTAATGTCAAGATAGTATATACTTGCGACGATCGTGGTGAGTGGTGTGATAATGGTGAGTATCTAGCATTTGGTCTCGAGTATAGTGCAGACCGTAAGGCGGCACCTCTTGTAGCCTCTTTTATGGGTACATGGAGTACTGCTTATCCTGTTAAGGTGGCTCTTAAGCCTAGTAAATCTATAAAGGTAGAGGGTAAGAAGGTAACTTCGGTAGAGTGTGAGACACCTCATGCATTACGTAACTTCCTCTCGGAGTCGGATTTCTTCAAGCGTGGCACATATACAGGTAGTAAGACCGGCCTTCCTGGTGATGCTACTCTCACTTATGGAGCTTATGAGCCATGGGCGTTGAAGTCTGATTCTAAGAAAAACCCTCTTATAGTATGGCTACATGGTATGGGTGAGGGCGGTACTGATGTTAGTATCGAGCTTATGGGTAATGAGGTAGTATCTCTTATTCGCGAGGATATTCAGTCGCACTTCACAACAGAAGGTGGCGAAGGTGGTGCGTATGTACTAGCTGTACAATGCCCTACATTCTGGATGCAGACACCAAAGGGCATGGGTATGGGCGATATGCCTTCTATCTATAGCGATGCACTTAAAGCGTGTATAGATAATTACGTAACAAATGTAAACCCTGACGTAGATCGTAATCGTATCTATATTGGTGGTTGCTCAAATGGCGGCTTCATGACAATGAATATGCTTATCCGTCATCCAAAGTACTTCGCTGCAGCTTACCCAACATGTGAGGCTTATAAGGATGAGTTTATCTCTGATATCCAAATCAAGTCGCTTGCTGAGGAGAATATATGGTTTGTTCAGTCGTATGACGATACAACTGTTAATCCTAAGGAGTTTGCTATCCCTACATATGAGCGCCTCATGAAGGCTGGTGCTAATAATGTATGGCTCTCTATGTTTGAGAGTGTTGAGGGACATGATTTCCCTGGCACTAAGTTATTCGGTCACTTCTCATGGTGCTACCTCTTCAATGATATGGTAACAGGTGTACAAGAGAAGGAAGTTGCTGACCTAAAGCCTACAAATAATGGCGGTGGTACAGTTGCCCCACAAGGTCATGCAAATATTTATGAGTGGATGAATGCCCAAGTTCTCAAAGAGCCAGAGGCGCCAAAGTTCCCATTCCCTATGGGAGGTGGTGCTCCTGCTAAGCAAGAGGAGATGAAGGATAGACCTTGGTAAAAAAGTTCATGTGTTAATACTATTATTTGTTTAGTAGAATGCCCTAGTACTCATGACGAGTACTAGGGCATTTGCCTATCGGCATAAAAACTAAACCTATGAATAATAATCTATCTATTATAGTATGAATACAAATCGTGCGCCGTTGGTATATGAGGTATCAAGATGAACCTCACCGTTAAGTTTCTCGGCTAATACACGACAGATATTAAGTCCTATTCCAGAGCCCTTGACCTTTGCGTTATGCTTGGTGAAACGCTCAAATATGCCTTCGGCCATCTCTGCTGGTACTCCTTCGCCTGTATCGGCTACAGAGAAGGTGAGACGTCCTGGGTTTTCTGTTGTTGAGCAATGTAGGTGTACCTCGCCCGCCCAAGTATGCTTACAAGCATTATTGAGGTAGTTGAATAGTACCTGAGTAATGCGTCGGCCATCTGATTCTATCGTATAGTCGTCGTCGACCTCTGTAGTAAAATACATATTGACAGATTGTGGCTTGCGGAACATGGCTGCTTGCAAAGCATTTCGGCACATGGTATTAATATTCGTCTCTGAGATATTAATCATAAAATTGCCGTGCTCTGAGTCTGCTACATCAAGCACGTCGTCTATGAGCATGCTCAATATATTATAGCCATTGTTTATCTGTTGTAGGTGTGTCTCCTTCTCTTCTGGTGTCCATGTGCCATCTGGCATAGCCAATAGCTGTGAGAACCCTATGATTGAGTTCAATGGTGTACGAATCTCGTGTACCATATTATGAAGAGATACGGTCTTTGCCTTATTAGCTTCGAGGGCATCCTCTAGCAATTGCTTCTGACGCATCTCGGCAAGTACATGCTCTGTTACGTCGTAGTGGTAACCACTTAATAGGTGACCGCCCATAATAGGTATAGCAGTACCGCCACAACGTACATAACGATGACCTAGGGTAGGGTGGTTCCAGAGGTAAGTATTCTCATCTCTGACGCCCTCTTTAATCATTTTCATTACAGAGGCATTAACAGAGTCAAGCGCCTCAGGGAGCACTCTGTCGAACCATGCTTTGTACATCTCTTCGTCGGTTAGGACGAGGTCATCTTTTAGGCCTAGGAGTTGGCGCATCTTGGAGTCGACCGTCATTGAAGGCTCTTGGCCTTGTATAAGTGTGATATGCCACAAGCCCATCTCGTTAGAGCGAACGACGTTCTTTATATCTTCAAGTGCGGCCTCTTTTGCACGTTTTTCTCTTTCGTCTGAGTCTACGTCTATGTATGTGATAGCAACATCGTTGGCTGTTTCGCCCTCTTTGGCAAACTTTATCAGTTGCATCTCTGTCCACCTATATTCTCCTTGTGCGTTTTTGCATAAGAAACGTCTAGTGTGACGTTTTTTGTTCTTGAGCATTTGACGCACGTAATCCTTTTCGCTATAACATAGCATCATCTCTAGATGGTCAGGATGGCAGTATTGCTTCATAGATGAGGTAAAGTGGTCGTAAAAGTCTAGTACCTCGAAGTATGGCTTCTTGCAATCATCTGGGGCAAAGTCGGCGTAGTATGAGTGAGAGCATGTACCCTCGTCGATGTTGTATATCATCAACATATCGTAGCCGCTTATGAGGCCATCTATGTAGTATAGCTGTTGTTTTAGGCGTTCGTCCTTGATCTTATTCTCATGAATATCCTCAATGGCGAATACTATGGTTTTGACTTTGCCGTCAATTATATCAACGGGAAACCATACAGCTCTACACCACCTATGTTCGGTAGTCATATATTCTACCTCTACTCTGCCTTTATTGCCAATGAGTTTAGGAAGAATATCTGTGTTATTGTTTTCTTGTAGTATATCTTGAAATTCAGGTAGTACAAATTGTTGGATGTACATACTAAACAATTCACGAGAATCAATCCCTTTCTGATTTATGAATTGCTCAAATGGCTCGATGGTTTTTACTACTTCGTATTGTAATGTATCGTAGCTTAATATAACGACAGAGCGATAGTGTTCGCTAAGTCTAGATATTACTCCGATATATGTATCTTTTAGACATTATAAGTTATTCATAGGCTGTCACGCTTTTGAGTATAGTCTACGTTTCTTTTTGCAAAAAGATATTAAATCGGGCGTGTTTTTCTTGTTAGGTTGTAAATTTTATAAAATTAAAGCAGCGAATTACCTAGTGTAAAGGTTAATTCGCTGCCTTGTATTAGTGGCGTATGTTGAATTAGAACATCGCCTTATCTTTCTCGAGATACTCTTTTACGTCGGCTTCTGGGACGAACTTCCAGTTGTTATTCTCTGGGATGTTAATCTCGCCACCCATCTCAGTGAAGTCTTCCATGATCATTCCACGGAGGTCTTTAAGGATATTCTTTACGGATCTAGCGTTAATCTGCTCCTTAGTGAGACCTACGCCTTTTGTGAGGTGTTCACCGCCGCCGTTGTAACGATAGCTTGACATACCTACGTTGTACTCCTTATTCATGTCAAATGGTGTGCCATCTTCCATAGAGATTATCTCTACTCGCTCGCCATAAGGCTTGAAAGGGTTGACTGTATACTTGATGCCGGCTGCGGAGTCGAAGTTATATACTCTATTAAGAATACGTCCTCTATTGTTTAGTTTGATGAGGTGACCAGTCTCCTTAGGGTTAGATACCCACTCCTCGTAGCTATACTCGAGGAACTTTTTGATTTCTGCACCAGTGAGCTTCATGACAGATAGCATATTCTCAAACTTGTAGATGCTAAACATATTACCTACTGTGAGGTTACCCTTTGGGATAGTAGCATCTATCAAAAGAGGTGCGGCAAAACTGATTTCAGCGCCTGTATGCTTACGGGTGGTGTTGTGAACGAGGTTTACGAAGTCGCTTGGACCGAATAGAGCCTTGCTAGAGACAAGGTCCTCTTTAAGTTGGCCAATTACCTTCTTAGAGTAAGCCTTGATAGCCATCATATGAGGCATATACTTGTGTGTGAAAGACTCAGAAGGCTCGACGCTACCGAGAGCTACCAATTTGGTAGTAATAGTTGGACGTTTCTCGCCCTTCTTGAACTCCATAGTAACATCTCCAAGGTAACGAGCTGCTGTACCAGCGTCACATACTTGTACTTTATGACCAGATGGGCTAGTAACTTGTTGATTGAATACCTTATGGTCGTGACCGATAAGGATAAGGTCGAAACCCTCGACTTGCTCAGCCACTAAGACTGATGCATTCTCGTTGCACTTATCAGTAGCTTTTTGTAGAGAGTGAGTATAATCGTAGCCAGCATGGAATAGACCGATAACTGCATCTGGCTTCTCATTCTTCTGAATGTGGTCCATCCAATACTGAGCGCTCTCTATCATATCTTTAAACTCAATGCCACTCCAATAGAACTCAGGTAGCCAATGTGGCACATAAGGGGTAGTAAGACCTAATACGGCGATTTTCTTACCTGCTCGTTCTAGTATTGTGTATGGTTTGAAGTATGGTTCGCCAGTCTCCTTATTAACAGCGTTAGCTCCCAATACTGGCATATTCATCTGCTTTACGTAGTTATCATAGCAGTCGTGACCAGTCTCGATATCATGGTTTCCTATACATACGGCGTCATATTTCATGTCGTTGTATATGGTAGCGATGATATTATGCTCAGGCTCTACATAATTATAGTAGTAAACGGCAGGAGTACCCTGAAGAGCATCTCCAGCGTCTAGGAGGATGACATTTCTTGAGTCTTCGCGAGCCTCCTCGATATATGAAGCAGCGTGCGCTAAGCTATTATTAGCCTCTGTACCTTTTATGAAATCGTATGGGAATATTGCTCCATGGACATCTGTGGTATAGATGATACGTACCGACTGAGCATGACCTATAGTAGATGCGATAAGTAGGCCGCTAATTAATGCTAACTTTGTTAGGTGATGTAACATTTTTTGTACTCTGTGTATTAGTTGTAAAAATATGTTTAACTGATGTCTGTTATTACGCCCAAATTAGCTATTATGTTACACTATTGGATATTATGTTTCCTTATCTCGCAACATCGGACTTTTGTGATTCGTATATTTTTGTTAATATTGTGTCAAATTAGAATTTTACGAATAATCACATATTTGAATATTATCAATGGCTAATAAGTATCCACTTCTTACGAGCCCTATTAAGTTGGGCAATGTAATATTTAGGAATAGAATGTTTTCGGCTCCAATGGGAGCTACAGATATTACACCAGAATGTGTACCTGGTCCGCGTACAAGAGGTTTTTATGAGCTTAGGGCGAAAGGTGGCGCGGCATCTGTAACAGTTAGTGAGCTTGTAGTTGACCCTGAGACAGACCAAAGTCACATGCTACATCTCAACCTTACTACGGTAGGTTGTCTAGCGGAGCATACATATATTGCTGATGCGCTACGTAGGCATGGCTCGGTACCTAGTATAGAGCTTTCGCACTCTGGTCAGTATGCAGGTACATATATGTCTGATAAGGATAAGAAGGCAAGTCTCAACCAGTGGGGACCAAGTGATAATGTTCGTCCGGATGGTCGTCCTGTTAAAGGCCTCTCGAAGGAGCAGATAGCACATATCGTTAAATGTTATGGTGATAATGCGGCTTTGTGTAAGCGTGCGGGCTATGAGATGATAATGGTGCATGCTGGTCATGGTTGGCTTCTCAATCAGTTCCTATCTCCATATTTCAATAAGCGTACGGATGAGTATGGCGGTTCGACAGAGAATAGAGTACGTATAGTAATTGAGGTACTTCAAGCAGTGCGAGCTGCAGTTGGTCCTGGCTTCCCTATAGAGCTTCGTATATCGGGATCAGAGCTATTTGAGGGAGGTTATGATATTAATGAGGGTTGTCGTATCGCACAGCTTATAGAGGATTATGTAGATCTTATACATGTTTCTGTTGGATCTTATCAATTTGGTTTCTTTGATACTACGTTACCTATGTTTGTACCACATGGCGACAATGTAAAGTATGCGGCAGAGGTAAAGAAGCATGTGAAGAAGCCAGTGGCATGTATTGGCGCATTATCTGACCCTGAGCAGATGGAGGAGATAATACGAGAGGGTAAGGCAGACGTTATATATATGGCACGTCAGTTACTTGCTGATCCATTCTTGCCAAATAAGGTATTAGCTGGAGAGGAGGATCAGATAGTTAAGTGTCTACGTTGTTATACTTGTATGGCAGAGCGACCAACTACCTTTACTAGACGATGTGCTGTTAACCCAGTTGTGGGACGTGAGATAGAGGGTATGGAGGTAGTTCCTGCGTACCATAAGAAAAAGGTATTGGTGGTAGGTGCAGGTGTAGCTGGTTTGAAAGCTGCTGTTACGGCTGCTCAGAGAGGACATGAGGTAATACTATGCGAGAAGAGCGATGCGGTAGGCGGTATATTAAAGTCGGAGCAAGCCATCCCATTCAAGCATGAGATGTATGAATTAGGATTGTCGTTGGAGAAGCAGGCTAGGGTAGAGGGAGTAGATATTAGGCTTAATACGATTGTTACTCCAGAGTATGTAGAGTCGATAAAGCCAGACGCATTGTTATTAGCGGTAGGTTCTACACCTATTGTACCACCATTGCAAGGAATAGATGGAGACAATGTAGTGGTAGTAAATAATTATTACCTAGAGAAAGAGAAGGTAGGTAAGAAGGTAGTGGTTCTTGGTGGCGGTTTAGCAGGTTGTGAGTGTGCTGTTCACCTTGGACAAGAGGGTAAAGAGGTCTCTATTGTGGAGATGCGAGATACATTAGCCCCTGATTGTAATATTAGAAATAGGCCTATTTTGATGCGTAATGTAGATAAGTATGCTACAAAGTATATGCAGACAGCAGGTCTACGTGTAACACCAGAGGGACTAATAGTGAAGACACCAGAGGGTAATGAGGAGCTAATAAAGGCTGATACTATTATATGTGCAGTTGGCCAGCGTGCCAATAGAGCAGATGCTGATGCAATGCACACAGCTGCACCATTTGTAAGAGAGGTAGGCGACTGTGTTCGTCCTGCTAATATTACAAAAGCCATTTATGAGGCATATCATGCTGCTTTGGATATTTGATACTAATTATAAGGTGTAAAATATATTCCCCCATGCGACATTTACAGTTCGTGTGGGGGTTATCTTTTTTATACTTTTTACGATGAAAGAGGAGGCAGGGAGTACCTTGGGAGCACTCGGGGAGCACCCTATGAGCACCTTATGAATAGTTGGAGAGGTGGGTGTTTATATAAACTAAAGGTTTGTTGAGGGAGGTGGAGCTGGGGATTTTGGTGGTTTAGAGGGGCTAGATGATAGTTATTCTAGTTGTTCTGGATGGGCTAGTGGAGGCTAGATATTCTAGAGGGGGCGCTAGAGTAGGCTAGAGGTGTAGGAGATGTATAGGTGAGGTTATTGGGGAGTGGATATACATAAGCCTACGAATGCCCGTCTCGGGGGTGTTCGTAGGCTTCTCCATTTAAAAACCACCCAAATCTGATTATTCAAATTTGATAGCTTTTCCTTAAACCAATTATTTTATGCTACTAATAACAATTTATTGTCTAGATATCTTTGTATAGTGTACCACAAAAGTATTACACTATTATTGGTTATGCAAGTATATCTAGTTAATAATTGTGAAAGTGGGTGTGTATCAATGAAAAAGCCCCAAGAGGTTTTTCTCTTGAGGCTTTTTATGGTGAGCTTAATAGCTTATTTATAGATAGCTTTTTGTCCTGCTAGAAGAGTATTCTTCATGAGAGATACTATTGTCATAGGGCCTACGCCGCCAGGGACGGGTGTAATGAAAGCGCACTTAGGGGATACGTTAGCGAAATCTACGTCGCCCTTTAGTCTCCATCCGCGAGGGCTTGTCTCGTCCTTTACTCGAGTAGTGCCTACGTCGATTACTGTAGCGCCATCCTTGACCATATCGGCGGTAACGAAACCAGGTTTACCGATAGCTGCGACAATGATATCCGCCTGTTGGCATATCTCCTTGATATTCTCTGTTCGGCTATGAACGAGCGTTACGGTGCAATCTATTCCCTTTTGAGAGAGGAGGACGCTCATTGGTCGGCCTACGATATTGCTACGACCGATAACCACTGCGTGCTTACCTGATGTAGGGATATTGTATCTCTTGATGAGGTCTACGATACCTTGAGGGGTAGCGGAGATGAAAGCAGGAGCACCGATAGTCATACGACCTACATTCACTGGATGGAAGCCGTCGACATCCTTAGTTGGGTCTATGGCGTGCGTAACCTTCTCCTCGTCAATATGTTTTGGGAGAGGAAGTTGGACGATAAAGCCATCGACGTCGGGGTCGTTATTAAGTTTATCGACCTCTGCGAGGAGTTCTGCCTCGGTGATGTCATCTTCGTGGCGGAGGAGGGTAGATTTGAAACCGCACTCTTCGCAAGCCTTAACCTTGTTTGCCACGTATGTTTCTGAGCCACCATCGTGACCGACTAGTATTGCGACGAGGTGAGGGCGGCGTTCGCCTCGAGCCACCATCTGCTCTACTTGTTCTGCTATCTCCTTTCGGATTTCAGCAGCAGTCTGCTTACCATCTATTAATTGCATGAATGTATGTATGTGATGTGTATTTATCGTCTCATGAGTCCACCCATCATACGACGCATATTAGCGCCTGTTTTGCCGCTCATGAGTTTCATTATTTTACGAGTCTCATCGAACTGCTTTAGGAGGCGGTTAACATCCTGAAGGGTAGTACCAGAACCGTTAGCGATACGTTTTTTACGTGAGCCATCGATAACTTGAGGATTTTTACGCTCGTATGGGGTCATAGAGCCGATGATAGCCTCGATGCTCTTGAAAGCGTTATCATTGATATCGACATTCTTCAACATCTTACCCACGCCAGGGATCATGGAAGCGAGGTCCTTAAGGTTACCCATCTTCTTTACTTGTTGGATTTGTGAGAGGAAGTCGTCGAAGTCGAGTTTATTATTAGCGATTTTCTTTTGTAGCTTACGTGCCTCCTCCTCGTCGATTTGCTCTTGAGCGCGTTGCACGAGTGTACGGATATCGCCCATACCGAGGATACGGTCGGCCATACGAGAAGGGTGGAATACGTCGATAGCGTCAAACTTCTCGCCGGTACCGATGAACTTAATAGGCTTATTAACTACGTTACGGATAGAGAGGGCGGCACCGCCACGGGTATCACCATCTAACTTAGTAAGGATGACGCCATCGAAATCGAGGCGAGTATTGAACTCGTGAGCTGTATTAACGGCATCTTGACCAGTCATGGAGTCGACAACGAAGAGAGTCTCTGAAGGGTTGAGAGCCTTTTTGAGGGATTCGATTTCGTTCATCATCTCCTCGTCTACTGCGAGACGACCAGCGGTATCGACGATAACTACGTCGCAACCTTGAGACTTAGCCTCGGCGATAGCCTTCTTTGCGATTTCGATAGGATTTTTGTTGCCATCCTCGGCATATACAGGAACACCCACTTGGTTAGCTACGACGCGCAACTGCTCTATAGCGGCAGGGCGGTATACGTCGCATGCTACTACCATAGGGAACTTGCCGCGCTTATTTTTGAGCATGTTAGCAAGTTTGCCAGTGAATGTTGTCTTACCAGAACCCTGGAGACCTGACATAAGGATTATAGCTGGGCTACCCTTGAGGTTGATATCAACAGCCTCGCCGCCCATGAGAGCAGTAAGTTCGTCATAAACGATTTTGATAATTTGCTGACCAGGCTTTACGCTCTTAAGAACCTCAGTACCGAGGGCCTTCTCCTTTACTGTATCTATGAATTGTTTAGCTACCTTGTAGTTGACATCGGCATCGAGGAGAGCCTTACGTACGTCCTTGAGGGTTTCTGCTACGTTTAGTTCGGTAATTTTTGATTCACCTTGGAGGGATTTGAACGCGAGTTCAATTTTCTCGGAAAGATTTTCAAACATCTTATGTCAGTTCTATTAGAATATTCTTAATAATGCATTATCGGCGCAAAGGTAGTAAAATCCATTGGACTTTCAAACGTATAAGGCAACTACTTTGGGCGATATTGTTTTAGGTATTAATACTATAGATGATTATAGTTAAATACCAAAGTCAGCATACTTAGTTTATTAGCGTCGCCTATAAATATTTGGCGTTTGCTACCTAGGGAGTATGTGTAGTTGATAGCTAGTTTGATTTTGTTGGAAGTAGTAATAGATATACCGCCTCCGATACGGAAACGTTGGAATATTGGTGCGTTTGATATATCGGGGGTAATGTTGATGGTTTCGCTAGCTACTAAGTATGGCGTGTATTTAGGGGATATGTTTTTGAATGAGTATTGTTGGTAGTATGTAGCATCGGAGCAGAAAGCCTTATCGTCTGATGGTTTGTATATGATTCTACGTTGAGATAGGTAGAAGCTATGAGAGAAGTTGGTTTGTGTTAGGAATGCGATACCCTCGACTAGGCGAAGTTCTGTATCCGAGTTAGTAATACTGTTATACTCTTGGTGGGTAATAGAGGCAGAAGCGAATAATAGTCGACGTTCCATGACCTTAAATTGACCCTTAGTAGATAATCTCCACCAGGTACCAGATTGGTGGTTGAGCTGCTGGTATATTGAGCCATCGGCCGAGAGGGTCCATCTAGGAGAGACATTAACTGTATAGATAGCGCGAGCGCCGAGGTCGATAGGCTGTTGTGCGTACATATCAAAGATTGCCATCTGCAATATACAGATGGCAATCATGATAATATACCTTTTATGTAGTAATCTGCGCAATTTGATTATTTGCAAGATGCTATTACCTCCTTGATCTGAGCTGCGAGAGCTGTAGCCTCGGCCTCTGAGTGAGCCTCGGCGTAGATACGGATGATAGGCTCGGTATTAGACTTGCGGAGATGTACCCAACTTTCGGCGAAATCGATCTTTACGCCGTCGATATCGGTAATACGCTCCTGCTTATATTTCTCCTTCATAGAGTCGAGGATAGCGTCGACATTTACGTCGGCAGAGAGTTCGACCTTATTCTTAGAGATGAAATAGTTAGGGTAAGAAGCGCGTAGCTCGGAAGTCTTGCAACCCTTATGAGCGAGGTGAGACAAGAAGAGAGCTATACCGACGAGAGCGTCGCGACCATAGTGGCTCTCTGGGTATATGACGCCGCCATTACCCTCGCCACCGATGATAGCGTTAGTAGCCTTCATTTGGGTTACTACGTTTACCTCGCCTACGGCTGCTGCCTTGTATGAGCCGCCATGCTGCTTAGTCACGTCGGCAAGAGCGCGAGAAGAGGAGAGGTTAGACACGGTATTACCAGGTGTATGGCTTAGGACGTAATCTGCGCAAGATACGATAGTGTACTCCTCGCCGAACATCTCACCATTTTCGCAGAACATAGCGAGGCGGTCGACATCAGGGTCAACTACGAAACCTACGTCGTACTTACCATTTTTTATTTCGCCAGCTATTTGAGTAAGATTCTCAGGGATAGGTTCTGGGGTATGGAAGAAATTACCTGTAGGCTCTTGGTTGAGGACCTTGTAGCTCTTCACGCCTAGCTTATCGAGGAGTTTAGGTAGGATGATGCCACCTACAGAGTTGATAGTATCGAGGATGATAGAGAAGTTAGCCTTCTTGATAGCCTCTACGTCGACCAACTTAAGGTCTAGGACCTTTTGGATATGGTAGTCTGTATAATCCTTTACGGTAACTGTACCAAGGTTATCCACCTCGGCATATGTATAATCATCGGCTGCGGCAGTAGCAAGGATTTGTTGACCCTCCTCGGCATTAAGGAATTCGCCCTCGTTGTTGAGGAGCTTAAGAGCATTCCACTGCTTAGGGTTATGAGAAGCGGTAATGATGATACCGCCATCAGCCTTTTCGCCAGTAACAGCTATTTCTGTTGTAGGAGTAGTAGCGAGACCGATGTTGATGACATCGATACCCATACCACATAGGGTAGATACTACGAGTTGTTCTACGATTGGGCCAGACATACGAGCATCGCGACCCACTACGACCTTAGCCTTACGGCCTTGGGTTTTAGAGAGTACCCATACAGAATAAGCAGATGTGAATTTTACCACATCTAGAGGTGAGAGGCCATCGCCTGGACGTCCACCTATTGTTCCTCTGATACCAGAGATTGATTTAATTAGTGACATTTATGTGTTTATAAGATGTTCTACTTAAGAAGAGACTCTACGTCGGAGAATACGCTTTCGGCGTTATAATCCTTAGCTACTATTTTACCCTCGGCATCGAGGAGGATGCAGTAAGGCAATCGAGGTACGCAATATGTAGCAGCTATGCTATTATCGATATCTATCAATTGTATACCAGGAGCCTTATCCTCTGCGACAGCCTTAAGCCAACGCTCCTTGTCTTGGTCGACAGAGATACCTAGGACGATGAGATTTTTGTTGTTGAATTTCTTTTCGACCTCGCTTAGGGCAACATTATTCATGCGCGAGAGGCGGTCGTTGCTAATCCAGAAACTCATAATTACATTTTTGCCACGAGTGTCGGACAACTTATACTGGTTACCATCGGCACCCTCGAGAGAGAAGTCGGGAGCCTTTTGACCGATTTCTACGCGTTGCATAGCCTCGTATATAGTACGGCGATTCTCTACGATAGACTCGATGATTTTTGTGTACTTATGGTTAGGCTGTTTTTCTGCTATTTGCTTAGAGAATTGGTCGGTCTCCTCGTAAGAGAAATAGTTTACCGAGTTGATGAGGACGAAAGAGCCTATAGCGTTGCCCACGTTATTTGTTACGAAGCGCTTGATATAAGCGAGTTGCTCCATTTGGGCATTGTATATCTCCTCCTTAAGGGCGTTTGTTTTATCGACATTGTATTGAGCATTAGCTAGTTCGCGGTTAAGCTTTTTGAGGTGATCCTGCTCTGGGACATTATTGACGAACTTCTCGTAGATAGTGTGGAGTTTAGCGCCCTCTACAGCTATTGAAGAAGCCATATCTATATCGCCATTGATTATTACCTTATCAGTATTGGCGAAGAATATCACCTGTTGCTGATTAGGGGTAAGGATCATGAAACACTCACCGCCCTCGTGTACATTTTCAGTATTGAAGGTGAAGTGGCCATTTTCGACCTTAGCGGTATCGATGTTATGCCATTTCATGTCGGTGTCGATAGTTGAGAGGTATACGAAGCCATCGTCAACATTAGTAAGTTGGGCATCGACAGATAGTTGTTTCTTCTGGCATGCGACAGCGGAGAGCGCAAGGGCGAAGATGGATAATTTCTTAGCTAATCTCATTATTGTACCTTAGTCTATGTTATTTCTGTTCTGCAGTTGTGTTTTCTATCATGCAACTGATACGGAGGAGTACGTTAGACTTATCAGGGTCGTTTGTGATGACAGTAATAGTCTTCTGTTGGCGTCCCTGTTTGCCTGCTGGGTTAAACTCCACGTGGATAGTTGTCTCCTCGCCTGTAGCGAGAACTGTTTTGGCAGGGGTAACTGCTGTGCAACCGCAAGAGGCCTTAACCTTACGGATGATGAGGTTTTCCTTACCTGTATTTTTGACGATAAAATCGTGAGACTGCTTATCGGTAGGGTTGATTACGCCCCAATCGTGAGATTGGTTATCGAATTCGAGTTTAGGGGCATTCTCCTTCTCCTCTTTTGAGAGGCGAGAGAAGTCTTCTTGGATAGTTGCGGTAATAGTTAGGCGGTTGCTATAAGAGCGTACGCCATCGAATATTACGTAGATTTGGTCGGATACATAACCCCAGTCGTTCTTCTTATCAGCATCATATACCACTTGGATGATACCCTCTTGACCAGGAGCGAGAGTAGCAGGGATAGTTGCTATTTGGATATGAGAAGGGACGTTGATGAATTCTGGTGTAATATTATTCTCGGAAGGGTTGATAACTCGGAGCTCGCCTATTTTTGATTCGCCAGGGAATACCTTTGTGAGAGGTAAGTAGCTATCTGTGAGACGCATTTCGCCGAACTTAGTAGGGTAGATATCCTCCATAGACTTAGGTTTTTCGAGGACCTTACCAGAGATACGGAGGGTAACCTGTGCGTTTTCGGCATTAGAAGTTACGGTAATAGTCTTGCTAAATGAGCCTGGACGGTTAGCAGGGTTAAATGTAACGTCTATTTGGGATGTAGCGTTTGGCTGAATTGGGGTACGAGGCCAAGAAGGTGATGTGCAACCGCAAGATGCCTGTACGTTGTGGAGTACGAGAGGGGTTGTACCTTTATTAGTGAAAGAGAAACGGTGAGTAACTGCGCCCTCAGACTCTTGAATCTCACCGAAGTCGAATTCTGTAGCTTCGAAAGAGATGTTAGGCTTCTGAGCCAATAGAGCAAAAGATATGAGTGAGAATACTGCAGTTAATATGATATGTTTCATATGTTTTTGTGTTTTGATATAATATATTTGTTACACATGTCTGTCATTCTACGATATCTCTTTGTAGAATGTTTCTTTTTTGAGAAATATTTTTTACGAGAAATAGTATACCATTCCCCCTTGCGGATGGTGAGGAGGAATGGTAATAAAAATTAAGGTGCGTCTGCCTAGCGTCTGTATAGAGCGAGGTATGAGCGAGGTATGAGAAAGCGTTAAGCAGAGCTGTATGGGGTAATAGTTATTTATTTGATAACTATTACTTATGCTGCTATTGGCGAGTATTGTCGACGAACGCCTTGAAATCTGGAGCCGCGCTGTGACCCTCGTATGGGATGTAGAAGTGATTCTCGCGGTCGCGTGCGTTACGCCAAAAGAGGATATAACGAGCATCGGTAGGGGCGAGGACCTTCCCCAGTTCGGTAAACCAATTATCGATGAGGCACGATTCTAGTCCGGCTTCGCATACAGCCCAAGGCTTACCCTTCTCCTTAGCGATAGGAGAGAGGATATCCGCTTGGAGTTTAAGTTGCTTAAGGAAATCCTGTTGAGCGAGGGCGAGATCCTCACCATATTGGTAGATATCGAAACCGAGGAGATCGACGAACTCATCGCCAGGGTATCGCTCGAAGAATAGGGTAGTATCGTTGAAATTGCTTGTTGAGTATACGTAGAGGAGGTTATGGACGCCCTTCTCTTGGGTAAGGTAATTATATGTCATACGCCATAGACTCTTATACTCCTCTACAGAGCAGAGGTCGCGCCCCCACCAGAACCAAGAGCCAGTGAGCTCGTGATAAGGGCGGAATAGGAGAGGGATGAGATTATCGTTATCATCCTTAATAGAAGAGACGAAATCGGCGAAGCGATCTAGCCATTTGAGGTATTGGGCATGCTTAGGTCCATCAGGTAAGATAGCCGATACGACGCCATTTACGGATACGTCCCAGCAATTATTACCAGTTATTAGGTTATACGAGTGCCATGTCATGGTATTTATGCCACCCATACGGTGAGTTTCTTGCATATGCTTACGCATATTATTGAAATCCACGCTATCGATATTTACAGGGTCGCCCAGTTCTAGTCCGCCGAACTCCCAACCACATACATCAGGATATATACCAGTAGTCTCCTTCATATCGCTACGACCCTCTATTTCGTACCAAGAGTGGCCATATGAGAGGTCGTCCTGGTGGCCGACGAGGAGTTTTTCGCCATTGTATAGGCGGTTAAAAAGAGCGACTGTCTCTGCAGTAGCGAGGGAATCTGTAGGAGAAACTGCTTGGATTTGGGAAGAATTGTCGTTTGAGGAAGATTGTACGCACGAAAGAGAGCCTAGTGAGGCTACTACGGCGTAAAGAGCTGTTAGATAGTGCTTTGACATAAAATATTCGTTTAATTGATATTAGCAAATATAGTTATACTTTTTGGAGTAGGTGCGAATTGTGTAAAAAAATGTGTAAAAGTTATTGGATATGTTGTTGTTAGCCATTATCTTTGCCATACTAATAACACAAAAATTACTAATATGAATAAGACACAGCTCGTTGAGGCCGTAGCAAGCAAGGCAGGCTCGACACAGAAGGATGCTAAGGCTATCCTTGACGCATTTTATGCAGTAGTAGCAGAGACAGCAGCAAAGAATGAGAGCATTGTAGTACCAGGTTTTGGTTCATTCAGTGTATCTGAGCGTGCAGCAAAGACAGGACGTAACCCTGCTACAGGTGCAACAATTCAGATTCCAGCTAAGAAGGTAGTAAAGTTCAAGCCAGGTAAGGATCTTGCACTTTAATATTAGGATATAGATTAGGGATAATCGAAAGGGTGACTCGGAAGAGTCACCCTTTTGTGTTGTTATGGTAATCAAGTTATTTGATGATCATAATCTTGTTGTCGTAGCCCAATTTTACGAGTGCTGCGCTAAGTTTCTCGGGATTGTTACGATTCTTTTTGAAAGTAACGGTAATGGTTTTAGATTTGATATCAACCTTTATCTCCTTTACTCCCTTTTCGTAGGCGAGATTTTTTTCTATTTTTTTCTTGCAGCCCTCGCAGTGGACGTCGGCTTGGAATATGACTGTTGAGAGACCTGTCTCCTCGTTATCTGTGATAGAGATAGGATTTGAGGTAGTTGAGATGGCATTAGCGTACGATGCAAAGAGAGACGCTGCGGCCAAGATGGTTAGAAACTTCTTCATATTATTGGTGTTTTTATGATTATACTAATTAGTGAAAGGGTGCTCTATACCCATAGTGCACTCGGGGAGCACCCATAGAGCACCCATAGAAGAGCATTGTTATTGTTCTAAAGAAAACCTTATACCTAGATAGAACTTACGGCTCATGAGAGGGCCCCATATCATGGTACCATCGAAGTATTCTGAGGTAGGCTTATCGGCAGCTATGATAGCGTGATGCTGCATATAGTTGCCAATATTCTCACAACCAGCGTAGATGCTCCAGTTTTTGTACCACTTAGTAATCTGGGCATTATACATTTGGTAAGATGAGAAGTGAGAGCCGCGTTGGTATTCGGTAGGGTTACCCTCTGTTGTAGGAACACGACCGCCGCCATTAAGCTGCATATTGGCATCGAATTGCCATGTTTTAAGAGGAGTTTGGTAAGATACGGCGATGAGACCCTTGTATCGGCTTACTAGAGGACGTTGGCGGAGCTCGTTATTTAGCATTTGCTTAGCCTCATTCCATCTCCATGCGGCTGTGATATCTAGACCCTTGAGGCGGTATGTAGCCTCGATTTGTACTGTATTAGCGTAAGATTTAGCATCAGAGTTATGGGCGTAGATATCACGGATGTTACGATCGGTGTCTAGGATAAGTTGGTTATTGAACTTAGTGTGGAAATATTCCACATTTACCGATAGACCAGTTTCACCTACTGTTTGTTGGATGCTACCACCCATGTTCCATGCCTTTTCTTGAGAGTAGACATCGGTATTAGAGTAGTTCCACTTACGAGCAGAAGAGAGCATGAAGTTGTTCTCTGCGAAGAGGGCGGCAGTACGATAACCCTTACCTATGCCAGCGCGGAGGACTGTATATTGAACAGGAGCGTAGCGCACGTGGAGGCGAGGAGTAAAGAAGAGATCGTGAGTAGAGCTATAGTCGCCACGTACACCAGCGATAACAGAAAGCTTATCCTCGAGAGAGAGAGTATACTGAGCATATAAGCCATAGGTATACTCCTTGAGGGAGTATTTGTGGGTATTCTCTGTATTGCCGAAACCTATTGTTTCATCGTAAAAATCACCTGAAGAGGATAGTCCGCCATCGAAAGTATGAGTATCCTCCTCCCAAGCCTTACGGAAGAGGGCATTGATGTAATAAGAGTGTTGAGTACCCTTATATGCTCTATTTCCGAAGAATGAATTTTGGTGATGGTAGATATAAGATGTTTGGATACCTAGGTTAGCGTCGTCTTCGAAGCTAAAACCATTCTTCATCCATGACTCTACGCGATCTGTTTTGATGTATACGCCATAGATATTATCGATAGGCTTATCGGCATTGAAATCCATCTGACCACCACGACGAATTTCGTTCATGGTTTTTACTACTATTTGACCAGTGTAGTTATTACGGTGAAGATTCCAGCGATTTAGGAAGCTTAGTTGCTTTGTTTCAGGCTCGTCGCGGAAGTTGTCATTATTCTCATCCATGCTATTGAAATCCTTAGTAGCACTTATGATGAGAGCTGTAGATAGGCCATCTGCCACGTGGGTAGCTACAGAGGCGTTAAGTTCGCCACGGCCAGCAGTAGTACCGAATAGGCTAGCAGAGACGATCTCCTCTGATACAGGCTTTTTGTACTCGTAGTTGATTTGGCCTGTGAACGCTTCGTAGCCATTGACGACAGTACCTACGCCCTTAGAGATTGAGATACCATCCATCCAAGAGCCAGGGACATAGCTAAGGCCGAATGGAGCAGCTATACCGCGAAGGTTAGGGATATTTTCCGAGAGCATTTGGACGTAACGACCAGAGAGGCCTAGGAGCTGGATGGTACGAGCACCTGTAGTAGCATCGGCGTAGTTGACATCTACGGAAGCGTTAGTTTCGAAAGACTCGCCGAGGTTACAGCAAGGAGCCTTGCAAAGTTCGTCCTTGCTAAGGTCTTGAGTAAGTTGAGGCGACTTACGATTGATACTTGATCCTAGCTTACGTTGAGCTACTACTACCTCCTCTAGTTGTTCTGGTTGGAGAGTAATGGTAATATTCTCCTTATCGGAGATAGAAGATACGTCGATAGTCTGTGAGGTATAGCCCACGTATTGGAAAGTAAGCTTTGTAGATGAGTTATCTGCGTCGATAGAGAAAGAGCCATCAAAATCTGTTGTTGTACCATGAGATGTACCCTCCCAGATGACGAAAGCAGAGTATAGAGGCTCGGCCTTTGAAGGGTCAGAAGCGTCGGCACCCAATACGATGCCACGGTATTGTGCGTTAGATGATGCAATGAAAGATAGCATCATCATGAAAGAAAGAATATATTTCATGAAAAGTGTATGTTATGTATTAATAATTGATTCAATAAAAAGATAGAAATCAATTATTAGCTAACATAGCAAAGTACATAACAAGGCACAGCGCCTAGAGTGGGATTGCCCTATCTTGGTATGGATAGGGTATTTATTATAAGAAGGATAATCAGAGAAATTAGAGATACTCTGATTAAAGATACTATATGCGAATAGGATAGTATGGCAAAGAGGCTTGTCGAGATGAACGGTATAGTGCTGAGCGAAGCTATCGTAATCAGCATGCACTATAATGATATCATCTGTGCAACAGTTATTTGAGTGCTCCTCCTCAGACTCGTTATGGTCGCAGCAGCAGTCGTCCTTGTCATCGAGGCAAATCATGAGAGCATCGGCACCAGCGAGGAGGTCGATATCGATATGTTGGTGACCAGAAGAGGAGCAAGTGTGCTTATTGAACTCAATACCACATTGAGCTATGAAAACAGAGAGAGCAACGAGAGCTACAAGTAATATTTTACTTGCAGAAGCAACGAGGTGCATATTAGTGTTGTTCTTTCTTGTCTTCATGATAGCACAAAGGTAGTACTATTTTTCTGATTTTGGGTCCTTATTCTCCTCTTCTACACCATTTAACCCATCTTTAAAACTTTTAACACCCTTACCGATACCCTTCATGAGTTCTGGTATTTTTTTACCACCGAAGAGGAGGAGGATGAGGATAGCTATTACTAATATCTCTTGCATGCCTAGACCGAGGAATAGTATTTTCATATTATTGGTATTTTATGAGTATTATATTACTTAAATAAATGTTTTATGGTAGTTACTTTCTATTAGGCTCTTTGAGGGGGAGGCGAATATAGAAAGATGTACCGGTGCCAGGTGTGGAGTTGAAAGTTATGGAGCCCTGTGCGTCGAGGATTATTTTATTGACGATAGCGAGGCCCAAGCCCATACCTGTTGATTTGGTTGTAAAGTTAGGCTTAAAAATGTTATGTTGTATCTCTTGAGGGATACCTTTACCATTATCTGATATTTCTATTAGGATATTATTTTGTTCGATGCCTATTGAGGCATTGATATTTATGACCTCTTGGTTGTCCTTTTTAGCCTGTTGGGCATTTTTGATAAGGTTATTGAAGACAGACAACAGTTGGTCTGGGTTGATTAGGGAGTATGCGCACTCTACATTTTTTGAGAGAGAGATAGAGACATCAGATTCACGTTGGAAAAGGCATATGCAATTGTCGAGTTTCTCCACTATGTTGACCAATTCTGCTTGTCCGTTAGGCGTTTTAGCTAGGGAAGAGAATTGGGTAGCCACGTAAGAGAGTTGGTCTATCTGTTCGACCAGTGTTTTACTGATGCGTTGGATAAACTTATCGAAATCCTCTCTACCCTCGTTCCATGCCTTGAGGAGATATTGGACATTTAGCTTCATAGGGGTAAGAGGATTCTTTATTTCGTGAGCTATTTGGCGAGCCATATTACGCCAAGTAGA
The DNA here is from genome assembly GCA_030526155.1 of Bacteroidia bacterium. Taxonomy (GTDB): domain Bacteria; phylum Bacteroidota; class Bacteroidia; order Bacteroidales; family Marinilabiliaceae; genus W3P20-009. Next base: position 26,574 of record JAUNDI010000029.1, read on the forward strand.
TTCGCGTTCGGTAGCTGCTAGTTTTTGGGCGCTACGTTCTAGTTCGTCTATCATACGATTATACTCCTCCACTAAGAGACCAATCTCGTCGTTATGAGGGTAGTCTAGTTTTTCGTTACGCTTCTCTAGTGCTACATTGCTTAGGCTGTTACGGATACGTCTAAGTGGTTTAGAGAAGGTGTTTGCTAGGAAGTATGAACCTAGGATTGAGATGATGATGATAAGCATGTATAGGTTTACCATAGGAAGGAGGGTGGTAATCATCTCCTTTCTACGAGTCTTTTGGTCTTCGAAGAAAGGGATATTGATGTAGCCTATTTTATCGCCATTATCATTGAATATAGTAGAGTATATAGAGTAGTAGTACATTGTACCGATGCGGTCCTGTTGGAAAACCTCTTCGGTAACGTCGTACTTCATTTTTGAGAGAGCTCTATCGTCCATTAGGTTAGATTGGATCTTATGGAGGAGAAGTTCTCGACGCGATGTACTAAAGAGACGTCCCTCGGCATCATAGACATGTACATCGGTTTGGTATTGAGTAGCAATACGCTTTAGGAAATTGTCGAACTCTTGAGGAGAAGACTCTCTATTGAGAGATATGTTAGGATCTTGAAGGTGGGTAGAGATGACATAAGATATGCCATCGAGAGAGGCAGACATTTGGTCGTACATTTTTTGCTCGTCCCTTTCGAAAGAGAGGTATATACTGAGAGCGCAGAAGAATATGAAGATAGTGAGCGAGAGAAGGATAAGGATATTTTGCATTCTCTCGTGTATAGACATATTGACATATATGATATTGGTGTATCGGCGCAGTATGTAGAGGATGATAGTTGATATTAGCAACATATAGATGAAGAGGAACGAGTAGTTGGCCACGAACGTCTTGATAGACATTTGTGGGAATGAGAGAGCTACGTACTGATTATCTTGTAGTCTTTCTACTAGGTGCTTGTACCCATTGAGGGTAAAGGTGTATGATGTGGTGGTGTCGGGGAGAGAAGGTGGGCGTCTGAAGATGTGAGGGTATTTGTATGAGCCGTAGTAGTTGGACAGGCGACCCTCGTAGTATTTAGCGTATGAGTAGCCCTTTAGTTGGGAGGTATTGATATGGTCGCGCTTGTTGGTGAGAAGGTCGAGGTATCCGCCATCCTCATTTATGGTACGAGAGTTGAACTCTATGAAGAGACGCTCCTCTGACTCGGTATCCGGATTGGGTATTGTGATGATGCCAAAATAGCTAGCTCTACCATCGTTATCATTAAGGCAGTAGAAATCGCTTCGCTTATTTATACGGACGCCGAAAGTCTCTACCATATCCTTGAAATATTGGTAGCAGTTGTATACTAAGCCATTTTGGGTAAGCTGTATGGTACTCTCCTCGCCGTGGCATGGTATGATTTGTATGTCGTATCTTGTGAGATAGCCATCGAAATAGGTGTTACGGATGTATTTGTATAGCTCCTCCTCCTTATTTGAGTTTTTGCTACTTGATAGCATTAGCTCTTGGATTTTGGGGTCGTTATGGATATCGGGCTCTATTTCGGCTAGGAGGTGTTCTGCTACGGGGTCGTCCTCGCGCATAAGTTCGAAAGTTAGGTTGTCTATTAGCAACCTACTATTTTGTTGTTCCTTTTCGATATTGAGGAATAGTAATCTAAGAGATAAGAAGAGAGCCGATGCGAATATGAACCATACGTATCTACTGAAGTGGATGCCATGCTTTTTTTGCTTTTTGAGGTAGCATAGGATGCCATTAGTAGAAATGAAGCCGAGGGTGAGGAGGTGACCGTAGTCGCACGAGAATATATCTATAGGTATTGTGATACAAAGAGATATTATACCAATTATGATAGTAAAAGACCTGCGATTGATAGTTTTAGCCATTGGGGCGTATACGCCATCGAGGAGAAGGAGATAGCATAGCCATAGGAGGGTAATGATGAATAGTTTTATGCCAGAGGAGAGGGATATGTCTATATCATTTACGTAGAGGAGTAGTTGAGAAGAGTGGTGGACCATGAGATTTATCAGGTCGTTGATGAGGATAAAGACTACTAAGGCTACGATGGAGAGTAGTCCGAACATATAAGACGGGTTAGTAAGTATTCCCACCTCTCTGCGTAGGTGGTGCAATCTGAAGTAACGTACGGTGAGTATGGTTAGTAAGAAGAGGAGAGCTACGATGAGGGTGAAGTATCCGATAGAGGGAATCCACCAGTTGTATGCGAATACTTGAGAAGAGAATAGGGTAGTACCCTCTAGGATGGTAGGGAGGTGTATTTGTAGGGCCCAGATGTATGTGAGGATACTAAATAGAATATTGGCTATGAAAGATATTAGGCTACCCCAACGCAGTCTGATATCTATTACAGATACGAATATGAAGAGGAAGATGGAGATGAGCCATATAGAGATGCATACTATCTTGATGATAGATAGGGCGTTGATGTTGCTTATAGTATTTGCCTCGTGAGGTTTGATACTGAAGGCGTAGTTGTTGTTGATGTCGTATATAGCAATGTAAGAGGAGTCGGACTCAGCGTCAAGGATGAGTTCGGATTGTGGGTTGATGTCGAAAGATGGGTTCCATCTATTCTCCATGTAGTCGTTATCGAAAGGGTATTCGCTTTTTAGCTTGAAGAGGGCGAATATGTCATATTGGGAGGTACTATCTTGGGAGAGGTGAGAGAGGTGGTCTTTGAGGTAGTAGCCATGGTCGGTATGGAATACAAGATTCTTATTGTAAATCTCATTGAAAGAGAGTTCGGACAGTTCGGTATTACGCCATGCGGATAGTTCGTGGTTTTGGTAGAGGTATATTTCGTATTTAGACTGTTCGAAGTTAGTAAGAGTTACTTGAGGCTGTTCGGTAGAGTTATCTAATTCGGCGGATAGGCGATTTAGATAATCGGTGATATTATGTTGTTGAGAGGTAAAAGACTCTTGGAAGTTGGGTATCATATCGGCATCCACCTTATGAGGGGCGTAAAGGGTGACCCCTTCGTTTATTATGAATGCTATGATAGCTATGATTAGGAGAGAATACTTGTTCATCGTAATTATTGAGAAGATAATGAGTGAACAAATGTACAAAAAAAGAGGACTCACCTAAAGGTAAGTCCTCATAAATGATTAAAAGTTATTCGGATTTTCTTCAAGTATGATTACTTGTTGAGTTTCTCCAAAAGCTTTGTTGTGATCTCGTTCTGAAGCTTAATAGCCTTCAAAACCTGCTCCATAGCAGCAACTACAGAACCAGCTACGAGAACGAACGAGTCGTTACCCTGGCCAGCGGTGTGAGAGTTGATGTTACCTTGGAGAGGGTTGCGGAGCATCTCGCCTTGGCCTGTCATAACCCAGTCAGAGTTGATGTTAGAGAAATAAGCTGTCAAACGAGACAAGAACTTTTGTGTGATCTTTGTCTTACCATTGATGAGCTGAGACATGTATACCTCCTTGTAGCCAAGGATGTGAGCCAAGTCCTTCTTTGTGCGTGCCTGACGCGATTCGATGAGGTATGCTACTACCTCTTTTAGTCTATCAAGTTCGTTCATAACCTTGAAAGTTTAGGGTTAATTACTTGTTGTTTATTATTGATTTAAATTATTTTCTCTTTTTCTTCATGCCGCCCTTTGTGATAGGCTTGCCGTATTTTTTACGCATAAGTTCCTTGTGGGATACTCTAACGTTGACCTTTTGGTTTTCCAACTTACGTTCGTGGAAGGCCTTACCTGGGGTAGCGTCGGTATCCACGAGTTGGTTTTTCATTTTATAGGTTGGTACGTCGAGAGAGGTGACTAGTGTAGATATCTCCACCTCTTCAGGGAGAGTAACTCTAGGTATTTGACCATTTATAAGAGACTCTATCTCCTGTAACTTTTCCTCTTCTAGTGGAGCTGAGAAGGTAACTGAGTGACCCTGTTGACCAGCTCTACCAGTACGACCTATACGGTGGATGTACTGTTGAGGATCTGTAGGGAGGTCGAAGTTGATAACATGGCTTACGCCAGCGATATCGATACCACGAGCTACGAGGTCTGTAGCGATAAGTATTCTGAAGTCTTTGTTGGCGAACCCTTTTAGGGCTCTGAAACGTTGACTTTGAGTACGTCTAGAGTGTATATAATCTGCATCGGTGGCGATTTCTTCGTCTAGTAATTCGAAGACCTTATCGGCCATCTGCAGAGTACTTACGAATACGAGGACTCTAGGGAGAGCCTCTTTGTCGGCCAAGAGGAAGTTAAGCAGATTAATCTTAGTGTGGAAGTTCGGTACTTCGTAAAGATTCTGGCTTATTTGTTCGAGAGGGGTAGCTGGAGGGGCTGCCTCTATCACCTCGGGGCCATTGAAGTATGTATCTACGAGTTTGCTAATAGCGTCGGACATTGTGGCAGAGAAGAGGAGATTTTGGCGTTTAGCAGGGAGTAGGTCGAATATTCTACCTAATTGGTTATTGAAGCCCTGCTGTAGCATCTCATCGAACTCATCGATAACGAGTTTTTTTACTCCGCGTGGGGATACGTATCCGTTGAGGATCATATCTAGCAAGCGACCTGGAGTAGATACTATGATATCGCCGCCATCGGCTATTGCCTGTGCTTGAGGCTGCATACCCACTCCGCCGTAGAACTGTACGGTATGGATATTAGCGCCCTCGGTCAACTTAATGATAGTCTCGTAAACCTGAGTTACTAGTTCTCTAGTAGGTAGGAGGATTACGATTTGAGGGTCGGGCGACTTAGTGAATTTCCACATGGAGAGTACGGGTAGGAGGTATGCGAGAGTCTTACCTGTACCTGTTTGAGCTATACCAACGACATCGCGACCTGACATGGCTACAGAGAAAGACTTCTCTTGTATGCATGTAGGTTCGGTAAGGCCTAATTGAGACAGTGATTGTCTTAAAAATTTAGGTATCTTAATGTCATCGAATGTCATGGATAGTAACTTTTTATAATTGTGCCGTACTTTTTTACTAACACGAGTGCAAATATATAGACATTTATTTACTAAACAAGCACAAAATGCTATTCTTAATATTTTATAACATTTTGCTTTAATATTGACGAATGTTATGTGTTGAGATGGTTAAGGAGAGTGGGGGAGAGTTATAGTGGTTTAGGGGAGTATATGATATTAGCTGGTACTCTGAAATCGGTGTGTTTCAGGTGAATGCGTAGTATGCCGAACCAGTTCATTTTTATGCTAATCATATGTATAGTATTTATGGCATATTTTTTATGGCATTGTATAAGGGTTGGGATTATGTGTCTTACGCTTTCTATATACTTTTCTATTTCGATAGGTATATCTCTTGTTTTGATTTTGTTGTTGTTATCTAGGTATACTATTTTGGTGTAGTAGCCATCGTATGAGGCGTATAGTATTTTGCTTGTCTCTACTATGATAGAGGGGGTAATAGATATGAGTTGTTCTGTGGCGGTGTTTTCTATCTCTTTTTTGAAGAGGGTAACGTGTTGGTTGATACGTTGGCGTTTTTCCTTGTTGCGTCTTGTGCGATATACTATGTAATCGAATACGAATACTGCGATGGTAATGGCTAGGACGTTTTGGGACATTTGGAGGGCGTTGTCCATAAGTTGGTATGGGGTGGCGTCGAAAGTTATTGCATTAAGTATGCATATACCCACTATGAGTTGTGGTACGGTAATAATACCTATAGATAATCTGCCCCAGTAGCCGTATCTTTTTCTAGATAGCTTTAGCCATTTCCAAGAGGCTAGTATAGCTAAGCATACTGCTGTTGTAGATACGGTGGCGCATGCTAGGGCGTATAGGGATAGATTACCTATTGGCAATTCGGATACTCTTCCTGGTTGGAGTATAAATATGAATGCCAATACTATAAAGAAGGTAAATATGGCGCTATAGAATATTTCTTTTTTCATGTTGTGATTATGGTAATATAGTAAAGGTAGTCTATTATATCTCTACGCAGAGCATAGAGATATCGTCTAGCTGTTCGCAATCGCCACGCCATTCCCAGTATTTATCTGATATGAACTGATATAACTGGTTGAAAGGCATGTTGTTAGTCTGTTCAAGTATAGCTGTTACGCCCTTATTGCCTATTTTTTTGTTACGAGGGCCGCCGAATTGATCGGGGTAGCCATCGGAGAAGAGGAAGATACGGTCGCCCTTCTTGACATTGAATACCTCTGTTTGGAATGGGCGGGTATTACGGTCGAGTGTACGTTCGCCGATGCCACGTTTTACGCCCTTGTGTTGTATCCATTCTCCGTTAATGAAGAGCATAGATGTTCTATTAGCCGAAGCTAGAGATATTGTAGAGTTATCAGGATTATACTCGATGAGAGCCATATCCATACCATCGCGAGAGTCCTTATCGCCAGACTGCTCTAGGGTGTATAGGAGCTGTTCGTTAGCTACTTCTAGGAGCTCTGCAAGGTTGCCCTCGGTATTAGGGTTTTTGACAGCATCGGCGAGGACTGATGTGCCAAGCATAGACATGAAACCGCCGGGTACGCCGTGACCGGTACAGTCGCAGCAAGCGAAGAGTGTGTTACGGCCACGTTTTGCTGCCCAATAGAAATCGCCCGATACGATATGGCAAGGCTGATAGAAGCAGAAAGCCCCGGAAGGTTGTCCCTCGTTGCCAGCATAGATATCGAAGCTAGGGAGGATAGCCTGTTGGATATGTAGGGCGTATGTGATACTATCTGTGATAGAGCGGTTAGCCGCTTCGATAGTCTCCTTTTGTTCTCTCAACTCCTTGGTTTGTTCATCTACCTGTATTTTAAGGAGTTCCTTCTGTTGAGCGAGGATAGCCTTCTCCTTTTGTGTAGCGCGGTGGCGGAGGTAGAATATAAAGAGGAGGGCGCCAAGGATGAATGCCACACCGAACATGATGTATAGTTGCTGACGGCGCTCGAGGTCGGCCTTTTCGCCAGCCAGTTTATCCATACCCATAAGGGTCTGCATTTCGGAGGCGTTGGAGTTGATTTTCTGGGTAGCTACGGAGTCGTTAAGAGCTATGATACGCTTAGCGAGGGGGTATATATCCTTTACGCCTAAGGCGTTTAGTCCGTCCATTTTAGCTATTAGGGCCTTAACTTCTAGTTTAGGTTTTTCGATAGCCTTATATAGGGTTGCTGCGGAATCTGCGTAAGCTACGGAGAGGTCGGAGCGTTTTATGAAAGAGTAGTAGTTGGATTTTTCGCGGTAGTAGTCGGCCATGATGCTTTCGGACATGTATTCGCGATTCATAATCAAAATGGAATCGGCAGTTTGGAAAGCCTTACTAGCGCCATATGTGTCTCCTGATAGACATGATGCTCTTGCAAGGTAAATTTGAGCGTATAGAGCATAGTCTTCTACGAATACCTCATTTAGGAACTTGTACTTTTCTATATTTGAATGCTTTTTTGTTTTGAAGTCTTCCATATTTTGAAGAAACGTCTGTACCATCTGCATAGCTACTTGTGGCTCTTGGATGTACTCAGAGACGGTAAGAATGGTCTCTTGTATTTCGAGAAGTTGAGTAGTGAGGAGACCTGTAATGGTGTCTACAGCCTCTGTTTGAGTAATGATAGATTCGGCATTTCTAAAGTTATTAAGAGCTGATTGTATGAAGTTCATCTCCAAATTGGCATAGCCAGAACATATCTGTGAGAATGCTTGAGCTCTTGCTGGCGCCATAGCCTCGAATTTATTGTCTCCTTGATTAATTGTCCATGACTTTGATTCGTTATAGAGTTCTGTTGCTTCTTTTAGAGCTACTTGATAGTGACCAAGTTCGATACGACTTAGAATCTTTATGTATTTAAGAAAAGAGACCTCGGACTTCTTCCAATCATGTCTGGCTTCAAGTACGCTATCTACTAACGAGATAGACTCATTGTACATAGCCATATTGGCGTAATTAATTGCCTTTTGTGTTATGGCGTAATTAGCTAGTTCGTTGCCCCATACTCGGCATGTCTCGTCCTCGATTAGCTCTACGTGAGAGCAGACAGAGTCGGCATATGCATTTGCCAACATAGAGTTAGTATTGGCATCCATTTTATCTGTCCAACTGCTAATCTTTGTGTAAATAGGGTCTAGGGTTTCCTTGTCAATGCTAGTTTTGATTTTTTTAGTATATCCATTCTCATATAACCACCACCCCCCTAAAGCGCACAAAGATATTACGACTATAGTTGTGATGGCCAACAATATATTTTTTCGAGTATATTCTATCTTGATCATAATAGCGATATTATCCACGCGAATATACTTATTTTTTGGTAGATGACAAATATATCTTTTCCTTAAAATTATTTTTAGTGTTTGAGTGTTGAGCCTGTATAGAGCG
>JAUNDI010000072.1 GCA_030526155.1 Bacteroidia bacterium
CTCGCGACCCCAACCTTGGCAAGGTTGTGCTCTACCAACTGAGCTATTTCCGCATTTTTTAGTCGGGGTACCAGGATTCGAACCTGGGACCCCCTGCTCCCAAAGCAGGTGCGCTAACCGGACTGCGCTACACCCCGAAATGCAACTTTGTCAATCTCCCGACTCTCGCATTGCTGCGGAGAGAGGGGGATTCGAACCCCCGGTACAGTAATCCCGTACGCAAGTTTAGCAAACTTGTGGTTTCAGCCACTCACCCATCTCTCCAAACTTGCAAAGGTCTTGTGCTTGACTCGGAAGAGCTACCTCATTTCCGAATTGCGAGTGCAAAGTTAGGAACGTTTTTTGAATCTGCAAGCGTTTAAGTGAATTATTTTGCTTTATTTTTACTTATCGTGCATTAACGAGCTGGATATTAAGGGGTAGGTAGTTGGTTAAAAAGTGTATAATGGGTTGTATGGGAGTGGTTGGGGGGAGTGTTTTATGGATTATATTACTACTTCAAGTAGGAAAAATGCATATGGATTACTATCTTCGCAAAGGTTGTAAGGCTCAGACGATATGAATATAGTAGATTATTATTATGCATTATCTTTTTTGGTATGCAGAAAATGGAGACTGCCAAATAGTGGGGCAAAAATGGCTGCATTTGACTTTGTATTTATAACATTTGGGCTATACTTGGTTATTATATTTTCGCGATTATCTGAATATTTCATGATACCTACTCTATCTCACTATATTGAGGATTATGGCGTAAGGAAGTTAGTGTATATACCTTTTTTATTGATTGCCCTTGTTTGTCTAGATAGGTATTTCACAAAAGGACACACAAATATTATCAAGCAATTCAAAGATATGTATATAGACATTTCCTTAAGACGGTGTATTATTAGTTACGTAATAATACTAGCACCAATAGTACTTCTTTGGAGATTTTGAACTTACCAAAAGAGAATATTTTGTATTTGCCATAAAAAACGGACCTATAGGTCTGTTTTTTAGACGAATGTAGCTACATATGAACTCTTTATGCAAAAAAACATTACCTTTGCACGAGCAACACTAACGTTCGCACTTTTTAGAAAGTATTTTGTTTTATATGCATAAATGTTTGCAATCCATATGTAGCCTATTGACAAAGGGCTTACTACTATTGATTATTGTAATATCGGCTACACAGGTTAGAGGGCAGCGTGTGATGCCTCGCTTGGTGGGAGCTAGCAATCCTGGTGCAATTCTTGACACTTTGATGTCTGAGATGGCGTCGGACCGTGTGCTATACAACCTCTATAATGATAGTATCTTCATGGCACGAGACAAAGAGGAGTGGGTAAACTTCATAGAACGTCGTGCGAAGATAAATCAGCTCATATATGATAGTAATCATATGATGATGGATGAGGTTAAGCGTTATTTTCTTGCGGATAGCATACATAAGCCACTATCGATATATGACTCATTACGTATGGCGCTTCATACTACGGGGAATGTACAGAGGATAGACCCCTTTTTAGGCTATAGACTTGACAAGCTAGTAGAGTTGGCCTTTGACAAGCCCTCCATACCAGATAGTATTAAACCATTGCCACATACCTTTTTCAATTTGGCGGGCTTTGCCAATAGTATATACAGGGCTTCGGGAGATACAGTATGGTCGTATCGTAGCTACGAGTATGCGAAGAAGTGTTTTGACCCTAAGTATAGAGATTGTAAAGATTACGCACAATATCGCCTACTTATACTTGCGTCGCTCTCGACCACCAACTATGTCCAGACCAATGCACAGACAGAAGAGGAGTTTAAATATTATCTACGTGTATTTGACCAAGAGGTAAGAAGCTATACGGACCAAGAGTTACGTCAACTATGCCATATAAAGAGTGCTTATAGTTATATCAAGAGCTACCATAGTCGCATGGTTAGCAATTTGATACGCAATGCCTACCTAAACAACAAAGTAACGTTGCCCAAAGAGATTGCCGACTCGCTTATGCGTAGCCTAGTTGACAAATACCAAGCTATGCCCAAGCTAGATGGTGATGACCAGTTGCGTTGTTATATGTTGATGCAGAAATTGGGAGATATAAGTTGTGAGGAGGCTGTTGATAGAGCTATGAAAGAGTATAGGCTCTCGTGGGATGAGTATTTCAAGGAGGGCAAGCTCACTGCGGAGGAGCTTGACAACTATATAAAGCCGCTATTGTCGTTATTTTACTTGATAGATATATCTGAGCTACCATATTCGGAGAAGCGCAAATTGGTGTATGGGCTATGCGTGGATTTGGAGGATGCCTATCTAAGGCGTAATGACCAGCAGTACAATACGGGCTATATAAGATATCTCAATACTATTTCCACATATGATAGAGTAACCAAATATCTTACCCCTGAGGAGCGTGTACACTTTTTGATGACGCTCAATGTAGCCACACAAGTTTCGACCTATGCCCATTCGGTACATGTAGGTGAGTTGGCTAAGATATTGACACAAGGCATCATTGAGAATAAGCCAGAGCTTTTGGTTGGGATGCTTGGATGTAAGAATAAGCGACAAGTTCAGAGAGACAAGGAGCGTTTTTTGGAGTATATGGGCAATGCTGCGCTATACCATGACCTTGGCAAGATTAGCATTAGTTCGGTCATAAATAACGACTTTAGGCCTATTTTCAAGGAGGAGTTTGACATTATGCATATGCACCCTGAACTAGGGCTTAAGTTTTTGGAGCTCGCGCCACAGTTGGAACCGTATCGCGATGTTATGCTTGGGCATCATAAGTGGTATAATGGGGAGGGCGGATATCCTGCTACGTTTGACAATGTACATTCGCCATATCGCACCCTAATAGATATTATCACTATCTGTGACGTATTACAAGCGGCCACTGAACGTGTGGGACGTAATTACAAAGCGTCGAAGAGTTTTGATACGGCGCTTAGTGAGATGCGTACGGGGGCGGGGGTACAGTATAACCCAGAGTTATTCTCCTTCATAGAGAGTCACCCACGAGTAGCAGAACAGCTGAACCATAGTATAGAGGTTGGCTGGCGCCATATCTATTATGATATATATGCTCAGTTCTTCAAATGGTAAACCGACAGAAGACTGAGATTACTTGAACGTTAGGGTAAATTCTGTTTTAGAGGTATCGCTACGAGTGAGATCTAGGGTACCATTATGGGCGCGCATGATTTGGCGAGATAAGCTTAAGCCGATACCAGAGCCATCCTGTTTAGTTGTGAAGAAAGGGATAAATATCTGCTCTTGGCTTTCGCGCGAGATAGGATTACCATTATTAGCTACGCGTATTAGAGTTTGTTCTAGTTCATCTATCTCTGCGGTAATGACGATATTATGCGCCTCGGCTTGGATAGCATTTTTGATAAGATTGATGAGGATACGAGATATTTGAGACTCGTCGGCATATATTAGTATATCCTCGGCCTTAGGGCGGTAGTGGCACTCCACACTAGAAGCGGCGCACTGCTGACGGGTAAGATCTAGGACTTGTCGGATAAGGTCGTCCAGCATTATAGCCTTTAGGACAGGCTTAGCCACACCTGCAAGTTCGCGATAAGACTGTACGAAACGGATAAGATCCTTAGAAGATTGAGAGATAGTTTCTAGTCCGCCCTTTATATCCATATCATGATTAGCATCATTACTACCCACATATTTACTAAGAGCCTCGCTAAGGGAGGCGATAGGGCTAACTGTATTCATGATTTCGTGGGTAAGGACGCGTATTAGCTTCTCCCAAGAGTCTTGTTCTTGTTGTTGTCTACGACGTTCGGCAATCCACTTAATACGATTTAGAGTACGATTAAAGCGCGTATTTTCGAGGAATCTGAAATTAGATTCGCCATCCTCGAAAGCATCTAGCATATACTCTAGCTTCTTACGATCCCTTTCGCGCACGTGGATAGCGGTAATGAGAGCCGTAATAGCCACTATAGCGACAGCCGACAAACAGAGAAGCCACCCCTCCATCATATACCATACTTTTTGAGTTTACTATACAGTGTTGGCCTACTTATACCAAGTTCCTTAGCCACCATACTCAAATTACCATTACACCTAGCCATAGTTTGTCGGATAGTCTTCTCCTCTGCCTCCTCGAGGGTTTGAGAAGTGGGTACGGGAGAAGAAGAGCGGCTAGAGACATGCAGGGAGAGGTCGGACGCCTTCAGCGTGTCGCCATCAGAGAGGATTACTCCCTTTTCGATGACATTCTGCAATTCGCGTATATTACCATTCCATGGGTGAGCCATGAGGACCTGTTTAGCCACATCAGAGATACGAGAGACCTGTCGGCGGTACTTCTCGGCATACTGAGATAAGAAACGCTCGGCTAGGGGAACGATATCATTAGGGCGTTCGGCCAGAGACGGCAGATGTAGGTGCATAGTATTTATGCGATAGAAGAGATCTTCGCGAAAGAGCCCCTCCTCCACCTTTTTCTCGAGGTCGGCATTGGTAGCACAAATAAGACGGATATCTATAGGGATAGACCTTTCGGAGCCGACTCGATTTACGGTACGATCTTGTAGGACACGTAGAAGTTTTGCTTGAAGATGAAGAGGAATGTTGCCTATTTCGTCGAGGAATAGGGTACCACCATTAGCCTGTTCGAACTTACCCATGTGATCTGTGTGAGCATCGGTAAAAGCCCCCTTGACATAACCGAATAGTTCGCCCTCGAATAGACCTTCAGGAATTGCTCCCGCATCGACACATACCATAGGCATTTGGCGGCGCATGCTATGAGTGTGTATTTCGCGAGCTAAGACATCCTTACCTGTACCATTTTCGCCGGTAATAAGAACTGTAGCATCAGTGGGGCTTATTTTTTCCATGCTATTATGTATAGCAGACATTTGTTGGCTATCGCCCCAATACATATCAGATTTAGCAGAAGGCTTAGGCGATTTACGTTCGCCCTGAGGAGTAGCGTTGTATGCTGCGGAGAGGGTAGCCAATAGCTTGTCATTATCCCAAGGCTTAACGATAAAATCGAATGCCCCCCGTTTCATACCCTCGACAGCGAGAGCGATATCAGCATAAGCGGTAAATAGGACGATTTGTATTTGAGGGAACATCTTTTTTAGCTCAGCAGTCCAGTATAGGCCCTCGTGCCCCGTATTGATATCCGTATTGAAATTCATATCGAGGAGGACCACCTGAGGCATCATACGCTCAATAGTAGATATTAGCGTTTTAGGCGAGGCTATAGCCTCGACCTCTGAGAAGTGAGGAGATAGAAGAATCTTCAAGGCACTACGGATACCTTGATTATCGTCTACTACTAGTATTTTCCCTCGTTTCATGGTATAGGTATTATTTGATGCAAATGTAGTATTTTGGAGAGAATGGACAATTTTGGTAGGGGTGTTTTTAGTGTGTGGGGGGGGGGTAGATGATGGTTGTTCTAGTTGTTCTAGTTATTCTATATGGACTAGATGATGCTAGGAAGGGGCGTGGATGGTAGCTTGTTCATCGT
>JAUNDI010000030.1:0-10392 GCA_030526155.1 Bacteroidia bacterium
GAGATGCTTTGAAAGCACATGGGGAGGTCTCGGGGAGCACCCTTGTTCATCGCAATTTTTTTATTATGAGCATAGTCTCTGCTCCCTATTTCATCGCAATTTTTTTATTCTTCGTCTAGGTGGACGACTATTGGGGAGTGGTGTATTGCTGGGAGGATTTTATCTAGTAGGTCGCTTATTTTCAGTCGTAGGCTTGAGGTATTTTTGCATGGGTGGCATCCTACCATATCGCTTTTTAGGACATCTTCGTCTATTAGTAATTGGACGTCATTATTATGGTCGTTCATCAGGCCGAGGACAGATACGGAGCCTGGGAGGAGGTCGAGGTATTTAAGCATAAGCTCCTCGCCGGCGAAAGAGAGACGAGCTGAGTTGATTTGTTGAGAGAGCAGGCGAGTGAGGAACTTTTTGTCACCCGGCATCATCAAGAGATAGAATTTGGTTTGTCGTTTATTGGTAAGGAAGAGATTTTTGCAGATGATGGGGTGGTTGCGATTACTATCGTCACTGCTTTGTTTGAGGGAATGAGAATTGATGCGCCCGAAAGCTTCGTCTATCTCGGCGCATATCTCCATGGTCATTGCAGGTTCGTGATCTAGTCGGTCGTATTGTATACCTAGTTTATCTAGTAGGTCATATACTCTTGTTTCGCGCTCTTGGCGTTCGTTGCAGTTATCTGGTCTGCCTTGGTAGATTGTAAGCATTGGGGATATTATTTGGATCTGAATATACTTTGGGGTGTATCTGATGCGGAGGTACTTGTTATAGCGGCGTTCCCTTCTATTACTTTTTTCTCTTCCATATATTTTTGGGGACTACGCCCAAGCGGATGTTAGTCTCATTGTATTCTTTGCCGTTGAAAGAGCAAAATACGCCAAGGTGGAATGAGTCTAGGACATTAAGGAGTTCGTAGCCTATTTCCGAGTATAGTTTATTGTTCTGTTTTGTGTATATGGTTGTTAGGGTAATAGACTCGCCTAAGAAGAATTGATTGAGTACAGGTATTTGTAGGAGTATTACTCTTGGGCGGAATAGTCTTAGAGAGGCGTCGATGTGCCAATCGTTTGTTGAGAAGGAGTATGGATGTTGTGAGACCAGACCTACAACGCCCGTTAGTTTATCTCGTGTTGGTAGTAATTTGCGAGAAGATTGGATATGGTACCATTCGTGGAAAGATAGAGATTTACTATCTCCTCCTGAGAATAGACCACCATTTATCTCCCAATGAGTCATATATACCTTGGAGTATGATACGGATTGAGAGAGGGAAATCTGTGGATGAAAGACCTTGACATGGTTGATATACCTTAGGTCTATGCCAAGAAGAGGAGAGTGTTGGTTATTGCAAATAGGGAATTCGCTTGCAAGAGTAATTGCAGATACGCCAGAGCGCTTGTTAAGCACTTGAGCGCTATCTACATGATTGTTTTGGGGAGTATTAGCCTTGAAGTCGTCGCCATTTCTGACGATAGAGAAAGTGGAGTGGTTTCTCATTGGGGTAATATCATAGCGATCGTATGATATCTTGACGAGCGATTTGGGTGTAGGCTTAAAAGTATAAGATGAGGTAAAATACTTTTTATCGATAACTATTTTGTAGTTCTTATGAGCGAAGAGAGCAGAGAAGGTATTCTTAATCCAACGCATTTCGGTATTAGGGTCCTGCTTCCAGTCGTGCAGTTCCCTTCCTGCGACGAGAGAGAACGTATGCCTATTATCGTATGCATAAGACAAAGCTAGTTCCGGCTCGAAGATATGAGGTAGGGTAGCATATTGTAGTCTCACGGATGAGGAGAATACAGACGCTGAGTCTGGATTATAGAATAGAGTTGCAGACTCTTGGAAATCCACTCCATTTACTGGGTGATAACGGAACGTCTCGCTATTGAGCAAGTCGTACTTCAGTCTGCAACTAGGAGATAGCGATACTGTATCTCGTAAGATAATACCATCTGCTAGAGCGTAAGAAGATGATACGAATAGCAATATTATGCTTACGAGAATATGTTTCATTGGCGCATGAGGAGCGACGAGTCGCCGTAAGAGAGGAATCTGAAATCGTGTGCCAAAGCGTAGTCGTATATCTTATGCCAATCGTCGCCCACTACAGCAGCTATGAGTAGCAATAGGGTACTATGAGGCTGGTGGAAATTGGTAATAAGTCCATCTACTACGCGGAGGGTATAGCCAGGGACTATCATTATCTGGGTAGCGCTATGGAGCTCCTCTAGGTCGTTCTTATCGAGATATTCCACCAAAGCAGAGAAGCTATCCACTAGAGAAACGTCTTGTGGTAGGTTATAAGCATCCCATTGAGCGAGGAAATCGATATTCTCATTTTGGAGATATTTTACGCCAAGCCAATATAGGCTCTCTAGGGTACGTACGGAGGTAGTTCCTACCGCTACTAGTTTCTTGTTAGCCTTAGCATTATTCAGAATAGCCTGTATAGAATCCTTAGTTACCACTATATGCTCGGCATGCATAACGTGGTCCTTCACGTCGGCCGTTTGGATAGGCTTGAATGTACCTGCCCCCACATGGAGAGTGAGGTTTACGAGTTCGTGTCCATTATTCCTTATCTCGTCAAGTACGGCATTAGTGAAGTGGAGCCCAGCTGTAGGAGCTGCTACAGAGCCCTTATGTTCGCTGTATACTGTTTGGTAACGGGTATTATCGATATCCTCTGTTTCGCGGTTGAGGTATGGAGGGATAGGGGTAACGCCAGCGTTCTCTATTATCTCTGCGAAAGAGTAGTTATTATTATTCCAAGTAAAACGGACGACACTAGTATTATCGGCAGAAGATAGGCGTTCTGCGCTAAGTATTATCTCCTGGCCATCTATAGACAAAGTATGAGTAATATGTCCCTCCTTCCATTTTTTGCTATTACCCACTATACACTTCCACTCTGTCATATCCTTTACGGCGAAAGCCTGTTGTACATCTGATGGGAGGGTAGGCTCGAGACAGAACACCTCGATATTGGCGCCAGTAGACTTATGCATAGCCAATCGAGCACGGATGACCTTAGTATTATTAAACGCTAGCATAGCGCCATCAGGCAAGAAAGAGCCTACATTACGGAAAGTGCTCTCCTCTATGGTATGATTACGAAATACGAGAAGTTTGCTAGCGTCTCTCTCAGGGAGAGGGTATTTAGCTATTCGCTCGTCAGGAAGGTCGTATGTATATAACTGTGAGTCCAATTTTAGATGGGTTTATATTAGTAGATATATGTGTTTTACTTTTTTATGCGAGAAGGGTTTCGTAGGGCGAACTCCTTCCATGTCTTAGCGGGACCGCCTATTGAGCCAGAGTTAGGTGCTCCGAGCGGACTTATAGTCTGTAGGAAGTGGCAGTAAGCGGCGGCGAGAGCATCTGTTGCGTCGAGGTGACCAGGCATCTCGGTGAAGTGAAGCATACGTTGGAGTATATTAGCCACCTGCTCTTTAGATGCGGCACCCTGACCCGTTATAGCCTGTTTTATTCTCATAGGGGCATATTCGGTAACGGGCATACCATTAGCGGCGGCGATAGCGATACATACGCCCTGAGCGCGCCCTAGTTTAAGCATACTTTGTACATTTTTACCGAAGAAAGGTGCCTCGATAGATAGCTCGTCAGGCTTATACTCCTTCACTATAGATGTTATGCGCTCGTAGATATATTTCAGTTTAGCGTAGTGGTCTGTTAGTTTAGCCAAATCCAATACACCCATGACCACTATTTGAGCCTTTTTGCCCGTAGTGTCGAGAATAGCCCAACCAAGGAGGTTAGTACCAGGGTCTATACCTAGAATGCGCATAGTACAATTAGTTGAGTTGCTTCATGACGCTAGAGAAGTGCAGTATATGCTCCTCTCTTCCCTTGAGATGTTTGAAAAGTTCGTCGCTATATACATTTACTGTCTTAACATCCTTGAGTGACTCAACGTGCCATTGAAGGGAGAACGTCTGTGCAGCCTCGCCACCCTCAACCGGGGCGTCGTAGACACGATATAACTCGTGGCGAGTATTTATGGGGAGGACATTCAACATAGCAGGGATGAATATGGTATTTATCCACTCCTTCCACCAATGGTATTCTGTCTCAGCAACGACGAAAGTTGTATTACATAAAAATCCCATACGGATAATTTACTTTGTTAGTAATTCAGGGGCGAATGTGCGGATATCTACGCCACCAAAGTTGCCTGAAGTCATTATAAGCAAGACGGTATTATTGTACGATTCCGACTTTAGTTCGGCCACTAGCTCCTCAGTCTTCGTATAGACGGAGAGGTTAGGGTGGGCGAAATTGGTAGCTACATCCTGCTTGTCGAACATCTCAAGACGCTTATGAGCTATCACCTCAGGGTTAAAGAAGACGATAGCCTTATCGGCGGCATTCATGGCACCCTTATATTGAGGGAGGAAATCCTTTCTAAGGCTACTGAAGGTATGAAGCTCCATTACAGCTATTATACGCTTATTAGGGTATCTCTCTCTGATGGCGTTGGTAGTAGCTGTTAGCTTTGAAGGCGAGTGAGCGAAATCTAGGTAAGCCACTCTATCGGTACCCTTGTATAGCACCTCAAGACGCTTTGATGCACCGGTGAAGGTAGCCATAGAGGTCAAGAAATCCTCCTTAGCCATACCCACCTGTTCGCAAGCGAGCATAGCGGCGTGCATATTATACATATTATGCTTACCGAACACCCCTACTGGAAATCTCTTGCCATTGTAGATGACATAATTTGTGTCGTCCTCCACGACAGATTCAAGAGCCTTATATCCTACTGATGAGGCATGAGAAGGTATGCTATCGGCAGCCTTTGTTGCCCCTTCATCGTCGGCGCAATGTATAAGGATGCCCCCTTGTTGCTCGTAAAAAACTATTGAAGAGGCGAACTTACCGAACTGAGAAAGGTAGCCCTCCCAGGTAGGGAAAACGTTCACATGATCCCAAGCTACGCCTGTTATGATAGCGATATTAGGCTTATAGTGGAGGAATTTAGATGTAGGGTCGAGAGGAGAGGTGAGGTACTCATCACCCTCGAAAACAGCTATTTTAGAATCGGCAGAGAGCCCCACCATACGATCGAAGCCATCTAGCTGAGCCCCCACCATATAGTCGTACTTTATGCCAGCATTTTTTAGAGCGTGCATTATCATAGCCGTTGTGGTAGTCTTACCATGGCTACCACCTACGACGATACGCTGCTTATCGGCAGTCTGCTCGTAGAGATATTCTGGGAAAGAGTATATCTTAAGGTTCAGTTCCCTAGCGCGTTGAAGTTCGGGGTTGTCATTAGTAGCGTGCATACCGAGTATGACAGCGTCGAGGTCGGTACTGATGCGCTCTGGATGCCAACCCGTAGACTCAGGGAGAATGCCGGCCGCTGCGAGACGCGATTTAGAAGGCTCGAAGAACTCATCGTCAGAGCCTGTTACGATATATCCTTTATCATGTAGGGCGAGGGCGAGATTGTGCATTACGCTACCCCCCACTGCTATGAAATGAACACGCTTAGCCATGATATTACTTTAAGAGAGTACCTAGATCGAAACCAAGAGAGATACGAATAGTGTTGTTTAGAGCACTATTATTATTAGCGTCGCCTACGGTAAAGAGGTAGCTAGCATCGATATTCATAACC
Source organism: Bacteroidia bacterium (assembly GCA_030526155.1). Lineage (GTDB taxonomy): Bacteria > Bacteroidota > Bacteroidia > Bacteroidales > Marinilabiliaceae > W3P20-009. The sequence continues at coordinate 5,642 of JAUNDI010000030.1, forward strand.
TTATACTTTAGGCCTAGACCTGCTGAGGCGTACTTAAGGTTACCCTTATTCTCATGATTGTGGTGGTAGCCCAATCTTGCTGATACCATATTATCATAAGTGTACTCTATACCGCCGCATATATCTATCTCTTGCATCTCCTCTTTGAATCCGCCAGGAGCATCGCCGAAAGATGAGAATATAGAACCTACGACACTCTTGTCGTAATATTTCATCTTCGCGTCATATATATCCTCCTCGGAAGAGAGATTCTTGTAGTCGGGAGTTGGTACAAGTAATTTATTGAAGTCGACAGTAGCACCAATTTTATTGTATTGGTCGAGATTATACTCGAAGCCCACACCTAGACGAAGGTTAGCAGGGAGGTATTCATTTGTTACGCCATCATCGTATGTTATTTTGGTACCGATATTAGATATATTGATACCAGCCATGATGTTTGCCTTTTGGCCGGCGAGGGAGATAGGCTTATTGAAGTAGAAAGCGATATCTGCTGCGAAGGCATTTCCTGCGCTATAGCCATCATCATCCATTTGGAAGCCAAGGTCGGAGTGGATATACCTAAGAGCCACGGCACCACTTAGGTGGTCTGATAGCTTAAGAGAGTATGCGGCATCTATTGAGAATTCGTTCGGCTTATACTGCCCCTCCTCGTTACCCTCAGAATCTGTAAATACCAAATCACCCAATGAGAAATACTTTACAGAGGCGCTGACGGTATTTCTAGGCTTAAGTTGATAGTAGCCCGCTGCGTAGAATAGGTTAATATCTCCGATGATATTACGTAGCCAAGGGGTAATAGATAGGGATGCCCCTGCCTTGCTATTCATGAAGGCATATTTAGCAGGGTTCCAATGTTGAGAATTGATGTCAGGTGTTGTAGCCACACCAGCGTCGCCCATAGCAGTTCCTCTAGCTTCAGGACCGATGTTAAGCATCTGTACGCTAGAGTGGATAGGATTATATTTTGAATCCTGAGCAAAGCTATTGGCTGACACTATAGCTAGCATAGCCAATAAGCTTAAGTGAATTTTAGTTGATATCATATTATAATGTACTAAATCTATTCTTATTTACCTCTGCCTCTACTTCGTCAATTTCGATAGGAATTCTCTCGCCGAGATTCTCGCAGCCGTGACGTGTTATGAGTAGGTCGTCTTCTAGGCGTATGCCACCGAAAGAGCGATAAGCGTCGAGAGCGTCAAAGTTTATGAAGTCCTTATGTATACCCTCTGCTTTCCACTTGTCGATAAGAGCTGGGATGAAGTATATGCCTGGTTCGTCTGTTACTACGAAGCCCTCTTTAAGTCTCTTGCCAAGGCGCAAAGAGGCGAGACCGAATTGAGTAGACTTCTGTACCTCGTCGTCGTATCCAACCAATACCTCGTTATAGCTCTCCATGTCATGCACGTCCAAACCGAGCATATGGCCAATACCATGAGGCATGAATAGGGCGTGAGCCCCCTCCATTACGGCGTCATTCATGTCGCCCTTCATGATACCAAGCTCTTTTAGTCCGCTTGCTATTACTCTACATGCCATGAGGTGCACCTCTTTGTATGTGAGCCCAGGCTCGCATGCTGCTGCTACTGCGTTATTGGCATCTAAGACTATTTGGTATATCTCCTTTTGCTGATTTGTGAATTTGCCACCTACTGGGGATGTACGAGTATGGTCTGTAGCGTAGCACAAAGGTGACTCGCTACCTGCGTCAACGAGGAGTAGCTGCCCCTTCTTTAGGGTATTAGGGTAGCCATGGTTATGAAGAGTCTCGCCATGTACGGTACATATAGTAGGGAAAGATACTGGCCCGCCGTGCATTAGAGATATTCTACTTACCATTGCCATTATCTCGGCCTCTGTTCTACCCTCGTGAGCCATAGTCATAGCTGCCATGTGTAATTCGCGGCCCACAGCCATATGCTTACGTAGCTCATCTATCTCGCATTGCTCCTTTATTTCACGCATTGATACCAATGCCTTGATAAGTTTTACGGATGCTCCGCTTTCTACTTCGGCTGTTGATTTGCCAAGTAGCTCGGCTATTCGCATTGTAGTTATGCCATGATAGGTAGGGACGAAGTGTATCTCGCGGCTCTTGTTAGCCTCTATTACGCTAGCTAGTTTTGATGTTGGCATTACCTTTGGGACGCCTACTTTACTAGCTTGGTCTATAACAGAAGGCTGTGGACCCATCCAAATGATGTCGTCCATTGTCAATTCGTCCATATAGAGGATAGCCTCTCCTGTCTCTGCGTCAAGTGTGGCGGCTATACCTGCTACTTTGAGACCGAAGAGGTACAAAAATGTACTGTCTTGACGGAAATGGTATGTGTTGTCTTTGTAGTTACATGCGATATCGACATTGCCCATGAACAACATTAAGCCCTGTCCTACTTTCTCGCATAGTTTAGCACGGCGTGCTATATATGTCTCTGCAGTGAACATAGTTAATTATTTGTATACAACTGCAAAGATACTATTTATTTCCCTAAATATTGCTCTCGCCTGTTGCCACTTCTACCGATTTGTTCTCCATAAGGTCTGATAGTAGAGGAAGTGAGAAGACGAATTTTGCGCCTCCGTGGTATGTAGGGTCTACCCATATCTTACCGCCGAAGTGTTCAACTATTGTTTTACACATAGATAGGCCGATACCTGTACCCTGTGTAAATTCGTTTAGCTTTTCGAAGCGTTCGAATACCTTTTCGTATTGGTCTTCTGGTACGCCTACGCCCGTATCAGCAATACTTACATGTACCTCTCTTTTCTCCTCCTTTAGCTCAATGCCAAGGGTAACGCTTCCTTTGTCGGTAAATTTAGCGGCATTAGATAGAAGGTTAAGTACTACCTGCTGTATACGTTGGGCATCTACGAAGACATTAATCTTATCTGCGCATGATTTGAACTTGTAGTCGAGGTTTTTGCGGAAGGCCGACTTAGCAGAAAGGAGCGCAGTGTGGCATATAGATACCAATTCTACGTTGTCTATCTCGTATTTAGTCTTACCCGCCTCTAGTCTTGAGAGGTCCAATATACCATTGATGAGGTTTAGCAGTAGGTTGGAGTTGTTGTTTATTATGCTTACTAGTTGCTTTTTCTCCTCAATAGGCATATCCTCGTTCATTGTCAATACCTCAGAGAAGCCTACTATGGCGTTTAGAGGGGTACGTATCTCGTGACTCATGTTGGCGAGGAAGGCCGATTTCATTTTGTTGCTATTCTCGGCGTGTATTTTAGCAGAGTATAACTCTGCCTCTCTGAATTTAAGTTCGTTTTGTAGTCGTACGGCGCGTGAGTATAGGTATACCAAGACGGCTACCAAGCAGGTGAGGACTATGATAATCAGACCTACTGTAGCAATCTCTGATTTATATGCCTCCCATATTGGAGGGTTTTTGCCAAGTACTATAGCCCCGCTAGGTATCTTAGACTCGAAGTCGGGTATATCTTGTAGTTTGTTATAGTTTACCTTGTATTCGTTTTTTACAAATTCTATTTTGTCTTTTCCCATCTCTTTGCCTGATAGGAAATCTGTGGCATGCTGTGCTAGTACGTTGCCCTCGTGGAAATTGTCATAGTGAGGAGTGAAGCCGCCTAGGCACATATTCATACTATGTCCCAAGGTTGTTACGAGCGGAATGTTAGGAAACTTCTCTGCTATGACGTCTAGTGACGAACTCTCGTAGTATCTGTTTGTATAGTCTACCTTCCAAGTGCCCACGATGATAGCAGTAAGGCTGTCGGGCATTTCGCTAATTTTTGCTACAGCCTCTCGTATACTACATACTCTACCATCTATTATTGTGAATTTTCTCTCGTGGTCGCGTAGGCTCCTCTCTGCCTCGGCTTGGCAATATGATAATAGTGTTACGCCGCCATAGGTATTGTCGGTAATAAATACTAGGTTGTTTCTGTTAGGGTAGAATCTATAGAGAAGGTCGAGGTTATTTGTAAAGTTTGGAGCTCTTAGTATGCCTCCTACCACTTTATAGTCGGGAGATAGTTCCATGACGTCGTGCGATTGAGGGGTCCATGTAGACCAATCCTCTACCTCGCTAGGAATTAGTGTGAAATTTCTAGTGCACAAGCCTGGCATTACAGGTATGTTGCGTATGATAGGGTCTTTGCTAGATATGTATGACGACCATGTCTCTTGTCCAAGAAGTATTATCAAGTCGGGTATGTTGCCATCATTTACGTACGACTTTACGATATTCTCAAATCTAGATTCCCACCTATACATGTCGCTCAATGATGTACACTGTATTGTTTCGAGACGGATTTGTGCTATGTTGCCTAGGTCTTCAAATTTCTGGTAAAAACCACTCATTACCTGTGCGATATAGTTGTTATCCAAAGGATAACTCGCCATAATCAAAATAAATGGTTTGTCGTGAGATATAGCTATAGTACGAGCGTCCTGTTTTGCATTGATACTAATTGGTAATAACAATACTATCAGGGTAAGTATAATATGTCTTAACTTTATTATCATGTTTCGTTTCGCCTGTTTATCCCATCGGTAGAATGTTTACGCATAATATAGCTAGACGGTTTTATTATTTTGTATCTTTATTGTTGTTTGGGTATTTTTCTCGTTTATCTAGGTGTTGTACTTCATAAATATTATTATAACAATCTCCCTTATACCTCTCTATATGCTCGCTCATACCTCGCTATAACCAGGCTTAAGGAATTGTATAATAAGATATAGTGCGAAAATATATTGTATTGTTATCCCTATTGTC
>JAUNDI010000030.1:10413-24306 GCA_030526155.1 Bacteroidia bacterium
GGGTAATATGGCTGTTATAGAAAAAACAACTACCTTTGTCCTTGAAATAGAACATTCACAAGCTAATAATTTATTGATGGCATCAGTAAGCGAAATTCTACAACAGCGTAGTACAACAGGTTTTTCTATAGAGATACTCCCTCCACTTAAGGGTAGTAGCATAGAGAAGGTATTTGCAAATATTGATCAGTTTAAGGAGTTTAATCCTTTGTATATAAATATTACTAGTCATCATTCTGAGCCTATCTATCAGACATCAGAAGATGGTAGGTTCAAGAAGATGTTTGTCCGCAAACGCCCAGGTACTGTAGCTGTTGCGGCGGCCATTCAGCATCGTTATGGTATTCCTGCTGTGCCACATATAGTATGTACGGGATTTACGAAGAGTGAGACTGAGTATGTGCTTATCGACCTTAACTTTCTAGGCATTCATGATTTGCTTTTGCTCAGAGGAGACAATAATAAGGAGACATTGGTAGATCCAAAAGAGTGTCATATGCACGCTTCTGACCTTATAGCTCAGGTAAACGACTTTAATGAGGGCAGATTCTTGGATGGCGCTACTAGCGATGCTTTGGTTAACAAGTTCAGCTATGGCGTAGCAGGTTACCCTGAGAAGCATGAGGAGGCGCCAAATATGGATAGTGACATAAGATACCTAAAGGCTAAGGTAGATGCAGGTGCTGGCTATGTGGTAACGCAGATGTTTTTTGATAATGAGGCCTACTTTAAGTTTGTAGATAAGTGTCGTGCTGCGGGTATAACGGTGCCTATTATACCAGGACTTAAGCCTATCAAGAAGTTGTCTCAGCTATCCGTGTTGCCCAAAGTATTTGGTGTAGATATGCCAGACACCCTAGTAAAGGAGCTAGAGAAGTGCAAGAGTGATGCTGATGCTAAGCAAGTGGGTATAGAGTGGCTCACTATGCAGTGTAAAGATTTGATGCAACATGGGGTTCCAAACCTCCATTTCTATACTCTTATGGCGACTGATAGTGTCATAGAGGTAGCGAAGAGGATATATTAAGACGAGAAAGAGCCTTTCCGTTCGTCGATGAAAACCTTACTTTCGTCGATGAGAAGTGCGGATGGTCCCTCTTTCATCGTAAAAAAATAGACGATGGTAGAATTTATTCTTCCATCGTTTTTTTGTGTTGTATGTTTGCAATGTAATCAAAACGGTGATTACACTGATTAGTGAACTTTTCATAAATAGACTGTTTGATAATATATAGAGGTTTGTTCTACACGTCGTGCAGATGTGATATAAAACACTAGACAATAACAGATGGTGTTATAGTCAAGATTGTTAAGGTTTTTTCTCATACTTAGTAGCCGAGACGTTGTGAAACGTTTCGGTTTTTTTATTAGTTTTGCCTTTCGATATTATTATAGAAAGATGAGCATTAAACAGTACATACCTAATTCTATAACGTCCATGAATCTTTTGTGTGGCGTTGTATCAGTAATTTTGTCACTAACCTCTGTTGCTACGGGCAAAGATCTTTTGGGGGCGGAGAATCTATATTTATATCCAGCATTGCTAATTTTTCTTGGTGCAGTGTTTGATTTCTTTGATGGCTTTGCGGCTCGTATGCTACATGTAAGTAGTGATATAGGTAAGGAGCTAGACTCTTTGGCTGACTTGTGTACATTTGGTTTTGCTCCTGCGGGGATGTATATATTATATCTATCGCAGAATTATGCTGATTTAGGGTTAGTCGTATATTTCCCTATAGTATTAGTTGTATTCTCGGCATTGAGATTGGCAAAGTTTAATGTTGATACCCGCCAGACGGAGAGTTTTATCGGTCTTACCACTACGGCTACAGCTATGTTTACGGCATCACTTTTCTTGGCCCTCTCGACAAATGATATGCTAGCTGATGTTAAGTTAGGCGTTTGGGCTATAGCTATAATGGTAGCTATATTCTCTTATTTGCTAGTTAGTGAGATACCAATGTTCTCTCTCAAGGTTAAGAGTTTTGGCTGGAAGGGCAATGAGTTGCGCGTAGCACTTTTGGCAGTAGCCCTTATCTCTTTGGCAGTGCTTGGTGTAGGTGGTATAGCATTTACTATTCTTCTATATGTATTATTTTCACTAATAAAGATGGTTATTAAATAATCAAACTATTGTAGGCGTGAAGAGTAGGAGTGTATTTGTAGTAACGGGTGTAGCACTATTGATAGCGATAGTGGCTGCTATTGCTGCGTGGCTAAATGATGGCAAGCTTTATGAAGGCAATACTCCATTTGCATCACTCCCTACAGAGACACGTCTTATAGTGAGATATAACCAAGCCTCTCTTTATGAGAAGGGGCAGCAAGATGTAAAAATTACAGATAAGATTGAGGATCTTATATATACCTACTCAGACAAACTTAAGATAGAGCATGATACTGCATACTATAGTGCATTCAAGGAGGCTATGCGCTGTATGGCAGACACCTCTATGCATCGTCCTATATATATGGTCTTTTATGACGATGCAACACTTCTCTCTATAGCCCTAAAGAATAATGCTGAGCGTAGAGCAGTATTATCGGGTATGGAGGATACTGAGGTAGCGGATACCACTATTTCTGATATCTCTATTGTAAAGGTCAAGGATTCTCCGTTATGGATGACGGTAAATAAGGGGTGTGTATTCTACTCTCGACAGATTGACGCATTAGCTTCAGTAGTTACGGAAGAGAATAAGAAGTTGATATCGCTACAGTCGTTCTATACCCTTATGCATATTGCCTCTGATGCCTCTCCGCTATCGATTTTTGTGCGTGACTTTAATGAAGAGTTAAGCGGAGGAGTATGGACAGAACTTGATGTAGATATTGTAAACTCCCGCATAGCTGCTAGTGGTATGTCGTCATCGGAAACTGCTACTACACTCTCTTATGTTGTAGCAACAGAGTCGGCACCTATAGTAATAGATAAGTATATTCCATCTAGTGCTGTAGATATGCAGTGTTTTGTTAAGGCACCAAGAGGGTTGGCCAACGAGACCTATTTGAGTTATCTCAAAAAGCACGATAAAGAGGAAGGGTACCGAGAGCTACAAGCCACATTGAATGAGAGATGTAAAGTAGATATAGAGGCTAAGTTGGCAGATTTGTTTGCCAATGAGCTAGCTCTTGTCTCGCTAGATATTGATAATCCTCAGCATTCTCGTTGTCTTTTCCTTATGGGCGAGAATGGTACTGTGCTACAAGGGGCTCTTAATGAGTTGCTCGTAGGCCTTAATAACGGACAGCAAGTGGTGCAAGTAGACGTATTATCGCCCCTTGCTACTGTGGCAGTACCTGTATATAGGGCATTTAATAGTACAGAGGAGCTCTTTTTCCTACCTGACCTATTATCTACAGAGGATGTACCTTATAAGTACTTTTTGAGATTTGATAACTGCTTGCTTTTTGCCAATGAGATAAATATTCTTCGTAGGGTACTATATGAGAATATGCAAAATCGCACCATGGCAAATGACGCAGCATTTAGGAACTTTAGGAATCTTTTCCCAGAGAGGTGTTCTGCCTTTATGTGGAAAAAGTGCATGATGCGCGATACTGAAGTGTGTAAGACTATTGGTATGCAGACTACCAAGGTGAATAATCTACCATATATATGTCTGAATATAGACAATAATACACACCTCAGTGCGGAGCCACCTACACGTTGGCAGGCCCATCTAGATGCAGATATAGTAGGTAAGCCATTTGCGGTAGTAAACCATTATACGCAATCTATAGAGTATCTAGTTCAAGATGCAGATAACTATATATATCTTATTAATTCGGATGGCTTGACCCTTTGGAAGAGAAAGGTAGATGGTAGGATAGTAGGCGATGTACAGCAGATAGATTATTATAAGAATAAGAAACTCCAATATCTATTTGCTACAGAAAATACTATTCAGTTGATAGATAGGAATGGTAATAATACGGCGGATTTCCCTATTAAGCTTAAGGCGAAGGCTACTAGTGGGGTCTCCTATATAGTATATAATGACTCTAGGGACTTCCGTCTGTTTATCTCTTGCGATAATAAGACGACTAGCCTCTATGGCCCGGATACTAAGCATATAGAGGGTTGGAAGATACCATCTACAGAGGGGTTGGTTACTCAGCCAGTACGGCATGAGGTGGCATTGGGTAAGGATTATATACTTATGCAAGATAATCTCAGGACCTATATATTAGATAGAAAAGGTAATGAGAGGATAAAGTTGTCTATGCTTTTTGCGCCTAATCCTCAAAGTAATATCTATTTTGATGGGGTAAATAATAATGGGGCGTCGCATTTCGTTACATCTACTGTAGATGGCATGATGGCCACTATAGAGGTGCCAAGTGGTGATGTGAAGACATATGATATACCTGAGATGAAGGGTAGGAAGCACCATCTGCTACATCTTGGGAAATCGAAATTTGTAGCGGTGACTGATAGTTTGATGATAGAGTTTGACTCTCATAAGGGTATTGTAGAGAGGCAGACGCCTATTTATGTCGGAAAAGTATCAGATATCTCCCTTACAAAAAACGGTCAGATTATGATATTTGACGCTGATGAGCGTCTAACCTACCTATATGACCTTTCGGGAAAGTTGGCAATGGGCTATCCCAAGCCAGCCTTTTCGCCTATGGTTCAGACAAATAATAGCATAGTTGTTGCAGGGGCTAATGGAGCTCTCAACTGTTTCTTGAGGTAGGATGTACGTTTCGCAGTTATTTAATAATAGTTAAATTTGTATTGCGATATGTCAAAATAGTATTAATAGCTTTTTATACTTCGCTGTAATTTTGTAATTGTTAGGCGGAAGGTGACGCGAGCCTTTCGTTTAGTCTAAAACACAAACAAAGTAACATAGCGTTTATGAAAAGTAATTCACGAATTCTATCTTTACTTCTATGTCTATGTATGGGTCTACAGATGTTGTGGGCTCAAGACAATGTGAAGATAACAGGTCGTGTCATAGATGAGACCTCAGCGCCTGTTCCAGGTGCTAATGTTCTTGTCAAAGGCACAACTACAGGTACCATCACTGATTTTGATGGCAATTATTCTATTTCAGCTCCTACGGGTAGCACACTTGTATTCTCTTTCATTGGCTATATCAATAAGGAGGCAGCTGTGACTGGCGCAGGCGCTATTAATGTACAATTAGAGCCAGAGTCGACAGAGCTCGATGATATCGTAGTTGTCGGTTATGGTACAATGAAAAAATCGGATCTCTCTGGTGCTTCGGTATCAGTAGGCGAGGAGGCAATTAAGGGATCTATTATTACAAACCTTGACCAGTCGTTGCAAGGTCGTGCAGCCGGTGTACAATCGGTGAACAACTCTGGTGCTCCAGGTTCTTCTTCATCAATCCGTGTACGTGGTCAGGCTACTATTAATGCCAATGCTGAGCCACTTTACGTTATTGATGGTGTGATTATACAATCACAAGGACAGTCGGGTGCTGACTACGGTTTGGGTGATGCACTTGGTAATGGTTCGGTATCTACTATCTCTCCACTTTCTACAATTAACCCTGCGGATATTGTAAGCATGGAGATTTTGAAGGATGCTTCTGCTACAGCTATTTATGGTGCTCAAGGTGCCAATGGTGTAGTACTTATTACTACAAAGCGTGGTAAGGCAGGTGATGCTAAGTTCTCATATGAGGGTATGGTAGCATGGAGCCGCCAGGTAAATAAGCTTGAGCTTATGGACCTCAGAGAGTTTGCTGAGTATACCAATGAGTTGGCTAACACAGGAAACTTTGAGGCTATTGAGGATTTTGCTCATCCAGAGCTTCTTGGCAAGGGTACAAACTGGCAGGATGCTATTTTCCGTACAGCATTCCAGCATCAGCATCAGCTTTCTGCACAAGGCGGTTCTGAGAAGGTTAAGTACTATGTATCTCTCGGTTTGATGGATCAGGATGGTACTATTATTGGTTCTACCTTCCGTCGTATTTCGGGCCGTGTAAACTTGGATGCTGACCTTAATAAGTATCTCAAGCTTGGTGCATCGCTCACATATTCAGAGACAAAAGAGCGTCTTTTGAAGGCTGACCAGGATGAGGGTGTTATTATGTACTCTTTGACTACACCTCCAGATCTTCCTATTTATGATGTAAATGGTAACTTCTCTAGTGTATCAAAGGAGAATGTATCTCAGCCAAACCCAGTTGCTCTTGCAGTATTGAATGAGAACCTTTTGAACCGTACAAAGTTCAATGGTAATATCTTCCTTGAGGTTCGTCCAATAGAGAACCTTGTATGGCATACAGAACTTGGTTTTGACCTTGGTTCTTCACGTGCACAGCACTATGAGCCAATGGTAAGCCTTGGTACATGGAACCGTGCTACAAATACAGCACGTAACCAGCGTAACAGCAATGTATTCTGGATGACAAAGAACTACCTCACATGGTCAGACACAGTAAATGAGAAGCACAACTACTCAGTGATGGTTGGTCATGAGGTATGGGAGTCGAAGTATGACTTCTTGAGCATTCAAAATACAGGTCTTGAGTCGGATGCTATTCACAACCCAGCACTTGGTACAGGTGACCCTAAGATTAGCGAGGGCTTTGGCTCATCAGCTATGGTATCAGTATTCGGTCGTGCTACATATGGTTATGACGGTCGTTACAACTTGACATATACATATCGTCGTGATGGATCTTCAAACTTCGGTCCTGATTGTCGTTGGGCAGGTTTCCACGCTGCAGCTATTTCTTGGCGCTTTACAAACGAGTCGTTCTTGAAGGATACAGATTTTGTAAATAGTATTCTTACAAATGGTAAGGTTCGTCTCGGTTGGGGCCAGACAGGTAACTCATCAATTGGTGGATATAAGTGGGGTGCATCACTCTCGAAGATGGCTACAGGCTTCGGTCTTGGTCAGCGTCCATCAAATATTCCTAATACATCAGTACAATGGGAGACACAGGAGCAGGTTAACGTAGGTCTTGACCTTGGTTTCCTCCATGAGAAGATTACTCTTACTGTAGATGCATATAAGAAGACATCTGAGGATATGCTTGCACAGCTCCAGTTGCCTTCATATATGGGTACACGTGGTAATGGCTCTTCTGCTCTTGCTGCACCTTATGGTAACTATGGTACAATTGAGAATAAGGGTATTGAGATTACACTTGGTGCTCATCCATTCGACAAGGAGTTTGGTTGGGATACAGAGTTCCAGATTTCATTCAACCGCAACAAGTTGGTAGAGTATGATGGTCCTGCTATCGAGGGCTACGGTCAGTGGTCAGATGTAGTATCACGTTCTACAGTAGGCGAGAGCCTCTATGGCTTCTTCGGTTACAAGTGTGATGGTGTATACAAAGACTACAATGACTTGATGACCTCTCCAAAAGATGAGACTATCAAGCACCCAGCTTCAGGTATTGCTCCTAACAGCTATCAGACAGCATTTATTGGCGACCAGAAGTATAAGGATGTAAATGGTGATGGTGTTATCAACGAGAAGGATAAGACAAATATTGGTTCTCCAATGCCTAAGTTTACATTTGGTTGGAACAACTCATTCCGTTACAAGAACTTCGATTTGACAGTATTTGTTAATGGTTCGTATGGTAATAAGATCTTCAACTATCTAAATATGAAGACTACCCACATGAACTCAGCATGGTCTAACCAGCAGAAGGACGTTCTTGACAGAACAAGACTTGAGATTATTGACCCAACTAAGGATTACACAAATGGTGTAGTTGTAGATGGTCAGACAGTATGGAATGCATGGGATGATGCAACAAACCTAAGAGCTATTGAGGGTAAGTTGCCACGTGCTACCTTGAATGACCCTAACGATAATGACCGTGTAAGTGATCGTTACATTGAGGATGGTTCATATATCCGTATTAAGAACGTAACACTTGGCTATACATTGCCAAAGGAGGTTATTAATACACTCCACCTCGATAATGTAAGAGCTTACGTAAACGTTCAGAACGTAGCTACATTTACTAAGTATTCAGGCTATGACCCTGAGATCGGTGCTTCTTCGGCATCAGCTAATGTATATGGTTTGGATAACGGCCGTTACCCTTCACCAATGACATGGTCTTTCGGTCTTAACGTAACATTCTAATAATCAAGCATAGAGTATTATGAATCTATCTAATATAAAATACGCAGTTGCAGCTTCGGCATTGTTGTTTGGTGCTACGTCGTGTGAGGACTTCCTTGATAGACCAGGTGAGGATAGCTACAACACCTCTACCTACTATCAGACCAACGACCAGTTGCACTCTACATCTGCAACAATATATAACTCACCTTGGTATGATTTCCAGCGTGGTTTTCTAGATATTGGTGAGGTAATGTCTGGTAATATGAACAAGACATGTGCATATCAGACATTTACAGTAAACGGTACAGACGAGAACCTTGTTAATATGTCTGCATCATTGTGGTCGGTAAATGCTTACTGTAACACATTGATAAAGAATGTTGATGAGTTGGCAGGTCCTGCTACTACTGAAGTAGTAAGAAAAGAGGTTAAGGGTGAGGCCCTTGTATGGAAGGCAATGGCATACTTCTACCTTGTACGTAACTTTGGTGGTGTACCTATTATCCATAACAATACAGATATGTTGGCTTCTGGCAACTATAACTCGGTTTATAGAGCTACAAAGGCGAATGTATACCAATATATCGTAAACTGTTTGGAGAAGGCTATTGAGTGGCTTCCATCAAAGCCATCTACAGCAGGTCGTATTGACCAGTACTCTGCAAAGGGTCTTCTTGCTAAGGTATACTTGGCAAAGGCAGGTGTAACAGGTACACTTAACAAAGAGGATTTGCAGAAGGCAGTAGAGTATGCTACTGACGTAAAGAATAACTCAGGTCGTACACTTCAGCCAAACTATTTTGAGCTTTTCCGTCCATTGTACAACACATGTCCAGAGAGCCTTATTGCTTGGAGATGGACTGTAGGTGCTGACTGGACATCACAGAACTCATTCCAATCAGACCTTGCTATTGGTGGTTTCAATGAGATTGGTGATATTTGGGGCGGCTGGGCTGGTCCTTCAGTAGACCTTATCGAGGCATTTGGCGATAGCCCTCTTTCGGCATCACGTATGAATGCTGATACACGTCGTAAAGCTACATGTATGATGGCAGGTGACGTATATGAGTACTTCTGGGAGGATTATGCATCAACATTCTCTAAGGGTGGTTTTGAGATGCTTGACTTCGTATTTAACGATGATGCAGATGTGATTGCATCAAGAAATAAGATGACAGGACAAGGTCAGACAGGTATTAATACAGGTGCACAATCAGTTAAGCACTTGGTAGGTGATGCATTTGACCACAAAGATGGTACATGGGGCTGTGGTATTGCATACGACCGTATGGCTAGTGCTCTTGCTACACACCTTCTCCGTCTTGCTGATGTATATCTTATCCTTGCAGAGGCACAAGCACTCATTGATGGTAAGACAACAACAAATGCTGAGGCACTTGACGCATTCAACAAGGTACATATGAGAGCTTGTCCAGGTGCCAAGGAGGTAGAGTCGCTCACATGGGCAGAGGTTTGGAAAGAGCGTCGTCTTGAGTTGGCTTACGAGGGTGATCGTTGGTATGACTTTGTACGTCTTGCATATTATGATGAGGCAGCTGCAAGAGCAGAGCTTGCTTCGCAGAAGAGAGGTACAATATATGGTATCACAGACGCTTTGAAGACATACTTCAAGAGCGGTTATCAGAACTGGGATGTATCAAATTGTGGTTACGATGACAAGGTTGACAAGTCTATCGACTTCAATACTATCAGCTTTGAGTTGCCATTCCCTGATACAGATAAGCTTACTAATCCACACTTGAGTGAGGAGCCAGTTGATCAGGAAGTACCTTCATATAACTAATCAACAATTAGACAATGAACACAATGAATAATATACTAAAGTTTGGTCGCACTCTTGCACTTGCATCGGCAGCGGTATTTGCTTTCGTAGCATGTGAGGACGAGCCAGATAAATACGAGGTAGCAGGTGGTTCTCCAGAGGTTATCTATGTAGTTAAGCCTACGAACCCTGATTCGCTTATCTTCTCAGCCTTCATGGGAGAGCGAGTAGTATTGATGGGTAACAATCTTCGTTCGGTTACAAAGCTTTGCTTTAACGATCGTGAAGCCATCTTGAATACAAGTTTGATTACAGACCATACATTGTTTGTTACAGTACCTAGCACATTGCCAGATGTTCCAACAGACAAGATCTATATGACAAATAAGAATGGTGAAGTAACTGAGTTCTCATTTGGTGTTGATGTTCCTGCTCCAACAGTATCATCGCTCAAGTGTGAGCAGGTTAAGCCAGGTGATGTAGCTACAATACTTGGTGACTTCCTTCTCGACTATGAGGAGGCACCTATGACGGTGAAGATGCCTGATGGTAAGGTAATATCAGAGTATGTATCACTATCTAAGACAGAGGCATCGTTCAAGATTCCTGAGGGATGTACAAAGTCGGGTCCTATTACAGTAACTACAAAGTATGGTTCGACAGCATCTAAGTTCTACTTCAACGACGACAGAGGTATTCTCTTCAACTTTGAGGGTGAGCTTGCACATGAGTCGGTATCTATTGCTGATGGCAAGTTTAACCATGGCTGGCACCCTAGAATTGTGGTAAATGACGAGACTAGTCTTGACGGTTACTACCTCCAGATGGGTGATGGCTCTTCAGTACTTGATGCTGAGGGCGGCTGGAATGATGGCCAGTTCTGTTTCGAGTATTGGTGTGGTAACTGGGACAGCAACTTCGTACCAGATGCTAAGCTCTTTGACGTAGTAGACTTTACAAACTACGAGAAGATGGCATTGAAGTTTGAGATTAACGTTCCAAAGTCTAACCCATGGACATCAGGTGCAATGCAGTTGATTTTTGCTCCAGCAGAGGGTGAGAATAGCGTTACATTGTTTGCTGCAAACAATACACACTTCAACAATACAGTATTACCAAGAGGTTTGTATCGTCCTTGGGAGGCATCAGGTTCATTTGATACCAATGGCGAGTGGCAGACAGTGACTATACCATTCTCAGAGTTCATTTATGGTTCTGATGGTACAAAGGCTAGTGGTTCACTCACTCCAACATCATTTGCTAGCTTGACAATCTTTGTTTGGAGCGGTGGTGTAAATGGTACAGAAGGCAAGCCAATTATCAAGCTTGATAATATTCGTGCTGTATCTATTAAGTAATTTCTTAATTGAGAAAGAAAATGAAGACATTAAAGAAAACCATATCGATGTTGATGGCCGCATCATTGGTTGTTGCATCAGGTGTTTTCACCTCATGTGACGATGACGACTACAACACGAGTCAGATAAAAGGCGGTGTATCTCTTACTGCTGCTCAGCTACAGGTAACACGTGGTGCCTACATGCAATTTAAGGGTAGTGGACTTGAGCAGATAACAAATGTTATTTTCCCTGTTGAGGTATCGTCTACACCAGAGGTATTAGACAAGTATACTATCCGTTGTTTGGTTCCTGAGGAGGCTACAGTAGGTACTGTAAGACTCATCTATTCAGGCGGTGAGTTGGAGACATCAGAGCCTATTGCTTTTACTGAGCCGGTAGAGATTAGTGATTATACAAAGGTAGGTAAGGCAGGTGATGTATTCACAGTTACAGGTCGTTACTTGGAGTACTTTACACATGCACGCTTTGCAACAGGTGAGGCGGTAAAGCTACAGTCGATATCACGTAATGAGGTTAAGGTATCTGTACCTGTAGATGCATCTACAGGTGAGATGGTACTTCTCTACTATACTGAGGTAAATGGAGAGCAGATAGCTACTGAGCAACCAGTGGGTGAGGTTACATTGGCACAGCCAGCTGTAGCTGAGGTGGCAACTGTAAAAGATATCTATCCTGGTGATGTTGTTACTATCAAGGGTACAGATTTGAACCTTGTAGAGTTCCTGACACTCCCTGGTGGTATTAAGGTAACAAGTTTTGATGTTTCCCCAACACAGATTTCATTTGCTGCTCCAGCAGCTATGCAGGCAGGTGTAGTAGTATCTACAAGCTACGCTGGCATTGCTACAGACCTTATCAATGTGGCACCAAAGGCAGCTACTGTAGAGGCTCTTGTTAATGCTGCTGATGCAGAGCTTGGTAACAAGGTAAAGAACGGCACTAAGTTGATCATTAAGGGTGCTGACCTTGACCTAGTAGCACGAGTAGAGTTTGATGGTGCGGATGCAGTAGAAGAGTTTGAGGTTAACGAGGCTGGTACAGAGCTTACATTGGTATTGCCAATAATGGCTAAGTCGGGCGAGGTAAAAGTTATTACTAAGTCGGAGGTTGTAGCAACTACAACACTTGAGACTATCAAGCCTATTAGTGCAGCTGTTAGCGCTTGGCCATTGCCAGCAGGTTCTGAGATTACTTATACAGGTGAGAATTTTGACTTGATTAAGTCGCTCACACTCCCTTCAGGTGAGGTGTTGACAGAGTTCAAGAACCATACAGCTACAGAGTTTACAGTATTGTTCCCACACACAGCAAGTGGTAGCAACTTCTCTACTGTTGAGATGATCAACGGTGAGGTAGTAGCAGATTTCCAGTGGGTAGAGATTCAGGCTGTAACATACTGTTATCCTTTGGAGGTAGCTAAGTCGTACCAAGCAGGTAATGTAGGTGCTATTGTGGTAGCTAATCTTGACAAGTTGACAGCAGTTAAGCTTGATGGTAAAGAGGTAACATATATCAAGTATGATGATGCTACACTTTACATCCCAATGACATATGCAAATGTTGGTACAAAGAAGGTAGAGCTTATCTCTGGTGACCAGTCATATGAATTTGAAGTTAAAATTATTGCTGGTGAGGTAGAAGAGGTACTTTATGAGACACCAATTGAGTTGGTAGCTTGGGAGAATCATGAGACAATGATTGACTTCTCTTCTGTACCAGAGGGTGCAATGATTAGATTGCATTATACAATTACAGGTGAAGACCCTGCAATACAGATTTACAATGGTCACTGGGAGATGGCTTGGGCAGCTAAGGCTGATGGCAATGATGAGCAGGTAGCTAACTTGAATAATTTAAAGGAGAATGACTATGTTGATCTTGATCCAGCATTGTTCCCATATTCAGATTGGGGTTATTCAATAATCCTCCAAGGTCAGGGTATTATTATCTCTTCTGTATCTTGGGTTAAGAACTTTGGTGGTGCTGCAGAAAAGACTATTTGGGAAGGCAGTGTAACGTTGTCATGGAGTGATGATGCAGGTAAGATTTTGAACTTCAATGCATATGACTTCAGAGAGTGTAAAGCAGGCTCAATCTTAAAGTTCTATTATGAGGCTGCTGAAGGTGGTATGATGCAGTTCAACAATGCCAACTGGAGTAATATACTTGGTGCTGATGTTACTATACCTATGGCAGAGGGAAGTGAGTATGAGCTTGAGTTGACACAAGAGATTCTTGATTCGATGATTAACGACCAGCCAAGTTGGGCGGGTGATAATGTATACTTCTTCAATTTGCAAGGTTCAGCTGCAACATTGACAAAGATTACTATCATCGAGAAGTAGAGGTAAGCTTTTCTAACAAGTGATATTATGTGCTGGCGCAGATTTCGGTCTGCGCCAGTTTTTTGTTCTAGTGGGGGGAGATGTCCTAGTTATTCTAGTTATTCTAGTTGTTCTAGATAGACTAGAGGGGGCTAGAATTAGGGGCGGGTGGATACGGTTTGGTCCCTTGTTGCTCGCAATTTTTTGTAGTTATTCTAGTTATTTTAGTTGTTCTAGATAGACTAGAGCTAGCTAGGATGAGGAGTGGGTGGTGCCTTGTTCATCGCAATTTTTGTAATAAAGGATTTGACAAAGTGTAAGGTATGGTGGCTAAAGAGTATC
>JAUNDI010000030.1:24371-33578 GCA_030526155.1 Bacteroidia bacterium
ATTTGGGCGTTTTACACGAAGTACGATGCATTTACAAGCACCGAGTTTTACATATACTATAGTTGAGCCAGGATTGGCCAATGCTTCATTGACGATGGGAGACGATATGTTCGCTGAGTTCTCCCTTCCTAATGTGTGCAATCCGCTAGGTGATTTATTGACAGGATTAATGAATATGATAGTATGTCCTAAGCACCTATGGGGGGAGCAGAATGTGGAGCATGTGATATGGTATGGGGAGAATGAGCAGTATAATTGGGAGATTGAGATGTTGGAGGAGAATCGTATAAGTGTAAAAGTGTGCCAAATAGATGATTTCTTTGGTGAAGAGGGTGTTGAGTTGCTCTCCTTTACGTGTAAGTTTGACGAGTTGGTATTACCTATCATAAGGAGTCTTGATGAGTTTATCAAGCGCATGGGTTTGTTGAATTATCATCAGCAGTGGCAGAAAGACGAATTTCCTTTGACTGTATTTTTATTCTTAAAGAAATACCTTATTGAGAATGGTAAATGGGCGAGAAAAGAGCCACAAGGGAAGGATATACTCAATGATGAGATTCTAATTTTGCTTGCGTAGTTATACGTGATATACTTACAAAAAGCCCGTCTAAAACTACACTTTCACGTAATTTGCGTCTGTTTGGTATTAATTCATACAATGAAGGTGTACAACTTATAGAACAATTGTATATATTTGCATCACAATTAAAAATTAAGATATGTATAACGTACGCAACATACGAGTGGTTGTCCTACTATTAAACCTTATTGTCCTAGTGGTACAAGGATAATGAGTGAGATGGTTGTTGCAGTATAGAAAGACATACAAAGACAAGGCCTTCTCACTATTAGGTGAGGAGGCTTTTTAATTAGTAATATAAATACGAACTTGACGATATGAAGCACGAACTTAGAAGCGCTACTACCACACAAGGTAGACGTATGGCAGGCGCCAGAGCTCTTTGGGCTGCTAATGGAATGAAGCCAGAGCAGGTAGGCAAACCAATCATTGCTATTGTGAATTCCTTTACACAATTTGTACCAGGACATACACACCTACATGAGATTGGCCAGGTCGTCAAGAGTGAGATAGAGAAGAGAGGATGTTTTGCTGCGGAGTTTAATACTATAGCTATAGACGATGGTATTGCGATGGGACATGATGGTATGTTGTACTCATTGCCATCGAGAGATATTATTGCAGACTCAGTAGAGTACATGGTAAATGCTCATAAGGCAGATGCTATGGTATGTATCTCGAACTGTGATAAGATTACTCCAGGTATGCTTATAGCAGCAATGCGTTTGAATATACCTACAGTATTTGTATCGGGTGGTCCTATGGAGGCAGGTGATTTGGACGGTACAAAGTTGGACTTGATAGATGCAATGATCAAGTCGGCCGACGCCACATTGTCAGACGAAGAGGTAGCCAAGGTAGAGGCGAAAGCGTGCCCAACATGCGGTTCATGTTCAGGCATGTTTACCGCCAACTCTATGAACTCCCTCACAGAGGCTATAGGACTTTCATTGCCAGGCAATGGATCTGTAGTAGCTACACATGAGAACAGACATAGACTCTTCTGCGATGCAGCAAAGTTGATAGTAGAGAATACCTACAAGTACTATAGAGATGGCGATGACAGTGTATTGCCAAAGAGCATAGCTGTGAAAGATGCCTTTATGAACGCCATGACACTTGATATAGCCATGGGCGGCTCTACGAATACTATACTTCACCTTTTGGCAGTAGCTTATGAGGCAGGAGTAGACTTTAAGATGGCCGATATTGATGCATTGAGCAGAAGAATACCATGCCTCTGTAAGGTGGCTCCAAATACACAGAAGTACCATATACAAGATGTGAATAGAGCAGGCGGTATTTTGGGTATTATGAACGAGTTGGCTAAGGCGAAACTTGTTAATACTAGCCTCAAGCGAGTAGATGGTATGACATTGAAAGAGGCTGTAGAGCGTTATGACATTACATGTGAGCGCCCTACACCAGCAGCTAAGAAACTTTATACATCAGCCCCAGGCAATAAATTCTGTATACGCCTTGGTGCACAGAATACCTATTACGATAGCCTAGATACAGATAGAGCAAACGGCTGTATACGCGATGTAGAGCATGCGTACACAAAAGATGGCGGCTTGGCAGTATTGTTTGGTAATTTGGCTATTGATGGCTGTGTAGTTAAGACAGCAGGTGTAGACGAGAGTATATGGCACTTTGAGGGTCCTGCCAAGGTGTTTGATTCACAAGAGCTAGCTTGTGAAGGTATTTTGGGAGGCAAGATAAAGAGTGGAGACGTTGTGGTAATTACCCATGAGGGACCAAAAGGCGGTCCAGGTATGCAAGAGATGCTCTACCCAACAAGCTACATTAAGTCTATGCACCTAGGTAAAGAGTGCGCGTTGATAACAGACGGACGCTTCTCGGGCGGTACATCAGGCTTGTCTATTGGCCATATCTCACCAGAGGCTGCTGCTGGCGGTAATATAGGTTTGATAAAAGACGGCGATATTATAGAGATAGATATCCCATCGAGAAAGATATGTGTACACCTCACAGACGAAGAGCTTGCAGCAAGACGTGAGGAGGAGATGAAGAGAGGCAAGAAAGCCTTCACAGCCCCTACACGCCAGAGAAATGTACCAAAGAGCTTGATGGCCTACGCATCGATGGTAAGTTCTGCTGATAAAGGTGCGGCACGTATCATAGAGTAATATAAAGACCCATATTCCATAATAGAATGACAGGTTCAGAAGCGATAATAGAATCATTACTTGCAGAGGGGGCAGATACCATCTTTGGTTATCCAGGTGGTCAGATTATGCCAGTCTTTGACAAGATGTATGATTATCAAGATAGATTACGACATATTCTTGTAAGACATGAGCAAGGTGCAGTACATGCTGCCCAAGGTTTTGCTAGAGCATGTGGCAAGACAGGCGTAGTAGTTGTGACATCTGGTCCGGGTGCTACAAACGTTATTACTGGTATTGCAGATGCCATGGTAGACTCTACTCCATTGGTAGTAATTACTGGTCAGGTTTCCAACGCATTGCTAGGCAAAGATGCCTTCCAAGAGACAGATGTAGTAGGCATTACACTACCTATTACGAAGTGGAGCTACCAGATAAGACGTCCAGAAGATGTAGCGTGGGCTATAGCCAAAGCATTCTACATTGCTAGAAGTGGACGACCAGGGCCGGTAGTACTTGATATTACCAAAGATGCCCAAGTAGGCACACTTGAGCAGTTTAAGTATGAGCCATGCAACTTCATAAGAAGTTATATACCTGTACCAACAGTTCAGAAGAGCAAGATACAGGAGGCTGCTAAGATGCTCCAAGAGGCCAAGAAGCCATTAGTGGTATATGGTCAAGGCGTCATATTAGCGAATGCAGAAGAGGAGTTGATGGCACTATGTAACAAAGCCGGCATTCCTGCAGCATCTACGTTACTTGGTCTTTCGGCATTACCATCAGACTTCAAGCACTACAAAGGTATGCTTGGCATGCATGGTAATATTGGTCCTAATATCAAGACCAACGAAGCCGACGTCATATTGGCGGTAGGTATGCGTTTTGACGACCGTGTAACGGGAAAGGTAGATACCTATGCAAAGCAAGCCAAGATAATACATATAGATATTGATGCAGCAGAGATAGGCAAGATAATACCAGTAGACCTAGGTATACATGCTGATGCTAAAGAGGCCCTCAACCTATTGTCGATACTTGTTCCAGAGGCAGAACATGATGTTTGGGAGGCAGAGTTTGACAAGTGTTATGAGACAGAGTATAGCAAGGTAATAGCTCCAGAGATAGAACCAGGCAAAGGCGATGTCAATATGGGCGAGGTAATCAATGTTGTTGCAGAGGTATCCAAGCGGTCGGCCATTGTGGTAACAGATGTTGGACAAAACCAGATGATGGGTGCAAGATACTCGCAGTTTAATCAGACTAGGAGTATGATTACATCAGGCGGACTTGGCACTATGGGCTTTGGTTTGCCAGCAGCCATAGGAGCAAAGATAGCTTGTCCGGACCGTGCGGTATGTTACTTTGGTGGTGATGGTGGTGTACAGATGACCATTCAGGAGTTTGGTACCATCATGCAAGAGAAGGTAGGCGTTAAGGTTATCATACTTAACAACAACTGGCTTGGCAATGTGAGACAGTGGCAAGAGCTCTTCTTTGGGGCTAGATACTCACAGACTAGGATGATAAACCCTGACTATATGAAGATAGCAGAAGCATACGGTTTTGCGCATAAGAGAGTAACGACTAGAGAAGAGTTACGCTCGGCAGTAGAAGAGATGCTATCGAATGACGAGCCATATATACTTGAGGCTTGTATAGTAGAAGAGGGAATGGTATTCCCTATGATACCTCCAGGAAAGGGTGTTACGGACATTATGTTGAACGCTAAAGAATGGTACCAGATATAAGATGGAAGAGAACAATAATACTATGTTCACCATTACGGTGTACGGAGAGAACCAGGTAGGTTTGTTGAATCAGATATCTATAATCTTTACGCGTCGCAATCTCAATATTTGGAGTTTAACGGTATCGTCTACTGTTATTGAGAATGTGCATAAGTTTACCATTACTTGTCGCACATCTAGGAAGCAGATAGACGCGGTAGTTAAGCAGATAGAGAAGAGGATAGATGTTATCAAGGCATTCTACTATACGGATGATGAGATAATATATCAGGAGTTGGCCCTTTACAAAGTACCAACAGATGCTATTCTTGACGACCCTAATTTTGAGCAGTTACTTCACAAGCATAATGCTCAAATACTAGAGATAAATCGTACCTTTGTAGCAATACAGAAGACAGGTCACTGTCATGAGACTACAGAACTATACGAAGAGCTATCGAAGTATGGCGTATTACAGTTTGTGCGTTCAGGACGGGTAGCGATAACTAGAAGTCCGCTTGAACCAGTAAACAGCTATCTTGAGGCTCGCGAAGAGTATAGGAAAGAGTTAGAATCAAATAAAGACAAAGAAAAATAATAACATATATAATATAGAAGAACAAATGGCAAAGATGAATTTTGGTGGTGTTATCGAAGAGGTGGTAACACGCGACGAGTTCCCATTGAACAAGGCACTTGACACACTCAAGGATGAGACAATTGCAGTAATTGGCTATGGCGTACAGGGTCCTGGTCAGTCGCTCAACCTCCGTGACAACGGTTTCAACGTAATCGTAGGTCAGCGTCCAGGTAAGACATATGACAAGGCAGTAGCTGATGGTTGGGTACCAGGCAAGACACTCTTTGGTATTGAGGAGGCAGCAGAGAAGGCTACAATCATTATGTGTCTTCTTTCGGATGCAGCTGTAATGTCTGTATGGCCAACATTGAAGAACTACCTCACACCAGGTAAGGCACTCTACTTCTCACACGGTTTTGCTATTACATGGAATGACCGTACAGGATGTGTTCCTCCAGCAGACGTAGACGTTATCATGGTTGCACCTAAGGGTTCTGGTACATCACTTCGCCGTATGTTCCTCGAGGGTCGTGGTTTGAACTCATCATACGCAGTATATCAAGATGCTACAGGCAAGGCTATGCAGCGCACTTTGGCTCTTGGTATTGGTATTGGTTCAGGCTATATGTTTGAGACAACATTCCAGCGTGAGGCTACATCAGACTTGACAGGTGAGCGTGGTTCATTGATGGGTGCTATCCAAGGTCTTCTCCTTGCACAGTATGAGGTACTCCGTGAGAATGGTCACACACCATCAGAGGCATTCAACGAGACAGTAGAGGAGCTCACACAGTCGCTCATGCCACTCTTCGCAGAAAAGGGTATGGACTGGATGTACGCTAACTGCTCTACAACAGCACAGCGTGGTGCTCTTGATTGGATGACTCCATTCCATGATGCTATCAAGCCAGTTGTACAAAAGCTCTACAACTCGGTTAAGACAGGTAACGAGGCACAGATCTCTATCGACGCTAACTCTAAGCCTGACTACCGTGTAGGTCTTGAGAAGGAACTTACAGCTCTTCGTGAGAGCGAGATGTGGCAGACAGCTGTTACAGTACGTAAGCTCCGTCCTGAGAACAACTAATCAAATTGAGAGTAACATAAAAGGCTCACTATACTATCAGTCGCCAGTAATGGTGCTGGCGACTGATATTTTTTAATTTTACACATAATGGATAACAAGGTCTACATTTTTGATACTACATTACGCGACGGCGAACAGGTGCCGGGATGTCAATTAAACACTGTCGAGAAGATTCAAGTTGCAAAGCAGCTAGAAGCTCTAGGCGTAGATATCATCGAGGCCGGATTCCCTATCTCTAGTCCCGGCGATTTTAACTCAGTAGTTGAGATTTCTAAGGCTGTTACATGGCCTACTATTTGTGCTCTTACCCGTGCAGTCGAGAAAGATATCGACGTAGCGGCAGAGGCTCTTAAATATGCAAAACATAAGCGAATTCATACAGGTATAGGTACCTCTGATTCGCATATCAAATATAAATTCAACTCTACACGCGAGGAGATTATAGAGCGTGCTGTAAAGGCGGTAAAATATGCTCGTAGATATGTAGATGATGTAGAGTTTTACGCCGAGGATGCTGGTCGTACAGAGAATGAGTACCTTGCTAGGGTAGTAGAGGCAGTTATTGCTGCTGGTGCTACTGTGGTAAATATTCCAGATACTACAGGATATTGTTTGCCATCTGAATTTGGCGCAAAGATTAAGTATCTCTGTGATAATGTTCAGAATATAGACAAGGCTATTATCTCTACACACTGCCATAATGACCTTGGTATGGCTACAGCCAATACGATATCAGGCCTTATAAATGGAGCTCGTCAGTGCGAGGTTACCATTAATGGTATAGGCGAGAGAGCAGGTAACACCTCACTTGAGGAGGTAGCTATGATACTTAAGTGCCATAGTCATCTTGACCTACATACCAATATCAATACCCAAAAGATATACCCAACAAGCCGTATGGTATCTAGCTTGATGAATATGCCAGTACAACCAAACAAGGCTGTTGTGGGTAAGAATGCCTTTGCGCACTCTAGCGGTATACATCAAGATGGTGTCTTGAAGAATGTTCAGACATATGAGATTATGGACCCTCAAGAGGTAGGCTTGGATGTCAACTCTATCGTGCTTACTGCACGTTCTGGTAGAGCAGCCCTTAAGCACCGCCTCCATGTACTAGGTGTAGAGCTCGAGGGAGAGAAACTCGACAAGATATATGAGCAGTTCCTCAAGTTGGCTGATAAGAAGAAGGAGATAAATGATGACGACCTTCTTGTATTGGCGGGTGCTGATACTACGATGGACCACCATATCAAGCTCGACTTCCTCCAGGTAACCTCTGGTGTAGGCGTTCGTCCTGTTGCCTCTGTAGGTTTGGATATCGCAGGTGAGAAGTTTGAGGCAGCCGCTACAGGTAACGGTCCGGTAGATGCCGCAATCAACGCCCTCAAGCAGATTATCAAGCGCCATATGATACTCAAGGAGTTTACCATCCAGAGCATTAATAAGGGCTCTGACGATGTAGCTAAGGTACATATGCAAGTGGAGTATGAGAACCATATCTACTACGGCTTCGGTGCAGGTACTGATATTGTACAAGCCTCTGTGGATGCATACCTCGACGCTATAAATAAATTTACTAAAAAGGCAGTATTGTAGTAGCCTTATACTACAACTCGATAGTTATTAGGAGCCCCTATAGGCTCCTTTTTTATTCTATATAGCTCTTGTTATTTGGATATTTGTCTATATTTGTAACTGATAATATATTATTAGTAATAGCGTAAAAATGGATGATAGTGCTAATATATTAGCTTTTTTGGATAGCTATACTCTCGATAATCCTGACGATATGGCTATGGATATAGCAAAGGAGTTTAGGCAGCGCCGTATTGAGCGAAATATCACTAGGGAGGAGATAGCGGAAAAGTCAAAGGTTGCTCTAGCCAATGTCATCAGATTTGAGCAGAAGGGTCTCATATCGCTTCGCAATCTTATCTCTCTTGCTGTGGCATTGGAGTATACTGCTGAGATAAAGAATATTTTCTCCCAGCCCAAATACTCTACAATGGAGGAGCTAACCCAGATAAAGAAGAATAGTGGTAAAAAACGTGCATATAAGAGATGAAAAGTGTAGAGAGTCTAATAGTTAGACATAATGGACAACCTGTTGGCACAATATCGCTAACGGGAGATGGGAAGTTGTGCGCGTTTGAGTATGATAAAGAGTGGCTTTCAGAAGGGTTCTCTATATCACCATTTGAGTTGAAGCTTAAGTCGGGGTTATATATTGCTAAGCCACAACCTTTTTATGGCAATTTTGGTGTTTTTGAGGATAGTCTCCCTGATGGGTATGGTCGCTACCTATTGCACAAAAGTTTGCTTAAGCTAGGGATAGATGATCGTACTCTTACCTCTCTTGATAGGTTGAGTATAGTAGGTAATAGCGGTATGGGAGCCTTGACATACGAACCAGAGACAAATATTGATAAAGGTGAACTGATAACAGATTTCGATCTCTTGCAGCAAATGGCGCTTGAGGTGCTAAGCGAAAAGAGTATCGATGATGCTGAACTGTTGCTATTCAATTCAAATAATAGCGGAGGCTGTAGGCCCAAAGCTATATTTGAGGATGAAGAAGGACATTGGTTGATAAAATTTAGGCATTATTATGACCCCTTGGATATGGGGCAGACAGAATATCTCTATAACGAAGTAGCAAAAAAGTGTGGTATAAATGTACCAGACATTAAACTTGTCAATGGTAAGTATTTTGCTTCAAAACGTTTTGATATTACTGATTCGGGAGAAAGAATCCATTCTATTACAGCAGGCGCTATATTGGGAATCTCACTCTCTAATCCTGTGTTGGATTATAGTAATCTTTTAGCACTTACAGGTTTTCTTACTCAAAGTGAGAGTGACGTTGAGGAGATGTATAGGCGTATGATTTTTAATTATCTGACAGATAATAAGGATGACCATTGTAAGAACTTTACTTTTCAAGTGTTGAAAAATGATGATAAGTGGGTATGGCGTCTTGCCCCAGCGTATGACCTTACATTGTGTTCAGATGGTTATAATGGAGAGCATGCAACATCTATCAATGGCAAGGGACATCCAACCTTAGACGATGTCATAGCAGTTGGTAAAAAAATAAGGAT
>JAUNDI010000073.1 GCA_030526155.1 Bacteroidia bacterium
CGAGGTTAGAGCGAGGTTAGCGGAGAATTAGTATAACTGCTCAGAAAGCAGATAAAAGTTATTATTTAAGCCATATAGAAAAGGCGAGGCTCATAAGAATGAACCTCGCCCTCAATTTATAACCGGAACAAATAAGAGTTACATTAGTTCTTTACTATTGTACAGTGGCTATTACCATTGTAAGTAGGATAGAGAGTAATAGTATAGTTACCAGCCTCCTCTACCTTGAGGTTACCACCATCATTAACCAATGAATCGAATGAACCACCGAAGTTGAGAGCCCAATCGTGGTTAACACGGAACTTAAACTCAGCTGCTACAAGGTCTGTAGTTACTGTCCAGTAGTTATTCTCAGCATCATAAGTAAGATCTACGTCTGAACCCCATGTTGTATCTGGGTTACCTATGATAGAGATGCTTGTAACCTCTGTCTTCTTGAAGCTAAGAGTTGTAAGGTCGACCTCGAGGTAATAGAACTTAAGCTCTGAACCCTCGTCGATATTACCACCAGCAGCATCGATAGTGTTCTCCTCAGCGCCAGCGCCATACCAAGTATCGCCGTCCTTAACTTTCCAGCCCCACTCGCCACCGAGAGGAACGTAGCCTGCATAGTGACCATCCATATTTGGAGATTGGAGAGCACCCTTAGAGCCATCCCAACCATTGTGAGAACCTGGAGTATAGATGAACTCAAGGAAAGAGATAGGCTTGATAGAGTATGTGCACTCGAGCATATTGATAGTAATCTCGTAGAAGAGAGCGCCATCAGAAGCAGGCATTAGAATTGCGCCGCCGCCCTGGAGTGAACCAGTAAGATCTGTACAGCCATCTGTTACGCAACCTACTACATTATCCCATGAACCTGCAGCAATAGCAGAAGCTGGAGCAATCTTAAAATAGTTATCGTCACGAACCACTTCGCCATCTACCTCCTTTGTAGGAGCTGCAATCTTGAGAGTAAAGATTGGGTCGTCATATACGCTTACAGACTCATCCTTACGTGTAAACTTAAACTCGTCTGTGCAATTAGCCATATCCCAACCATTGCATTTACCGAGATAGTAATATACCTCCTCAATAACTGGAGCAGTAGGAGTAACAGTAACCTTAGCAGTAATGACAGATACAGGAGCGTAAGTCATGTTACCGATAGAGTACATGATCTTGTCTACTAGGTAAAGCTCGCGTGTTTCAGGAGCTTTACCAAAAGTATTAGTAACGATAGTCTGGAGTTGCTCAGCAGTAAAGACAATCTTGTTGCCCTCTACAGTGAAAAGGCCATCCTTCTCAGCATAGAAAGTAGTTGCTGTTGCTGGGTCCTCCTCCTTAGCTACTGCAATATTGTGAGCAACATTAGCATTAGCAGGTAGAGAGTAAGTCACCTCGATAGAGAAAGTCTCACCTTCTGCAACCTCAGCCATATTTACAGTGGAGAAAGAAGGGGTAGCCTTAAGACCAAGTTCTATGATAGACTCTTGGGAATATGTCTCTTTTTCGGTTGTTTTGGTCCAATCGTTATAAGAATCGTCGTCGCAACTAACGAAACCCAACGCTGCAAGACCTAGAGCCGATAATATAATCTTATTCATATTATTATGTTTTATTTTACGATAGTATAAGTCTTGTCGATATCGTTATAGTAAATCTTTGTAGCTGTAGCGCTAGCACTCTCAGAGAGAGCGAAGTTTCCATCGCCATCTACCTCATACTCGAAATCCTCTGGAGCGTAGATGCTAGTAGCGTCATTAGGGCCAATCCAACCTGGGTTGAGTTTGAACTTGATGAATCCGTCGGCAGCAGCATCAGTCTCAGCTACTGCAGGGAGCTCATACATCCAGATATGGTTATTAACGCCCTCTACAGTATTGATAGCCTTCATAGGAGTAGCATCAGCAGACCAACCATTGAAGTTACCTGAGATATACATAGCCTCCTTAACCTCTGGGTCATCACCCTCGATAGGCTTGATAGACAACTCAGGACCATCTGTATTTGTAAGGGTAACTACATAATAGCCATCAGCATCAGGAGTAATATTACCAGAACCGCCATCATTTACAGTGAACTCACCGAATGAAGCACCCTGACCGATTTGGTTGTCCCAAGAACCTGGAGTCTTAACCATCTTGAAGCCAGCGCTTGTGAGGTATACTGTAGACTGGAGTTTAGTCTTATCAGCGCTAAGAGCCAAAGGATAAACACCATCCTTACCCCAAGAGCCATCAGCGATACAAGAACCGATGAACCACCACAACTCAGGGAGAGCGTTAGCAGCAGCAGGGTCGAAGAAGTATGGCTTGAAGCTCAACTTAATAGCATTAGAGTAAGACTTAGCTGTACCCACTTTAGCTACCATACGGAGGTATACAGACAACTCCTCTGGAGTCTCCTCCTTAGCGAAAGCGTAAAGAGAGTTGAGACCTGTATTAATCTCCTTAAGACCAAGCTCGATAGAGTTAACTGTTGATGTGAATTGGTTAATGAGGTAAGTCTCCTCAGCAGCGAAAGCCTCGTTCTTGCTGATTTCTGCTACGTATGTTTGTACGCAAGGGAAACCGAACTGAGCCTCCTCGTAAGTCAGAGTAACGACATCGTTACTCTGCTTAAGGTCGAGGGTTAGGTTTGCTGTAGCAGGTGTAAAGAGTTGGAATGACTCAGGCACCTTTATTGTAGGGTTATCATCGCGATCAGTCTCACAAGCTGAGAAAAGCAAGCTTGATGTCAAAGCGGCTGCACCCCATATAAGTAGATTTTTCATTGTATAATCTGTTTAGAATGAAGATTAATAACCAGGGTTCTGTTTCAAATTGCTATTAGCGTTCAAATCTGAAGCAGGGATAGGGAATATCTTGTAAGAATCTGCGAGAGCTGTACCATTAGCTACGCCACCTTTCCACTCCCAAAGGTAAGCTGAGCCAGTGTAGAGGCCCCAACGGATGAGATCTGTACGACGGCGACCCTCGAAGTAGAACTCGCGGCACCACTCATCGAGAATCTCGTGACCATCTGTGATAGCAGCGATACGGTGGTTTGATGTAGCCTTAACATTAGCGCGAGCCTGCAAAGCCTGAATTTGAGCGAGAGCCTCAGCAGTGTTACCGAGACGGAACTGAGCCTCAGCATATGTGAGGAGAGCCTCAGCGTAACGAATCACGAAGATATCGATATCAGGGAACTGCGAGTGAGAGCCTGGAGTACCAGCAAGGGTGTTATTATGATACTTAGTAACACCATAACCATACTTAAAATCTCCAAGATTGGCTGTTGTAGAGAACTTACGACCCTCTGAGCAGAATAGTGCACGCTCGTCACCGGCTACATTGATGATAGCATCTGTGAGAAGACCTGCGCTGTTATCTGCTGTGAGGCTAAACATAGAAGCAAGCTGTGAAGTAGCACGGTTACCACCCCATGCCTCACTTGTGTTATTAGATTGGATAAGGTCGCTAATCTTCATATCGCCATCCCATGTTGAAGCCATGAGGAACATAGCGCCGCCCCATGTCTGCATGTGGCTACCCTCGAACTTAACTGAGAATATAGCCTCCTCTGTAGCACCATTTGTACCATTATCACCCATGAAGAGCTTTTGGTAACCGGTATATACTTGGCCATTAGCAGCTGTAGAAGGCTTAGAGCTCAAATTATATACGCCGAGGTCAATTACACGCTTAGCAGCATCTGAAGCCTTTTGCCATTGAGCAGTACCTGTGTACACCTCAGCATTAAGGTAAAGACGAGCGAGGAGCATATCTGCTGCAGCCTTATTGATTCTACCATAGTTGGCGTCATTCTCGTTTAGAACAGCAGCATCAAGGAGATCAGCCTTTGCGTCAAGGAGTTCCTCCTCGATGAAAGCGTAAAGATCTGGACCATTTGTCTGTTTTGGCTTATCGCTAGAGATAGTAGTAGCGAAAGGCACGTTGCCACCCCAACCATCGAGAAGGATTGAGTAATAGTATGCGCGGAGAGCGCGAACCTCAGCAGTATATGTAGCATTGTAATCAGATGCTGTCTGGAGGTAGTAGTTACATGTAGTGATAGCTACGTAGAGGCGGTTGTAAAGACCATTGAGCATAGGGTGCTCAGAGTTCAAAAGGCCAGATACGTATGTATCGATACCAGCATCACCCCATCCGCATACTGCCTCATCAGAAGTAAGCTCCTGAGAGTTCCAAAGCTGACGGATAAGACCAGATGTACCACCATCGAGGTCGTCGATATCAATATTACCATCGCTAGTCTCCTGACCAGAGAGAGCCAAGTGAGCGTAACACTTATTAAGGAGAGCGTCGTAGTCAGGTGTCATCAATGTACTTGGGTCGATAGGAGTCACATCGAGGTCATCCACACAAGAAGTGCTGAGGCCCAAAAATGCGACAGACGCTACGGCAGGTATGATATATTTAAATTTCATTGTCATAATTATTTATTGTTGAGCTGAAATTAGAAGTTAAGGCTAAGACCTAGCAAACCAGAGAATGGACGTGGGTAGATATTTCTGTCTATACCACCGCTAACCTCAGGGTCGATACCATCATACTTTGTGATAGTGAATACGTTAGAACCTGCAACGTATACACGACCATTGAGTTTGCCGAACAACTTGTCGAAGCTATAGCCGAGAGTAATATTGTCGCACTTTAGGAACGAAGCATTCTGTACGTAGTAGTCAGAAAGGATACGTTGCATGCTATTTGTCTGACAGCCATCTTGAACAGCGCTTGTGATAGTGTTTGTGAGGTAATTGTTGAGCCACATGTTAGATGAAGATACATTACCACGGTCACTAGCGATATCGTTGTATACATAGTTACCTATGCTAGAACGGAGAGAGAAGCTGAAGTCGAAGTTCTTGATCTGGAGCTTAGATGTAAAGCCGAGAGTAATAGGGGCAGCAGCCTGCTTGTAGATGTACTTATCTGACTCGTTGATGATATTATCACCATTACGGTCTACAACTACGCCTTCGAGCATCTTACCATTCTCGTCGTAAGCCTGTTGGTATACGAGGAATGAGTTGATAGCGTGGCCCTTCATATGAGCCTGGCAGTTTGTACCAGTACCAGCTGAGATACCTCCTGTCTCTACGAAATAGTTATCATCACCGATAAGCTCTGTAATCTCGTTGTCATTATATGTGTAGTTAACACCGAGCTCCCATGTTACCAAATCAGTAGCGATAGCCTTGCCGTTCAACGCAATTTCT
>JAUNDI010000031.1 GCA_030526155.1 Bacteroidia bacterium
AAATAAAATAATAACAATACAATAAATCCCCCAAAATCCAACAACAACCCAAACAACACAAAAACTAGCAACATAATTTACGACCAACAAGGGAGCATCTCGTACTCTCACAATACCTTTTCTACGATGAACAAGGGATCTCAAACTCCTTATCCTAGTATTCTACATTTTCCTATCTCCATTGTCATATCACTCACGTACTCCCTCCTTGTTTATCGTGAAATTTGAGTCGCATGGGCTTAGTGGGTGGCGTGAAGAATTGCTCTTGATGGCGTCGTTTTGTATCTCTTTATTATTATCTTTGTGCTCTAGTCGAAATATGTTTATAATGACAAAAGAGGCACTATATTCGAGTATTGTTTCGGTGAGCAATACTGTGGGAATGAATAATTTGCAGATGGCGTCGCGCCAAATGTGTGCGATATTAGCGCAGTATCTTGAGGCAGATTCACTAAGGATAGGATATGATGGTGGGTGGTATATGTCGGATGAGTTTCATGTTACCCCCAATTGTAGAAGCATGAAGGTGTCTATAGACGAGCATTCAGAGTTGTTGCTTGAGGTTTACTATGAGCGTCCCAATTTTGTAGTATATGATGAGGCCGAGAAAGATGGTACGCTCGACACCGCTATGGCATTGGTGAAGAGCTATTTGGTGAGTCGGCTGCTGGGTACATTGACATATGAACACAGAGAGCGTAAGAAAGAGCTATCTGCCATCAATGATGTGACAGCTATACTCAATAAAGACCAGCATATAAAAGAGACGCTTCAGCAGGTAGTAGATGTTATACCTGCATCGTGGCAATACCCAGAGATAACATGTGTGCGTATAGTTTATGAGAATTATGATGTACGCTCGAAGGGGTATAAAGAGACACGCTGGGCTATGGCAGAATCTTTTGTGACTCTTGATAATAAGAATGGTATTATACAAGTATGCTATTTAGAAGAGAAGCCACAAGAGTATGAGGGGCCGTTTTTGAAAGAGGAGTTTCAACTGATAATGAATCTTTCGCGTTTGTTGTGTGGTTATATAAATAACTACAAAGGGCGCGAGCTTTATAATAACTTTCCAAAGAAGGCTTCTACAACAGTAAGTGAGGATTTTAGAAAGACTCTTACGAAGGATAAGAAACCGCTACAGCTATTCTTTAATAAGCAGATGATAGAGAAGTATGTCTACCTTGATATGATGAAGTATAAGGTGAAGAACATACTTTTTGTAGCTACATTATACGATGCCTTTACGCTTGAGAATGACGACTCGTTCTTTGAGCAGTTCATGGGAGAGATATACCAGTATAGTCTCTTCTCCTTACCTCGTATCACAGGTGTGTCGTCATCTGCTGAGGCTTTAGAGTTGATGGCGTCAACTAGATTCGACCTTGCGATACTTATGGTGGGTCTTGATTATAAATCGGTCATCGACCTGTCTGAGAATATTAAAGCGAAACAGTCGGACCTTCCAGTATACTTGTTGCTCAATAAGACAAACAACCTCAAGTATTTTGAGCAACTCACCATGACGTTGCCATCTATAGATAAGTTGTTTGTGTGGAGTGGCAATTCGCAGATATTATTCTCTATCGTGAAGTCTATTGAAGACAATGCCAATGTAGAGAACGATACAAAAATAGGCCTTGTACGCGTTATTATCCTTGTGGAAGATTCTCCAGTGTATTACTCTAAATATCTGCAGATGCTATTCGGTATTGTGTTTGGTCAGATACAGAAGTTGCTTGGAGAGGAGGAGAGAAACGAGATAAATAAGATATCCAAGATGCGTCAGCGTCCGAAGATTCTCCATGCGAGAAACTATGAGGATGCTATGTATATGTACGAGAAGTATAAAGACTTCTTGCTATGTGTGATATCAGACCTCGAGTTCGACAGAAGTGGAAAGGTAGATTCGCGAGCGGGTGAGAGCTTGCTTGAATATATGACTAAGCATAGTCCGAGTGTGCCAATGATACTTCAGACATCTGACCCAGAGGGTAAGGCTATAGCCGAAAAGTTGGGCGTAGAGTATTTGGATAAGAATTCAGATACTATGCAAGCCGAGATTATGGACTTCTTGACACAGCGTTTAGGCTTTGGCGATTTCTTCTTTAGAAATCAATCTGGTAAGCCAATAGCTCAAGCCAAAGGTATGAAAGAGTTTGAGCGACTCTTTAGAAATATTCCAGCCGATATGCTTGCGCAATTCTGCCATGGTAATAGAATATCATCTTGGATTATGTCTCGAGGAGAGATTCCATTGGCTAGAAGGTTGAGCACTATTCGTATTGAAGACTATGAAGGTGGTGATATGGAGAAGTTTAGGAGGGAGATATTAGAGATAATAGACCAGCATACTGCAGAGAGAAGAAAAGGAAAGAAACTCGACTTTGACGATGTGGAGACATTGGATGAGCGAAGCATTATGTCTCTCGCAAGTGGCTCACTTGGAGGAAAGGGTAGAGGCTTAGCTTTCATCAATACCTTGATTCAGAATATTGATACATCGAAATTCTCAGATTATATCAATTTGAGAATGCCTATAACTGCCATAATAGGTACCGACGAGTTTAGCCGCTTTATGGAGCGAGGCGACCTTTATGCCTATATAGGGGGCGATATAGAGTATATGCAGTTGAGGAGGGTATTTGCCTCGATACCGCTATCTGACCAGTTGATGGAGAGGTTGCATCGATTTGTGCGACAGGTGAAGACGCCTATTGCTGTGCGCTCGTCTAGTTTGTCGGAGGATTCGATGAACCAGCCATTTGCTGGAGTATTTGATACATACTTAGTACCTAATAACGAAGATACAGAAGAGAAGAATGTCAAGGCCTTAGCAGATGCTATTAGGATGGTTTATGCTTCTATATATAGTGATTCTTCTAGAGCCTACTTCCAGACTATAAGGCACAATATAGAGGAGGAGAAGATGGCTGTGGTCTTGCAAGCATTGGTAGGTAATAAGTATGACCATTACTTCTATCCTCATGCTGCAGGAACGGCACAGTCATACAACTACTATCCAGTAGCCCATATGAAGCCTGACGAAGGTTTTGCTGTAGCTGGCTTTGGTTTGGGTTATTATGTAGTAGGTGGAAGTAAAGCCTATAGATTCTCACCAGCATGGCCTAATATTGCCATTATGTCTACAGCCGATATGGTAAAGACTACGCAGGTAGAGTTTTTGGCAGTAGACTTGGATAAACACGACCTCGACTATGTGACCAAAGGTGAGTCTGCACCATTAGCAACCCTAGATATTAGTGAAGCAGAGAGACATGGTACGTTGAAACATTGTGCTTCGGTATATAATCCAGATAATGATACTATAGAGCCGGGCCTTGATGCCTATGGTCCACGTATTGTGAATTTTGCCGATATCTTGAAATATGACTATGTGCCTTTAGCTAAGTTGCTATCGCAGTTACTTGTAAATGCCAAAGAGGCTATGGGCTCGCCAGTAGAGATAGAGTGGGCATTAGACCTAGAGGACGGACCAAATGAGTTGCCATCATTCTACCTATTACAGATGAAGCCTATAGTAAGTGAGCTACAAGGGTCATCTGTCATAGTAGATAAGCCAGAAGAGGATAAAGCGATACTCTATACTACACAGAGTTTAGGTAATGGAGAGGTAAGTGATATTACTGATATTATCTATGTAGATCCAGAGACCTTTGACCATATGCAGACTGAAACTATGGCCAAGGAGATAGAGTATCTGAATAATAAGATGATAGCAGAGGATAGGAACTACGTACTGATAGGTCCTGGTAGATGGGGTACAAGAGATAGGTTTATAGGCATCCCAGTACAATGGGCTCAGATATCCAAAGCTAAGATGATAGTAGAGATGTCGTTGCCGAACTTCCCATTAGACTCATCATTAGGCTCGCACTTCTTCCATAATGTGACCTCTATGAATATTGGTTATTTGAGTGTTCAGGATGGTAGTACTGTAGACTTTATTGCTTGGGATAATATCAAGAAGCTAGAAGAGGTTGAGAGAACGCCATTCTTTAGACATGTTAGGGCAAGCGAGCCGCTTGTGGTAAGGATGAATGGTAAGGATAGAAAAGCAGTGGTACATTTGTAGTAATGAATATTAAGTAAACAAAATAGATAGATGCAACAAGATAATCAAAAGCAGTTAGAAGGCCTCAGAGAGCAGTTGCTTAAGACCAAGAAATGGCCATTGAGATATATGTTTAAGTTTGTCATGCCAAACGACAAAGAGACATTGGCAGTAGTACAATCAATGATGCCCAACGGCGGCGCGGTATCTTATAAGAATAGTGCAAATGGTAAGTACGTTGCTATGACTTATGTAGTAAATATGCCAAATGCAGATTCTATAGTATCGCTCACAGCTAGTGTGTCGGCATTACCAAATGTAATGGCTCTATAAGACGATGCATTACTATAAGGTAATATACAAACTGACTCCCTATAATGAGGATGCCAGTGACATCATGATAGCCCAGCTCGGAGAGTTGGGCTATGAGTCGTTTTTAGAGATAGAGGGCGGCTTTGAGGCATATGTGCAAGAACAATACTTTGACGAGTCGGCTATTGGGACGATAGACCCCTATATAGAGGGTGTGACCTATACCGTAGAGGCTAGTGAAGTAGAGGATGCCGATTGGAATGAAGAGTGGGAGAAGAACTACTTTAAGCCTATAGAGGTAGATGGGGTATACTATGTGAGAGGTCCGCATCATGAGAGTAATCCATTGATATCTAAAGAGGTAATAATTAATCCCAAGAACGCTTTTGGTGCTGGGCATCATGAGACAACTGGGATGATGATGCACTTCTTGTTGAATATTGATTTACGAGAGAAGAGGGTAATAGATATGGGGTGTGGTACCGGAATACTAGGTATAATGGCCGCCAAAGAGGGAGCAAAAGATGTTATTGGGATAGATATAGACGCCTTCAGTGTAGAGAACACGAAAGAGAATTGCGCGTTGAACCTAGTAGAGAATATGGAGGTTAGGTTAGGCGGAGCAGATGTAATACGGGAGAGCGATGCTGTGGATGTCTTTATTGCCAATATAAATAGAAATATACTGTTGGCTGACCTTCCGATATATAGGGGAACATTAGCTAGTGGGGGCGTGCTGTTATTGAGTGGCTTTTATGAAGACGATGTGGATATGTTGGTAGAAAAAGCGGAGAGCCTAGGTATGAAACTCGAGGAGAAACAAGAGCGTAATGAGTGGAGAGCGTTAAGATTTTCCGTGATATAAGAGATGAGATATAGAGCCATTGTCATATTGTTCTGTTTTATGTTGTCGGCATTGGTTGTAGATGCCCAACGAAAGAAGAAGGTCTATTCGTATCAAGAGGGATATGAATATTCCTATAATAGGAACTTAGACAGTGGTAAAGGCACGAAGAGGCTAGACCTATATAGAGATGATATGCTATATCATTGGGAGTCGGCCTATGTGACGCCAAAAGATAGAGGCAACTATTCGCTATTGAAGTATAGTCGTTGGGGATTAGGTAATAATTGGGAGATATCGACAAATATCGGAGAGGCAGCCTTTAGGCCTATTATAGGAGGAAAATATCAGTGGGCACAGTGGGGAAAGTTGAATATTATATCCTCTTACCTTACACTATCTACATTTTATCCAGGAATGACGTTAGCCGAGAAATTTGGGATAGATGAGATAATAAAGCCAGGAGAAGAGAAAGCCCAAGTATGTGAATTAGGGCATGAGTTGTTATACTCCCATGTATGGTCGTCTGACCCTAACTGCTCTACTGGAAATCCATATTTAGTATTAACCCTCAGTATGGCCAACTATTGGGGTATAGGGATAAATGAGGTAGAGATGAGGCCCTTTGCTTGTCATGTGTTGGCACCAAGAAGTAATACCTATGGCAAGAGCGGCTATAGGATGCATTTGAAAGGGTGGGTAGATGGCTATGCGAACAAATGGTTGACCTACCATGTTGGAGGATATATACATATCACGCCAGGATTGAAGAGTCCAGTCTCATTGGAGGGAAGAGGAGAGGCCGAGTTTTTCATTACTCCAATATGTTCGGTGAGCTTTGGCGGAATATTGAGTTTCGGTTATTTTGAGGGAGTTAAGCCACTATTGATGCCCTTCCCGATGGTTGATGTATCCTTTTATTTTGGAAAAAAGCAGAGTGTGGCGGGACTCTTTGACTTGAAATTTTAATACTTTGCAAAAAGATATGACATTTTTGTCGAAAAAATGGTGTTGATTAAAGGAAAGTTAGTAGCTTTGCGACAGAAAAATGAATAAGAATATCAATAAAATTATGGCAAAACACTCAAAGTATTTCGCACTTCTCGCAATACTATCGTTAGGAGCAGTGTGTTTTACGTCTTGTGAAGATGAGGACAATGAGGAACTCATGGGCAACTGGGTAGATTCTAGAACAGCGTTTGCTGGTTCTGAGAGAGGTGGCGCAGTTTGCTTTACAATTGACAACGTAGCTTACATTGGTACTGGTGCTAATACAATTAACCCAGAGAATCGAGATCGTTATACAGATTTCTTTACTTGTAGGCCAGTTCTTGGACAAGGTAATGGTACTATTGCGTACTCGGCACCTGGTGCTATAGCTCCTATGCCAAAGTACAATAAAGATGGTGTGACTAGTGCACGTAATGGTGCGGTAGCTTTTGCTCTTAATGGCAAGGGTTATGTAGGTACAGGTTATAATGGTATTACATACCTCAAGGATTTTTGGGAGTTTGACCCAGAGAGACAAAAGTCATTTGATGCTTTGGAGTACAAGAATGCGTCTGACGCTAAGAAGCGTGAGATTGAGGCATCAGACAATTATCCTTGGAAGCAGGTAAAGGACTATGAGGGTGATACATGTCGTTATGCTGTAGCCTTTGTTATTCCTGGTACATCTGTAATGAGTGATGGTACAATAGCACAGAATACAAAGAGCGGTAAGGATTTGGCATTCGTAGGAACAGGTGAGGACTGTATCAGCATTAAGAAGAGTGATTTTTACTCATTTGATGGTGAGAACTGGGAGTCTGTAACATCTATAGGTGAGCCTCGTGCGCAAGCTGCTGCTTTTGTAGCTGAGGGTTACAATGCTGAGGGTAAGCTTCAGTTGTATGGTTATGTAGCAGGTGGTATTGCATCTAAGCCAGTAATTGGTTTCCAGCGTTACAATGCTATGACAAACGAGTGGGAGCACTTGAATGACCTAGCAGACCAGACAATTGGTTCATTTGATGATGACTATCGTAATCTTGCTATTTCGGGTTCTACATCATTTGTAGTAAATGGTCGTGATCCATATAGCCAGAGAGCATACCTTGCTACTGGCGGTCCTGGTACATATGGTACATATTGTTGGGAGTACAACCCATATTATGACTATTGGATTCAGAAGACCTCATTTGAGGGAACAGCACGTAGATTTGCGGTATCATTTGTATTGCAGTTCCCAAATCCATGGCATGATGGCGAGCAGATGGAGGTTCCTTTTGTAGCTACAGGTACAACAGGTTCTTTGAACTCAGTAGGAGTTGAGGGTAACTTCTTCTCTGATACATGGTACTTCCGTCCATACGAGTCAAAGGAGCCATTGGATTAATGAGATATGGTTTATCCCACTGCGTGATGGCGGTGGAGATATAGAATAAAGAACAGACCTCAGCAATAGCAACATAAAGGTTGCCGTGCTGAGGTTTTTATTTGTAGAATAGTGAAGGAGAAGAAAAAGATAGAGCGTAAGCATATTTATCTAGTACTTGCGATAGTTTCCATTGTTGCGGTTGTAGAGAGTGTAGCTTGGGGAGTGTCTGTAGCTTTAGGAAAGGGAGCTGCGATAGACAATTACGTTAGGGTAATGTGTTGGACTATGGAGATATTGGGTATACTGATGGTCACCATGGTATATGTTTTTAGGGAGAGGGATGAGAAGTCGCAGAAGAGAGAGATAGATTTGACGCATCAGAATATAGAGTTTGAGATGAAGTTTTTGAAGTCTCAGATTAACCCACATTTTTTGTTTAATGCTCTAAATAATATCTATGCTCTATCTGTGATAAAGAATGAGCGTACGCCAGAGATGATATTGAAACTCTCGGATATGCTACGCTATACTCTTTATGGTTCGGAGAATAAGAAGGTAAAGGTAGGGAAGGAGATAGAGTATATACAGAACTTCATAGAGTTTCAGAAGCTTAAGATGGATTCTGAGCCTAATATTACCATTGATACTCAGAATTGCAATACTGAGCTTCTTATAGAGCCTATGCTTATTATACCATTTATTGAGAATAGTTTCAAGCATGGCAATATAGACAACCCTAAGAAGGGGTGGCTACAGATGGAGATAAAGACATTAGGTCCGATATTGATATTCCAGGTTAAGAATTCGCTACCTACTATAGCGATAAACAAAGATGTGGTAGGAGGTATAGGTGTAGAGAATGTGAGGAAGCGACTTGATATACTATATCCGGACAGATATGAGTTAAAGATAGAGACTACAGATAGTGCGTTCTCTGTTTTTATGAAGATAGATACCTAAATATTCACGTTAAATAGCGGCAATTATGATACGGTGTATTATTGTTGATGATGAGTTCCCTGCTAGGATACTACTCAAAGAGTTTATAGAGAAGGTACCCACCTTGGAGTTGGTAGGTAGTTATAAGAGTGGGCTTGAGGCATTGCCTGTGGTACAAGCGGGAGGTATAGACTTGATGTTTCTTGATATACAGATGCCAGATATTACGGGCGTCAACTTTTTGAAGATGCTATCTATACAGAAGCCATTAGTGGTATTTACTACTGCCTACTCAGAGTATGCCATTGAGAGCTATCAGCTTGATGTTTTAGACTATTTGCTTAAGCCATTTTCGTTTGATAGGTTTATGCAGGCGGTAAGTAAAGCCATGCAGAGGGTAGCGCAGAGAGAAGCTATGACCAATGTACATAAGGTAACAGAGAGTGCTAGTCAGGTTTCTGCGGAAGAGGAAAGAGAAGTTGGTGAGGTTAGTCCGAAATCCACCACGGCAGAGAGAGCAGATGAAGAGCAAGAAGGGGAGAGTCCGCGTAGGCAGATAGAAGGCTCGTTGACAGATAGGGTAATATTAGTAAAGGGAGACCATAAGATAATAAGAGTCAGATATGAGGAGATACTCTATATATCCAGCTTGAGAGACTATGTAGAGATACACTCGACCACAGGAGAGAGGTATTTGGCACTTATGTCGTTGAGGGCCCTTGAGGAGTCGTTGCCAGTTACAGAGTTTATCAGAGTACACAAATCATATATAGTTAGGGTAGACAAGATAAGGTC
The DNA here is from genome assembly GCA_030526155.1 of Bacteroidia bacterium. Lineage (GTDB taxonomy): Bacteria > Bacteroidota > Bacteroidia > Bacteroidales > Marinilabiliaceae > W3P20-009. The sequence goes on from JAUNDI010000031.1 coordinate 9,328, forward strand.
GTTATTTGGCAATCAGATATCCCTTGATGGGGTGGAAGAGTATATACCTATTGGTAAATCGTATAAAGATTATATACAGACAAAATTGTTTGAGCAAGGATAAGATGAAGAGATTAGGATTTTTTCTATTAATGTTGGGTGTTGTTTCGCTCGAGAGAGTTAGTGCACAAGAGGAGGCAGACACTGCGGCATTGGCAGAGATGTTGGCTGAAGATACGGTAGCTATTGAGGACAGCATACTATATGATATAGAAGATGCGCAGAACCAGCTAGACAGTATGCTATCGGTATGGTATAATAGCCATACGCAATTGATGTCGGCCACTAACGATTTGGTACCCGATACCTTAGTATTAGCAGACAGCATAGTATCAGGCATTACAGATGACGTATATGTGCAGAGGTTGCAAGCCTTGCAGTCGCCTATTCCGATGACCTATAATAATCAGGTAAAGAAATTTATAGAGTTATATATAGTCAAGCGTAGGGAGCAGGTAGAGAGGATGCTTGGCCTATCGAGGTATTACTTTCCACTCTTTGAGGAGATGTTGGATGCCAATGATATGCCATTGGAGTTGAAATATCTGCCTATTATAGAGAGTGCCTTGAATCCAAGAGCCCTATCGAGGGTAGGAGCATCGGGGTTATGGCAGTTTATGTACTATACAGGCAAGAGATACGGTTGTGAGGTAACATCTTATGTAGATGAGAGGCGAGACCCATATAAAGCCTCGTTAGCCGCAGCCAAGTTCTTGAAAGACCTATATGCGATTTATGACGATTGGCATTTAGCCATTGCCGCCTATAATTGCGGTCCGGGTAATGTAAATAGAGCCATAGCTAGAAGCGGTGGGCAGCGTAACTTTTGGAAGATATATTACCATTTGCCTAGAGAGACTAGAGGCTATGTGCCAGCCTTCATAGCAGCAGCATACGCTATGAACTATGCTGGAGAGCATCAGATAAGAGCTACACCAAGTATATTGCCACCAGTAGCAGATACTGTAATGGTAGTAAAGCCATTGAATTTAGCCCAAGTATCTAATGTACTACATTTGAGCTTAGACGTTATTAGGGAGTTAAATCCGCAGTATAAGCACGATATTATTCCTGCTATGGAAGGAGGGAAATCTTATGCATTGAGATTGCCTATAGAGATGACCTTTGCCTTTGCGCAGCAAGAAGACTCGGTATATGCCTATAATAGGGAGAAGTATTTCCCTAACAATAAGATAGTACCCGTATCAGAAGCTACCTTTGGAGGGGCTGTGCCAGCCAATAGTGTACACTTTATATATAGGGTAAAAGATGGAGATGTACCAGGAGGCATAGCCAATAAATTTGGTGTTAGGTTAGCCGACTTGAAATATTGGAATGGATTAAGGAGAAATATAATAAGAGTTGGTCAGAAATTACATATATACGTTCCTAAATCCAAAGCAGACAGATATGACGGAATGGCCACGCGAGTGAAATAAGCCATTAGTATAAGAAAAGATAAGACGAAGCGCCCTAAGAGAGCGCTTCGTTTTTTATGTATTGTTAGGTAAAAGCAAAGATGTATGATGGTGGAAATGTAGTCTCTGCATATAGCCTGGTTATAGCGAGGTTATAGCGAGCATATAGGGAGGTATTTGCTATGTTATATTAAGGTGATAGGAAGAGAAGAAATATTATTGTTTTCTCTTGTAGTCGCTATTATTCTTCACACCTTGGATCTCCCTCTCCTCCACCTTAGAGTGGAAGAGCGACTGTAGCTCCACGTAGGAGATAGATGGGATGTTAAGAGAAGTAGGGTTGGCTGCATATTGAGCTAGAGCGCGGATATACTGCTTACCCTCGGCATATTCGGCAATAGCCTCTAGGTTGGTGGTACATATGATGAGAGTACCATTAGCCACGCGACACTCTAGGAGGATACCCAAGCTATGATTACGCTCCACATTGTCGATAGCGCGAACTATGACAGGTATATTAGTTTTTAGGCTATCGAGGATAAGAGGTCGGCTATTCTTAGCAATAGGCCACCATTGGAAATCAGAATGAGGAGCTGAGCTAAATTGATTATTATTGAATATTGGGTGTAAGACATCAATAAGATAACCCAGTGTGCCAGGAGATACTGGTTGGTTTATGCTCTCGGAGATAGACTTGAACATAGCATAATTCCAGTAATCAGGCGTAAAGAGACCACCCACAGATATACTATCTATGTCGGCAAAAAGAGGGTTGAAAATTACTGTTTCGCCATTTTCTAGACGTTCTAGGGTAGTGTTGTCTAGGGCGTGAGAGATATAAGGGTTGATATCTATTGTATCAGGATTAGCCTTTATGGCCCAGATATTATATGTATTAGTGTGGTTAGCTATATTGACGGTAAGGATAAGAGACGACATGCCACACTTAAGAGAGTCGGAGATATTCTCTACGATATTTCTTTTAGAGTATGTAGTATTACCCTGGATGGCATCCATTTTGAAAGTACCACTAGTGAGGACATGGTTAGCCTCGTTACGGATACCCCAGCGAACCACCTCTTGAGACAAAGCCCTCTCTGAGTAGTTAGCCACGGCGAAAGAGAACGCGATGCTATCTGCCGGCATAACGAACGACTCGAGGATAGCCAGTGGCACTATTTCTGAGCAGAAAGCAGAGAAAGAAGAGCTATCGACGAACTCCTTAGGGTCCATGAAAGCGTCAAGCGGAGCGCATAGAGCAGACCCTTGTCCGGGATAATCTTGGAGGTCGAGAAGTTGGAATCCACCAAAACTCATAGTACGCAGACACGCCTCGATATCCGCCTTATAGCAAAGCATAGAGAGGTAACCAGAGGCGAGGTGGAAATCGTGCGAGAGAGAGTCGAGATTAGCCTGACGCAAGCGACGATGGAATATCTCGTGATTGAGAGGGCGGAGGACACCCGTATATTTCTTTATCTCGTTAGAGTCAGGGTATATTTGGAATTGGCAAGACTCGTGGCTTATTACTGGGATTGTTACCTCAGAGAGAGCATCCTCGTAGGAGAAGACGGTATTAGGGTAAGAGCCATTGAGAATGCCACCCTCGTGAGCATCGGCGAAAGAGAACGAAGAGCGCACGTGCGAGTTGTACTCATTGTGACGTTCAGCGCCAGCGCGACAAGTGACCCAGAAGTCCTCCCCATTGAGTTGACCCATCCAACCCAAGAAATTATTAGAACCGAAAGAGTAAAGATGTCTATTATCTTGGCGTTTGAAATCAGTTACGAAACGATGCATGATAGCCGTGTCGCCAGAGAGCTCATTGCCCAGAGCCATCATGGTAAAAGATGGGTGGTTGCCCACGAAATCAAGCAACATCTCCCCCTCGTTGTGTAGGAAAGTCAGCAGGGTAGAGTCGGCCTCCTGCAGTCCACCCCAATATGGCAATTCAGGTTGGAGGTATATACCCTCGAGATCCGCTGCTACGAAAGCTGCGCGAGGAGGTGCCCATGAGTGGAAGCGGTAGTGGTTGATACCATAAGCCTTAGCGCGGCGGTATACGGCACGCCAAGAATCTACGTCCATAGGCGCGTAGCCAGTGAGAGGGAATACGCAAGCGTCATGCTTACCGCGGAGGAAAGTGCGCTTGCCATTGATATTGAATTGAGTACCTACAGTATGGAAATCGCGGACACCAAAAGAGGTGGTATTGCGATCGACAGATATTGATTTATTCTCCGAATCGGCTACAGATATAGATGTAACTAGCGAGTAGACATTAGGGTGCCATTCAGACCACAACTCTATGTTTTGAGGTAGTGGCATAGAGAACGAGATAGTATCTTGAGAGTAGCGGAGAGTATCTTGGAAGGTATATGGAGAACATAGGGAGGACCCTTGTTCATCGTAATTTTTTATTTCGCAAGTAAGAGAGAGAATGTTTTGAGAGTGTGCTTTTGCGGTACGATTTATTATGGCTCGGACCTTAATACTACTATCCGCGGTATTAGGGTATACTTGGACAGAGTGGATATAAGCATTATCTGTAGCCTCGATATAGAATAGGCCCAGTATGCCATTCCAGTTAGTCTGTGTATGTTCAGAAACAGCATGAGAGCCGCCAATCTGAGGTAGGATAGCATTTGGGCCATTATCGATACGGATACGCACGCGATGTTCACCAGGCTTGATACCCGTGATATCATAGATATGAGGAGCGTATAGATGCGAGAAAGATGCGATAGAGTCGTCGTCTATCCAAAGAGTTGAAGGCTTAGTACGCTCCATGACGAGCGAGATATGCTTATCGCGGAACGACTCAGGGATAGTAATAAGATGCTCGTAGGTGAGAGCCCCTACGAATGAATGGCGACGTGATAGGTGACCTGTTTCGTTGAGATTAGTAATAGTATCTCCCAGAGCAGCCTCGTCGGTAGTTCCAGGTAGTTGGACGCTACCCAAATCGGTATACCATGCATCGGAGAGATTTATATACTCACGATATACGAGTTGTTCTTCTTGGCAAGAAGATAGAGAAAGAAGGCATAAGCCTATAAGTGCTGCTAGGGAGAGTTTCATTACAATTGGTGTTTATTGTTAAGGTCGTCATCAAGTTCTACCTCAGCCTTGAGGTATTTCTGGCTAAGGATAGCCATGAAGTGGCTGATACGCATGAGAGCGTTGGTAGTATCAGCGAGGATAGTTTTCTTTTGGAGTTTAAGGAGGAAGTAGTCGTATATGGCGGTGAGTGCCAATTCGACGTGATGCATTTTATCTCCATTAGGGATTTTAGCCATTAGGGCCTCGATATCTGGCCATGCGTTTTGGAAAGCATTTTGGTATGGGATTTCCGATTCGAGGGTTAGGAGATGGAGATGGTAGTTGTACACATCATTCATAAGATGTTGAGTAATGATGATATGACCACGCTCCTCCTTCTTTTCGTTGTGCATCATTTCTATAAGATTCTCCCACCACTCAGTAATTTGGTTGTGGATAGTAGGATCAGTTACCCCATATTGAGATATTACTCGCTCCTCGATGAGGTTAATATCGAAGCGATTGGCGCGGATGAGATCTTCAACCTGCCACATATATAGTAGATACTCTACAATATTCTCCTTACGTTTTTTCTGAGCTATAAGCATAATTGGTTATTCTTCGTTATCATCTATATCGTCATCGTCATCCCAATCGAAATCAGGCATATACTCATCGGCCATATCACCGAAGTAAGAGTCGATATCACGGCGATCCTTCTTAGTAGGGCGACCGAGACCTTTTTGGCGGTTCATAGAAGCCGCTAGACGTTGGAGTTCGATTATCTCCAGCTGGTCGGGTGTTGTAACCTCCGTAATATAGTTAGGCACAAGTTTAGCACCTACGCGGCTACGAGGGATATCTATGATTTTGAAAGAACGGGTAGCGGGAGGGACGCGGACATCTATGGTATCGCCAGCCTTGACGGTACGAGAAGCCTTAACTTGAGTGCCCCCCATGCTGATACGTCCCTTTTTGATAGCCTCGGCCGCTATGGTACGCGTCTTATATATACGTACTGACCAGAGGAATTTATCTATACGTGCGTCCATGGGGAAGATTACTTATTATTGAACTGAGTCATGGTACGTTCTAGTCCCACTGATATCCAAGAAGGTATAATTTGGGTAGCGAGATCGATACGTTCGTCAATAGTTTTCTTTTCCTCGTCGGTCCAAGAACCTAGGACGAAATCGATTTGACCGCCACGAGCGAATTCGTTACCTATACCGAAACGGAGGCGAGTATAATTTTGGGTACCTAGAAGGGCGTTGATATTTTTAAGGCCATTATGTCCGCCATCAGACCCCTTACCCTTAAGACGAAGAGCGCCGAAAGGGAGTGCAAGGTCGTCTACGCAAACGAAAAGATTCTCGATAGGGATCTTTTGGTCTTGGAGGTGGTAGTTTACTGCCTTACCTGAGAGATTCATGTATGTATTAGGCTTTAGGAGGAATATTTGGTGGCCACGGAAGCGGTATGTAGCCATTTCGCCGTGGCGGCATCCCTCCCATGGGGCGTCATTTTTAGCTGCAAGAGCAGTTACTATATCGAACCCGATATTATGACGAGTGTGAGCGTACTCGTCGCCCACATTACCTAGACCTACTATAAGATACTTCATGATTACTTTTTGAGAGAGGTGAAAATATCATTAAATACATCCTCTGTTTTGAGGCCGGCAGCGCGTATCTGTTGAGGGATGAAGCTAGTTACTGTCATGCCAGGAGTTGTATTTACCTCTAGCATGAAAGGCTCGCCCTCTGGAGAGATGATAAAATCAATACGGACGATACCGCGCATGTGCATGAGGTCGTATATACGAGAAGCTGTAGCTTGGACCTTATCACGTATAGCATCGGGTACGCGAGCAGGGGTAATTTCCTGAGCCATGCCTGGGGTATACTTAGCCTCGTAGTCGAAGAACTCATTAGCAGGTATTACCTCGGTAAGAGGGAAGACGGTAGTTTTGCCATTAGCCTTATATAGGCCACAAGTTACCTCGGTACCAGTGAGGAGCGATTCGATGAGGACGAAAGCGCTCTCCTTAAGAGCCTTTTCGATGGCAGGTATTATTTCAGCCTCGGATTTAACCTTTGAGACGCCGAAGCTAGAGCCGCCGGCTGCAGGCTTGATGAAACAAGGTAGGCCAATCTCCTTTACTATTTCGGCAGGAGAGTATTGGGTTGTACTTTCGACCATGATAGACTTAGCGAGATTTACGCCAAGGTTACGGAGGAAGGTATTTGTGACGAACTTATCATACGTCATAGCCGATGTTAGGCTAGGGCAAGTAGAGTATGGTAGGCCTATCATCTCGAAATAGCCACCGAGTTGACCATTTTCGCCAGGGTTACCATGGATGGTAATATAAGCGCAGTCGAACGACACCTTCTCGCCCTTAGCATTAGTGTACGAGAAATCGTCGCGATTAATATCTACTGAAGGTTCGCCCACAGGCTCGGCAGTCCATTTATCCTCTGTGATATGTACTGGTACAATGAAATGAGAGTTACGGTCCATCATTGTCATGAGACCCTCTTTGCTACGTTGTGATACTACAGCCTCTGAGGTGTAGCCGCCATAAACTAGTGCTACGTTCATTGTTAGTTCTTTATTAGTGAAGAATTACTAATTGCTTTATTGTACTTAAGGCTAGTGCGGACATTGCGTATTTGCCCCTTTATGTGTATAGTTTCGCGAAGGAGCGTAGCGAGGTAGTATGTCTCGCGTATAGCCTGTTTATCGATTTCGGTAAGCATAAATTTGTATCCACTACCCTTAGGGGTAATGAGAGAGATGCGTATCTTCTCGTCGGAGTGGTTAGCGATAAATTCGCCCACTCCATTATCTGATGCGTTTTTGAAACGGATAGTCTCCCAGTATGTGCCCCCATCATTGAAAGCGTGGTTGAGTGCATCATCTGTTATTGTATCAGAGACGGTAAAGATATCGCCCACTTCGGCCTTGATGGCGAAGTGGTGAATAGGAGCTTCGCCGGTATAGTGAGAAGAGATGAAGAAGTTGCCATTCTTATCGGTGTGAGCCTTTATTAAGGCGCGGTCGAAAGAGCTACCTATTGACTGCCTTTTGCTGATGAGGGTGGGGTTGGCCGACTCAGGGTTCTCCTCTTGGAAATACTTCATAATAGGAGCCACTTCGCTTTCGCGGATAGAGAGTAGGGAGTCGAGGAATTGGAGATTTCGCTCCTGTTCGGTACGATAGACCATATTCATCATATCCTTGCACTTATGGACAAGGACCTTCTGTTCGGGATAAGAGTATATGATACTATCTAGGAGAATTTTCGAGCTATTGTATTGGTGATTAGAGTATAAGTCTACGGCCTTTTGGAAAGTCTCTTGAGCTAGCTCCTCGCGAGAAGGAGAGCACGAAGAGAGTATGCTCGATATAGAGAGCATATATATGCAATAGACCAATGTACCCTTAGAATATTTCACGAGATAATGATTTAGTTGGTTTTTGTACGTATGTTATTCCTTCTCGGTGGCTTTGAGGAGACCGCAAGCTGCGTCGATATCCTGTCCCTTTGAGTTACGGATAGTAGCTGTGACGTGGAGGTCGTTCAGCATATCGCGGAAAGCCTCCATCTGTTTTTGGGTACATCCGTGGAGGTCGGTATCAGGGATATCGTTAAAACGGATGAGGTTGACACGGCAAGGGAGGTTCTTAAGCATACGAGCGAGAGCCTTAGCGTGACGAGGCGAGTCGTTTACGCCGTGGAAGAGAGTCATCTCGAAAGAGAGACGACGTTGTCCCGACCAGTCGTATTGGCGGAGCATACGGAGAGTCTCCACGATAGGGAAAGCCTTTTCGGAAGGCATAAGAGCGAGACGTTCGTCACCGAAAGGAGTATGGAGACTAATAGCCACGTGTACCTGAGACTCCTTGAGGAGGCGAGGTAGTTGGGATTGGACGCCAATAGACGATACAGTAATACGTCGAGGAGACATAGCGAAGCCCCAAGGAGCGGTGAGAATATCTAGTGCCTTTAGGACATGGTCGATATTATCGAGAGGTTCGCCCATACCCATGAATACGATATTGGTAATCTCGTTTGCCTCCTCTATGGAAGCCAACTGATTGAGGATATCAGTAGTAGAAAGTTGTGCCTCGAAACCGCCACGGCCAGTCATACAGAACGCGCAACGCATCTTACAGCCCACCTGAGACGATACGCAGAGAGTCTTACGATCGGCATCAGGGATCATGGCAGTCTCTATGACGTAGCGGTCGGCAGGAGTATAGAATAGGTATTTACGTGTACCATCGACTGACTGTTGGTATTTTACGGGAGCGTATCTACCAATGGTATAATTCTCCTTTAGGGCGGTACGAGCCTTAAGGGAGAGGTTTGTCATCTCGTCAATATCAGTAACACCCTTAGCGTATAGCCATTGAGCCATCTGCTTAGCGGCGAATTTAGGTAGGCCGACATTAGCAGCTACAGCCTCTAGATCGTGTATGTCTTTGCCGAAGAGAGCTTCCATTTATGATAATGCGTTATAATTCGGTAATACGATAATCTTCTATTTTTATTTTGCCCTGCTTATAGAGTCCACCTATAGCCATTTTGAAAGCCTTTTTAGAGCAACGGAATACGAGTTTGATATCCTCTGGCTTACTTTTATCCCCGAGGGCTATGGTACCGCCATTGATATGGAGCTGTTGGAGTATAAGTTCGTGTAGGGCATCGGCCTTTTGGTGACCTATAGGGGTAGGGATGAGGTCTATTTTATCATCCTCACGAACCTTCTCGATAAAGAGAGGGAGACGTTGTCCGATTTGAAGACGCTTGCCATGGAGTTGAGAGTTATAGACCATACCAGTATGTAGGTTATTTATGATGCAGAGATAACCCATAGGTGTTTGTCGGAATACGAGGGCATCCACCTCCTCACCCTGTTTGTATGTAGGGGCGAGGTTATTGAGGTACTTATCGAAATATTCGGTAGCCACCATACGGTTGGTTTGGGTATCGGCGTATGCGAATACGATGTAGTGATCGCCCACCTGCATACGAGAGCGCTGTTGCTTATAAGGGACGAGGAGATCCTTGATAGGTCCCCAGTTAAGGAAAGCACCGAATTGGGTAACAGCGGTACATTCGAGAGATGCGAATTGGTTAGCTAAGACGAGAGGCTTTTCGCGAGTAGCGATGAGGCGGTCGTCTGAGTCGGAATATACTAGACAATCGTCAAGGATATCACCCACCTGTACATTGATATCCTCGAGGTATTTTTGAGGCATAAGTATCTCATCCTCCTTGTCTTCTGACTTTACAGGAGCGAGGAATGCGCCGAAGTCGACAAAACGTATAACCTTTAAGGTATTGTATTGACCTATTTTGAGGCTTGTTTTCTTTGCATCTTTCATAATCTCACAAAGGTATGAAATAGTTTTGGAGTTATTTATTATTTATGATTTATTAATATGATAGATGAGAGTATGAGATAAAATATTACTTTTGTAATAAAATCAGAAAAACACAACTAATAATGAGATTTAAGCATTTGATGTTATCCCTAGCTATAGTGAGTGCTATGGGAATGTGCTCGTGTGATGAGGGCAAAGATGTAATAGATTTGACAACTCCTGAAGAGAAGCCAGATGAAGAGCCTAAAGACGAGGAGGAAGATAAGCCAAACGAAAAGCCGGAAGAGAGCAAAGTAGATGAGAATTTCTATGTTTACCTATGCTTTGGCCAAAGTAATATGGAGGGCAATGCTGTACCTGAGTCGGTAGATATGCAAGGCATAGATGACAGATTTGTGATGATGGCCGCTGTAGACTATGGTACAGGAGATGGAGATAGGAAGATGGGCAATTGGTATAAGGCCTATCCGCCACTATGTAGGCCTGGAACAGGATTGACACCAGCCGACTATTTTGGTAGATATATGTGCAAGGCATTGCCAGATAAGAAGATAGGCGTAATAAATGTTGCCATAGGAGGTGCAGAGATAGAGATATTTGACGAAGAGCTATTGCCAGGTAGGCTTGCAGATAATAAGCCAGAGTGGTTTTTGAACTATGTTAGGGCATATGACAACCATCCTTATTTGCGACTTATAGAGATGGCCAAGAAGGCACAAGAGGCAGGCGTTATCAAAGGTATTCTATTGCATCAAGGAGAATCTAATAACTGTCAGCAAGATTGGCCAGTTAAAGTCAATAAGATATACAATAATATGCTCACAGACCTAGGATTGAAGGCAGAAGATGTGCCACTCTTTATAGGCGAGATGAGATATGCAGAGAAGGGCGGCTTGTGTTGGGGTCATAATGCAGTAATTGCTAAGACGCCAGAGACTATACCTACTGCACATGTAGTATCGGCAAAGAACTGTGAAGGCAAAGAGGGCGACCAGTTTCACTTTACTGCAGCAGGCTATAGACAGTTAGGCTATAATTATGCTAAAGAGGTACTAACCGTTATGGGTGTTGATGTTCCAGAAGATGAGAATCCACAAGTGCCAGAAGATGAGCCAGAGCAAGAGGGCGATAAGAGTGTAATTTGGCAAGGTGAGCAAGCGATATCTTGGGGTGCACCAATGATGATAGGCGCAGACAAGTTGCAAGATTTGGCGGTAGGTGATTATATCTATGTGACAGTAAAAGATGTAGATAAGAGTGAGGCCTACAATCAGATGATTACTACATATGGCAATGCACCAGAAGGTAAGACATTGCCAGGCGTTGGTACTAGATTTTTAGGGAATGATGATAATGTATCACCTATTATTATTGGCGTTACGAAAGAGATGTTGGAGTTGGTGAAAGCCAATGGGTTGGTATTTACTGGAGCGATATACACGATAACAAAAGTGGAGGTAGAGAAGAAAGAGACAGAGACAGATTATAGTAATACCATTTGGTTGGGCAAATCTATTGTTCCGCCATTGCAATTTGTGAATAGCAGTACATTTGCCAATGCTAAGGTAGGAGATGAGATTAGGATATATTGTACAGCAAACGGCTCTTGGCTTGTATTTGCTTGGGGCTGGGGAGATAATGAGAGCTACCAGACGGAACTTGTGAACTATGAATACTACTCGTTGAAAGTTACAGAGCAGTATTTGGAGAAGTTGCAGAACAATGATTTTATTATTAATGCAGGCAATGCTAAGTTGACACGTATTGACTTGGTAGGGAGTAATTGAGGAATAAGAGATGACAATGGATGGTGCTTTAATGATTGGAGGGTTGTCTGTTGTTGCTCGTAGAATTTGTAGTTATTCTAGTTATTCAAGATGGGCTAGATAGGCTAGATGATGCTAGAATGAAGTGAGGGAGTACCCTTATTGCTCGTAAAAATTGATAAGCGAGCATATGGGGTGCTCCCTTGTTGCTCGTATATTTTTTAGTTATTCTAGTTATTCTGGATGGACTAGATGGGCTGGAGGATGATAGGATGAGGAGAGGGAGAAGCCTCGTTGGTCGTAAAAAAAATACTATCTTTGGAGAAAAAAGTCATATGAGAAAGAATTTTGGAAGTAAGCCATGGTGTTATCCCATGCCAGTATTTATAGTAGCTACATACGATGAGAATGGGAACCCTAATGCGATGAATGCGGCTTGGGGTGGTATAGACTATGATGATAGGATAAATATCTGTATGGGAGACGACCATAAGACGACGCAGAATTTGAAGGTTAGTAAAGCATTTACGGTTAGTATGGGCACGGTGGACCAGATGGTAGTTTGTGACTATGTAGGCGTAGAGTCGGCCTTAAAAGCATCAGACAAGTGGAAGAAGACTGGGTGGCATGCAGAGAAGAGTGAGTTTGTGAATGCGCCTATTATAAGAGAATTGCCTATGACGATGGAGTGTGAAATGGTGAGTTATGATGAAGAAGAGTGCCATTTAGTGGGGAGGATAGTAAATATTTCAGTTGACGAGTCGGTATTAGACGAAGAGGGGAAGATAGACGTTAGGAAGTTGAGGCCTATATCATATGACCCAGTTAAGCATGAGTATTTAGAGATATCTGGGAAAGTAGGCAATGCATTTAAAGACGGATTGGCTTTGAAATAAGACAAATAGATATATATTTGCAACCGAATCTATAATTAATTAATATGAACAACGAAAAACAAACATTCTGCCAAAGTTGCGGAATGCCACTCTCAGCAGAGATTTTGGGCACAAATGCCGACAAAAGTAAGAACGAAGAGTACTGCATTTACTGCTACAAAGATGGAGCATTTACTGGAGACTTCACTATGGAGGAGATGGTAGAGTACTGCTCAATGTTTGTAGGAGAGTACAACAAGAATACTGGTCAATCGTTGACCGCGTGCCAGTATAAAGATGTGTTAAGACAGTATTATCCGACACTCAAGCGTTGGAATTTGCCACCAGACGCCATACCACATGCGGACAATCCTAAGAAGAAGATTTTTATTGAAGAGGTGAATGCGTTAGGTATTCCGGGGGTTAAAGTAGACAACCTCTTTGTATTGCAAGGTTCATTTATCAATCAGCCATATATTATTAATGGTAATGAGGTGAAGTTGCTTGATGACAGTGAGACATATTGGGGTACACAGATTAAGAAATCAGACGAGCAGTGCTATGGTATAGCTTGTTGTGATGAGTATATTTTGGTAAGTGAATACGGCAAAGACGGGTCGGACCCTAAAGTTGTAGTGTTGAAGAAGAGGTAAATTTATTTAATATGGATTTTTTCTCAACAAAAGATAGCGCCACTAAGCAAGTGGCGCTTGACCTTGCATTATCTGTATTTATGGAGTATGAGGCTCCCGACTACCCAAGAGAAGGGGTAGAGGAGTTTAAGAGAGCCATGAATGACAAAGAGTATGTAGGGCTACTTAGCTTTTACGTAGCGAAAGAGGGTAACGATATAGTAGGGATGCTTGCGACAAGAAAAGAGGGGCATCATGTAGCGTTACTTTTTGTGGAAGGGAAGTGGCATAGAAGAGGGGTAGGCAAACGACTATTAGAGTATATGGTTAGGGATACGAAGGTAGATAGTTTGACAGTTAATAGTGCTCCGTATGCTCATGAATTCTATAAGAAGATAGGCTTTGTGGATGTAGATGGAGAGCAAGAGAGTAATGGAATTAGGTATTTCCCAATGAGGTTTGATGATTGTTATAGTGCGATAGGAGAAGAGATGCAGAGTGATAGGGTATTATTGAGGCCTTGGTATGGATTTGATGCGAAAGCACTATACAAGTATGCAAGTGACCCAGAAGTAGGACCACGAGCTGGGTGGCAACCGCATAGAAGTATAGAGGAGAGTAAATGTATTATTAAAGATGTGTTTGGGAATGACACCACTTGGGCTATAGTGTTGAAGTCGACCAATGAACCTATAGGAACTATTGGGTATATGCCTATTTATGATATGAATATAAATCATGGGGAAGATGAGCCATTGGTAGGATATTGGGTGGGCAAGCCATATTGGAATCAGGGTATTTGTACAGAAGCTTTGCGGTTGATGTTAGATAAGATAAGGCGTGATGGCAAGTATAAGATATTGTATTGCAGTCATTATGTTGACAATCCAGCATCAGGGAGAGTAATGGTGAAATGTGGTTTTGAGTATACTGGAGATACGGTTGTAGATAGTACGCTTTGTGTTGGGGAGGGGAAAGAGATGAAGGTGTATAGGTTGAGTTTGTGATTTGGAGGGGATTGGGGAATGATGATGAATGAGAAGTGTTGGTTTAATTTATGATTGGTTTAAATGTAGAAATAATATGATTAAGAGTGAAGAGATACAAAGTTTGCTTGACCGTTTTGAAGCTATAGCCTGCGAATACGAAGGAGTTGAATGCTGGAGTGCTAGAGAGTTGAGCGAGGTTTTAGGATATACCAAATGGGAGAGATTTGAAGGTGTAATTGAACGTGCAAAAGAAGCTTGCAACAATGCTGGAATTAACGTTGATGATCATTTTCCCGGCGCCGGGAAAATGATAGTGCTCGCTAAAGGAGCGCAACGAGAAATCAAAGATTACATGCTTACTCGTTATGCTTGTTATCTTGTTGCACAAAATGGAGATCCACGAAAACCGGAAATAGCATTTGCGCAGAACTACTTTGCTGTACAAACGCGCGCAGCAGAAATAGTAGAGAAGCGTATGGTTGAGTATGAGAGAGTTCAAGCTCGACATAAGTTGGCAGAGACTGAGAAACGTCTTTCAGGTGTGCTTTATGAACGAGGGGTTGACGATAAAGGATTCGGAATAATACGCAGCAAAGGCGATCAGGCTCTTTTTCGCTTGAATACAGCGATGTTAAAACGAAAAATGGGAGTACCTTCATCTAGAGCAATAGCGGACTTCCTTCCAACTCTCGGCATAAAGGCGAAAGATTTTGCGGCAGAAATGACAAGCGTAAATGTACAACAGAAAGATTTATATGGTATGATAAGTATTGAACAGGAACATGTTGATAATAATCTTGCAGTACGTAAAATGTTAATAGAACGAGGCATTGTACCTGAGGATATTACTGCAGGAGAAGATATAAAGAAAGTAGAACGTCGTCTTAATTCAGAAGAAAAGAAGATTATACCTAAGAGGAAGTGAGATGGTAGTTCATTAGTATTTATAAATACAAAAAGCGTGCAACTCTTGGAGCTACACGCTTTTTGGTTTGTTATGTAATGGCTTCTTGGGGTTATTTAACCTCTTCGAAAGAGATATTAATTGATTATCAATGCATTATATAATGTATGGTACAAATATGAATCATTAATACACTTGAGTAAGTACTGATACATTATGGATATTTGGACGTATGCATGCAAATTTACAAGTATCTATTGACAAAAGCAAAATAACGATGTATATGGGATAAATAGACTTTTTGAAATGCTGCAAACAGTACACATCTCATTAAGTGTATATTTTTTGTAATGTAGATTCAAAAACAACGCTTATTCATTTGTTTGTGCGGTATATATAGGCTATTTTTGTAGTGTAGTTACCAAAATGTATCAATAGTTATTTTATACTTGTCATGATAAGAGATTTTTGGGTAAAGAATTATTTGTCTATCCGAGACAAACAAGAGCTAAATTTTCTAGCAAAAGGTCCGGCTTCAGAATTGGTAGCTGAGATCTCAGAAGGGGTCTTTGTATATAAGTTATGTATTTTATACGGATCGAATGCGTCTGGCAAATCAAACATGCTAATAGCTTTGAATGAGGTGTTTCGTTTGCTCATTATGCCCAAATCAGATGCTGCAAAAGAAATAGGTGGATACTTCCCCTTTGCCTTAACTCGAAACGAGCCGACTGAGATGCATGTATCTTTCTATGCAAATGGTATAAGGTATGACTATGAGGTAGCATTCAACAAGCGTTTTGTACTGTCGGAAACATTATATTACTATCCTAGAAACTCAAAAGCTCTCTTTTACGAACGTACATTTATTGGTGAGAACGTTCAAGCTGATATTAAATTTGGTTCAAGTTTGAAACTGCAGGTAAAAACGCAGCAGAGCATTCGCGAGAACACATTAAATAACCATAGTGTACTTGCAGTATGTCGAAAGATGGCTCTGACTGAGGATATCAAGCCGTTTAGTGTCCTCCATAAATGGATTACAAATAATTATCATGATGTGGATGGTGATGACAATAAGGAAAGGGGAATTGTTGAAATATTAAAGGATGCCTATTCTGTTGAAAAGAAAAGACAATTCTTCAATCAAATGTTACAAAAGGCAGACTTGAACATAATAGATTATAAGCCTGTTCTTGAGGATAGGTTCATCCCCCAGGATTTTCGCGAACGTGTCATGCAAGAGAGTATACCAGAGGAAATGAAGGAGGCTTTATTAAGACCAACCAAGGATTCGGTGTATTTTGTAAATCATTCTGCAAATGGTAGTTTTGATATAGCTCTTGGATTGCAATCAAAAGGTACATTGAAATACATCCGAATATTGGATGTATTATACGACCTGATAACAAATGAACATGTTTATTATCTAGATGAACTAGGTGAGGATCTGCATTACGACCTGCTATTTTATTATCTCAACGTATTCCTTTTCAACTCAAATAAATCGCAATTAATAATCACAAGTCAAGAGACTGCTTTATTGTCGCAAGATATTATCAACGACAATCGTGGCGTTGTGTGGTTTGTTGAAAAGAACCGAGAAACAGCATCTTCGGAATATAGTCGTGGTGACTCATTTGGCTTACATAAGAATCTGTCGCTTTATAATTCATATCGCATTGGTAGGTTAGGAGCAAAGCCAGAGTTAGGTTCCATTTTTGTAAACTTGGAGGAGTAATATGGGGAAACTTAGGAATACTGCATTAATTTTAGGTGAAGGACCAACGGAGTTTTATTACTTCAAGTCATTGTGCGATATATTCAAGGGACTAACAATTAAGCCGGATTATCCCAAGCATACGAATATCAAGGATTTGGATACAAAGATATCAGAAGGAGTAGAAATGGGATTCAATCATATTTTCTGTATCATTGATATGGATACGAAAGATAAAGAGCCAGAACGTTCTCAATATGAGCGTCTGAAGAAAAAATATGCCAGCCCCATAAACAAGCCTAAGAAGGGATTGTTCTGCGAGGTTAATTTTTTCGAAACTCATCGTTGTACAGAGTTATTCTTCCTATACTACTTCCGTTACACATCTCGTTCGTATGTTGACCAGGAGCAGTTGTTAAAGGACTTGAACCAGAGTGTTGAATATCGCAAAACGGCAGAGTTCTTCATCAAGTGCAAAGGTCTGCACTCGTACTTTGAGCGCAATGGCGGCTCGCTGACGTCTGCTATTGCCAATGCTGAACATTCAATTGACGAGAAGAGAGTTCATGGAAGAGATTATACATACTCAGAGTTGGGAAGATTGATGGAAGAACTAAAAAGATTGGAAGGATAGCATAATTTACATGTTTATGATTCGTGATATATGTCCGTTTGGGTGTATAATAATGCGTCAGATGCCTTATTGCGTATATTATTGTCGATTTTGTAGCCTTTGTGTTAACTATGAATATTATTATGTATATTAATTGTATGTGTCAGTCATATTAAATGGTAGATAATTACTAACTTTGTTTAGTTGTCATCAGATTACTACTGTAAACTTGTTTTGTCTTACATGTAAAATACATAAGTAAGTGCGGACACTAAAGAGGCATATTACACTTCTCATGGTCATGCTTTTATGGCCGTTTACTTTTGTGTTTGCATCAGAGATTCGTCTAATACAATGCTTAAAAGAGTACAATGACAATGGCTTCGTGACAAGCTACTGGTACGATGCCAGCGGTGAGCGCACTGTAAAGACAAGCGGAGAGAATGTCGCCATGTTCGTGAATGCGGAGTTTGCGGGCGGCATGACTAACACCGCCAAGTTCTCGCTCTACGTGAGCCCATACCTTGTTGCCAACCAAGGCGGTCGATACACAAAGCACATCTACATAGGTACTCAGAGGATAGTCTCGAAGATAGGAGACCTTGAGAGCTACGGCTCCGATCCAAGACGAATAGAGTACGCCGGAAGCGAGAGTGACGGACCGAAGGTGGACTACAAGACCAAATACGCTCAACAGCAGCAGGTAATCAAGGACAACTTCGCCCACTTTGACGTGCCATACAACGGCGCCGACAATAACGACTATGTTGACGGCAAGGGCTTCTCGGAGACAGACGGAAGCCTTGAGGGAGCCATGCTAAAGGCCGCTATGGCGCGAGCCAAGTCAGGCAACAAGTCCGCAAGCCTCAAAGACAACTTCCAACCAGGAGATAACTACGAAAAACTCCAGTTCTTCTACCACCCTGACCACCTTGGTAGCTCAAGTTTTATCACCAACACCGAGGGCGAAGTAGTGCAGCATATAGAGTATGTCCCATATGGTGAAGTCTTCATCGAGGAGCGCAACAACGTATGGAACTCACCATACTTGTTTAATGCCAAGGAGTTTGATGAGGAGACGGGGCTGTATTACTATGGAGCTAGGTATTATGATTCGCGTCTAGCTATGTGGCTAGGTGTAGATCCTATGGCGGAGAAGTATCCTAATATGGGGGCGTATGTGTATTGTGCTAACAATCCGGTGAAGTTGGTGGATCCGGATGGAAGAATCCCTAGATTATATGTGGAAGTGCAAGGTGTTGGTCATGTATTCGTCACAACAGGTAGTGGTAGTAATTTAACCGTATATACTTATGGCAGATATGCAGAATTAGGCAAGAATAAAGATATGGCACGGTCAACCTCTCCTACAGGAGAGGGAGTTCTTGTTGTTTTGAAGGGCAAAGAGGCCAAGCAATTTGTTGCTAATCAAATAAAAGAAAAGAATGCGGCCGCTTTTGAATTCATAGATGCTTGTGACAGTAAGGTTGATGAATTCTACATACAAAAATTTAGTAATAGCAACAAAATACCAACTGTTGGCAAATATAAGGATAGTGATAATGCTCGCGTAATTGACGAATATAATTTGATAAATAATAATTGCGCTACAACATCGGTACAGTCAATACTATATGGCGGCGGTGATGTTTCTTCAATAATTGGTGACAATATTCCAATTCTAGTTGCTAAAAATCTACACAATGAAGTTGCAAATGAACAAAACCCAATAAATCACTTATTAGAAATATTACTGGGGGATTACAAGCCACACATTAGATTAGTTCCTTCTGAAAACATACTAAAAGAGACAAAAGATGAATAAGTACTATCGCCTTGTTAATTTTATATTTCTATTACTAATGTTTATGTCATTATTGATATTCATATATTGCATATACGTTAAATTAAACACATTGGATTTATTTTATTATCGTGTAGAAGTGTTTGATTATAATGAAGAAGTGACATTTTATCGGCACGAATTAGAATTAGTGTTTAAATCATTAAATGATATAATTAATATAACGATATTCTATTCATTTGCACTATTGGTAATAGGTATCTATGAAATTCAAAAAAAGAAATAGCTAATTAATTCGAATGTATTAATATGGAGTACGAGATTGCAAAATACAATCCATTATTTTATGATAAAGGTTATTACAAACAAAATGAGTGGACAAGTATGTCAGATATAGATAAAACATATGGAGATTCTCAATTTAAAGTGTCTGAATATATAAATACAGAAAATCATTATGTTAACACGATTATTAAAGTATTAAAAAAGTGCAATTGTATATACTTGTGCATTTCTTACAAGGAATTTGATTTGTCATATATCGTAAATAGAATTAGTAATTCTCGTCATACTGAGATAAATAATTTATTTTTGGACCATCTTGATTACATGAACAACTGTAGACGAGTTCATATAAGTAGGATAGAATTATTTGTACGACTCTGTCTTCGAGAAATGGCGTATTTTGAATTGACGAATATACATAGAAAGGTATATATCACTTTTGGTTATGATTACTACTTAACAATCAATTGTCCCTTAAATAGGTCAGACATGAATTACATAGTAGATGAGGAACACTTGTTTTTAGATCCTAGAAATAACCAATAAGCCATTATTTCAAACTTATGTTCGATGCAAGAGTACCAAGTAACATTGGTCTTCGACCAAGATTGGAGAATCTTAGGGTCAGCCTAGGCGGTAATGCCATAATGGACAACACCTACAGCTATGATGCCGTGAGCAACGTGCTGGGCGTCGCCAACAGCGCTAAACTCCCCGAGACAGGCAGACTAGGCGGCAATATGCAGCACTCTTACGAGTATGATGCTCTTTACCGACTAACAGGAGCCACGGGCACATACGCAGGCAGCGACGGCAAGAGCGCATCGTATACCCTAAAGATGACCTACGACAACATGCACCGCATAACGGGTAAGAGTCAGCATCTCACGCAGACAGGCGTTCAGTTCGACGGACAGCTCAGCGCAGGCTACGACCTCTCATACACATACAGCGGCGAGGAGGGAAAGCGATTCCAACTCTCTGGTGTTGACGACATAAATTACCGTGCAGAGAACATTACGGAGGATGCAAAAATAAACAACTCACACGCCTACGAATATGACGCCAACGGCAACCTCATAATTGTCAATACATCAAGGACAAAGAAAGACGGACAGACGACGCCTAATACTAGTGAGAGAAAACTCAAATGGGACGAGGAGAACCGCCTCACGGCAAGTGACGACAATGGCTTCGTGACAAGCTATTGGTACGATGCCAGCGGTGAGCGCACCGTAAAGACAAGCGGAGAGAATGCCGCCATGTTCGTGAATGCTGAGTTCGCTACACACAGAATGTGTAAACAGATTGTCCGCTCTTTTTCATATCTGATAGAGAGCACATAAAGAATCGATGGTATCATTGCGACCTTTGTGCTTATTGATTTGGAACAAAGGTCGTAATGATTATGAACTATAAAAATTTGGGGGATGCCGATGGGATACTGACAAAGTCCATAGCTATTATCAAAATCTTGAAAGGATATCAAAAAAGCATTGACTTTTTCGCAGCATATGCAAAACTACGAAAAAGTCAATATGTTATTAGACGGGGTTAGCCAATGGGCTTACAAATAAAGGGGGTAAGTTACCATATTGGTAGCAATAGAACCTCATCCTTAAGAAAAGGTAATCACTCCCTTAGTAATCTATTAGAGTCATAAATAAGCCCAAAATAATGTCATTCAGTCTTACAATGACGGAAGAATTTACATGATACTTATTAATATAAAATATGTTTTTTTGAAATTGCTTGAAGCTTTTCTTCATTAAGACGTTCCGCCTTTGTTACAATCACCTTCATATACCATGGTCTTTGAAGTACAATATAGTTGTCCTCTTTAGGCCCTTGCGACTTGCTAAGTCTGACGCTAGACTCGACTGAGTCAAATCTAATACC
>JAUNDI010000074.1 GCA_030526155.1 Bacteroidia bacterium
TCCCGACACCTGGTTTTGGAGACCAGTGCTCTACCAACTGAGCTACACCCGTATGTCTCATTTTGACGATGCAAAGGTATGCTCTTTTGTTTACAAATCCAAACGAAATGGCAATTATTTTTTACAAATGTTAGCCTTTTATATACTGCTAATAGCTAACTTGCTCATTATCTATACATTCCCAACTAATAGTATAATCACCATATCTCTCTAGTACAACAAATGTCTTGCCATCAACAAAAGGAATGGTAGTCTCTTTTACCAATTCGCATTTAGGATCAACAATACAAGCATCGCCAACGACACTCCATTTTATGGAAGAGTCTATATTTCCAACTACATCTCCATTAACATCAACCATATCAGCATAATGCACCAATATATCCTTCGACTCTTTTAGCGTTGACATTATTGGTCCGTCTTCTAACATGTAGTGAAAAACACCTGGTGTGGCAACCTTAAATCTCTTATTTTTCAATCGTCTTGAGATATAAGCAACCCCACAAGTATCAATATCAAAGGTAGAACCTCGATTATAATCGTACATCACAGGCATATCGGCTATGACACACTTGTCATCCGAAGCGCCTTCATACCCATTCAAACAGATATCATACCCAACCTCAGAGGAGCCAGCTGTATATGTTCCTGGCGCCTCTCTATCCCTTATAGTAGATATTGCCCCAAGAAACGACTTCGGCATAGTAACGCCATCTATAGACAACTCCCAAGCAAGGATAGATGGGTGGTTACGGTCACGACGTATCAGATCCTTCACACACTGAAGAGCATGAGCCTCAAAAGCCTTACCACCGAAATATTGCCAACCTGGAATTGCGTCAATAACAAGTATACCATAAGCATCACACGCCTCAATAAAAGACTCTGAAGGCGGATAGTGCCAGCAACGCACAAGATTATATCCTGCCTCCTTTATAAGCCAAGCATCTCGCCATTGTGCCTTGTCTGAAATAGCAAAGCCTACGTATGGATACTCTTGATAACGATTACAGCCACGTATCTCCAATGGATTACCATTTACATATATATTACCATCTTTAATATCAATATCACGAATACCTACCCGTTTGCGATATACATCCAACACCTCGTCGCCTTCTCTTAACGTAACTTGCAAAGTATATAGATTTGGGCTATCCGTAGACCACAAATGTAAGTCATCTACCTCTATTACCCTAGCTAAGGTAGCTCGCTCATTAGCCGGGATAAGAGTATCAATTTGACATTGGGATATAATAAGGCCATCGCTATCTATGATATCTATATCAAGCAACATATTGCGTTCTGACGGTGAAATATTACGAATATCTGTTTGAACAAATACCTCAGCATAATCCTCATAGATATTTATCGTCCTAAATACTACCCCCGCATCAGAATAACCCTCAGTAGGCCTTGTTATCATAATCCTATCATTCTTCATAAGCCATACGTGACGATATAGGCCTCCATAGGTATTATAATCTAGGATATTCAATGGAACGGGCCCGGTAATATCATTATCCCTATTATCTAGACATACAACTATAGTATTACTACCCTCTTGAAGGTAATCTGATATCACAACCTCGAAAGGCAGATAACCTCCCATATGCATAGCAGCATGCTTACCATTAATCCACACATTGGCTATATTCATAGCTGCATCAAAACGCAATGCTATACGTTTTTGAAGATCCTCCTTTGTCGCTTCATAACCCTTAAAGTAGAAACATGTGCCTTGCCATTGGTCATTTACAACCAAAGGCTCAATACGAGGTGTATGAGGCAGAGTAACCTCTTTTGCCGCGAATGGGATTACGCCCGATATATAGGATAGAGAATCAGACTCAGATAACTCCCCATCTATAAGAACGAAGTGCCATCCGTCGTCGAATAGCACTTCTGTGGAAAAATTATCATCTATAGCACAAGCCGTAAAGGCAATAGCGCTGATTATAGACAATATAAATCTATTTACCATTAATATCTTACTTAAATACCACGCCCGGACGACCATCTTTAGTAAACAATCCTAAGCCATAACCTGCCCAGCCATTATACGACTGTGGCTCCCACATTAGGATACCCTCAAAATCCTCTATATCCTTTGTACGAGACATAAGATCTGTGAGGATAGACTGAGCTTCGGCAAGTTTAGAGTTCGTATAGCCATACTCCACAACCATGACCTTCTTTTGGTATTTGTTTATCCATTTAGTAATATTTTGAGCTACAGTCTTATTACCATCTTCCCAAGTGAGGATATTAAAGTCGTTCTTTGCGCTCTCCTCCTTCAACATTTCGCTAGGATAATATGAGATACCTATCACGTCATAGCAACTATGAACACCCCGCGCTTTAAGTTGATCCACTATCCACTCTGGAGTCCAGTATGCCCAACCATTATCAATATGAACTATAACCTTAACATTAGGGTATACCTTCTTAGCCGCCTCAGCACCTGCCTTTGTAAACGCCGCATAGTTTTTAGGATTCTTAGAACATCTACCCTCTTCCCATAGCATACCATCGCGTGTCTCATTTCCTACCTGTACCCACTCTACATCTATACCCTCAGCCTTCAATGTAGAGAGTACGTCTGTAGTATGAGTAGCCACAGCATCGGTGAGTTGATCCACGGTATACGACTTCCATGCGGCAGGCTTATTCTGCTTTGAAGGGTCAGCCCATGAGTCGGAATAGTGGAAATCAATCATTATGCGTAATCCAGCCGCCTTAGCTCTCTTACACTTAGCCAAGACATCTGCCTTATCACAATAGCCACTATAAGGGTCGTTACTTGGATTTACCCAAACACGAAAACGCACTGTATTACCCCCCATAACCTTGAGGAGTGAGAACATATCAGACTGAGAGCCCTTCTCATTGTAGAATTTGACACCCTTAGCCTCCTGCGCTGTAATCCAACTTATATCTGCTCCATAAGCTTTACCAACAGGTTGCTCTGTAGGCTTATCCTCTGGAGAAATAGGGTTTGAAGTATCATCTTTATCATCCGAACAAGATGAAAAAGCCAATAGCGATGATGCTAATAATGCTGTAATGTATTTAATATTCATTGTTACTACTTTTAATTACATACAAATATAAAGAAGTTAGTCCAATTATCAAAAGATTCGAGAGCGGAAGGTCTTATTATTTTTACGATGAAAAAGCATGCAGGGAAGACCCTATGTGCACTCGGGGAGCACCCATAGAGCACCCAAAGAAGACTCGGACAAAAATACCGAAGAAGAACTTAAGGAAACCAAATCAATAAGATAGGTCCCTCCACCTAAGAGATAAATAAGAAAACAGATTCGCAATGAACGACAAGAGAAGATATGGGGATTTTATGTAATTTTGCAATACAGTTTATTAAGATGTAATGAGTAACAAATCATTTATTGGGCAGTTGACGTCAAAATTTGGATATATAGTAGGAGGCATACTCTTTATTGTCTCGCTATATTTTTGGATATTTAGATACCCAGCACACTTAGCATTTCAAGAGCAGTCGCAGTTGTTTTTAATGAATTGCGATTATTTCTATCAGTTTCTCAAATATCCATCAGGCATTGCGGTATATATAGGAGAGTTTCTGACTCAGTTTTACTATGAGATATGGTGGGGAGCGGCTATCGTATCAATATTGGTATTTGCCATATATGCTCTGACATATATTATTCTATCGCGTATTGTAGGTAGATACAAAATAATGTGCACTATTGGTGCATTAGTACCTTCGCTATTTGTTTGGGCATTTATGCTTGACAGATTTTCGTTGCTTGCGATGCCGATAGCGCTTATAGTATCGTTAATATCCATATACCTATATCTGATATGGGCTAAAAAGATTAGCAATGGCGTAATAAAGATAAGCATTATACTAGTTACGACGAGTATACTCTATTGGACATTTGGCGCTATTACATTCTTATTTGGAATATTTGTTACGCTGACTGAAATAATCAAGAATAGACAATATGCCTATGCGATAATATTGGTAGTCTGTGCACTATTACCAGTATTGGCATATATAGTTGTACCATTCCCACTACAGCGACTATACACCTCGAACTGTTATTATAAGGTGTTAGATAGCTACCCATCATTCAAATATGACGCGGAAGAGGAGGAGGCCCTATTATACAGTTATTTCTCGAGATATAAGAAGTGGGATACGGCTATCAAGAGAGCTACTAAGAAGATGCCGATGGACCTAGCATCAAGGCAGATAGTATTACATGCGTTGGCTGAGAAGAATCAGTTGTTGGATAGGTTGTTTGAGTTTCCGATATTATTCAAGATGGATTTGATAAGTGCTCAATCAAGCGAGATGGCAGAGGCAACCTCGATAAGCGACCTATACTTTTCACTTGGATTCGTCAACCAAGCAGAGTTGACAATCTACAACATGCAGCAGCTTTACTATAGTCATAGTGCTAGAGCATTCCAAAGATTAATAGAATGCAACATAGTAAAAGGAGACTACAGAGTTGCCAAGAAATATATCAACACACTAAAGCAAACCATATTCTATAGAGAATGGGCCGAAAAGATGGAGAAAATGATGACAAATGAGTCATTTATTGAGGCTCACCATTACTACGGCACCATACGACATAGAATGATAGATGATACATTTTTCTTCTCGGTCAGCGAAATAGATAATATTTTGGCCCATTCTATTAAGGGTGATTACAACACATAATTAAACTATG
>JAUNDI010000032.1:0-1700 GCA_030526155.1 Bacteroidia bacterium
TATTACACATAAAATAACCAGTTATCATTAGAAAACAATTGATACCTATTTTACCCCACATTCCAAAAACAAGAAGAAATATTGTATTTGTAGCATTAGGGGTAGTCAACATTGGACCATCAAGAGATGTCAATCCTGAATTAACTACGAAATGATGCGCTACAATGAGAAGCATACATATGATTCTATACAACTCAAGATTAGAGTCTCTATGATGTTTTTTTTTAATATTATTATTTACTTTCATAAAACCGACATGATTGGAAAAATACATCTCTGCATTCCTCCTTGAGTTGCTCGTCTTACTTTTGCCAAAACTCTCACAAATACATTTATATCTTTACTAAATCCATTAATTCATTGATTTCCTTAAATTTAAAAAGTAAACTAGCCCCGATATAAAAAAATAATCCGACAGTAACATCGACTATCAATCTTAGTATATCATTACCAATGAACAAATTTATTAAAATCAATAATCCCCACATAAATAACGCTGTTATCAATATATGTGCAATATCTTTAATTTGGATAAAGAAGCCACAATCAATCAGCCTGCCAGTATAATATGTATTTATAATTAAAGTTAATATCGAAGTAAAAATACTAGTATAACACATAATCTCTATCCCCAAAGGTACTGAAACACATAATACTATTACTGCAAATAACTTCTTTATTATCTCCAAACGAAGAAACAAATCACTTCTACCCTTAACTTGCAATAAATTTAAATTTATTGCATGAATTGGATACCACATCATACTAAAACAAATGATCATCAACAATGTAGCACAAAATGCCCAAGATTCATTCAATATCACCTTAATCAATGGTTTGGCACACGCAGACAAGCACATCATTAACGGAAATACAATGAAAGCAGACACTCTGATAAATCTCCTATAAATAATTCTCAATCTATCATCATCGTCCTGGATTCTACACAATACTGGATAAGTAACCCTTTGCAGAATTGTCGTTATATTGCTAGATGGAAATTCAGAAAAATGCTGCGCTCTAGAATACTGCCCCAAAATATCGGCACTAAATATTTTTCCTACTACTACTGGATAAATATTTCTCCATATAGTATCAAGCATACTAGAAGCCAACAATTTGGAGCCAAATCCAAATAAATCTCGAAAAGACCGCCAAGAGTACTCGAAAGTAGGCCTCCACTTAACTATAACGAATAACACCACACACGAAATAATAGCATTTGCAACTTGCTGCCATACCAATGCCCATACTCCATACCCACTATACGCCATCCAAATACCCAGAACTCCTGAACAAGTTATTGAAAGTAACGAAGCCTTCGTCTGTGTCTTAAAATCTAACTTTGATGTGAGAATTGCACGAGGAACAACAATCAACGAATTGATAATAATCGTAATGCCAATGACTCGCATCAATTCGCACAATATAGGGCTTTCATAAAACTCAGCAACCAAGGGAGAAGACGCCCATAATAATCCATACAAGACAAGCGAAACTACAATATTAAAATAAAATACAGTTGAATTATCTAACTGAGTTCTATTTTGTTTTCTCACTAACGCAGAAGTAAAGCCACTATCAACCAAAACATATGATATAGCTAAAAAAACTGTCAACATACCGACCAATCCATAATCAGATGGTGCTAACAAATTTGCCATTACCAACATAATTATAAATTGAGTACCTTGTACGCT
>JAUNDI010000032.1:1710-24417 GCA_030526155.1 Bacteroidia bacterium
AAATCGTTCTACCGCACTCCAAAGAATTCCTGATATAGTTTCTTGCTTAAGTCCTTTTCTCATAGTTACAGTATAGTCATCCCAATCGCCTTCTCCACTACTGGTCCCATATCGTAATACCTATAATCTGCTAACCTTCCTCCAAATATCACATTCTTCTCTTCTTTTGCCAATTCTCTATACATATCTGCCAATGCATTATTTAGTTCGTCATTCACGGGATAATATGGTTCCATTCCAAATTTCCATTCTGTAGAATACTCTTTACTAATAACACTCTTTGGGCATACATCTATATCTGGTCCGAACATCTCAAAATGTTTATGTTCAATAATCCTAGTATATGGGACTTCGGCTTCAGTATAGTTTACTACAGCATTTCCTTGGTAATTTGGAGTATTTTCGACTGTTGTTTCAAATGAAACTGTTCTATATTGTAGCTTACCAAACTTATATCCGAAGTATTCATCGATTGGACCTGTATAGACAATTTTATCTGCAATAGCTTCCAACTCAGCTCTATGCTCAAAAAAGTCTGTATTGAGTCTAACCTCTATGCCATCAAGCAATCCATCAATAAGTTTATTATATCCCCCAACAGGAATACCTTGGTACTTATCATTAAAGTAGTTATTATCATATACCATCCTCACAGGAAGACGTTTGATAATGAAAGCAGGGAGATCAGTACATTTTCTACCCCATTGTTTTTGGGTATACCCTTTTATGAGTGTTTCATAAATATCCTTACCAATAAGTAGCTGGGCCTGCTCTTCAAGATTTTGTGGCTCTCTGCCATTTAATGAAGCCTTAACTTCTTCTCTTTGCTCTTCGAGTTTTGCTTGTGCCTCAGCTGGCGTACGAACACCCCACATTTGGTAGAAAGTGTTCATATTGAAAGGTAGATTATATAACTTACCCTTGAAATTTGCTACTGGAGAGTTGGTATATCTATTAAATTCTACAATTGAATTTACAAAATCCCACACTTGCTTGTTTGAGGTATGGAAAATATGAGCTCCATACTTGTGAACATTAATTCCCTCAATCTTCTCACAATATATGTTACCGCCCTTGTGAGAGCGCTTATCTATCACTAAACATTTTTTTCCCGCTTGCTTAGCTCTATAAGCAAAAACAGAGCCGAAGAGTCCCGAACCAACTATAAGATAATCGTACTTCATAACAAACTATAACTTAATCAACACAAAATGATATATTGAACTTTTACACTTGCAAATTAACAGGAGACTACTCTCCAAACATCATTAAATCATCTGGAGATATAACACGAAAATCCCTTCTAGCATTCTCACTACCTTTCTTCAAAAACAAAACGCATTTAATTTCTTTGCCTTTGGCGAATGGCAACTTGGTTGCTTTGGTTTTTAAGTCTTCGTATACCCTATCTACATCTACATTGTCTGCCCACTTGCACTCGCCTACTAATAGGGATCTTCCATCGAGGCTCTCGGCGATGACATCTATTTCAACCATCTCGCCTTTTGATACTGCTCCCCACCATCTAGAGGCTACGCCATAGCATACGCCGTCTATCTCTCTTCCGCTTACCGCATCTCTACATATTTGCTCCCAATGCATAGAGACATATTGGTTAAACTTCTGCTTAACGATATTCATTACCATCTCTGTGCGTCCTAACTCTATTAAGGAGCGGTGAGGGACTACAAAATGGTAATAGAAATCCATATATGGGTCGGATATCTTATAAATGCTCTTCTTGCTATTCTTTTCTGTTTCGCCGAAAGGGACTTCTCTCCTTATCAAATTTAATGTACGTAACTTATCCAATGGTCCAGATAGCTGTGTAGCTGGTTTATTGCATCGGGCAGCTATCTCAGACATTCTATTGACGCCATTACCTATTACAGAGAGTATGGTAGATGCTTGAACAATATCTCTCATGTCATCCATTAGCAGATGGCTAGGCTCTTCATACAAATCACCATGAACGGTGAAGACATATTCCTTTAAAGCTTGCCACAAGTTGTCTACTTGCTCTCTAAGTTCCCAATATCTAGGCACCCCACCCCATACGGCATACTCTTCTATGGCTTGTACGGGGTCGACATTTAGCGCCTCGGCAATATACTTGAAATCGATAGGAGTAAGCCTCATAAGGGCATCACTACGCCCGTATAATGGAGAAGAGCCACTGAGTGCAGCATCATACATCATTTGTTGTGACGAGCCGCAAATTATGATATTGTACTTAAGGGTTCTACTATCTATCAACTTTTGGAGGACAGAAGGTAATCCTAGGGAGGACTTTACTAAATAGGGGAATTCATCAATACAAAGCGTGAAACGCTTTGTAGTTTTGATATTTAACTCAGTAAGTACAACTTCCCAATTGGGATATTCCACTCTATTAAAGCCAGGGATATGTAAAGAAACTACATTTGCGAAATTCTTTATCTGAACGCATTCCTCCATAATCTCGCTCATGAAATAGATGTCGTCGTCATCTATCACATGACGGATTAGGGCGGATTTTCCCAATCTACGTCTGCCGTATATCACAACAAACGCACTACGATCATCACGTTTCAGCACTCTCGTTAAGCGCTCTCGTTCAGTATATCGGTCAAGGAATTTCATTAGGCAGTCCGCTTAATAATTATGGAGTAGAAAAATAATTTTTCTGGTCAATAATTTACGACAGAGAATATACTGAAGTAATTTAAAGGAGCAAAATGCAGATAATGACTAGTCTCTCTTGAAGATATCACGAGTGTATACCTTTGACTTGACGTCGTCTAGGCATGAGTCGTATCTGTTGGCTATGATGGCTTGGCTGAGGGCCTTGAACTCCTCGAGGTTGTTTACGACTTTAGAGCCGAAGAATGTGGTACCATTTTCGAGGGTTGGCTCGTAGATGATAACTGTGGCGCCTTTGGCTTTGATGCGCTTCATGATGCCTTGGATGGAAGACTGGCGGAAGTTGTCGGAATTTGACTTCATGGTTAGACGGAAGACGCCTATAACACACTCCTTCTCTGAGTCCTTTGAGTAATCGCCACGATTGTAGTAATCGTAGTATCCTGCCATCTTTAGGACCTGGTCGGCGATAAAGTCCTTACGAGTACGGTTACTCTCCACGATAGCCGACATCATATTTTGAGGCACCTCATTATAGTTGGCCAAGAGCTGCTTTGTATCCTTTGGTAAGCAGTAGCCGCCGTAACCGAATGATGGGTTGTTATAGTGGGTACCGATACGTGGGTCGAGACCTACGCCCTCGATGATTTGCTGGGTATTGAGACCCTTAACCTCGGCATATGTATCAAGCTCATTGAAGTAGCTTACACGGAGTGCAAGATATGTGTTTGCGAAGAGTTTAACTGCTTCGGCTTCGGTAGAACCCATATATAAGATAGGTACATCCTTTTTGATGGCGCCATCATATACCAACTCGGCGTACTTATGAGCTGCCGCCTCGAGTTTGGCATTACCCTGCTCGTAGCCAACTATGATACGACTAGGATAGAGGTTATCATAGAGAGCCTTTGACTCGCGGAGGAACTCTGGGGCAAAGATGATATTATCGGTACCCATCTTCTCGCGTACTGACTCGGTATAGCCTACAGGGATAGTAGACTTGATAACCATTATGGCATTAGGGTTATACTCCTTGACTAAAGCGATAACAGCCTCTACAGCAGAGGTGTCGAAGAAATTTTTATGCGCATCATAGTTTGTAGGTGCTGCGATAAGGACAAACTCAGCATCGCTATATGCAGCCTTAGCGTCGAGTGTCGCGGTAAGATTTAGTTGATGATTAGCGAAGTACTCCTCTATCTCATTATCTTGGATAGGAGAGATACGCTTATTTACCATATCGACGCGCTCTGGAGCGATGTCCACAGCTACAACCTCATTTTTCTGAGCGAGAAGGGTTGCCAAAGACAGACCCACATAACCTGTACCAGCTACTGCAATTTTCATAATTTATCTATTTGAGTACATAGACTCGTAATATTTCTCATAATCACCGGAGGTGATGTTGTCCATCCACTCCTGGTTATCTAGATACCACTTAACCGTCTTTTCGATACCCTCCTCGAACTGAAGAGAAGGCTCCCAACCAAGTTCTGCTTGAAGCTTGCGAGAGTCGATAGCATAACGAGCATCATGACCGAGGCGGTCGGTAACATAGGTAATGAGATTCATATCCTCACCCTCCTTACGACCGAGGAGACGATCGACAGTATTTATTACCACCTTGATGATATCGATATTCTTCCACTCGTTGAAACCACCGATATTGTATGTCTCTGCTATCTTGCCATTATGGAAGATGACATCTATAGCACGAGCATGGTCCTCCACGAAGAGCCAATCGCGCACATTCTCGCCCTTACCATATACAGGGAGAGGCTTACGCTGACGAATATTGTTGATGAAGAGAGGAATTAACTTCTCTGGGAACTGATATGGACCATAATTGTTGGAGCAGTTAGTCACGATAGTAGGCAATCCATAAGTATCATGGAAGGCACGAACAAAATGGTCGGACGAAGCCTTAGACGCCGAATAAGGCGAGTGAGGATTATATTTGGTAGTCTCGAGGAAGAAATCGGCACCATAAGCCTCATGATGCTTACCCGACGAAGCCTTGGTAGAGAAAGGAGGCTCTATACCCTCAGGGTTAGTCATCTCTAGAGCGCCATAAACCTCATCTGTAGAGATATGGTAGAAACGCTTACCCTCGAACTTCTCAGGGAGCGACTCCCAGTAGAGCTTAGCCGCTTGAAGGAGCGACAATGTACCCATAACATTAGTACGAGCGAAGGTAAAAGGGTCCTTGATAGAGCGATCTACGTGCGACTCGGCAGCGAGGTGGATGATACCATCAATATGCTCATCTTGCATTAGCTTATAGAAAGCATCGAAATCGCATATATCCATCTTGACAAACTTATAGTTAGGCTTATCCTCGATATCCTTGAGATTAGCGAGGTTACCAGCGTAAGTGAGCTTATCGAGATTTATGATATTATATTCGGGGTACTTATTTACGAAAAGACGCACTACGTGACTTCCAATAAAACCAGCACCACCTGTAATTACTATATTACGTTTCATAGACGAGATTATTTCTTAAGAACATTCATATTACTCATGCACTGCATGAGAGAATCGGTCCAATATGGTATAGAGATATTGAACGTATTTTTGATTTTAGTTTTGTCTAGCACGGAGAAAGCAGGACGCTTCACTGGGCTAGGGAACTCATCGGAGTGACAAGGTTGGATATCACACTCGTTATTACCAGCGTATGCCGCTATAGCCTTGGTAAAATCGTACCAAGAACATACACCCTCGTTGGAGAAGTGGTAGATACCAGACTTAGACCAATTGCCGCCCTTATATTCTGATATGACAGCAGATATAGCCTTGGCGAGGTCGAGAGCATAGGTAGGGGTACCCACTTGATCGAACACCACCTTAAGGGCAGGCTTTGTAGATGTTAGATTGAGCATAGTCTTTACGAAATTCTTACCATACTCAGAGTATAGCCATGCGGTACGCAAGATAGCATAGTCGCACCCTACGGACTGGATATTCTGTTCGCCCTCAAGTTTAGTCTGACCATAGACACCTGTAGGTGTACCCTTTTGATCCTCATTACAAGGAGTATTGTATGGATCGCCCCCGAAGACATAATCGGTAGAGACATGAATGAGAAGGCCATTGACCTCCTTAATAGCCTCAGCGAGATTCTTAGGAGCTTGCGCATTGAGGATGCGACAGAAATCGACATCAGACTCAGCCTTATCTACATTTGTGTAGGCTGCGCAATTGACTATTACATTTATATTATGAGACTTGACGATAGAACGAATATCGTCGAGATTTGTGATATCTAGGATAGTAGTATGATTACCATCGAGTTCGACCACATCAGTGAATACGAAATTATCGCTACTTGATTTAGCGATGATACGCATCTCATTACCAAGTTGGCCATTGGCGCCAGTAACTAGTATATTCATTAGTATAGAGGAACGTTAATGTCAAATGGAGAATCGAAATCCTTAAGCAGAGGGTGTTTGGTATCCTTATCGCTTAATATAGCCTTATCTGTAGGTATTTGCCAGTCGATGCCTAGAGAGTCGTCTAGGATAGATATACCGCCATCAGCCTGAGGAGCGTAGAAGTTGTCACACTTATATTGGAAGACTGCAGTTTCACTTAACACAGAATAACCATGAGCAAATCCACGAGGGATAAAAAGTTGTCTATGGTTATCTTCTGATAATATCACAGAGATGTGCTTCCCATAAGTAGGAGATCCCTTGCGAATATCGACCACAACATCTAGTACCTCCCCATGAACACAACGAACCAATTTGGACTGAGTGAATGGCGGACGTTGGAAATGGAGCCCACGCATAACGCCATAGGAACTCATAGACTCATTATCTTGCACGAAATTGATAGGGCGCACCTTCTCGTCGAACTCACGTTGAGAGAAAGACTCGAAGAAATAGCCACGGGCATCCTTAAAAACCTTAGGTTCGATTATTACTACGCCCTCTATATCTGTTTTTATTACCTCCATTATTTAGACCTCTCAACGTCCTCTATTACTTGTAATAGATATTGACCATATTGATTTTTAATCATTGGTTGGGCTAGTTCACGCATCTTTTCTGTAGATATCCAACCCTTACGATATGCTATACCCTCAAGGCAAGCAACTTTGAGCCCTTGACGCTTCTCGATACACTCTATGAAAGTAGAGGCCTCTGAGAGGGAGTCGTGCGTACCAGTATCTAGCCATGCGAAGCCGCGACCAAGCGTTTGAACTTTGAGTTCTCCATCTTGCAAGAACTCCTGGTTCACTGTAGTAATCTCCAACTCGCCACGTGAAGAGGGCTTAATAGACTTAGCTATGTTGACAACCTTATTAGGGTAGAAATAGAGACCCACTACGGCGTAGTTGCTCTTTGGGTGGGTAGGCTTCTCCTCGATAGATAGGCAGTTGCCTTCTTTATCGAATTCGGCTACACCATAACGCTCAGGATCCTTAACCCAATAGCCGAATACTGTAGCCTTTTTATCCTCCTCGGCAGCACGAACAGACTCCTTGAGCATAGCAGAGAAGCCTGCGCCGTAGAAAATATTATCACCGAGGACGAGGCATACGGAATCGTCGCCTATAAACTTCTCTCCAATGATAAAAGCTTGAGCCAAGCCATCAGGAGAGGGCTGTTCGGCATATTCAAACTTCACGCCATAATCGCTACCATCGCCTAATAGGCGCTTAAAACCAGGAAGGTCGTGAGGTGTAGAGATGATTAATATCTCTCTGATACCAGCCAACATTAGGACTGACACAGGATAATAGATCATAGGCTTATCGTAAACAGGTAACATCTGCTTACTTACGCCCTTTGTGATTGGGTACAATCTTGTACCACTACCACCTGCGAGAACAATACCTTTCATAGTTTGATTTTGGGTCATATAAATACTCCAATTCCCCAAGGCGCAGCTAAATATCTGAACCTTAGAGAATTACCTCTATCTTACCCTACAATTACTTAAATATGCATATTTGAAAGAGCTCATAAAACTCTTTGCTAGTAAAAGACAAAGATAGTGGTAAATATTGGAGGGTACAAATAAAAGTTTTGCATATTGGTGGGGGTGGATGTGGGATAGGTGGGTTTGCTAGTTATTCTAGTTATTCTAGTGGTTCTAGAAATTCTAGAGAACTAGATGAGGAGAGAGGAATTAGAGGAGATTGAGGGGACAGAGGAGGCTATGATGTAGAGTGGGTGGGTGCTTGGTTGTGATTGTTTGAGGAGTTTGTGAGACTTATGTGCTCTTTGTTTGCTCGCAGTTTTTGATTTTTTGTATATTTGCGGGTGGAAATGCTTTTGAGATAGAATATGGCTTGGATTGAGATAGAGAAGAGGTGTGTTATGGTGGCTCGGGAGGCTGCTAGGAGTGGCAGTGTGGCTCGGGCTACGGGGAGGAGTGTGTTTATTAAGAGGTATTATGGGAAATATGCGGTAGTGGGGGTGGATGTGAGCAAGGCACAGAGGAGTTGTAGGGATTTATTTGCCGATGCGCAGAAGTTGGCCTCGTACGAAATAAAACAGTGGAATAGGAGGAGACATTGGGGGAGATTGGCCAAGAGACATAAGGTAAAAGGGGCGCATAGGATGGCTGTATCCTATTTCTATAAGCTATTGAAAGAGAATGGGGATAGATTAAAAGAGGAGCTATTACACTCTAGAATAGAGCACATTACCAAAGAAGGAAAGAGAGGGGAATTACGATTAGTAGAGAATATAGACAAGCAGGAGTGGGAAGAGATGGACAAAGCATCGCCATTTTACTATAGGCGATTTAGGGATATAGAGGAGTACTATGGAGTGGTAATGAGGCTAGTGGGATAGAAATATATAGGGGAGGCTATGCCCTAACGCTTGCCTCCCCTAGAGAATAACTTATCGACCAAGCCATGCTTGCCCATCTTCTTAAGGGCACCCATGATTTGGGCCTTAAATTCGGGCTTATACCAAAAGAAGAACATACGCTGACGCTGCTTTTGGTCGGGTGTCTTAGCCGTATATACCGGCTTTAATGTATATGGGTGGACGCCAGAGTAGTATATCTCTGTAGAGACAGTCATAGGCGTTGGTGTAAAATCTTGCACCTGTTCCAGTCTAAAATCCATCTCCTTAGTCTTCACTGCCAGTTCTGCCATATCGGCATCGGTACAACCTGGATGAGAAGATATAAAATATGGGATAAGCTGCTGACGGAGTCCGTGCTTCTTATTAACCTCATCAAAGATACGCTTAAACTTATAGAAGAGAGAGAACGAAGGCTTACGCATGATATTAAGCACCGCATCCTCGGTATGTTCAGGAGCCACTTTGAGTCGGCCCGACACATGCTTAGCAATAAGCTCCTCGGCATAACAAGCATGGCTACGCCTCTCGGCATCGGTAGCCTTATCATTAAGGAGCATATCATAACGCACGCCAGAGCCAATAAAGATTCTCTTTACGCCCTCTATTTTAGCCACCTTCTTATACAACTCGAGCAGAGGAGTATGGTCGGTATTTAGGTTAGGACATATACTAGGAGCGATACAAGAAGGGCGCTTACATATTTTGCAACGAGAGAGATCCCGACCGCCCAGTTGGTACATATTAGCACTCGGTCCGCCCAGGTCACTAAGATTACCGCTCCAATGAGGAAGCTTAGTTAGCTCTTCGACCTCCTTCAAGATAGAACGTTCGGAGCGACTAGATATGAACTTACCCTGATGAGCAGATATGGTACAGAATGCGCAACCACCGAAACAGCCCCTATGGATACATACGGAATTCTTTATCATCTCATAGGCAGGGATATCCTTACCCTTGTAACGAGGATGAGGAAGACGCTCGTATGGTAGGTCGAACCCGAAGTCGACCTCCTTTTGCGTAGGCACTGGGTATTGTGGGTTTATGATGACCACATTTTTACCCACTCGTTGGATGAGCCTTGCGGCACCCTCGTAGAGATTACTCTGCTCCTCGACGATCTTGAAATTCTTCGCATAGGCTATTTTATCCTTAAGACAGGCCTCATGAGAAGCCAGTTCGATAGTCTCCCAATTCTTATTCTTAGGCAGAGGAGCCTCTGCATCTTGGAGAAGGACAGTCTGCCTAATAGTAGTAAGCGACTTAAAAGGGACACCCTTCTTAAGCAGGCTACACATCTCGAGCAGTGGTTGCTCACCCATACCCCATATAAGCATATCGGCACCCGAATCTACGATAATAGAGGGGCGGAGCTTATCTTGCCAATAGTCGTAATGCGTTACGCGACGAAGAGACGCCTCGATACCACCCACTACGACAGGCACGTCCGGGTAGAGCTGCTTAAGGATTTGTGTATATACGATAGATGGATAATCGGGACGTGCACCAGCCCTACCACCAGGAGTATAAGCATCATCACTACGCTTACGACGAGCAGCAGTATAGTGGTTGACCATAGAATCCATGGCACCAGGCGAGACAGCGAAGAAGAGACGAGGCTTACCAAGCTTCTTGAAGTCGCGCAAGTCATCACGCCAATTAGGCTGAGGCACGATAGCCACCCTAAGTCCCGTAGATTCGATAGTTCTACCCACCACGGCAGCAGCCATAGAGGGATGGTCAATATACGCATCACCCGAAAATAGGATAACATCCAGTTCGTCCCATCCTAGTTCTTCAACCTCTTTTTTTGTGGTAGGTAAAAACGCCATATATTACGATATTATGATATTAACCTATGCAAAGACACCAGCCTTCAAGCCATCACAGAGTTTGACTAATTGCTCCTCGGTAATGATATATTGAGGCATAACATATATAAGTTTTCCGAAAGGTCGGATCCAAACGCCATGCTCCACAAAGATACGTTGGAGACTAGCCATATTGACAGGCTCCTCCATCTCTACGACACCTATAGCACCCAAGACGCGAACATCCTTGACGCCCTTAGCGCCACGGAGAGGAGACAACTCCCTATTGAGCCAAGACTCAATTTGAGATATCTTACTCTGCCAATCGTGCTCTAAGAGAAGATCTATGCTAGCACAACCTACGGCACAAGCGAGAGGATTGCCCATGAAAGTAGGGCCATGCATAAAACACTTAGCCTCGCCACGGCTGATAGACTCTGCTACACCCTTAGTACATAGAGTAGCTGCGAAAGACATATAACCAGCTGTAAGCGCCTTACCGATAGTCATGATATCAGGAGTAACCCCTGCATGCTCATAAGCGAAGAGTTTACCTGTGCGACCAAAACCTGTAGCTATCTCGTCGAAGATAAGCAGTATTCCCCTTTTATCGCACTCCTTACGCAAGAGACGGAGATATTGCGGATGGTAGAAACGCATACCGCCGGCACCCTGCACGATAGGTTCGAGGATGACAGCCGCTAGTGATTGCTCGTGCTCATTAAGGAGATTGAGCATTGGGGTGAAATCCTCATCATTCCACACATCGTGATAACCGATTTGAGGAGCTGGGGCGAAATATTGTATAGGAAGTTGTTTTTGGAAAAGACTATGCATACCCGTAACAGGGTCACAGACACTCATGGCATGCCATGTATCGCCATGATAACCACTTCTGATGGTAGCTATTTGGCATTTTTCGGGGTGACCGACAGACGCTTGGTATTGAATAGCCATTTTTAGAGCCACCTCGACACTAACAGAACCAGAGTCGGAGAAGAATACCCACTCTTGCGAAGGGATAAGTTTAAGAAGCTTCTTAGCAAGTTCTACAGCAGGCTGATGAGTGAGGCCGCCGAACATGACGTGAGACATACTCTTTAGCTGGCATTCCACTGCATCATTGATACGAGGATTATTATAACCATGAATGACGCACCACCAGCTAGACATACCATCTATAAGACGTCTACCATCCTCCAACTCGATATATACCCCCTCGGCCTTAGCTACAGGATAACAAGGTAGTGGATCAATAGCCGAGGTATATGGGTGCCAAATATGGTCGCGGTCGAACTGTAAATCTACCATTATTATAAAGGCTCAAAAAGCCTACAGTCTCGCGAAAAGCAAAACTGCAGGCCATTATTATCTATCTGAAAAATATTTCTTATAGCTTAGCGAGCTCAGCAGCCATCTGCTCCTGAACCTTCTTAGCCTCTGCAGCAGCTACTGCAGCGAAGTTCTCTGTATTATCTGCATATATGATAGCGCGACTAGAGTTTACCAAGAGGCCACACTCCTTAGTCATACCATACTTGCAAACCTCCTCGAGGCTACCACCTTGAGCGCCGATACCAGGAACCAACAAGAAGTGGTTAGGAGCCACCTTACGGATATCCTCGAACATCTTACCCTGAGTAGCGCCTACGACGTACATCATATTCTCATCGTTACCCCAATTTTGGCTAACGCGGAGCACCTTCTCGAAGAGACGCTCGCCCTCGGCATCAGAAGTAAGTTGGAAATCGTGCGAACCCTTATTAGAAGTCAACGCCAAGAGGATGACCCACTTACCCTCGTATGTTAGGAATGGGCTTACGCTATCCTCGCCCATATATGGAGCAACTGTCAAGGAGTCGATATCCAACTCACCGAAGAAGCTACGAGCATACATAGCGCTTGTATTACCGATATCACCACGCTTAGCATCAGCGATAATGAAATGGTTAGGATAGTTAGCCTTAAGATATTTGATAGTCTCCTCGAAAGCAATCCAG
Organism: Bacteroidia bacterium; assembly: GCA_030526155.1. Classification (GTDB taxonomy): domain Bacteria; phylum Bacteroidota; class Bacteroidia; order Bacteroidales; family Marinilabiliaceae; genus W3P20-009. The sequence goes on from JAUNDI010000032.1 coordinate 13,978, forward strand.
CCCTTAACGCCGAGGCTCTCATAGAAAGCCAAGTTTGGCTTATAAGCTACGCAATATGGTGCGGTAGCGTCGATGATAGCCTTATTGAAAGCGAATATAGGGTCCTCCTCATTGAGAAGGTGCTGTGGAATCTTCTTGATATCGGTATCGAGACCTACACAGAGGAAGCTCTTCTTTTGGAAGATATTATCTATAAGTTGCTTCTTATTCATTGCAATTATCCTCTAGAATAGTTAGGTGCCTCTTGTGTGATAGCTACATCGTGAGGATGGCTCTCCTGCATACCACTAGCTGTGATACGAACGAACTTAGCATCGTGAAGCTTCTCGATAGAGTTAGCACCACAATAACCCATACCACTACGGATACCACCTATCAATTGGTATATTACCTCGAACAAAGAGCCCTTGTATGGTACGCGTGCTGAGATACCCTCTGGAACGAGCTTCTTAACATCGTCCTCTGTATCTTGGAAGTAACGATCCTTAGAACCCTTCTGCATAGCCTCAAGGGAACCCATACCGCGGTATGACTTAAACTTACGACCATTGTAGATGATAGTCTCTCCTGGAGACTCCTCTGTACCTGCGAAGAGAGAACCACACATAACGCTAGAGCCACCTGCTGCGAGAGCCTTAACGAGGTCGCCCGAGTAACGAAGACCGCCATCGGCGATTACAGGAACATCAGCATAACCAGCATCCTTCAAAGCCTTAGATACCTCGTAGATAGCAGAGAGCTGAGGTACACCAACACCAGCGATGATACGTGTAGTACAGATAGAACCAGGACCGATACCTACCTTAACAGCGTCGGCACCAGCCTCAGCTAGAGCAACGGCAGCAGCACCTGTAGCTACGTTACCTACTACGATATCGATTTGTGGGTAGCGCTTACGAGCCTCCTTCAAAGTCTCGATAACGCCACGGCTATGACCGTGAGCAGTATCGATAACGATAGCATCAACACCAGCCTTAACAACTGCGTCGATACGCTCGAAAGTATTATATGTAACACCAATGCCAGCAGCTACTCTAAGACGACCCTTAGAGTCCTTACATGCCATTGGCTTATCCTTTGCCTTTGTAATATCCTTATATGTAACGAGACCGAGTAGCTTACCCTCTTTGTCTACTACTGGCAACTTCTCAATCTTGTAGTGCTCCAATATCTCAGCAGCCTTCTCCAAGTCGGTCTCTTGATCTGTAGTAATCAAATCCTCCTTAGTCATCACCTCTTCGATAGGGCGATTCATATCAGATTGGAAACGAAGGTCGCGATTTGTAACGATACCTACTAGATAGTTATACTCATCAACTACAGGAATACCACCAATTTTGTACTCCTTCATCAAACGCAACGCATCACCTACTGTCTTCTCCTTTTGGATAGAAATAGGGTCATAAATCATGCCATTCTCAGCGCGCTTAACCGTCTCTACCTGCTTAGCCTGCTGCTCTATAGTCATGTTTTTATGGATTACGCCAATACCGCCCTCACGCGCAATAGCGATAGCCATACGCGACTCGGTTACTGTATCCATTGCTGCAGATACAATAGGAGTATTGATAGTAATGTTGCGTGAAAACTTTGAGGCAAGTGACACCTCACGAGGAAGAACTTCAGAATAGGCCGGAATCAAGAGAACGTCATCAAACGTTAGGCCATTGTACGCAATTTTATCTTCAATAAACGACATAATACGTTGTTTGTTATTAAAATTGCATGCAAAAATATATAACTCAACGCAAAAGAAAAAGCAAAAAAGACTTAAATTCTAATTATGGTACTGGATCATAACCGCTGCCTCCCCAAGGATGGCATCTTAATATTCGCCGTGCGGCTAAATATGACCCTTTCACCGAGCCATATTTCCTTATTGCTTCAATAGCATATGCCGAACATGTAGGGGTATATCTACATGCTGGTGGGGTGTGGGGTGATATCGCCACCTGGTAGAATCTGATGACTAGAAGTAATGGCGACCTCATATCTCTAGATATAATCAGCGAATGATAGATAACCGAAAAGAAGAGAGGTAACGACGATACCTACTAGACCTACTAGCAGGCCTATCTTAATAATCTGCTTTTGCGTTACGCCCTCCATAGAGTATATCAAGGCATTAGGTGGTGTAGATATAGGTAACCACATAGCTAATGATGCTGATGCTGCTACACCTACCACTATCATTGTCATTATTCCCTTATCTCCACCTACTGCTGGATTTGCTGCCAAGGCGCCTGGTAGAATAGCCAACATAAGTTTTGTAGAGACAGTATTACTAATAACTGTAGATAGCAAGAAACAGAATATACCTGTAGCCAATGCCAAGCCCCAAGGGCTCATATCCGCAAAAGGTATAAGTCTTATTATTCTATGCGCCAAATGGGTCTCCTCCATACCTATACTCATAGCAAGGCCTCCCGCTACTAGCCATATTATCTCCCACTCCATATGCCTTATCTCGGCACGACCTATTATACCAGCCATAAGGAATACAGACATTGGGAGCACACCAACTATATAGGTATTCAAACCGATAAAAGGTTGGAATAGCCAAAGTGCCACCGTAACAAAGAAGGTAGTAGAGACTATCCTCTGTGTAGTCTTATTACCCTCGACAAGATGTATATCTAGTGATAAGTTCTTATGGTGAAATGGAAACATCCATGACAACATAAGCCAAGATATAAATACAAGGAATACCGATAGCGGCAACATACAGAACATCCACTCACCATAGGTAAACTCTACATTGAGACCATTAGGGTCATTAAGTCGCATGAATGCCAACATATTTGGAGGCGACCCCATAGGAGTTGCCATACCTCCTAGGTTTGCAGATATAGGAATACTAAGTATCAGTGGCAACCTATCAGGACTACCATGCGGCAAGGAGCGCAATACTGGCAACATAACCGACAGCATAAGTGCTGTAGTTGCCGTATTATTCATAAACATAGAGAGCGTAGAAGTCACAATCATAAAACCTAGCAACACGCCGTCGCTTCTATCTCCCAATACCTTTAATAGTGCCTTGGCGAATTTGACATCCAACCCTACGGATGATGCTGCTGCCGCCAAAGAGAAGCCTCCTAAGAAGAGCATAAGCACAGGGTCGGCAAAGGCGCCCATGATACTCTTGTACGATACGGGGTCTCCTAATAGATACCCGTCGATATTATCGTTGAGAAAAATAAAACCGCTATCAGATACCAATAGCAACATCAACATAATAACGCTCACTGAGGTGGTCCACAAGGGGACAGCCTCAGTAATCCACATTATTAATCCGTATGCCATGATACCTAGCATACGCCGCTCCATCAAGGTCATATCTGGCATGCCATACCACATTGGGGGCATTAACCACAATATCAGGGCTACTGATACTGCTATGACTATCTTAATATACTGCGACTTTACTCTCAATTTGCTCTATGGTTTATAACGACCACTCAAAGCCGTCTTTCGTATCCTTTACATTAAAGCCAATAGCCTTAAGCTCATCACGAATCTTATCTGATGTAGCCCAGTCTTTATTGCTCTTAGCTTGCATTCTTATTTGGAGCAACAAATCAACTGCTTGCTTATACTTAGCATCATTACCATCGCTTGCGCCATTACCCTCAAGTTGCAAACCTAAGATATCAATAGCAAATACCTTGAATACATCTTTCAACTCAGCGAGGTCGGCCTCTGATATTGTAGCCTTACCATCTGTAACAGCATTAATAGCCTTAGATGCCTCGAAGAGGTTGCTAATAACCAATGGAGTACTCAAGTCTTCCTCCATAGCATCCTCACATTTTGCTCTCAAGCCCTTAACATCTACTGTAGACTCTGCGCTAGGCTTTATCTTTAGCAATCTAGCATAGGCATCTGTCAATCTCTCAAAGCCCTTCTCTGCTGCTTGCAAAGCATCGTTGCTGAAGTCAACCGTAGAGCGGTAATGTGCCTGAAGTATAAAGAAGCGGATAGTCATAGGCGAATAAGCCTGTGTCAATAGTGGGTGCGTACCCTCAAAGAACTCATCGAGTGTAATGAAGTTATTGTACGACTTACCCATCTTCTTACCCGCAATGGTAATCATATTATTGTGCATCCAATAGTGTACAGTCTCTTTGCCGAGCGCAGCAGTAGACTGTGCTATCTCGCACTCATGGTGTGGGAACATCAAGTCTATACCACCACCATGTATATCAAACTCTTCTCCTAGATATTTTGTACCCATAGCAGAGCACTCCAAGTGCCAACCTGGGAATCCTTCGCTCCATGGCGATGGCCAATGCATGATATGCTCAGGCTGTGCCTTCTTCCAAAGGGCAAAATCGCATGCTCTCCTCTTCTCTGTCTGTCCGTCTAGCTCTCTTGTTGTCTCCAAGAGCTCCTCGATATTTCTTCCTGATAGCTTACCATATCTGTGCTCTTTGTTGTACTTCTCTACATCGAAGTATACAGAGCCGTTCGACTCATAGGCATATCCAGCATCAAGAATCTTCTTAACAAACTCTATCTGCTCTATGATATGTCCCGATGCATGTGGCTCTATAGTTGGAGGAAGCACATTGAGCTTCTCCATAGCTCTATGGTATCTTGTCAAGTAGTGTTGTACTACCTCCATAGGCTCAAGTTGCTCAAGTCTTGCCTTCTTTGCTATCTTATCTTCTCCCTCATCGGCGTCGTGCTCCAAGTGACCTACATCAGTAATATTTCTTACATATCTTACCTTATATCCTAAATGAAGCAAATATCTATATAGTACGTCAAACGTAATGGCTGGACGAGCATGTCCAAGATGTCCATCGCCATATACTGTTGGACCACAAACATACATTCCTACCCTACCCTCATTGATAGGCTTAAATGGCTCTACTAAACGTGAAAGCGAATTATATATTCTAAGCATACGCTAAATTATTTACCGTTTAATTACTTTCTGTTGTCTACTTAAACATCCGCAAAGATAATGGATTTTTCATTTCTATAAATCAATAACTATCAACTTATCACTACCTTTGCACCATGATATCTAACAATCAAAGAAAACTCATTCGTCAATTACGAATGAAGAAGTATCGCGACTCCTCGGCTCTTTTCATCGCTGAGGGGGCTAAGATTATCGCCGATATGCTCCTCAAGGGCATCAAGGCGCATACACTTTTTTGCACCGAACAGGGTATAGCCGACCTCAATTCTCACGGCGTCTCATCTCTCTCAAATGTTACTCCTACTGATATCGCAGAGATGAAGGAGATAACAGAGATGGTTCACGCTACCTCTGTATTGGCTATCTTTCATAAGCCTGCAGAGAATATCATTGAGGCGGACTATCTCTCTAAGCTTCTCAATGGACCTACAGATACCTTAGTATTGGCATTAGACGATATCCAAGACCCTGGTAATATGGGGACAATAATACGTATTGCCGATTGGTTCGGTATCCATAATATCCTTCTTTCGCCTACTTGTGCCGACCCATACGGGCCTAAGGCTGTGCAGGCTTCAATGGGGGCTATAGCTAGAGCTGAGGTTACACAGGCTAATCTTGTGGAGTTTTTCCAATCTCTAAATCGTAATATCCCTATTTACGGCACCGTCCTCGAGGGCGAGAATATCTACAAGTCGTCTCTATCTCAAAATGGTATAATCCTAATGGGCAATGAGGGGCACGGCTTATCTAAGGAGATTATCAATAGTCTCACTCACCGCCTACTCATCCCACCATTCCCGGAGAATGCCACTATCACTAGCGAGAGCCTCAATGTGGCTGCAGCTACAGCGGTAGTGCTCTCTGAATTCCGCCGCAGATAGCTATATCTTATTTATCAACAGCAACAGACAACAACTCAATAGATGAAAAACTCGGCTTTCCCTGGTCATATAGCTATGGTAGTGGCTAATGTCTTATGGGGACTCATGGCTCCAGTATCTAAGGATACTCTAAACTTCTTCGCACTTAACAGTATAAACCCCGTAGTTTTGCCTTCGTTGCGAATACTCGGGGCTACGTTCGCTTTCTGGCTACTCTCGCTATTCCTACCTAAGGAGCCTGTCTGTAAGGCTGATAAGGTAAAACTTTTCGGAGCGGGGCTCTTCGCTATCGCGTTCAATCAGTGCCTTTTCATAACGGGTATATCGTTTACCTCTCCTATAGATGCCAGCGTAGTCACTACCATGCTGCCCATAGTTACCATGATTCTCTCTGCCATAGTACTCAAAGAGCCTCTCACTCATCTAAAGGCGGTGGGTGTCTTAGTGGGTATGTCGGGTGCTCTACTATTGGTCCTAGGCGATGGGCATGGGCTACACCTCGATAAGGATCATATCATAGGAGACATCATGTGTTTCACAGCTCAGGTATCTTTCGCTTGTTACCTAGTATTCTTTAAGGGGGTAATAAGTAGATACTCTGGTGCTACCCTTATGAAGTGGATGTTCCTCTTCTCAGCACTGACGGCTTCTCCTTTCATCTTGCCTATGTTGGCTAAGGTACCTTGGTCTGCTATCCCTGCTAAGATATATGCCGAGATAGCATACACTGTATTCGTCGCTACATTCTTCTCATTCCTTATCATAACAGTCGGACAAAAGCGTCTACGCCCTACAGTGGTATCTATGTATAATTATGTCCAACCTGTAGTCTCTACTACTATATCTCTTATTTGGGGTGTGGCTACATTCGGACTTACCAAGGGTATTGCTATAGCTTTAGTTTTCGCTGGCGTATATGTGGTTACTCAAAGTAAAAAGCGTTCTGATCTCCAAAACGAAAAGGAAGTTAGTAAATAATAACAAGGGTACTCTCTATATGCTCGCTTATACCTCGCTATATGCAGGCTGAATGCAGAGCGTACCCCAATATCTTAAATAATATATCTATAATATGAAACACGTCTTCTCTATCTTTTTGTTGGCAATGCTGACTATCGCTGCGTCTGGTCAGTCGGCTCGTCGCGACTCTCTCCTAAATATGGGGCGTTCTCTACGCGATGCCAGAATGTTCGCCGAGGCTATATTCTCTTTTACCGAGGCTGGGGGCGATGCCGGACGTATAGAGATTGCTCAAACACGTTTCGAAACGGGGGAGTTCTCTAAAGCTCTCGAGATTTGTAATGGCTTGATAGATAACGAAAGTATATTCACAGATGAGGCGGAACTGCTCGTCGCTCGTATTCGCGACGCTCAGGGCTTACATCGTATAGCTAACATGAAGTATCGAAAACTCGTGAAGGCTAATAATGCTAAGGCATCATACTACTACGCCCTCATGAAGCATCGTACTGGTAATAACAACGAGGCCGTAAAACTTCTCCAACACTCTATTACCCACAATAGAGCTAATATCGACGCCCATATAGTGCTCTCTGAAATAATGATAAATAATGGTCAGCGCTACCTAGCTATCCTCCCTATTATGTATAGCCTCATACTATCTACCGACACTGAGACTATCCGCGAATACCAACCTCAATTGGAGGCGCTTTTATCTAAATCGTCTATCGCCGTCCAACAACTATATACTAAGTCTCTGCCTTATGTTACCAATAATATACAACGTACAGAGAGCATGATATCTTACTATATAGAGAATACCGAATGCCCAGCTAACGAACCTCATATCATACATATCCTCCCTCAACTCCTCAATTATATGCAGGAGCATCAAACGGATAATATAGATTGGTGGCAGATAGCTTATGCCGACTTCTTCTCTACCCTCTGCCAAGCGGGTCATCAGGAGGCTCTCATCCACCACCTATGCTCTTCTCTTAACCCTACCGTAACGCGACAATGGATAGAGTCGCACGAGGGACAATACGCTGCATTCCTTACTTGGCTATCTTTTCAACATTAATACCATTAACAATTTTTGCACTACATAAAGCAAACAAAATAGCTTTTACTATAGTATACGGAATCAGAATAACAAAAAAATAATTATTGCCATGACTAAAATAATCACTAAGCAATTCCAGTACTCTGGTAACGACGATTTCGATACACCAGTAGACGCTCAGATAAATGAATTCCTCAACGCTGAGGGACTTACTCAGGAGGATATTATTGATATAAAGTACGAAGGTCACTCTGTACTCGGCGTAAGCAACTACTCTGCATTGGTTGTTTACAAGAGCAAATAGAGCGCGCATACACTTTCACACACTATGCCATAAAGGGTCTTATCTTTGCAGATAGACTCTTTTTTTATGTACCTTTGCCCCGTAATTACCATATATAACATATGTCACAACATCGCAAACTTCGCATAGAGGAGCTCGGCCGTATATCAATAGCCGAAAATAAAGTAGCTAATCACGAACACCTTACCGTGGTGCTAGACAACGTGCGTAGCCTTAATAATATCGGCTCCGTATTCCGCACCTCAGATGCAATGGATGTCGAACGTGTTATCTTATGTGGCATATCGTCTACCCCTCCAAGCCCAGAAATGCACAAGACTGCTCTCGGTGCCGAGGATTCTGTACCTTGGCAATATTACGAGGATACTCTAGATGCTATACGCGACCTTAAGGCTCAAGGCTACATTGTCATAAGTATCGAGCAGGCTGAAAATAGTACCGCCCTCCAAGACTACCCTTTCTCTAAGGATAAGAAATACGCCATAGTAATGGGTAACGAGGTGCATGGCGTTCAACAATCTGTAGTAGATGCGTCCGACCTCTGCATAGAGCTCCCACAATTTGGCTCTAAACACTCCATGAATGTCAGCGTTACCACAGGCATGGTACTTTGGGAGGCTACAATGAAAATTAAGGGTCTAAGAAAATAGGTTTAAATAAAAAAATTGCGATGAACAAGGGTGCAAACACTATGCTCACAATATCAAAATTGCGAGCAACAAGGCACTTCCATATATCTAGACAAGCCTCCCCCGCGAGGCTCAAAGATATAAAACCGTAAAAATCGTATAGGGTCAGAAAGGATAGCCAATAGCAAAATTCAAATTGATATCCTTCGCCTTAAAGGCTCTATCTGCTATAATCCAACCTCTCTTTCTATCTAATGTCATAGGGTCATGTAGCTTTACCGCTCCATCTAACCTGACTACAAAGAAGTCAAAGTTGAGTCGTATACCTAATCCTCCACCTAAGGCTATCTGCTTATAAAAGTCTTTGGATATCTTCGCGCCTTCATCTGACGTAGAGCTATTCAATGCCCAAATATTTCCCGCATCCGCAAACACAGCACCCTCTAGAGCTGATACTATATGAAATCTATACTCAGCATTCATCTCTAGGTGCATATCACTTGTCTGGTTGTGATAACGTACCGACTTATCTGGCACCACCGTACCTGGACCCAATCCTCTTATTGGCCACGCCCTTATACTATTTGCACCACCCACAAAGTAGCTCTTCTCAAATGGTAGCATCTTGGAGTTGCCGTATGGTACACCGGCACCAATAAAGACTCTATACACCCACGAGTTCATCCATAAATCGGTCACTTGGCATCTTACCTCTATATCTGTCTTCGCATACTGTGCATACCTAATGCCTATGAGTTTATTATATGTGTCATCCTCACTCTCTACCTTATGCATCACATTGTCAAAAAGGCTCAAGGCATTTCCAGCTGTCTCTATTCCTAATCTCACATACCATGTAGTTCCTAATTTTTTAGTCACCTGCTGATTAAATAGGAACGAATACCCAAGTGAAAATATAAAGTGATCTTGGTAACTGTACTGAAGGTAGGATTTTGAGATGTACGACTTAAACTCTTCACTGATGGCTGGTATCTTGACTACATTAAACTCTACCGGTGTTAATGTATGGAGCACATATTTCGACCCATGCCACGTGTATCTCATGTGCGAGGTAAGCTGACTCTTTGTAAAGTCTGGTCGCCTCTGATAGTCGTATGCTATATTAAATATCGTCTGTGGTGCCCTCCTCTTATGAAAGCGCTCGGTAACATAAGGGAAGAATAGCTTAGGGAATGTCAAATCCGTAGACGCACTAAACTCTAAGGTCATAAATCTCTCTTTACCATCTCTGGCAAATTGATTCTGAAGCGCAAAACGTACCCTAGTCTTTAATGATTCGGCTCCCCTAAATAGATTAAGGTGCCTATGGCTCAATGATACCGCACCACCAAGATTGCCCGAGGAGTTTGTTCCCTCTACATCTATAGAGTAATCTTGCTGCTTAGAGGTGTTGATATTTATCATAGCCGCTAGATGCCCATAATCATCTGCCGCCAAACTATCTACTACCTCCGTAAATCTAGTCGATACGTTATTTATAATGGGTAATGAGCGAAAACGGGTATTGGTCGACTCCACATCGCCTATCCTATAAATACTACCCTTTTTCACAAAACAGTTATTGCTCAATAGCGATGGCGTAAATATCCCATCTTCCGAAAAGGGCTCCCCATTAACAAAATACGATACCGAGTCTATCAAAT
>JAUNDI010000032.1:24449-30455 GCA_030526155.1 Bacteroidia bacterium
GTCGTAGCACTATCATACTATCATCTACCACTAGATGCTCTCTGGTACTATCTGCCACATAGTATATAAAGTCTTTATTGAACTGGTAATAACCATTATTGTTCAAATGTCTAGTTACCCTCTCTCGCTCTAAATCCAATACATTAGAATCAAAGGCATCTCCCGTATGTAGTAGAGTTCGCACTGTGTCTGATAATATCAATGCTCGTAGAGAGTCGTCTTGTACGTTAACTGCTACATTACCTATATTGTAGAGCGGACCAGCAGAGACGTTATATGTCACCTCACAAACTTTTTCATCTGTGACTACCATAGTATCTTTTACCGCCGCCTGAAAATAACCTTTGTTTTTCAAGAAGAGCACTATCTGCTCCTTACTCTTACTCTGCATCAAGGAGTCATACAACACAGGCTCACTACCTATACGACGCAACCAGTTATTCCAGCCATTACTCTTATTGGGATTGGATAGATTATATACGCCTAAATTCAATCGCCATAATCCTAATACCTTCACATTAGGCCTCTGCCTAACGTAGTCCATTACCTCATCTTTACTCAACGAACCTCTATCACCCTCAATATGGACCTTATCCAACAAATATTGCCCCTCCGGCACATACTTAGTACTACGACACGAACAAAAGAAAGCTAGTACTAAGAAACCTAGCACTAGCTTTATATTTACCTTATGTATTATTCTTCGTAGTATCACAAGTACAAAAGTAGATAAAATACTTTATTCATCTACATTTATAACCTCGCAATTACTCTCCTTATTCTTCAGCAGAAGAGTCTTCTCCTACCTTCGAACCTTCTCCCGAACCTATCAACCAGTTTATACCAAACGATATCTGCGCTCCCTTGGTCTTCTTTATGTTGAAGTTCATATTATCTGATGCTAACATAAACTGGAATGGTCCTGCCGTAGCTTGTATACCTCCACCAATTCCTAAACTACCACCAGGCTGCATACCTCCCGAGAAGATAAACTCAAAATGGTGATTTGGTCGTAACGAGATATTCGCAGTAGTCTTCGTTAGGGCATTGCCATCTATACATCTCAAAGATAACACAGCTCCCACATTCAACCACTCTTTTATAGCCCACTGGCCAAATGCCATAACTTTTGGAGATAGCTTTGTCTTATAAGAATCACCACTCTTATGTTTCATATCCTTGAACTTCGACAACTCGTCTCCTATCTCATCCCAAAAATCATCTCCCTTATCTGTATCTACATCAGTAATATTATCACTGACATCCTTTCCTTCGTAGGTATAGTCGGCATCCATCACAAATCTGCCTACATCTACCTTCCAATTCAAGAAGCCAAGGTCTATAACAGATGCTCCCACTCTCAATCTATTATCAAAGAAGTTCATTCTCGCTCCAAGGTCTACAGCAAAACCCGAATTCTTTGTCATAAACTCTGGTACTTTCTCAAACTCTATCTCTACATCGTCTACATAACCCTCTTTATCATTCTCTATAGTCAACGGTGCAGATACCTCAATCTCTCCCTTGCTAACAACATGCATACTATATCTACCACCTTTATCTATGGTCTCCATCTTAATATGCATATTATCTGCCCTAGCTGATATCAAACCTGCTAGATACTTCACTGTCACACCTATCGCTACATGGTCAAAAAACTGATAATGTCCACCTAACGCTATCTCGTTAAAGTTCATCATCTTCATCCCTATATCTGATAGGTCATGAGAAATAGGCTTCTGCTTATCAAAGTCGTAGTTACCATAGCGAAGATCAAGAATACTCTTTGGTAATGTCACCTCGGCCATTGTTCTATTGGATATCGACCAAAATATAGCACCCTTTGGCAATCTTACACCTGTAGCTAATACTGGTACATCTACCTCGGCTTGTAGAATATTATTGTCTCCTTTGAAATTCTTTGCCAAATGGTCAAGGTTCAACTTCCACTCATCGCTCTTCTTGTCATGAACATACAAATCTTCAAAACTGAATCCTGTATTATTAAATGACATCGTAAAGCCACCAATACCTGGCAAAATAAAATAACTTCTCGACGAGGTGGCTAACGCTGGGTTATATCTCAACTGTTGTGGCACATCTTGCATCAACATCAATACAGACTCCTGCGCATTTGTCATGCCAGCTCCTACTATCGTCATGGCTGCAACTGCAGCTACTCGAAATATCTTATTCATTTTCATCGCTCAGCCCTCCCTTATTTATTATCAACATTAAACCCAGCAGCCAATGATATATTAAATCCTAGTTTGTTGCTCTTCTGCAACCATACCATCGGTGCCTCTTCTTCATTCTCATTTATCGCTACAGAGAAGAGTAACTCTTTCGACTCTCGCATCTGCTGTATCTGCTTAGAGCTCAAATCTGTAGTTATTATTTTCGAGTCGCCCTTAGATATACAAACACCATTCTCATCCAAATTTGGCTTATCCATCAAATTAATATATAATGGCTCACCAAATATCTTACCCGAACTCTTGCTTACAAAGTCTATCCTTACTTGGGCGTAGAATGGGAAGGTACATGTAGAATTTGTAATAATTCTCGCCCTCTCTACATCATCAAGGTCATCACTCACATCCGTAAAGTCTACACTCTCTGCCTCTACAGTTCCCTTGAACGACATCTGTGCTGGTATATCAAACTCATAGCCTATTACTACTTCGTCTTTTGAGGTTATCTCTACCTCATCTTCACCATTTGGCATAGTCATCTCAATATCCGCCCCCACAGATAACTTCTCTGGGAAGTAGTCAAATACATAGTCTATGCCTTCGCAGTTCTTATTAGTGAACTCATGTGGCTCTTCATTCGACTTCGCACTAATGGTAAATGGCTCCATATATAGCTCCTCTGTCTTTGTCGCATCAAATGTCGAGACATTTGGCACCACCGCTACATTCAAACCTGTTGTATTTGTCGCAAATATTGTCAATTTAGGGTCGTTAAGTACCACTGTTCCCTGGAATCTCTTGAAGCCATGCATACCTGTAGCCATAACATCTGGCTTAACATTTACTTTTAATGCCGAACCTGCTGATGCCACAAATGAGCTAAGTTCAGTAAGTACTATATTAAACTTCAAGTCGCCTATACGTGAGGTGCTCTTTACCTTGGCTTTAATAGTTAATGGTATATTGATATACCCATCTTCACATGTCAAGGTAACATCTTTCAAGCTTTTCATTGTCTCTCCGTTTGGCAACTGTAGCTCTACTGCATTACCATCTGGAAAGTCAAGGGCGAACTCGCACTCTGCTGTACATGCCGAACTAGCTACCTCAACATCCATTGAGGCTAGTATGCTCTTTATATTAACATTGAGTTTGTTGCTAACCCTAAATCTTAGGTTGGTACTCTTGGTTATCTCTTTCTCTCCGTCAAAAGTAATATAACCTAACCCTAATAGATTATCATAATCCAATGCCTGCGAACTATATCTCAACTCTCCCGCCATACCAAGCAAGGAGAATAATGTATTCTTATAAATCGCAGCTTTTCCATCTCTAAAACGTAGCAAATCTTTCGCAAATGGCGCATCAAAATACTCTACAGCTCCAAACTTCTCTGGATTAGCAAAATCCTCTAGAGTAACTTCTGCATTAGCCATCGGAACAACAAGTCCCATGTTCATCTCAATATCCGACGATATCTTGTCGGTGTCTAAATCATCCAAGCAACTAGTAGTTGTGGCCAACAAAGTCAGTAATGCAGTACCGACATGTAAATAGTGTTTTATCATAAACTCTAAATGTAAATAATGGTATATAATACGCTAAAATGGTTAATAAGTTCTGACAAACAGACACTTTTCTCCTCTCGTGGCAGAGTATCTGTATAGTAATGCTGACAAAATGTCATTTTTGGCAGATATTTCCACTTTGGCACGGCTGTTGATACAGCATAGGTGTCTTCGAAAATGAGGACAATCAAAAATCGAATAACAATTAAAAACATACAACAATGGCAGAAGTTAAAGGCAAAATCCTCGCAGGTAAGGTGCTCGTAAAGCCTCAAGAGGCAGAGACAAAAACTGTAGGCGGTATCATAATCCCAGATTCAGCTAAGGAGAAACCTCTCCGCGGCGAGGTAGTTCTCGTTGGCGCTGCTAAGAAGGACGAGACAGTTGAGGTTAAGGCTGGCGACGTAGTTCTCTATGGCAAGTATGCTGGTACAGAACTTGAAATCGATGGCGAGAAGTATCTCCTCATCAACCAATCTGATGTTCTTTACATCATCTAATTATTTCACCTATTAAAAGACTTTTATCATGGCTAAGAATATTAAATTCAATACAGAGGCTCGCGAGCTCCTCAAGAATGGCGTAGACCAACTCGCTAACGCAGTTAAGGTAACTCTCGGCCCTAAGGGTCGTAACGTAGTTATCGAAAAGAAGTTCGGCGCTCCTCATATTACTAAGGATGGCGTATCAGTAGCTAAGGAGGTTGAACTCGCTGATCCATTCGAGAACATGGGCGCTCAGATGGTTAAGGAGGTAGCTTCTAAGACTGGCGACGACGCTGGTGATGGTACAACAACAGCTACAGTTCTCGCTCAGGCTATCGTTACTGCTGGTATCAAGAACGTAACAGCTGGCGCTAACCCTATGGACCTTAAGCGTGGTATCGATAAGGCTGTCGCTAAGGTAGTAGCTAACATCAAGGAGCAGGCTCAAGAGGTTGATAACTCTAACGAGAAGATTAAGCAGGTTGCTACAATTTCTGCTAATAACGACGTAGAGATCGGTACACTCATCGCAGAGGCTATGAGCAAGGTAGGCAAAGAGGGTGTTATTACTGTCGAGGAGGCTAAGGGTACTGAGACAACAGTAGAGGTTGTTGAGGGTATGCAGTTCGACCGTGGTTATATCTCTCCTTACTTCGTAACAAATACCGAGAAGATGGAGGCTGAGCTCGACTCTCCTTTCATCCTCATCTACGATAAGAAGATATCTACAATGAAGGATATCCTCCCAGTTCTCGAGAAGACAGCTCAGACTGGTCGTCCTCTCCTCATCATTGCTGAGGATGTCGATGGCGAGGCTCTCGCTACTCTCGTAGTAAACCGTCTCCGTGGCTCTCTTAAGGTAGCTGCTGTTAAGGCTCCTGGCTTCGGCGATCGCCGTAAGGAGATGCTTCAGGATATCGCTATCCTTACAGGTGGCGTAGTTATATCTGAGGAGACTGGCCTTAACCTCGAGATGACAACTCTCGAAATGCTCGGTAACGCTGAGAAGGTATCTATCAATAAGGATAACACTACAATCGTAAATGGCGCCGGCGACAAGGCTGCTATTGCAGAGCGCGCTAACCAAATTAAGGCTCAGATCGCTAATACTAAGTCTGACTACGATCGTGAGAAGCTCCAAGAGCGTCTCGCTAAGATCGCTGGCGGCGTGGCTGTCCTCTATGTAGGTGCTGCAACTGAGGTAGAGATGAAGGAGAAGAAGGATCGCGTTGACGACGCTCTCTGCGCTACTCGTGCTGCCGTAGAGGAAGGTATCGTTCCTGGTGGTGGCGTAGCTTACATCCGCGCTACTAAGGCTCTCGATAACCTTAAGGGCGACAATGCCGACGAGACTACTGGTATCCAAATCATCCGCCGCGCTATCGAGGAGCCTCTCCGCCAAATCGTATTCAACGCTGGCCTCGAGGGTGCCGTAATCGTACAACGCGTTAAGAATGGTAAGGGCGATTATGGTTACAACGCTCGTACAGACAACTTCGAGAATCTCTTCACAACTGGCGTCATCGACCCAGCTAAGGTTACTCGTGTAGCTCTCGAGAATGCCGCTTCTATCGCTAGCATGATCCTTACGACAGAGTGCACAATCGCTGAGGAGAAATCTGAGTCTCCAGCTCCAGCTATGCCACAGGGCATGGGCGGAATGGGTGGCATGATGTAATCAATAATCCATTATACTCTCAAAGGCAAGCTATCCGTAGCTTGCCTTTTTTTATTCCCCATATTAACCAAAATTTGCGA
>JAUNDI010000033.1 GCA_030526155.1 Bacteroidia bacterium
CCCCGAGTGCACAATGGGTCTTCCCAAACAATATTTTCTTCACTAATATTATCATTACACCACAAAATTATCATCCCACTCCCCCAAAAACTCTCTTCAGCAAAAAAGTAAAAAACATGTCACTCATTTACGAAAAAACATTAACTTAGCGGCGGCTTAATAGGTAGTGTTAAGTCATGACTAATTACACTTAAAGGCAAAAATGGATATTAAAACAATACAAAAAGAAGGGTACGCTATACTAAGCGTCAATAGCGAACGCTTAGACTCTCACACCACACCTAAGCTCAATGCAGAACTTGTCATCCTTTCTGGCAAACACGTTGAAAACCTCATAATAGACCTCTCCGGTTGCACATATTGCGATGCTGCCGGATTGTCGACCATCATGATCGCTCACCGCCTTTGTAAAAATGGCCGACTCATCCTTTGTAACCTCTCTACATCCGTAGAGACCATGCTTGCTATACAGCGATTCGACCCTCCGTTGACCATCGTAAGCGATCTCCAAGAGGCCGAAAGCCGTTTCAACGCCTAATATACCCCATCTTTACCATGGAATTGACCATTCTCGGATGCAACTCGGCTCTGCCTATATCAGACAGAATGCCTTCTTCTCAAGTACTCACCATAGGCGGTAGAGTATTTCTGATAGACTGTGCAGAGGGTACCCAATTCCAATTGAGACGTATGCATATCAATTTCATGAGAATTGATTACGTATGCATATCTCACCTCCATGGCGACCATGTGTTCGGTCTCATCGGTCTCATATCCACAATGTCTCTCCTTAATAGAACTACCCCTCTAACCATAATTGCCGACCCTCAATTCGAAGAGATGCTAAACAAACAGATAGATTTCTTTTGCGACAATATCTCTTTCGATATAAAATTCATACCACTCCACTACGAGCTCCCTCAAATAGTGCTCAACATTAAGGGCGTATCCGTACAAAGTATCCCCCTAAAGCACCGCATCCCTACATGCGGGTTCGTATTCAGAGAGCAGCCTAAGGAGCCTAACATCCGTAAAAACGCAATATTCAAATACGGCCTTACCATCGCCGATATCGTTAATATCAAAAATGGTAAGCCTTGGGTCGACCCTACAACGGGCGAAATAGTACCCCGTGAGGCTTTAGTAATGGAGCCAGCTCCACCAAAAAGCTACGCATATATATCTGATACAGCATACAAACCAGATATAATCCCATATATCGATAATATCTCACTCCTATATCATGAGTCTACATTCGCACAAGACCATGAGGACCTAGCGAAAAAAACTCACCATAGCACAGCTAAACAGGCAGCTACAATAGCAAGCCGTGCCCACGTAGGCCGACTACTACTGGGGCACTACTCTAGCCGTTATAGGGAGACAGATATCTTCGAACAAGAGGCACAGACAATATTCGAGAATACTACAGCAGTCTACGATGGCTTTACTCTAGTATTCTAACAACAATAAACAATAGAAACAACATTATTACCGATATACAAGTTATGTATTCAAAGGAGGAAACTCAAAACATGCGCCACGAATTCTGGCACAAACTAGAAAGTAAAACAAGACGACTTCCTGGTCAGAATGGTAAGCCTAAGAAATGGATAGGCGACCGCACCGGCATACGCGGTCTAGACCTTCGCTTCGATGTCAATAGGGAATTCGCTATGGTAGCTATGGAGATAAACCCTACCGGCAATGAGAAAAGGGCCGAGCTTTGGCAGAAGATGCTCAACTGTAAAACCCTCTTTGAAGCAAAATTTGGTGGTGAACTAACGTGGGACGATAACTATATCAAGGAGGCAGGCGACTCGGTAATCAGAATATACGTCAAGACTGAGGGCGATATGTACAACCGCGAGAAGTGGCCTAACATGATTTACTTCATGATAGACAACATGATGCGCCTTGAAACCGCATTCCTCGAAGTACAAGACTACCTTATCCATTTCTAATATCTATTATTGACGATTTTCTATAATATTGTCCCCATTATTTCTTAACTTCGAGAAATAATCCCAATGCTTATGGATAAACGTTGGTGGAAAAATCAAATACAATATACAATAGACGACATACGCCACACATGGAGTATCCTATACGAACAGTACCTCCAAAATGCGGTGAATGGCCTACTATTGCACTTCCACCTCTTCATACACCATTGGGGCGGCTTGTCTGATAGACTGATAAACATCATCAGCATAATCGCAGCCCTTATATGTTATGGCAACATATTTTGGCTCATAGGGTTTGAAACTACCCCCGAGATTACAGACACATGCGTATCCATAAACCACTGGATAATATTCACATTTGGCATCATACAGCTATATAAGCTATTGGGCTATTGGCGAGATATCAACAAAACACCAATATCCGAAATCCTCTACGCCATATCCACATGGACATACCTATACCTCACAAACGACTCTAATCTCATCGAGGGCGAAATAGTGCCTAATTGGCAACTATGGCTCTCTCATAAATGGGTCACCTGCGTAGTGGCTTTAATAATATCATCTTACGAGATATCTCGTCAAAGCCTCGCAATCCTAACCCGTAGGTTCAACCCTATGCTTATCTTTGCAGGTAGCTTCGCCTTAATAATATTCATCGGAACAGGTCTTTTCCTAATGCCTAAGGCTCACATAGGCGACTTATCTTTTGCCGATGCCCTATTTACCGCTACATCTGCTACGTGTATTACCGGCTTATCCGTAATAGATATCTCTACCCAACTATCTTTCTTCGGTCAGATTATCCTACTAGTACTTGTACAAGTGGGCGGATTGGGCGTTATGTCTTTCACCTCTTTCTTTGCCCTCTCCGTAACAGGTAAGGCCTCAATGCAAAACCGTATCATCATCAAAGACCTAGTCTCGGCTAATAACATCTCTGATATCTTCACTACCCTCTTGCGTATCATGTACGTTACTCTTACGCTCGAGGCAATATCCGCATGGTGCCTATACATACAAATAGGCAACAATATACCGGAACTAGCCGAAAACGATAGACTTTTCTACGCTATATTCCACGCCGTAATAGCATTCTGTAACGCTGGCTTCTCTTGTATCCCGGCCGAACTGAATGATGCTTTCCTTATAACAAATCATGGGGTACAGTGGATACTCGGACTTACCGTTGTATTCGGTAGCGCTGGTTTCCCTCTGCAGAGCTCGGCTATTGATTGGACTAAGCATAAGATAAAGGTGCTCTTCGTCAAACTATTCCGCAAAAAGAATAAGGAGATATTCCGCCCTCGCCTCATTGATACTAGCTGCCGACTCATGTTTTGGAGCCATATCATACTACTTATTGGTGGCATACTACTATTTATGCTCACAGAGTCTAACCAAACACAGAGCGACTGCTCTCTATGGGATCGTATATCTCAATCTTTCTTCCTCTCTATCAACTCGCGCTCTTGCGGTATGGCTGTCGTAGACCTCAACCTTACTACCCCAGCTACCATAGCCCTACTCATTACCTTTATGTGGATAGGCGGAGCACCTCTATCTACAGGTGGTGGTATTAAGCTTACTACCTTCTCCCTTGCCATACTAAACCTCAGAAATGTTATCCTCGGAAGAGATAATATCCAAATATTCGGCCGTCGAGTATCCCGCCTAAGCGTACAAAAGGCTATGGCTACTATCGCTCTTTCTGTCATAGGTATCATCTTTAGCTATATCTTGCTAGTTACATTTGAACCCGAATTAGAACCCAACCGTATCTTCTTCGAGGTAGTATCTGCTCTCACTACAACAGGTCTATCCCTTGGCGTTACCCCTTACCTATGCACAGCGTCCAAAATAGTCTTAATACTAAATATGTTTATCGGTCGTATAGGCCTTCTAGCTTTCATGATGTGTTTTATCACACCAAAAGCTTATCCTAACGTAAAATATCCTACAGAAACAATAACAATATAGGAGGACTTATCTATGATGTATGTTATTATCGGTCTAGGTACTTTCGGCGTCTCTCTCGGTAAGACGCTTAACGCAATGGGCAATGACGTCCTCGGAATAGACGCTAACCTCGAAAAGGTCGAAGCTCACAAGAGCGACTTCAATACCGTATGTCTCAACTCCACAGATGAGCACGCCCTACAAAGCCAGCAAATCACAGATGCCGACGCCGTAATAGTCGCCATTGGCGAAGATTGGGCAGCCTCAGTCCAAACAACAGCTATACTCCTCAATATGGGAGTAAATAATATTATAGGTCGCTCCCTCTCCCCTCTACACGATATGGTACTTCGCCGTATGGGAATAAAGAATATCGTCAACCCCGAGGAGACGGCCGCACGCGCTATCGCTTACCACCTAATGCTAGAGAATATTGTCAGTACATACAATATTACCGACGACGTGGCTGTATCCGAAATAGTAATACCTAACTATTACGTGGGGCAAAGAGTAGAGCAAATCAATCTCCAAAGCGAATACAACCTCTCCCTCATCGCCATAAAACACCAAGTAGAAAACAATAGCGTCACAAGTAAGGTAGGTGGTCTACTGGGCTTCGAAGCAAATAAACAGTGGCACGCTATCACTTCGGATATGGATAAGTATGTCTTCGGTAAGGACGACCATATCTATATCTGTGGCAAACAAAGCGACATGGCTAAATATATCGATTCAATAAAGAACTAATATAACGCGAATAATGGCAAAGCAAATATGGAGAGCCGGGAACCAACTCTACCCTCTCCCTGTAGTAATGGTCTCTTGCGCCTCTGCCGACGGCAAAGAACAAAACATCATAACTGTAGCTTGGGCCGGCACAATATGCTCCGACCCAGCTATGCTCTCAATCTCAATACGCCCAGAACGATACTCGTACAACCTTATCAAGGAGAGTGGCGAATTCGTAGTAAACCTTACCACAAAGGAGCTCGCCTTTGCTACCGACTGGTGCGGCGTAAAGTCAGGACGTAATTTCAATAAGTTCAAGGAGATGAAGCTAACGCCCGAAGCTAGCTCCATCGTCAAAGCCCCATCTATCAAAGATGCTCCCATATCTATAGAGTGTAAAGTAAAACAAATCATCCCTCTTGGCACACACGACATGTTCATCGCCGAGGTAGTAGCCGTACAGGCTGATGAGCAATATTTCGACGAGAAGGGGGCGTTCGACCTCCAAAAGGCCAACCCTATATGCTACTCTCACGGTCGTTACTACCAAGTAGGTAAAGAAATAGGCAAATTCGGATTCTCAGTAAAGAAAAAATGAAAGGCATACTTATCATCCTAGGTTTCCTAGTATTGGGCGAATTAATCTCGTGGCTTACGGGCGGCTTCGTCCCTGGTAACATCTTCGGCATGGTCATAATGTTCCTTGCCCTACAAACCAAACTCGTCAAAGAGGATAGCGTAGCTTCCGTATCAAACTTCCTGACAAAAAACATGGCTCTCATGTTCCTCCCTGCCGGCGTAGGCTTAATGGCAGCTTATGAGTTAATCGCAGAAAACTGGATATCTATAGTCCTCAACATTACCGTTACTACCCTTATCGTAATGGCTGTTGTCGGTCTTATCGTTGAACGTAAAAAGAAGGAGGATAAACAATGAACGAGTTATTAAAAAGCGAACCTTTCCTCCTCCTTATTACCATCGGAGCATATTATATAGGTACTCTTGTCCACAATAAGCTAAAATCCCCACTTACCAACCCGCTGCTTATAGCGCTTATACTCCTCATACCGCTTCTCCTAGCTTTGGATATCGACTACCCTACATACGAAAAGGGGAGCCACGCTATATCTATGCTCCTCTCCCCTACCGTAGTGGCTCTAGGTTACGCCCTACATATGCAGATAGGTCACCTCAAGGGAAATGTACGTCGAGTACTTATAGCTATTACCGCTGGTTCTATAGTGGCCGTCCTCAGCGTAGTAGGCGTATGTTATATAATGGGGACACCTCACCTTCTTATGGTCTCCATGGAGCCTAAATCTGTAACAATGCCTATAGCCCTAGGTATTACCGAACGTATGGGCGGACTAGCCTCCTTAACGGCTATTACGGTATTTACATGTGGCGTATTCGGTAACATAGTAGGCCCATGGTTCCTCAATGCCATCCACGTGAAGTCTCCTCTTGCTCAAGGCCTCGCCCTTGGTGCCGCATCTCACGGCGTAGGTACCGCTAGAGCTATGCAATTAGGGCAACTCCAAGGTGCAATAGCAGGTATGGCAATAGGCCTCATGGGCGTATGGACAGCCGTAGTAGTCCCTCTAGTAGAGTACGTATTATCATTGGCATAACACCAAAATCACATATACTTTTATCTCTTTTCCGAGAAAAATAGCTAATTTTGTGTTTTAGTTATAACAAGTAGTGAATATTTCAATGAGCAATTTATCTCAACCAGAAGAGTATAACCGCCTAGTAGTAGAGGATGGCGTCTATATCCCTCAACGTGGCGATGTATACGACTCAGCCAACCCACATGCACACGTAAATGGCGTTAATGTTACAAAGGAGATGCCTACATTCGACGCCGATTACCCTTATATCGATAACTCGTTCAAGCATAAGTTCTGGGTATTCCTTTACTATGCTAGAGCTAGATATATCATCCGCCCTCTCCATTTCCTAGTATATGGATTCCGCGGTCGTGGATACGAAAACATCAAAAAGAATAAGGAGCTCTTCAAAAACGGAGCTATGACGGTTTGTAACCACGTATACCGTTGGGATGTAGCTGCCGTAATGGATGCCCTCGGATGGCGTCGCCTATGGTTCCCTATCTGGAAAGAGCAACTCGCTGGCCCTGATGGTCGTCATATGCGTTCTATGGGTGGTATCCCAGTGCCTGATAGCGTATCAGCCCTACGTAAGTTCTACGCCGCACTCGACTACGTACATAATCGTAAGGAGTGGATACACTTCTTCGCTGAGGAGGCTCGATGGGACTATTACACTCCTATCCGTCCTTTCAAGAAGGGTGCATTCGTATTCGCCGTAAGATATAATATGCCTATCGTCCCAATGGCTATCTCTTATCGCGAACGTAAGGGTTTCCTCAAACTTTTCGGTAGCGACCCTTGTGTTACCCTCAACGTAGGCGAGCCTATCTTGCCAAATATGGAACTTAAAGATAAAAATGCTATAATTGACGATATGCGTAAACGTACCCACGAGGCTATCGTCAAACTTGCCGGTATCAAGGAGAACCCTTGGGCCTATAACGAAACTGAACCATGATAGAAGTAAAAAGGCTAACCTTTAACCGTAATAACGAGAATACATACATCGTTTCCGACGAAACAAATGATTGTATTATCATCGATTGCGGTTGCTATAATTCTAGCGAACAATATATATTAGCTTCATATATAGAGGGGCATAACTTGCACCCTACTCGACTCATCACAACCCATTGCCACCTAGACCATATCTGTGGCAATGGATTTATTGTGCGTAGATGGGGCATAAAGCCTGAAGCTCACGTCGATGACGAATACCTTATGGGTATCGCTCATTACCAAGCTCTAGCTCTGGGTATCGACGAGGAGGGTATGGAAATGCCTGACATAGATTGCCACCTTAAGCATGGCGATAAAATCCATTTCGGCAATACAGAGCTCATAGTCCTCCATACCCCTGGTCACTCGGCTGGCTCTATCTCCCTTTATTGCCCTAAGGAGAGTAAAATATTTACTGGCGATACCTTAATGCGTCTCTCTATGGGTACATACCGCCTCCCTGGTGGCGACCAGGAGCAGATGGTACGCTCTATCAAGGAGTGCCTTTTCGAACTCCCTTATGACGTACTCGTATTCCCAGGCCATGGCGAGGTAACAACTATAGGCTACGAACGTGCCAATAATAAGGAGGTCCATAAGCCTATAGAAAAGACAATCCAACGTCGTAAATTCGGTTTCAAAAAATAATAATCACTATATTTGTACATATATCATTCACACAGATAACAATAGAATAACGTCATGAAAATCGCAATTATAGGTTACGGCAAGATGGGCCGTGCTATCGAGCAAATAGCTATCCAACGTGGACACGAGATTGTCTCTAAAATAGATGTAAATAACTCCGACGATACCTTCGATGGCGAGGGTTTCGCTAGCGCCGACGTGGCTATCGAGTTTACTACACCTAAAACAGCATACAACAACTTCCTCGAGTGCTTTAAGCGTAATAAGCCTGTCGTAGCTGGTACTACTGGTTGGCTAGAGAAACTCGACGAGATAAAGGGTTATTGCACAGGCGATAAGCCTCAAACATTCTTCTACTCGTCTAACTATAGCCTCGGCGTAAATATCTTCGCTGAGATAAATCGCCAACTAGCACGCCTTATGGATGGCTTTGCCGATTACGATGTCAATATGACTGAAACCCACCATATCCATAAGCTCGACGCACCTAGTGGTACTGCTATATCTCTTGCTCAGGGTATAATGTCAAACCTCAAGCGTAAGACCGATTGGGTTCTCTCTCCAGAGCAAAGACCTGGCGCTATCCAAATAGCCTCTATCCGCCAATATGAAGTGCCTGGTATCCACACCATCCACTACGAGTCGGAGGACGATTTCATCGAAATCACACACTCTGCTAAATCTCGCCGCGGACTCGCTTTCGGTGCCGTTCTCGCAGCAGAATATACCGTAGAGCATAAGGGTGGCTTCCTTGAGATGAAAGACTTACTTGGCTTCTAAATATTAATTATTAAACTAGCTCTCTCATACCTCGCTTATACCTCGCTATAAGCAGGCTCTATGCAGAGTGACCAATTTGACCAACATGAACAATAAATTCAATATCGATTTTTCTAATGTTCGTTGGTATCAATGGCTCAAGTTCGCCATCGGTGCCGTAATATGGACGTTAATCATATTTTGGACCTCCAATCTATGGCTCCTTCTAGGCTACCCTTTCATATTCGATTACTATATAACCGAATTCATTAAGTGGGGGGCTTGGAAGCGCGATAAGAATGGCAACTCTCGTGGCGCATGGGCTGAATGGCTAGATGCTCTCATCTTCGCCGTAGTAGCAATATATTTCCTTAATATATTCCTATTCCAAAACTACCAAATTCCTTCGTCTTCTTTGGAGAAGTCTCTCCTCGTAGGCGATCGTCTATTTGTTAGTAAGGTGGCTTATGGTCCTCGTATGCCTTTTACCCCTTTGGCATGCCCTATGACTCAAAATACGTTGCCTATCCTCAACTGTAAGTCGTTCGTCGAATGGCCTAAGTGGGACTACCGTCGTCTTGCCGGCCTAGGTGAGGTGCAACGTGACGATATCGTGGTATTTAACTTCCCTGCCGGTGATACTGTATGTGTGCAGATGAATAATCCCGACTACTACTCTATCATCCTCAACACGGGTTTTGAATACGTATCTCGTAACCCTGGTGCTCTCAAGGGTAAGGAGTTCCATACCGTATGGGAACTTAACCATTTCCTCATGGAGCAGGGTCGCCGCCAAATAATGGTGCCTACTAGTCCGCTATCGGATATAGCAGTACGCCCTGTCGATATGCGCGATTGCTACGTAAAGCGTTGCGTTGGTCTCCCTGGTGATACCCTAGAGGTACGTCATAATGACATCCTAATCAATGGCATAAAACAAGAGCAGCCTAAGGGTGTCCAACATACATACCAAGTCAAGACTAATGGCGTAATACTCAACGATAAGTTCTTCGAGAATTACGGTATCAGTAAGGCTGATCGCGCCGAGGCAGGTCTTGGTCCAGTCTATAACCTCCCTCTTACCGACGAGGTGGCAGCTCAAATAGAGCAACTCCCTACAATAGTAAGCATCAAGAAGAATGATTTCCAATACTCATCTTCTGATCCTTTCCAAATCTTCCCATTCTCGTCCGACTATAAGTGGTCACGCGACAACTATGGTCCTATATGGATCCCTAAGAAGGGGGCTACAGTCAACCTCGACTCCAAAAATATCCTCCTATACCAACGTATCATAGAGGCATACGAGCATCACTCTCTATCTATGAATGCCGATGGTAAGATATTTATCGATGGCAAGGAGACTAACACCTATACCTTCGAAATGGACTACTACTGGATGATGGGCGATAATCGTCATAAGTCGGCCGACTCTCGTTATTGGGGTTTCGTACCTGAGGATCACGTAGTGGGTAAGCCTATCGTAGTATGGCTCTCTATGGACCCGGATAAGGGATTCTTCAATAGTATCCGTTGGGACCGCCTCTTCAAATGGGTCGATTAACTAACCTATAATGACAGTATTACAAAAGAACATACTAAAGACAGTTAGTATATCACTACCTTTAATAGGTCTTGCCCTCTGGGCAAAGGCCTATTTTCTTGTTCCCATAATCCTACTTGTCATATTCCTCATCATACACCGCCGCGAAATCAATGCTATACAAAGGGCTATCGACCTACTCCCTCAACGTGTCAAGTATTTAGTTAGCGTAGCTATATGTGTAGCCCTAGGTATCGGCATCGGTGCCTATATCATTGCTTTCGTAACGGATATCGATATCTACACCTCCATATCCACCGGCAAAAGCCGAATATGTTTTATAGATAAGCTAAAATATGGCTCTGTCATAGATAAGGAGACACGCTCCTGTGCTTTGGGTGATATACAACGTGGTAATAATGCCATAATAGCAATAGGTGATACCACAAAGACGGTTCTCCGTATCGCTGCTATCCCTGGCGATGAGATATCCATAGTAGATGGGTGCGCTATTGTCAATGGCACCTCAGACTACGAGGTAGCCTCAGCATACGCCCCCTTTCACGTCTTTCATAACACCCCACTGCGTATAGTACACCTCATCGGTAGATATACCAACGAACTAGTAGATTCTGCCTTCCGCACTTCGGCATCAGTAAACCCTCAATGTACCCTCCCCGTAAAGGAGATATACGATAATTACCGTCAGTACACCTACAGCGTCCTCCATAAGAATAGTACTGACGAGAGAATATTCCCATATACTGCGAATAATAATGGGCTACAAATGCACCCCATCCACCTCCCCTCTCAAGGAGAGACAATAACCTTCTCAAAGAAGAATAGGCATTACCTCGTACCCCTAATAAACAAGTACGAAGACAAAAACATATCTATAGACAAAAACGGAAATGTATTATCAACAAATAATACTATTCTCCACCAATATACATTCAAATACAATTACTATTTTGTACTAAATGATAATCGTACTATCTTAGCAGACTCTCGTCTTTGGGGGCCAATACCAGAGTACCAAATCATAGGCAGTACATCAAATATCTCACAATAAATAGTCATCATGAAAAAGTTTGAGGTCAACGAATACTTGGTTATTCCTTATCGCTTTGCTATTCTTCTACTTCTTTATGCAGTAGAGAGAGTATCATTCTACCTTTTCAATACCGACCTCTTCCCTAATACCCAACTATCTGATTGGCCTCTCATGCTTCAAGGTGGTCTAAAATTCGATACCTGCGCCTTGATATATATAAACGCCTTATGGATGGTAGCCTATATACTATTCTTCCGCCTCAAATACCATCCTGCCATAAGCCGTACCCTAAATGGTATATTCTATACCTTCAACATAATAGGCCTAGCCACTAACGTATGCGATTTCATATACTATCGCTTCATCCTAAAGCGCACCACATACAATGTACTAGACATCCTAGCTGGCGAAGATAACCTAGGTAAACTATGGTGGCGTTTCCTTTTCGACTATTGGTATGCTCTAGTATACTTCATAGTAATAGTTGCAATATTCATATACCTCACTAAGCTAATCCAACCTAAAGCCACCCCTATAAAGAATAATTGGCTATATGGTGGCCTAGCTATAGTTGTACTAGCGCTAGTGGCCCTTGGTGCTGTGGGTGGTATACGTGGCGATTTTCGTCATAGTACTCGTCCTATTACCATTAGTAATGCCGCAGCTTATACCGCCTCTCCTGAGGAGTCGGCAATAGTACTCAATACCCCATTCTCATTCATCCGCACCATCGGCAAAAAGGGCTTTGAACACTATAGCTATTTTAATGAGGATGAGATAGAGGCTATATATACACCCGTCCAAGTAGCCGACTCAACCGCTACCCTCAACAAGAAAAATGTAGTAATATTTATCCTTGAGAGTTTTAGTCGCGAATTCATAGGCTCCCTTAATAAGGAGCGTATAGGTGCCGACTATACAGGTTATGCCCCATTCATCGACTCGCTAGCCTCTGTAGGTATTGCCTATCATAGAGCCTACGCTAACGGCCGTAAGTCTATAGATGCTATGCCATCAGTACTAGCCTCTATACCTTCACTAACCCTCCCTTATGTAGTAAGCCAATATTCCAACAACAAGATAAATAGCGTGGCGTCAGTTCTTAAAGAGTATGGCTACGAGACCGCCTTCTTCCATGGTGCCCCTAATGGTAGTATGGGCTTCAACAGCTTCTCTAATATGGCAGGCTTCGACCATTATCTAGGAAAAGACGAATATAATAACGATGCCGATTTCGATGGCTGGTGGGGAATATGGGACCATAAGTTCTTCCCATTCTACGCTAATGAGATAAGCAAACTACAAGAGCCATTCTGTACAGCGCTCTTCTCCCTTTCGTCACACCACCCCTTCCAAGTCCCTCAAGAATTCGAAGGGCGTTTCCCTCAGGGGCCACTACCTGTGGAGCAGTGTATCGGGTATTCTGACCATGCTCTACGTACCTTCTTCGACATGGCAAAGCAACAACCTTGGTATAACAATACTATATTCGTAATAACAGCCGACCATAGTAGTATACCAGACCATGCCGAGTATAAGAATAATGCTGAGGCCTTCGCTATCCCTATCATCTTCTTCGCCCCAGGTGATGAGCGTTTCTCACATAAGGACGACTACGACATTGCTCAACAGGCGGATATCGTACCTACTATCCTATCATATATAGGCGTAGATAAGTCATATATATCTTTCGGCAAAGACCTACGTACCACACCAAAGGAGGATAGATTCGCTATCAACTACAAAGATGGCGTATACCAATATTTCAATAATGACACTTTATCATACTACGATGGTAAGGTTATTACTGGATTATTCGACCTCATCAACGACCCAATGCTAGAAAACAACCTAGCTGACTCTCACCTAGAGACTAAAGAGCGCATGCTAACACGCGTCAGAGCATATCTCCAGCAGTATAACAATCGTATGATTGAGGACCGTCTAACTGTTAAATAATATCAACACATTATATATAATGACTATGAGGAGTAATTTTTCCGCAATGAGCAAAAGAGTATTTACCATAATTATATCTTCGCTCATCATATATACATCTTCTTTTGCACAGACGCAAGAGCAGGATACCATCTCTCCTCATCGTCCTAAAATCGGACTCGTGCTCTCTGGTGGCGGTGCCAAAGGACTCGCACACGTAGGTGTTCTTAAAGCTATCGACAAGGCAGGCCTTAAGGTAGATTATATTACAGGTACCTCTATGGGTGCTATCATTGCCGCTATGTATGCTGCCGGCTACTCTGGCGAGGAGATAGGCGATATAGCTCAAAGTATGGATTGGGCCAACTCAATATTAGGTACTGTAGATTACAAAAACATAAGCATTGAGAATAAACCCGACTTCCAAAGCTTCTTATTCGAGATTCCCGTAGAGAATTATATACATCTCCAACCATTTAATACGGGTGTCATTGAACCTATAGAGGTAGCCCTTAAACTATCTGAGGTTTTCTTTCCAGTATATAAGGTTAAGGATTTCTCCCAACTACAGATACCTTTCAAATGTATAGCTACCGACCTGCGTAATGGCGATGCTGTAATACTCGACAAAGGCGACCTCCCTTTTGCCGTACGTAGTAGTATGGCCATCCCTGGCGCATTCTCTGCCACATCATACAAGGGTACTAAATTGGTTGATGGCGGCATCGTACGCAATTTCCCTGTAAAGGACGTACGCGAGATGGGCGCTGAATTTGTGATAGGCGTCAACCTATTCCAAGGTCTTCCAGACCCTAACGAGCTGACTAGTCCGCTTGACGTGATGATGCAGGCAACAAACTTCCGCGACGCGTCAGACCTCATAGAGGAGAAAAGTATCTGTGATATGGTAATCGAACCAGACATGTCGAAATTCTCAGCAGCTAGCTTCTCCTCCTCAGATGTTATATCTGCTATAGGAGATTCCATAGGAGCCGACTTCTACCCTCTATTTAAGCAACTAGCCGACTCGCTTCATACATATTACGGCTTAGATTATATCAACCCTAACTCTCGTATGAAGCCATATGACAAGACTGTATATGTGGAGGATTTAGATATCGAAGGACTCCGCCATACAAATAAGGAGTTCCTCCTACATAATCTCCAAATGAAGACTAAGACCTCTTATACCCCAATACAACTCAACGAGGCATTCCGTCATGCATATTCATCTGGATACTATAAGAATCTACGATATGAGCTAATACCAGTCGACTCATCGTCAAATCATATACGCCTACGTTGCATAGTAGATGAGAACCCTATGCAGGCTATCGGATTGGCTCTATCATACAATAGCTTTACAGGTGCTAGCCTTAACCTTGGGTATAAACTCAAGAACCTACTTGGTCGCCAGTCTGTGACGAATATTAAGGTTGCCCTTAGCGAGACCTTCCGCCTCAAGTTTAATAACCGCGTCGCTTTCGGACGAAAGTATAATAACTACCTAGAGCAAGCATATAGCTTTGGCACTTTTGAGATACCCTCTTATGATATAA
Source organism: Bacteroidia bacterium (assembly GCA_030526155.1). Taxonomy (GTDB): domain Bacteria; phylum Bacteroidota; class Bacteroidia; order Bacteroidales; family Marinilabiliaceae; genus W3P20-009. Next base: position 14,772 of record JAUNDI010000033.1, read on the forward strand.
ATACAAAAAGCGATATCATCCGTCGTTTTAATATAAGCGATAGTCATATTACATGGGGTATGATTATAACACCTACTAGCTACGCTAGCGCTACGATAGGTTTTGAAAATAACCACCGCAAGGCAGATGCAGTTGGTAAAATTGGCTATAGGTGTACGAACTTCTATTTTAAACTCAACCGCCAACGCAATACCACTAATCGCAAGTACCTCCCAACATCGGGTGTCAACTTAGAGACCGAATTATATACAGCCTTTAAGCCAAGGTATAAACAGAAGGTATTCGAGCAAAGCGAATATGTACCAGATATAGATCGAGACAATATATACCGTATCTCTTTCCACGGGCAATTCTTCCAGCCTCTTACCTCGCGCTTTACTCTTCATGAGACATTGGCTGTCAGAGCCTCGTGGGGCGATAAGATACCTAACAATCGTACACTTCTTGGCGGAGGCGAAAGGGTAATGCCAAACCAAATAGCATTTATAGGTCTTAAGACTGCCCAGAGAGATATCTCCTCCATGGCAATGGGACGTATGAGTTTCCAATATAGATTGTATGATGAGTTATATACCACTATACATTGGAATAGTGCTATTACATTTCTCCCTATTGACCAATATGTCAATGAGTCACCAAATAGAAAATACGAAGAGATACTTCATGGAGCAGGTATAACAGCTGCTTACAACCTATCATTCCTTCCTTTCGACATTACCCTAATGTATTCACCAGATTATAAATTCAATATTCACGTAAACGTAGGCTTCTTATTCTAATGGCGACAGACGAATTCCAAACCATAGAGGGCCTCGCAGAAGGCATATACAAGGAGAAAGGCAGTAAGTTTCTTGCCTTTGCTCACCCTGTGACGAATACTGACGAGATAAAGACGATTGTCGACGGATACAAAAAAGAGTATTTCGATGCTCGCCACTGCTGCTACGCATGGAAGCTAGGCATGGACGAGAATAACTTCCGCGCTAACGACGATGGCGAACCATCAGGCACAGCGGGTAAACCTATATATGGTCAGATACTTAGTAACGAGCTTACGAATATACTAGTAGTAGTCATACGTTATTTCGGAGGCATAAAACTTGGCACAAGCGGATTGATATACGCATACAAAACAGCCACTGCCGATGCCCTAGCTAACGCTAAAGTAATAGTAAAAACTGTAGACGTAAAGATAGAGGCTAGATTTGCCTATGAATCAATGAATGACGTAATGCGAGTAATAAAAGAGGAGAATCCCAAAGTACTTAACCAAGACTTCAACCTCATGTGCTCTATTACCATGACCCAAAGGCAAAATAATGCAGATAAACTCATAGAACGCCTATCTTCTTTTGCAGAAGTGAATATATTAGAATAAAAAATATTTACATTTGCATATCAACATATAATAACAATACAATATGAACAAAACCTTACTTAGCATGTCAACGGCTGCAGTACTTCTTACTGCATGCTCAGGAGAGTTAAAACTCCGCGAAGACAATATTGACGAGATTGTCAATGCGATGACTCTCGAAGAGAAAGCACAACTTATTATTGGTGTAGGTATGCCAGGCCTACCAGTAGACCAACCTGTTATCGGAGCTAGCGACGCCGGCAAGGTACCTGGTGCAGCCGGTTTCACAGCTACAATAGAACGTCTTGGCATTCCAGCTATAGCACTTTGTGATGGTCCTGCTGGGTTGCGTATATCTCCTACTAGAGAGGGCGACGAGCAGACTTACTATTGTACCCACTTCCCTATCGGTACTCTACTTGCCTCTACTTGGAATACAGAGCTAGTTAAGCAAGTAGGTGTAGCTATGGGTAATGAGGTTCTTGAATATGGTGGCGACGTACTCCTTGCCCCTGCAGTAAATATCCATCGTAACCCACTTTGCGGTCGTAACTTTGAGTACTACTCAGAGGACCCAGTTGTTACTGGTAAGATAGCAGGCGCATATATTGATGGTATCCAATCTAATGGTGTAGGTACATCTATAAAGCACTTCGCTTTCAATAGCCAAGAGACTAATCGTATGAATAATAACGCACTTATAGACGTGCGCACCATGCGTGAGATATACCTCAAGGGCTTTGAGATAGCTATTAAGGAGTCTAAGCCTTGGACAGTAATGTCGTCTTATAACTATTTCAATGGTACTTATACATCAGAGAGCTACGACCTCCTTACAAATGTACTACGTAATGAGTGGGGTTATAAGGGCACTGTGATGACCGATTGGTTTGGTGGTGCTGATGGCGCCGCTCAAGTAGCTGCAGGTAACGATATGCTACAGCCAGGTCGACAGACACAATACAACGACATTGTCAATGGCGTGAAAGAGGGCTCTCTAACAACAGAGGAGGTAGATCTATGCTGTAAGCGCATTCTTAACCTCGTAGTACAATCTCCTACATTCAAGGGATATAAGTATAGCAATAAGCCTGACCTCAAGGCTCATGCAGACGTAACACGCCAGTCGGCTACAGAGGGTATGGTACTCCTTGAGAATAATGGAGCACTCCCTATGAAGAATGTCAAGAATATTGCTGTATTTGGTAATGCTGCCTACGCATGGATAGCAGGTGGTACTGGTTCGGGCGACGTAAATCGTGCTTATACCGTAAACCTTATTGAGGGTCTTAAGAACGCAGGTTACGAGCCTAATGAGACACTTAAGACAAGCTACGAGAAGTGGGCCGAAGAGGAGAATACTCGTAATACAGAGATAAATGCTGAACGTCGTAAGAACTGGTTGCCAGACCTTCTCCCTTCTGAGAGGGCGGCAACTCTGTTGCCGATGTACTCTCTGGCAAAGCATTCCCTTCGGGTAAGTTGACCATGACTTGGCCTATTGCTTACACAGACCATAAGTCTTCTGAGAACTTCCCACTCAACAAGAAGTCGGCTATGCTCAACATGAAGTTCGATGGTCAGCCAAAGAACGACGAGAAAGATGTTGACTACACCCAGTACGAAGAGGGCATATATGTAGGTTATCGTTGGTTCGACACCAAGAATATTGCCGTATCATATCCTTTTGGCTATGGTAAATCATATACCACATTCGAGTATAGCAATGCTTCAGTAGCAACAGAGGGTGATGTTATTACTATTTCAGTTGACATTAAGAATACAGGAGAGGCTGAGGGTAAAGAGATTGCGCAAGTATATGTTTCTGCTCCAGCATCAGAACTAGAGAAGCCAGCACAAGAGCTCAAAGCATTCGCTAAGACTAAGGCACTCAAGCCAGGCGAGACAGAGACTGTAAAGATGACTATCAACACATCAGACCTAGCAAGCTTCAACCCAGGCGAGAATGCTTGGGTAGTAGAGGAGGGCACTTATACTCTCAAGGTAGGTGCTGATAGCCGTGATATCAAAGCCGAGCTAACAGCCGACGTAAAGGCAGCTTCTACTCCAGCATCAAAAGCCTTTGTGGTAAGATATTACTAGAATAAACTGATACTATAAATTATGGCGTGCTATACTGAGGTATGGCACGCCATTTATTTTGAATAATGTTGAATTGATATTTCACTCGGATTTAACGGATTAAACGGATTTTTTTTGTCGCATACGGATTTTACAGATTTTTACGTGTTTTATTTATCTCTGTTTATGATAAGAGTTAGTGTGAAATAATAATTTCCGCTAGGCTCGCTCTAACCTCGCTCTATACAGGCTATATGCTGAGAGGGTGCAGAGAGGGCCTTTTGAGGGGGTAAATATTATTAATACATAGTATAATCTAAATTGCATTGGAGACCTAATTGGGGTATTTACCAAAATATCGCTTAAGATTACTCTACACCCTATGAGCACTCGGGGTGCACCCATAGAGCACCCTAAGAAGAGTCTATCTATTCAGAGCGAGTAATATTAATAGAAATTATCAATGACTAACTAATAATTTCGGTTAATCATCCGTATTAAATTACGAAGGTGTATAAACTGATAAAAATATATCGAGATAGTACGACATATGCTCTGCATAGTCGACTATCTCGATACTATATGATAACACCCCTACTATTGACGCTCCACGGCGTATACCCTAATATATAATCCCTCTTGTGTAAAATCCATCTTACCGAAGATAGAATCCTTTTGGAAGGCTTGGAGATATTCGCTATCGGTAATATATGTAGGGCGTGTTAGTCCGCTTGGATTTGGGAGTATAGCTTGATTGTCTACATATACCTTGCATGGTTTGCCTGCGCCATCGGTACCCTCCATCATATATCTTGCAGAGAGCAATGTAGAGTCGGCTGTAAAATGGCGCTGAGTATCTACACCACCTTGTAGTATTGTACCATTAAAATGTTCGGTCTTACAATGGCCACCAAAATTAATCATAGTCACACCACCTTGAGAAGCATTCTCCACGTGCCAAACGGCACCGATAGCGACAAATATCGCGAATATCTCTTTCATACGCTATATTTTATTAATGTTAACTTACTATAACCTTACTTACCAGCATCTATTATGAGGCAATTGTCCAAATTTAGGTACTTATTTGCACATCTCAAAACATCCTCTGGTGTAGCCACTGATAGATAATCGAACGACCTCTGTAGGTAATCCTCATCCATATTACGGATATATAGGTTGAGGAGCGACTCGGCTGTTGTTATTGTACCATCAAGGCTCTGTAGGGATTGATTCTTCAGTACTGCTATAGCCTGCTCAAACTCGTCGGCAGGAACTAGCTCCTTCTGTAGATTATCTATCTCCTTACCAATTTCGACGATAGTCTCCTCTACTTTATCCGAGTTAAGGTCAGACTGTATCAAGAAGCTATTAAAAGATGGGTTATCCATACAATATGCGCCGATGCCATAGGTAAGCCCCTTCTCCTCGCGAATATTCTGCATTAGTCGAGAGCCAAGATAACCACCGCCTAGGATATGCACGGTAAGGGTCCAAGCATTATAGTCGGGGTCGAACGGACTAATAGTAGGACAGGTAATGACGAGAGTGCTCTGCGTCTTATCCTCCATTGGCACATGTATTCTATACTTAGGCGAAGGGTTAAGTACGGGTTTAGGCAATGATAAGTCGCGCTTTACCCCCTTCCATGAGTTCTCATTTAGTGTATTCTCTATTACCCTAAATACCTCATCATTAGGTTTGCCCGATAGCATAATAAAACTACCATTAGGAAGGTAAGCCTGAGAGTGAAATTGACGTATCTGGTCGATATTGATATTCTGATGATCCTCTAGAGATATACGCTTAGCATATAATGTCCCCTCGGCATGCAGTTCAGCCGTAGCCCTCATAGCCCTAAAGCTAGTCTTCATGAGCTGCATTTTGAACGCCTGAATAGATTTAGTACGCTCCAGTTCTAGTTCCCCCTCATCAAAAGCAGGCTCTATGATAGCCTCTGCTACCAAAGGCCACACATTAGCAAAATGCTTTGTGAGGCATGATATGGTAATAATCTTGTAATGGTTGGTAGAGAACGACTGCGTGTATGCGCCATAATACTCTATACGCTTAGCCCACTCCTCGGCTTTGAGAGATTTAGTACCCTTTGTTATCAATCCCGAGGTATAGCTAGCCACCACGCGCTCTGGCGCATAATACATGCCCGCAGGTATGCATAGCGACACACGAATGATATCATGATTGCCACCGCACAGACTACGGATAGTAAGACCATTAGACAACTGGTACGATTCGGCATGTGGTACCTTTGGTAATTTTAGATCCATATACTTATATATTATGCGCTAAGAGTTATATATGATATTGTGAATCTCTTCACAAGTAATATTTTCAAATGTATTGATATCAGGGGTCACGATCACGCCACACATCTCTGCTGTAGCCGGACTCACTAGTCGTCGTTGTGCCTCGTCCTCTGCAAAGAAACACTCAGGGCGGAATTTCTTTCTTGGGAATATGAACCAATGGAATGACGACGACGACTCGTTATAGTACACCACCACATTTATCATACGGTCAGTATCCCTATCTAGGACATCTAGAATTGACAATAGCTCAGCCTGAGCATCATCATTCTCCCTTGTCTCCATAAAGATAACATCACGCTCCATACCCACGAGCCAACCAGCCTTCTCCGTAATAGGCTTAGTATCCAACCCGTCGGCATCCTCTATGAGATTAAAACACTCAATAGGCGCAGCCTGGTAATGCATATGAGCAGGTATAGAAGCCCCACAATCGGCACCATTAAAGAAAACCGCCAATCTACTATAATAGGCAAACTCCTGCATATCACGCGCATCAATAGTCTGCGGTCTATGAACAGTAGATACCACAGTAAGGTGAGCGGGGAATATAGGGAAAGGGTTAATGAGAATATCAAACGCATTACCACTCTGCTCAGCCTTCCATACGAAGAAGAGCTGATCTGAAGGGCGATTATCGGCACATATCCTACATTTTACAGGAGCAGCCACAGCGCCCGTCTTTGCCATGGTAGAACGTATGCGCTCAGTATTACACTGAAGAGTATAATGGAGCACATTACCCAGTGGAGAGGTATATGTGAACTGGCGTTGCTGGATACCCTTAAGCTTATCACGCCACTCTGCAGATACCGCCTCTTGTCTCTCTATTAGCTTAGCTATCTCTTGATTCATCTATTTATGCGAGCTTCTAATTCGGCAGTACGTAGCGAGTCCTTGTATAGATTATTAGCATTTACCCTATCAATAGACAATTGAGCATCTGTATTACCCTCCCATCGGCGACAGTTGTACATCACCTCCTTGATACGAGATATCTTCCACTCACGAGTAATACGTATTGCAGCAGCATAATCCTCACCATAACTTACATTAGGCATAGGATTAGCGCGCAATATAGATGTACGGAATGCACGTGGAGCACCTAGACCATTAATACGAAGAGCATTATTGAAGCCATTATGGTCGGTCCACTCATTATGTAATATCTTATTACGCTCAAGATCGTCAGTAAATAGCGGAGAACCATTGAAATTTACCAATTGGTATCCACCAATTACCATAGCACTATTATCACGCTTAAAGGCGGCAATAATAGTACTTAGTGTATTTTCTGAGAGGTAGACATCATCAGAATCTAGCTGTACACAATACTTACCAGCATAATCAGAATTCACAGCCCTCATCCAGCATCCACCAATACCAAGTTTCTCCTCCTTTGAAGGAGATATAACACAAAGATTAGGATATCTACCTTGAGCCTCCTTAAGCAACTCAGAAGTAGCATCTGTAGAGCAATTATCCACTACGATAACATTAAAAGGGAAATCGCACTTCTGACTAACAGCAGAATCTACGGCATCAATAATAGTCTTAGCCCTATTATATACCGGTATAACTACAGAAGCCTCGACGGGATATGATGCGCTATCACTATCATCTACTATTTTGAGGTCCGACTCCTTGATACAAGCACCTATCTTCTTGAGATACTCTGTAAATATCTCCTCGCACTCCTCTTGTATCTCCCTATTCTTAGGATTGATATAGTCAAACTGCTTATCTCCAGAAGAGCGCTCATCCACCTCCTTAGTATGGGCGGCATACATCACCTCATTGATATGCTGTATTTTACCAGCGATAGAGAGATTGAGGCGAATATCATAAAACCAAGAATATCGACTCTTTCTGATATTATCAAAACTCTTTTCGACTACATCATCGAATATATCCTTATTTATGAAGACTAGTGGACCGAAATCAAAATCGTCCCTTACCGAGCCCAATTGGTAATCGATGAGCGGGTGTACCTCACCATTGAGAGTATAATCAGTATATACCATTACACACTCATCAATATTTGGGCAACTACTGATAACCTTACAGATAGTCTCCTCGTCGATATCAGCCTCTACATTCTCATTTATCACGAAGTAGCTCCACTTCTTCTTTAGCTCCTCTATTGTCATGATATCACTGGTGTATTAAGTATCTTTTCTATGAGTATATCTATAGGTTCAGAAGCATTGAGCCATGTGTATAGCTTGTTTTTCTTGAACCATGTAAGTTGTTTTTTAGCGTATACGCGAGTATTACGTTTTATCTTCTCTTTTGCTTCATCTAATGACATGATGCCATCGAAATAGGCAAACATCTCTTTATAGCCTACGGTATTTAGAGAGTTAAGTTCTCGATGAGGAAGTAGTGCCCTTGCCTCGTCAATAAGTCCCTCGTCTACCATCTTCTCAACCCTAAGACCTATACGTTCAAAGAGCTCCTCTCTAGGGCGGTCCAAAACTATCATTCTGATATCAAAAGGGCGTTGCTTACGACTACCAGTACGCAGTTCGCTATAAGGCTTACCTGCCTGACGACATATCTCCACGGCATGTATCACACGCTTAGCATTTTGCTTATCTACCTGGTTGACGTATACTGGGTCAAGGGTCTCTAGCAGGCTCACCATATGTTCTAAGCCATTTTGCTCATACTCCTCCCATGTACGCTGTCGCACCTCATCAGATATAGTAGGTATATCATCTATTAGACCACATAAGGCATCTATATACATCATGGAGCCTCCTGTGACTACCACGTTATCTGTAGTCTTGAAAATATTATCTATTAGCTCAAGAGCGTCACGTTCAAATTCATATGCGCTATAGTACTCCTCAGGCTCACGACAAGCTATTAGGTGATGCTTTACCCTTGACAACTCGTTCTCTGTAGGCTGAGCGGTACCTATTGGCATTCCCTTATATATCTGTCTACTATCAGCCGATATGATAGGACAATGTAGTCGCTCTGCCAAACAGATAGACAACTCTGTCTTTCCTACGGCAGTAGGACCAGTGATTATATTTACCGTCTTAGCCATATCTACCAACGCTTCTCAATAGTTGCTCTACGGAAATAGTGGTACAATATACCCTTATATGAGAATTGTCTGTGAGCCATCACTGCGGCACCCACCTGACACATACCAACGCCGTGCCCCCAACCAGCACCACGTATGATAAATTTTCCCTGTAGGTTTCTATCCACTACGAAAGCCGAACTCTGTAGGTGACTCTTACTAAGTGTTCGTCTAATCTCAAGTTCCTTACCTATAGTAACGCTCTTATTGGAGCCTATAAGTTTCAGTTGTACTATTCTACCACTCGGTCCGCGCTCCACGACCTCCATATCTTGGAGTATTCCGATGCCGAGAGCCGACTTCTCCTCTATGAGGTCTGAAATCTCTTGCTGACTATACTCTACTACCCATCTGTACATCTTAGGGGTTGTTTTCACGTCATAATCATTCAGCACCTGCTTAAGAATCTCGGCATCTGTGGTATCACAATATGCCTCTGGCGAGGTAGTAATCCAATTTTTAGCCCCCTCTTCGGTAGTTAAATCCCAATCATGAGTTCCCTCGGGGCGCACTGTATTATCGACAAACGATTGTAGATAGTCTATATGGGTAGGTTGCCAGCATGTCTCAAATACCTCTGTCATACCTCCACAGCATTTAGAGAAACGAGCATCGCATATCTCACCCTCGTATACTAGTAGCTGACCGGCCGTCTCCTCTATAGCTCTCTTTACGCTCTTGTTATTAGCGCGAGTAAGCCCTTGGTAACGCTGACAATGGTCGTCGGCACAAACATCAAATAGAGTATGATCCTCTCTATCATACCATTTAATTAGGGTACCTGCGTTTATGCTAGCGCTTCTGTATTGCGTTTTAGGTTTCTTCTTAGCCTCTATCTGTGCCATAAGCCAAGAGCGAGATACTACGGCATGAGCCTTAAGGAGTTCGAGAGACGATGTTGATTTCATCTCACTAGCTATGACGCAGAATAGATAATCCTCTATAGAGAGAGTATTTACCGCCCAAAGCTTACCCCCTTCGAGAACGAACGATAGAGCACCTTTGAATAGCTGATCTTCCTTCTGCTCCCAATGAAAGCCTATACCAATAACTACATCATGAAGGGTAAAGCGGCATTTATCATTCTTTGGAGAGAGGTTAGGTAATGTATTTATGACCTTACCGTCTATAGTAATTATTCCCTCAGCCACAGCGAGGCAATGCTTACCAGGCTTTATTTCGAGGCCATTTTTATCATTGAATTTCCCATCAAGAGAAAAATATATCTTATTGGCATGTATAATACCTACGCTAATCTCTGGCATGAAATTGAAGATTATTTGTTACTACAAAGATAATCTTTTCATTTCCATTTTATGGCATACATAGTACTATCAAATACCATTTTTTACGATGAAACAATAACAAAACTACGAGCAAGCGCTATGCAGCAACTACCATTGAAGTAATGTGACAGCATTCAAAAGAGCGGTCACTACAACTCCATTATTACAAATTTCCACAAAACAGCCCTTATCACTTTCAAACCGTAAATATTACCCGATATAAAATAAGAGCATTAAAAAGTGTAAACTCCTTTTGCGTTAAAAAGAAAATTCATACCTTTGCATCCCAAGGTAAAAAAACTAAAGCGCACTAGCGATATGAAACATGATATTCGCAAGGTAGTTATCCTTGGTTCCGGAGCCCTTAAGATAGGCGAAGCCGGAGAATTTGACTATTCGGGCTCGCAAGCCCTTAAGGCCTTGAAGGAGGAGGGCGTTGAGACGGTTCTCATTAACCCAAACATCGCCACAATTCAAACTTCTGAGAATATTGCCGATAAGATCTATTTTCTTCCAGTTACCCCCTATTTCGTAGAACGTGTTATCCAAAAGGAACAGCCTCAAGGGCTTCTTCTCTCTTTTGGCGGTCAGACAGCTCTCAATTGTGGTATAGAGCTTTTTGAAGGTGGTATCTTAGAGAAATACAATGTACAAGTTCTTGGTACTCCTGTTCAGGCAATCATTGATACTGAGGATCGCGAGATATTCGCTAACAAGCTAAAGGAGATTGATGTTAAAACTCCTGTTTCCATTGCTGTTAATTCAGTCCAAGAGGCTCTCGATGCTTCAGATAAAATCGGCTTTCCTATTATAGTGCGCGCTGCTTATACACTTGGTGGTATGGGTAGCGGTTTTTGTTACAATAGAGAGGAACTCATCCAACGAGCAGAGAACGCGCTCTCTTACTCTAGCCAGATTCTAGTAGAGGAGTCGCTCAAGGGATGGAAAGAGGTAGAGTATGAGGTAGTACGCGATAAGTATAACAACTGTATTACCGTCTGCAACATGGAGAATTTCGACCCACTTGGCATCCATACCGGTGAGTCAATCGTTGTAGCTCCTTCGCAGACTCTATCAAACTCAGAATATCATAAGCTACGCGAACTCGCTATTAAGATAGTTCGCCACGTAGGTATCGTGGGTGAGTGTAATGTACAATATGCTCTAGACCCTAATTCGGAGGATTACCGCGTTATCGAGGTTAATGCTCGTCTTAGTCGCTCATCAGCATTGGCTTCTAAGGCTACTGGTTACCCTCTCGCTTTCGTAGCTGCTAAGCTTGCTCTTGGTTATGGTCTATGGGAACTTAAGAACTCTGTAACAAAGACAACTCCTGCTTATTTTGAGCCTGCGCTCGACTATATAGTATGTAAGATACCTCGTTGGGACCTTAGCAAGTTCTCCGGCGTATCTAAGCAGATTGGCTCTTCCATGAAGTCGGTAGGCGAAATCATGGCTATCGGTCGTACCTTCGAGGAGGTAATCCAAAAGGGACTCCGTATGGTAGGTCAGGGTATGCACGGTTTCGTTGGCAATCAGCCTCTTAAGGATATCGATATCCGTCAAGAGCTTGCAGAGCCTACAGATAAGCGTGTATTCGCTATTGCCGAGGCTATGGAGCAGGGCATGACAGTAGATGAGATTCACGATATTACTAAGATAGATAAGTGGTTCCTCGAAAAACTCAATAACCTTCACCAAATACGTCTCAAGCTTCAGGAGTATAACACTATCAAGGATGTACCTACCGAATTGCTTAAGACTGCTAAGGTTTATGGTTATTCCGACTTCCAGATTGCTCGCTTAGTATTTAAGGACTCTAATCGTAAGATGGAGGAGCAGAATCTTGAGGTTCGCGAGGAACGTAAAGCACGTGGCATCGTTCCAGTGGTTAAACAGATCGACACTATGGCAGGTGAGTTCCCTGCTCAGATCAACTATCTATACCTCACATATAGCGGTACAGAGAATGATGTCAACTACCTTGGCGATAAGAAGAGCGTAATAGTTCTTGGCTCGGGTGCATACCGTATTGGTTCGTCTGTTGAGTTCGACTGGTGTTCTGTAAATGCTATCAACACCATCAAGCAGCAAGGATATCGCTCAGTAATGATTAATTACAATCCTGAGACTGTATCGACCGACTATGATGTGTGCGACCGCCTCTACTTCGATGAGCTCACAGAGGAGCGTGTCCTAGATATCATAGACCTTGAGAACCCTATGGGCGTCATAGTATCAGTGGGTGGTCAGATTCCAAATAACCTCGCTATGAAGCTCCACCGTCGTAATGTACCTATCTTGGGTACATCACCTCTAAATATCGACCGTGCCGAGAATCGTCAGAAGTTCTCTTCTATGTGTGATGCCCTCGGTATCGATCAGCCTAAGTGGAGCGAACTTACTACTATAGATGATATCTATAAGTTTGTCGACGAAGTGGGCTTCCCAGTGCTTGTTCGTCCTTCATACGTCCTCTCTGGTGCTGCCATGAATGTGGTATCAAATAAGGAGGAGCTTGCTCACTTCCTTACTCTTGCAGCCAACGTATCTAAGGAGTTCCCAGTAGTAGTATCTCAGTTCATCGAGGAGGCTAAGGAGATAGAGATTGATGCAGTAGCTCAGAATGGCGAGGTAATAGCTTATGCTATCTCAGAGCATATCGAGTTCGCTGGTGTGCACTCTGGCGATGCTACCATCGTATTCCCTCCACAAAAGCTATACGTAGAGACAGTAAAGCGTATCAAGAAGATAGCTAAACAGGTGGCTAAGGGCCTCGAGATATCTGGTCCTTTCAATATGCAGGTACTTGCTAAGAATAATGATATCAAGGTTATCGAGTGTAACCTCCGCGCCTCACGTTCATTCCCATTCGTAAGTAAGGTATTGAAGGTTAACCTTATCGAACTCGCAACACGTGTAATGCTTGGGTTGCCTGTTGAGAAGCCAAGCAAAGACCTCTTCGATATCGACTACGTAGGTATCAAGGCACCACAGTTCTCATTTGCTCGCTTGCAGAAGGCCGACCCAGTACTTGGCGTTGATATGTCGTCTACTGGCGAGGTAGGTTGTATTGGCGAGACATTCGACCATGCTGTACTCGAGTCTATGCTCTCTGTAGGTCATAGATTGCCAAAGCAGAATATTCTTATCTCTAGCGGTCCTGCTCGTTCTAAACTACAGCTTCTTAATAGCGCACGCTTGCTTGTCGAGAAGGGTTATACAGTATTCTCTACAGGCGGTACACACCGCTTCCTCAGCGAGAATGGTGTAGATACAACACTCGTTCACTGGCCAGATGAGGATATGAAACCTAATGTTATCGACCTCATTCGTGAGAAGAAGCTCGACCTTGTAATCAATATTCCTAAGAACCTCACCCATAATGAGCTTAAGAATGGTTACCGCATCCGTCGAGATGCTATAGATTTCAACGTTCCTCTCATTACCAATGCACGTCTTGCTGCTGCATATATCAGAGCATTCTGTGCTATAGGCGTTGATGAGTTGCCTATCAAGGCTTGGGATGAGTATTAATAATTAGAACTTCAATAATCGACATATAAAATGGCTGATTGTAAGAGCATAAAACTTGTACTCGCAGACGGTATGGTCTTCGAGGGTAAGTCTTTCGGATATGAGAAATCCGTAGCGGGCGAGGTGGTATTCAATACCGCTATGACGGGCTACCCTGAGTCGTTGACCGACCCATCGTATGCTGGTCAGATTCTCGTCTCTACATATCCTCTTATAGGTAACTATGGTGTACCTAAGGACGATAAGGACGAAAATGGTCTTCCTAAATTCTACGAGAGCGACCGCGTCCATATTACTGCTCTCGTTATTTCCGACTACTCGTGGGAGTATAGCCACTGGAATGCCAAGGAGAGCCTTAGCGAATGGCTTAAGGAGTATCAAGTACCAGGTATCTATGGCATAGATACTCGCGCACTCACTAAGCATATCCGCGAGACTGGTGCTATACTTGGTAAGATTATCGTTGACGACCAAGATGTGGAGTTCCACGACCCTAATAAGGATAACCTAGTGGCTCAAGTAAGTATCAAGGAGCCTAAGACCTATGGCAATGGTAAGCACAAGATAGTAATGGTGGATACTGGCGCTAAGTACAATATCCTCCGTTGCCTCCTAAAGCGTGATACTACCGTTATCCGTGTGCCTTGGGATTACGACTTCACTCAGATAGATTACGATGGCTTGATGCTCTCTAATGGTCCTGGCGACCCACAGATGTGCCAAGCCACTATCGAGAATATCAAGAAGGCAATCCAAATAGGTAAACCTATCTTTGGTATCTGTCTAGGCAACCAGCTTCTCGGTTTGGCTGCTGGCGCTACTACATATAAGCTCCCTTATGGTCACCGCGCCCACAACCACCCTGTAATACGCTGCGGCTCTACTCAGTGCTATATCACTAGTCAGAACCATGGCTTCGCAATAGACAATGATACTATTCCAGAGGGTTGGGAACCATCATTCGTAAATATCAACGATGGCTCAAACGAGGGTATCCGTCACAAGACATTACCATTCTTCTCAAGTCAGTTCCACCCAGAGGCAAGCTCCGGACCAACAGACACAGAGAAGTTCTTCGACGAATTCATTGAGAATATCGAAAAAAGCAAGAAATAGTAGTCTCTTCATTATTTAAATAGAATAGCGGCAAATGTATTATAGTACACTAGCCGCTATTTATTTATATCGATATTATGGTATCGACGTATCAATATCGTCAGATGATATTTCCGTTTCTGTACAGATTATTTATTAATAGACAGCCAACAAGCAAATAATCTACATCCCAACTATAGAACGAATCTCTTCTAAAGTGAGATTAGCAATCACAGCTATCTGGTCGTTTGAAATACCTTGCGCTTTCATTGCTTTTACTAAGGCATTGCGTTCTTCAGCTCTACCCCGTTGCATTCCAATTTCAATACCCTCAGTCATTCCTTCAGCACGTCCCTCCTCACGTTCATAACGCATCACGCACCTAGCAGTGCGTACTGTATCAATATTCACATGGTATTTCGATATCTCCTCTGCTGTCATATTGGCAAGTTCAGCTATGCTACCTATTTTATTGAATATAGGTTGCT
>JAUNDI010000004.1 GCA_030526155.1 Bacteroidia bacterium
GTATATTAATGTCACTCATTAAGTTTAATACCCTATAGAAAAGATAAGCAGTTATCTTCTTTAACATGCTCTCCCCCTTTCTTATTTCCCTTTGTCCATATACCACCTCTGCTTTCTCTTGTATTAGAGTATCAAGCATATCGGGAATAAGATACGGAGGGTCTTGAAGGTCTGCATCTATAATTGCTGCGTATTTAGTTGTACAATTATTAATACCAGCAGTAATGGCAACTTGATGCCCAAAATTTCTTGAAAAAGACAGAATCTGTATCTCATTGTATATCTTGCTATTTCTATAAAGAATATCGTATGTAGAATCAGAACTTCCGTCGTTGATAAACAAAAGAACAACTTCATACCCTCTGCTTTTTAATGTTTGCGATACCTTATTTAAGGATATAAGTGTTTGGGGCAACACTTCCTGCTCATTATAGCAAGGGACAATTATAGTAATATCATTTTTCATTTTGTCATTCTTTTTATCATCCATCCAACAACTCCCCTAACCTTAATAACTTGCACATAGGCCACCCTAGCAGTACCTATTCCGGCATAAGACATAGCCATGCACTCGTTTATTCCTCCTCCTTTGTTGAAAGAGGTACACCCATTACGTTTGGCTTCCATCATCATCTTGACTAATAGTAGTGTGGACGAGCCATCATCTTTATACTTAGGGTTGATATATGTGCACTCCTCTTGGCAGGTGTAAGGCGCGTCTAGTAGGTATGCTCCTGCGGAGTGTATTGTTCTATTTTGGTCTTGTATAGATATTATGCCACCTTGATTACGTTTTATTGCCTCGTCGAAAAGGCGACAAAAGATTGTTTTGGGATAGAATATAGTTTCGCCTTTGAGGTGTAGCTGTTGTTGGTATAAGTCGTATAACTCTGATGGGGAAACCTCATTATATCCCACAGAGAGATTATTTTGGAGTGCTCGCTTGACTAGTCGGCGTTTATTCTCCCTATACGTTGATATTATCTCCTCCTCGCTATTGGGGATATCTTTCATTATATATGTGTAACGGACGCGACATAAGAAACCATTCCACTCCAAGGCTTGTAGTCCTAGTGAGTCGATACCCAACTTCATATTCATATAGAATATCTTCCTATTGTCTATCTCCTCAGATATCAACCTTATTATCCTACAAGCTACACTATCATACTCAGAAACGCTTTTCCCCTCTGCTATATGCCTCATCCAAATACCCATATGCTGAGTAAGATGAGGTTGAATAGCAAATATCAGACCTAACTTCTTTACATAGTGGTATGGCATAGCGCCTATTATATCCCCCTTCTCGTCTTCTACCACTATGGCATCCCATCCTTTACCGTTTTCACTAGAGACAATATCAAGCCACCATGGCTGCATAGCTAATGGTAACTTTACTTGCTTAGATAGCTCGATATATTTCTCTTTTTGTGTCATCCAGATATCCTACAAATCTCTAACAGCCAAATCCATATATGCCACAAACATATGGTGTTCAAAGATATCATCGGCATAATACTTATGTGCTTGATGGTATTGTTCATCAGGCATCAATACGATAGTAACACCTGCGCGTTGGAAGTTAGCACAATGTACCAAGGCAGGCTTTCCATAGTCTACCCCTAAATCACTTAGCATATCTGCCATGGTATACCCTAGATACTTAGTAAGCCTCTTCTCGCTCTTACGAGTTGGAGTCTTAAGGAGGCGAATAAGCATCTTGATTTTCAGCTTATCCATCCCTTTCATATCAGCGGCTTTTACCATGTCGTCTACTCTTCTGAATGGCGATGTCTCGTTGAAGTCGTCTGGCGTCTGTACGCTAAGTGGCGTCTCAGGCACCCAGTCGTCGGCGTTTACAACGTTAAAAGCCCAACCGCCGCGAGTCATTCTATCATACTGCATGGCAAACCTATAATCGCCTGGCTTAGGTGCAGCACTACAATAAGTCTTGAATCGGATATCAGCCGCTATTAGCCCATCTTTCTGTTTTTGTAGTAGGTAGGCTGTAAGGAGTGCGCATATGGCTCCTCCCTGACTATGGCCCGTAAGGATACAATCGCGCATTCCTGCCTTATAGCATGAGTCTATCTTGGCTTCAATATCCTTACTAAGCGAAAGAACACTACCTAACCACCCAGCGTGTACTAGCGCCTTACCATCTTCGCATAGCTTATAATCGTAGTCTTCTACTAAATGGTATTTGCCTTGCGCAGGTAGTAGTCCGGCATGAAAGTTGGCAAACCAGCTAACTTGTGTAGGTACGCTACCACGGAGGCTTACGAGGAATATCTTCTTCTCTTTATTCTCCCACAACTCCCATTTGTTGTCAAATCCCATTGTGGGCGACTCATATATGCGCTCATACTCCTTTGGAGTCTCGCACTTATACTTGTCTTCTATCATGCCATTTTTGAAGTGTGAGGCTATCCTCAAACACTCTAGATACTCCTCTTTCTGAAAGCCAGAAACAAGTTGAGCGGAGATAGATACCCCGCTCAACAATGCTAATATGGAAAATAATATAATTCTCATATTCTATTCATAGTGTAAAATAATGTATGCCTGTATTACATGCGTTGTGGCATCTCGATGCCAAGAATCCACATAGCATTCTTCAATACCTTAGCAACTACAGAACTCAATAGGATTCTGTTTGCACGTACCTCAGCATTCTCCTCTTTTAGGATAGAGAAGTCGTGATAGTACTGGTTGTACTCTTTTGCTAAGTCGTATGCGAAGTTTGCGACCAAAGCAGGGCTATATACCTCTCCTGCCTCTTTTACTACAGCAGGGAATTGCTCTATCTGGCGAAGTATCTGTATCTCTTTGTCTGCTAGTGGAGCATTGTTTGCCTTGTCAGCAACCCTCTCTCCTGCCTCTGCTGCCTTACGCAATACTGATTGGATACGTGCGTATGCGTATTGAATAAACGGACCAGTATTACCATTGAAGTCGATAGACTCTTTAGGGTTAAAGGTCATATTCTTTCTTGGGTCTACCTTGAGGATGAAGTATTTCAAGGCGCCAAGTGCTAATATTCTATATGTATTCTCACACTCCTCTTCTGTGAGGCCATCAAGACGTCCAAGCTCCTTGCCCATCTCACGAGCAGTAGATATCATATCTGCTACAAGGTCGTCAGCATCTACTACTGTACCCTCGCGGCTCTTCATCTTTCCCTCAGGAAGCTCTACCATACCATAAGAGAAGTGAACAAGGTCTTTACCCCACTTAAAGCCAAGACGATCGAGAAGTATAGATAACACCTGGAAATGGTAGTTCTGCTCGTTGCCTACTACGTATACCATCTTGTCGATTGGGTAGTCGTCAAATCTCAACTTAGCAGTACCAATATCTTGTGTCATGTAGACACTTGTGCCGTCTTTTCTGAGGAGTAGTTTCTCGTCAAGACCGTTCTCACGTAGGTCAGCCCATACAGAGCCGTCTTCTCTCTTGTAGAACTTGCCGGCCTCGAGTCCTTCAAGAACTTTACCTTTGCCTATCTTGTATGTCTGGCTCTCGTAGTATATCTTGTCGAAATCAACGCCGAGCAACTTATATGTCTCGTCAA
Organism: Bacteroidia bacterium; assembly: GCA_030526155.1. Lineage (GTDB taxonomy): Bacteria > Bacteroidota > Bacteroidia > Bacteroidales > Marinilabiliaceae > W3P20-009. Next base: position 3,575 of record JAUNDI010000004.1, read on the forward strand.
ATCCAGCGTATACCCACGAATTCATCTTCTCCCAAAGACCGCGAACCTCAGCATCGCCTGCCTCCCATTTTCGTAGCATCTCGCGTGCCTCTGCCATGAGTGGCGACTTAGCTTCTGCTGCTGCCTTTTGGAGTTCTTTTGTCTCTTCGTCGTCTTTGCCCTTGATGGCTTTAACCTCTGGGTCGTTCTCTATGATGTTCTTAAGCTCTGCTTTGAACTCTTTGTCAAATCTTACATAGTAATCACCTACCAAGTGGTCGCCTTTCTGGTTTAAATTCTCTGGTGTACAGCCATTGCCCCACTTCTGCCATGCTAGCATGCTCTTACAGATGTGGATACCACGGTCGTTTACTATATTGGTCTTTACAACTTTATTTCCGCATACACTTACAAGTCGTGCCAATGATGATCCCAAGAGGTTATTTCTAATATGGCCGAGGTGTAATGGTTTGTTGGTATTTGGCGATGAGTACTCTATCATTACGAGTGGCGACTTCTCGTCTGCCTTTACATAGCCATAGTCTTCTGCTGTAGCGGCATTCATCACGTTGGCCCAGTAATTCGCATCAAGACTAAGGTTCAAGAATCCTTTGATAACCTCAAATTCCGATACCTCAGGCACCTCTGCTACTATAGCCTCACCAAGTATCTTGCCTGTCTCGTCTGGCGATTTCTTACTGAGTCTTACCAATGGGAATACTACAAGTGTGTAGTCGCCTTTCTGGTCTTTACGTGTGACGTTTACTTGAATTGTCGAAGCGTCTACCGTTGCAGCGAATTGCTTCTCTACTGCCGCAGCAGCAGCTTGTTGAATTTTCTGTTCTATATTCATTTCAAATCGTTTTTTCCAACTTTATTAGTGCCCCAGCTCCATTTCTGCTAGCTGTGTATACTTTCATATGCTCCTCAAATGGCTCAAATAACTCTCTCACCAGTTGGGGTTTATTGTTTTCTCCAGATAAATGCGACAATACCAATACTTGCAACTTGTATGGCTTTGGTAGGTTTTCAATTAGCTCAAAGGCCTCTTTGTTGCTTATGTGTCCCTCTCCGCCAGTAATACGATTCTTTAGATACAATGGGTAATGCCCTTTTTGTAGCATCTCCTTGTCGTAATTACTCTCCAAAAATACAGCGTCACATTGTCCCAACTCTTCTACTAGGCGGTCTGTCGGTCTCCCTATGTCTGTATATACGCCAATGGTAATACCATCTACCGTCCTTACCGTATAGCTCACCGGCTCTTTTACATCGTGTGGCTTGGCAAAGCTTGTTACCTCAATCGGACCTACCGTTATGACGCCATCAGATGGCATAAGGTGTACCCTCGACCCATCTAGTGGTAAGTAGTATTCCCTCACACCCTTGGCAGTGCCCGCCGTCATATAGCAGTGCATATGCTTATGGTGATTAGCTAATACCTTCAATCCCCTCACATGGTCAGAGTGCTCATGGGAAATAAATATGGCCGAGAGCAATTTAAGGTCCACACCTACAGTCTTGGCTCTCTTTACCATCTCTCTATACCCAATACCACAATCAATCATGATCGCAGTGTCCTGACATTGTATCCAGTAAGCATTACCATTGCTCCCCGACGCAATAGAACATATATATGTAGTAGCTTCCGCTAAAAGTGATGTACTCTCCATTATGATTGCAAAGTTAGTGAATTTTACGTTGATACACGTTTATTGTTCCTCACAAATCATTATTCTCCTAAGCTATTTATTTCTATCCTCCATATTCGTACAAAAACAAAAATTTACGATGAACGACTATGCTCCCTATGTGCTCACAATACAAAAACTACGACCAACAAGCCACCACAAGCCTATCTTCCTCTATCCTCTATCCGATGCCTCTAAAATAAAAAAGAGCACACCGAATATCGATATGCTCTCTCTTTTCCTAAAATATTTAACGTCTACTGCAATCTGAATCTATAGGTAATAGTACCTACCTGTTCCACAGCAGCGTCCATCTTACGGTCAAACTTGGCTTTCTTTGCCGCCTCTACAGCAACTGCCCAAAGCTGTTTATTTTGTACCGTAGTACCTTTGCTTATTACAGTAGCAGATTTCACTGTGCCATACTTATCAACATGTATCTCTACAGCTACGTTTCCTTGCTCCTGAATATTATACACTGGCTTTGGCAACGTTCCTTGTAGAGTACGTCCCTCTAGGTTAACCGAACCTACTCCATTTCCTTGTGTCCCTCCTCCTGTGCCGTTGCCAGCACCACCGGTCAGACTTCCTTGGTTGCCTACGCCTGTCGTATTGCCTTGCGAATTGCTATTTCCTGTTCCCTTGCCCGACATGCCTTTGCGTATCGCATCTTGCGCTGCCTTCTTTGCCGCAGCCTCTTTCTCAGCTTTCGCCTTGGCTTCTGCTTCAGCCTTCTCTTTCGCTATACGCTCTGCCTCTAGTCTCGCCTTCTCAGCTGCCTCCGCTTGTGCCTTGGCTCTCGCCTCGGCTTCGGCTTTCGCTTTTGCCTCTGCTTGGGCTTTCAACTCTGCATCTCGCTTGGCTTTCTCTTTTGCTTCGGCTTCAGCCTTTGCTTTGGCTTCTGCTTTGGCTTGCTCATCAGCCTTCTTCTTAGCCTCTCTTAATGCCGCAGCCTCCTCAAAGTCTTGCGTGTCTTTTACCTGCCCATCTGCCTTTACCGTCTCTGCTGGAGCAGATGGCTGCGCTGGCGCTGGTGGCGGAGGTGTGGCCTCTTCTACCTGCTGTGGCTGTGTCTCAACAGGTGTAGTAGCTGGTGCTGGCTCCACACTGCCTTGCCCATTGTCAGTAAAACCGTAGTTAACCAACAAGCCTTCCTCTTCCACAGGGGTAGTCTCTAATAGGGTAAATGCCAATATCAATAGTAGCACAGCATGAAATAATACCGTACCTACTACGCCGTGAGCTCTATATTTATCGTCTCTCCTCTGGTCCATTATCTCCCTATTATCTATTTGGCACGAGTGGCTAGAATAAGCTTGTATTTATTCTTCTTAGCTATATTCATTACCTTCACCACCTCTTTCATAGGCACATTCTCATCCACATGAAGGGCTATGTACATATCGTCATTCTGTCCCAACTTCGCTTGTAGCGTTGGTTCTAGCTCCTCATATTTTACCCTACGCGACTCAACATAATATCTCAAATCTTTCGTTATGGATACCGATGTCTGTGGCTTCGCTGATGTCTGATTGGCACTCTGTGGCAATAGCAATTTCAGCGCATTAGGGTGTACCAATGTCGATGTCAACATGAAGAATATAAGTAGCAAAAACACTATATCCGTCATGGACGACATGCTGAACGACGAACTTATCTTACTTGTTCTCTTAAGAGCCATCTCTTACCACTATTTTTCTGGTTCATAAAGCATATCCATAAACTCCATAGTACGAGCCTCCAAAATGAAGATTACCTTCTCTACTCGTGCTACTAAGTTGTTATATGCAAAATAAGCTATGATACCTACAGCAAGACCGCCTACCGTGGTCACAAGGGCTGTATATATACCACCAGCCAATGTGCTTACCTCAATATTATTGCCTGCATTGGCCATCTCAAAGAAGGCTTGTATCATACCTGTTACAGTTCCAAAGAAACCAATCATTGGCGCACCTCCTGATACCGACGCCAAGCCTGCAAGACCTTTCTCTAATCGGCTAACCTCGAGGTTGCCTGCATTCTCTACTGCTGTATTTACATCGTTCAATGGTCGGCCAATACGACTAATACCTTTCTCTACCATTCTTGCTACTGGTGTATCTGTCATCTGACAAAGCGAACGGGCCGAATCTATGTTACCACTGTGTATATAGTCTTTTATCTTGCTCATAAATGTCTTGTCCTCTCGCAATGCTTGCGAAAGTGCCATAGTACGCTCCACAAAAACATATACCGCATATACACTCAACAAGAGGAGTACTATCATTATCCATCCTCCTTGCATCGCAAGGTCAATAACATTTAATGTAGCTGGCTCTTGAACCATTTCTGCCGAATTCTCTAGCATTTCAGCGTTTGAAGAGATACTCTGTATCATTGTCTGTATTATCTATTATTTTTGAATCTTAATATTCTCAACTCACAAAGTTATGTATTTAATAGCTATCTCAATGCCTTAATCTTCTATTTTTCTCTTTGTAACGGCTATGCGCTGGTCTATCTCCTTAGAATGCTCTCCATCATTTAGCTCTTTCGATTTCAATAGCCATTTCATCGCTTCCGTCTTATTTCCCTCTGCTATAAAAAGGTCTGCCATATATATGGCTGCATACGGACCGTAAAATTGTACATCTTTAGCTGCCAGCTGAACTGTCTTCCTGTAGTACTGCTTGGCCAAATTCTTCTCTCCTAGCATATCCGAACATCTTCCCATCCTAAAGTGATACTCTATCTCGTCTCCTTTCTGCGGAACATAACCAACTAATGCCGCTCTACTCTCTTTGTAGTTTCCATACTCAAAGTGCAACCTCGATTTCAAGAGTGTCACATCTAGCGTATCCATTATCCTCCTCGCATCGTCTCTACTTCTCTCATCTATATCAAAATCTGATGATAGGCGAATTGTCTCCATGGCCATCTCTCTTCTCTTTTTATAGTCTCCTTTCAATGCATAGGCATAGGCTTTCATCAAATAGGCGTCATTTAAGCAGGCTACTCCTCTATATACTTTTATGAAGCGGTCGGCTTGCTTTATGCACTCGTCTGCATCAAGTCTCCTTAACGCATATTTCGATAGCTGGTGTATCAATAGTGGATACCTCTCAAACATATACCCTGGTATGGAGTCTAAGGCAGCCTCTGCTACCGCACCTCTCTGTTTCCTACCGTTGCTGAGTATGTAAACATACATCACGGCTGGTGATGTACTACTGCTCATCTTCTGCGCTAAGTCACTGTCTAGTCTCTGCTCATGCGACAAAAAGAGGTTCGCAAAGGATAAGAGTAGCGACTCCTCGTACGCTCCTGGTACCCCTACCATTATATTTCTGTATGTATTTATCTCTTTGAAGCCTTGCTGTAAATCGCCTTTGTCAAAGAAGAAGCCTGCGAGCGACTTCCACTTCTCCGGCACTTGGGATAGTATAATGTTGAATATGCCTCTCAACATCAATTGCCCTTCATACTCTTTATATTTCTTCTCTCCAGCTCTAAAAGCTTTAAAGGATTTATAGAATTGTATACCGCTAGTAATCATATTGCCACAACTCATCTCTACCAAGCATCTATGCAATAGTAAGTTGGCACGTAGATTCTCGGCATACTTATGCTTGGTTACTTTTGATAGCGCAAAATCAGATGCCTCCATATATTTCTCATATCTAGAGGGCATATTCTCTGCCGCATAGTCAAGCATTGCTTTATACTCCTTCAAATAGGCTACCATAGCCTTATCATGAACTTTGGTAATGGAGTTATTGAACGACTGCTCGTCTAAATGAAAAACGTCATATAGGGCTTTCGATACATCTTCTTGAACTAGCGCACTTCTATGCGACGCATAGAGGTTTGCCGATATGGCAACCAATAATATTATATATAATACAAATTTTCGCATACTCCTCATGAACCTCTATAGTGTATGTTATTTATTATCTCTTATAACGCAATAAATGCTCTTACGGAAATATATACGTATATCTCCCCACAAAGATATCCCTACTATCAAAATATCCACCAAATATCTTGCCTAAAAAAAGTAAGTAACTAACTTTGCATCATACTACCATAAGAAAAAACCAATGTACAAACTGATTGCCCTTGACATAGATGGCACACTAACTAACGATGAGAAGGTTATCCCTCAACGTAATATAGATGCCCTCATGAAGGCTCAACGCGAATATGGTATGCGTATCATATTGGCCTCTGGACGCCCTACATATGGTATCCAACACCTAGCAGAGCAACTTTCTCTCCCAAGATATGGCGGTTTTATAATGGCTTACAATGGGGCTCTACTCATCGATTGCTCGTCCGACCGTATCTTAGTGCAAGAGCTTCTCCCTCGTACAACACTCCCCGCACTCTGCCAAGCAGCTAAGGAGTTCGGGCAAAATCTTATAACATACGACGAGAAAAATAATACCATCCTCACCACCGTCCTCGGAAATAAATGGATAGAGCATGAGGCTTGGCTCAATAATAAGATGAATCTCCAACTTGTGGAGAATATGCACCAACAGGCTCCTACCGAGCTCCCTAAGTGTCTCATGGTGGGCGAACCTGAGGATATGGAGCGCCTTACTCCTATAATGCAAGAGCGTTTCCCCGATTTGGCAATATACCGCTCATCTCCTTTCTTTATGGAGATCGTCCCTAAGGGTATCGATAAGGCTAAGACACTATCTCGTCTATGCCGCCTTACGCATACCACCCCTCAAGAGTCTCTCATCGCTATGGGAGATGGCTTCAATGATATTTCTATGGTCGATTTGGCTGGCTTCGGCGTCGCTATGCAAAATGGCTGCGACGACATAAAGAGAGTGGCCAACTTTATAGCTCCATCTAACGTAGATTGCGGTGTGGCTGTAGCTATGGAAAAGATATTAACTGATTCTAATATATAATGAGAATCTTTATTGCTGGCGCTGGAGCTGTTGGTACTCACTTAGCTAAACTTCTAGTCCAATCCGAACACGAAGTAGTCCTTATGGACGAAGATGAGGAGAAACTAGAGGCAGTGGATGCTAACCTCGATCTTCTTACTATCCGCGGTACTATGACCTCCCTCGAGGATCTTCGCCGCGCCGATGTAAGCCGTAGCGATCTCTTCATCGCCGTACCTCCATACCCAGATATGAGTATCCTCGCAGCGATATTAGCTAAAAAACTTGGCGCTAATACAACTATCGCTCGCGTAAACAACTCAGAATATCTCACAGAGGAAAATATCGAGTATTTTCACCAACTTGGCATAGACGAACTTATCTATCCCGAGAAACTTGGCGCCGCAGAGGCTATAGAGAGCCTTAAACTTAGGGGGGTTCGCCAGCTCTTCGAAAGTTCCGACGGCAAGGTGCTCCTCGTAGTAATAAAGGTGCGTGATAATGCTCCTATCATAAATATACCTTTCTCAGAAATCGATCCCGAGAAAAAGAAACGATACAATATCGTAGCTATATATCGCGACAACGAGACTATCATACCTCATGGCAACGACCAACTCCAACACGGAGATATCGTATATTTCGTTACAACTCACGAAAATCTCCTACTCCTCATGCGCGATGCTGGTAAGGAGCAGTACGAGGTGCAGAATGTCATGATAGTGGGCGGCTCTCGTATAGGCCAGCTTATCGCTTCCAAAATAGAGTACGATTACAATACCAAACTTATAGAAATTAGACGTGATAAGAGTAATCGTCTCGCAAACCGACTAGAAAATACTCTCATCATAAATGGTGATGGCCGTAATATGCAACTCCTCAAAGATGAGGGAATATCTAAAATGCAGGCTTTCATCGCTGTCACAGACTCTCCAGAGGTGAATATCCTAGCTTGCCAACTAGCCAAGAAAATGGGAGTGCCAAAAACTATCGCAGAGGTGGAAAACCTAGATTATATCCCCCTAGCCGAGGAGATTGGTATCGGTACCCTAATCAATAAAAAACTTATCGCAGCTAGTTATATCTATCGATATACTCTTAAGTCGCACGTGGCCTACGTAAAGTGCCTCACAAGTACTAATGCCGAAATGATTGAACTCATCGCTCAGCCTGGCTCAAAGGTCACTAAGTCGCCTATCATGAAGCTATCTCTTCCTAAGGATATGAATGTCGGTGCTATAGTGCGTGGCGACGAGGTGATAATAGCAGATGGTAATACACAAATAGAACAATACGATAAAGTAGTCATCTTCGTACTACAGGAGTCTATCCATAAAATAGAAAAGCTCTTCTCATAATTTTCCCATATGAACAATAGCCAAAAATACACTATCCCTGCAGATGTCAAGGGTCTTATTTTCGATCTAGACGGAACTCTCCTTAATAGTATGCCTCTCCATTGGTTCGCTTGGCAAGCCTCTTTTCGTAGATATAATGTCGAACTAGATCACGCAGAGTTTATGACTCTTGCTGGTAAGCCTATCGAGAAAATAGCAGCACATTTCATCGAGAAGTTCCACCTCGAAAATAAAACCAACGTAAAGGATATCATAGACGAAAAGGATCGTGTAGTATGGGACGAAATAGATAAAATCGAACCTATCGCTTCAGTAGTAAGCGTAGCTAAGTCTTATTTCGGGAAATTGCCTATGTCCGTAGGCACAGGTGCCGATCGCCGCAGAGCAGAGCATATGCTTAAGGCCGCCGGCCTCATCGAAATGTTCCCCGTAATAGTCCCTGCCGAGGACGTAGCTAACCACAAACCAGCCCCAGATACCTTCCTACGATGCGCAGAACTTATGGGCGTCGCCCCAGAACATTGCTTGGTTTTCGAAGATGCAATTTCTGGTATCAAAGCAGCCGAAGCCGCAAACATGAAGTGGATAAGGGTAGAGTAATTTTACGATGAACAAGGGACAATCCCGTATCCTCACAATAACTTTTTTACGATGAAGAAGGGTGCTCCCCGAGTGCTCCCTTGGTGCACAAATAACAATTTTTACGATGAACGAGGGTACTCCCTCACCTCATTCGAGCATCATCTAGCCCATCTAGAATAACTAGAACAACTAGAACAACTACGACCTACTAGAAGCCACAAACTCCCCACTCGCCACTGTCCATTATACAATTTTCCCCCTCCCTTTTGCAAATCCCAAACAAAACCACTATCTATGCTACCAAATCATTATCACATAAAAATGTCGCTAACCGCCAAGGAATACAAACAACTACTGCAAGACATAAAAACCAAGGGGCTTGATAGCTCTTTCCGTAAGCTATATTACGAGAGTTACGAACGTCTCTTCCGTACCGCATACTACTTTACCCAAAATGACGAACTCGCAAGGGAGGTCTCACTAGATGTCCTAGCCGATGTATGGGATAGACGCAACTCTATGGTCATCCCCGACGATTGGGAACGTTGGAGTTTTATCGTTACCAAAAATAGGGCTCTCAATACCATAGAAAAGGAGTCAAAACGTCGTAGTAGCGCCGATGTCAATGATATTGTCGTATCTCAAGATATTACCCCTTCTGATATCATAGAGGCATCAGAGGCTCAGGAGATATACGAACGTATAGTATGGGGCTTGTCTGAACGTTGCCGCGAAGCGTGGATTCTAGTGCGCGAAGAGGGCCTCTCCCATGCTGAGGCGGCTAAGCGTATGGGGACTAGCGAAAAGACTGTCGATGCGCAAATAACTAAGGCTCTGCGTGCTTTGCGCGAGGCTCTCCTTTGTATGGCATATATACTATTGTCTTGATATATTGTGACATAAGAAAAAAAGCAAAAAAATACTCTAGTGGCGTAGGTGTTGTCGGCTGTTGTCCTGTCTTTATGACCAGATAACAACAGTTACAATTAATTATGTACAAAACAATGACAAGATTTATCTATCGTATGGGAGGGCTACTCTCTCTATTGCTACTACTGATGATGACCACTGGCGCTCAAGCTCAAGAGAGGTTGTCTATCCACTTGTCCGATGCCTCAATTTCTCAATTGGCTCAGGAGGTTCAACGTCAAGTTGATTATACGTTCGTCTACGCCGAGGCGATGGTGAAGGACGTAAGGGTTAATATTGATATAAAGGATGCAGAGCTGACAGAGGTGCTATCTGTGGCTCTGAAGGATACTGGGCTATCTTTTCGTATTACTAATCGCCATATCGTAATCGGTCGCGCGCGCCCCAATAATGACGCCCCAAAACCCGAAGGTCAAACACGTACAATATCTGGATATATCAAGGACGCCGATAGTAGAGAAACTCTAATAGGTGCTACCATATTCTGCCTAAACACTAGTCAAGCTGTCTCCTCTAACGAGTATGGCTTCTTTTCTATTACTCTGCCTCAGGGGGATATCGCTTTGCTTTCTTCTTATATAGGGTACGAGACACAAAGTGTAGCTTTAGCAGATGGCGATAACGTGGCGCTTAACATCTTCATGCATTCTGATAATCGGATCGAAGAGGTCTTAGTGCGTGCAGATCGCCCCGAAACGGGTAGCGCAAGTACTCGTACTGGTGCGGAGTCTGTCCCCGTGTCGTATATCAATCAACTGCCATGTCTGTTGAGCGAACCTGATGTAATGCGAGCTCTTCACTCCCTCCCGGGCGTACAAAAGGGTATCTCTGGTACTAGTGGTATATTTGTTCGAGGTGGCGGACAAGAGCAAAATCTATTCCTCTTGGATGGGGTATCTCTATATAACGTAGACCATATATTCGGTTTCATGAGCGCCTTTATGCCTGATGCTGTGAAGAATGTCGACTTCTACAAATCAGCCTTCCCCGCTCGTTATGGCGGGCGCTTGTCGTCTGTGGTGGATGTGCGTACTAAGGACGGTGATATGCAGTCTTATCATGGCGCATTCTCTATAGGTCTCCTCTCTTCACATGCATCTCTCGAGGGTCCTATAAAGACCAACCGTACCTCTTTCTGTATCTCTGCTCGTCGTAGTTATATCGATGGTTTGTATGCCCTAATGCGTAAAATAGGCGATAAGTCGAACTCCAAGGGGTTGCGTCCTAGCTTTTATGATATCAATGCTAAGCTAAATCATATCGTGTCCGACTCAGATCGCCTCTTCTTTAGCTTCTATTTAGGAAGGGATGCATATCGTTATAACCTCAAGGAGCATACTGATCGCGGAATGCTTGATGAATCTGGTGAGGTGGATAAGACGTGCTACAGTAATACTAAGACTATCCTTAAGTCTAGATGGGGTAATATTCTCGGAAGTGTTAGGTGGAATCATATTTACTCGCCTCGCTTGTTTTCAAACACTACCATAGCCTACAATAAGTTTAGCTTCAATATTAAACATATCGATCTCGATGAGGCATGGGAGCACGGAGCATTAACACTGTATGATAGGTATGAGAATCGTTTCAAAAGTGGTATATCTGATGTCTCGCTTATGCACGACCTCGATTTCCACCCAGCCCCTTCTCATCATGTGCGTATGGGTGCTCAATATGTTATTCATCGTTTCTTGCCAGAGGTAAGGCGCGGTGCATCTACTACTAAGGTTAATGGTGATGTACCCACAACTGAGAATAGATACGATGTTGATGGCACAAAGAGTATAGCTAATGATATGTCTCTCTATGCCGAGGACGATATGAGCATCTCTGATAACTTTCAAATGATAATTGGCCTTCGTGCAAATCTCTTTGCCGTCGAGGGTAAGGCCTACCCTGTTGTCGAGCCTCGCTGGTCTGCTTGCTTTAAGCCTAATGCCTCTTGGCGTATTAAGACTTCATATGCTATGATGCATCAGTATGTTCACCTCCTATCATCTATGCCAATATCTCTCCCAACAGATTTATGGGTGCCCGTCTCTAAGAGTATCAAACCTATGACTTCTAATCAGGTGTCGGCTGGTATCTATACCGATATAGTACCTACCGTTAATATCTCTGTCGAGGCGTACTATAAGTGGCTAGATAATGTATTGGATTTTAAGGATGGTGCTAACTTTACTGGTAATACTAGTGTGGGTTGGCAGAGATTAGTAGAGAGCGGTCAAGGTCGTAGCAAGGGAATAGAACTATCTGTAAAGCGTAGTGAGGGCCGCCTAACTGGGCAACTCTCGTACTCTCTCTCTAAAACAGAACATAAATATGGCGATGCTATCAATGCTGGGCGTTGGTTCCCTTTTAGATTTGACCGTCGTCATGTGCTTAATGTTGTGACTCAATGGAGGGTGAATGAGAGGGTCGACTTTGGCGCTCAGTGGAACTTCTCTAGTGGAATATGTATTACTGTCCCTGATAAAATGGTGCGCATCGAACTGCCAGCTCCTAATTTCTACTATAGTAAGGATATTAATGAGATGGATTATGTAGTATGCAGTGCAAGGAATAACTATAGGGTTGAGCCTACTCATTCGCTTGACGTTAATGTCAATTTCCACAAAAAGCTCAAGCATGTAAGCCGTACCCTTAGTATCTCTGTTATGAATGTCTACGCCCGTCGTAATGCCGATGTGGTATATGCCGAACTGCAAAATCGTATAGCTCGTGAAAATGGTACCTTACGGCCTTCAAATGGAGAAATATTAGATACTGACCTCCCTACTCGCGAGGTCGTAATAGCAAAGAATACTGTGATACCAATATTACCTTCTATCTCGTATCGTATTAGTTTCTAATTTTAAGTTGATATTATGTTTTACCCATATAATCGTATTGATATGAATCTTAAGTCGCTATATATATACTCCCTAATATTTACCTTGGGACTCCTTACCGTCTCTTGTGAGGAGGAGGTTATAGATATTCGTATGCATGGTAACGATGGCGAATATCAAATGCATGCCATAGTTAATACTGCTGATACCTTATCTTGTATTAGCATAAGGCGTGTACAGGGGTACGTCACTAAGCCTGTCACAAATGCCGAGGTAGATATCCTAGTTAATGGGGCACTCCGTCAAACTATATCAAATGCCGATTGCGATACCTCTGATGGGCGCTACCTATTTATGCCTAACTTTAATGTAGGCGACAATATCCAGTTTATAGCTCGTGCAGATGGAAATGTACTCAAGGCAACCGCTAATTGTCTACAAGCGCTTGATATAGTTAGTGTAGATACAGTTTATTATACTACATACTATTCCGATAGCTACTCTTTTAATAACTATCGTACATATATCAAAATCAAAAAGCCTAAAACCAATAAGTGGGATAGCCATTACTATAGATTAGACGTCTTTACTATAGACGACTATATAGTAGATTGCGATGCAGATTTCAATTATGATACCTACGAATACACATATATCTATAAGCATGCTATAAAGCAAGGTTCATATTACTCGCATACAAATGATTTAGCCTTGAACAATGGTAATATTGAGGATGGCGAGGATATCCTACCATTCCTTGAACAGACGTCAAATAGATTTGGTGTATTTACAGACGATTTCTTTGATGGTGATACCTATACGCTAGTAGTGGACGTACCTTGTAACACCGATTGGGAGAATGAGATACTTTGTAGGGTATCTACGATATCTGCTGATGAGTATAATTTCTTAAGATCAGTAAGTAGTATGCCTATAGCTGATATGGAGAGTATCAATTGCGAACCTATCATGAGGAGTAACGTTACTGGCGGTATGGGGTTTGTAGCTGTCGAGAGTGCTGCAGTATTCTCCCTAAAGAAGTCTCCACATTTTAATCCGTATAAAGTACCTTATATGTAATATATTACCTATGAATTACGAAGATATTGAATCTCATACCCATTCGCCCAAGGGTGAATATGCAACGACAGAGGAGAATTACCAAAGACTTCTCTCTCGCCTCAAAACAGCTCCACCTATTACCCCTTCGCAACGTATTTGGAGCCGTAAATGGAGCGTAGCTGCTAGCGTCGCCATATTATGCGGTTTGGCATGGGCTACAACTTGGCATTTTAGTAGGTCGTTTACCAGCGATAGCGCTACTAATACAGAGAAGGTTATACAACAAACTAATATGCTATTTACAGATACTCCTCTCAGCGAAGTACTAGCAGCTATAGCCAATAGGTATAATATCAACACTGCAACAATAGACACCAAAGACGATATCAGGATTACTGCCGAGTTCGCTGCCGATGAACCTCTCGAAGAGGTATTAGAGGCTCTCTCAATGGTATCGGGTTTTGATATTAGAGTTGATGGAGGTGAAATAGTAGTGAAATGATATATGTAAAATGTCAATTCACATAAAAATTTACGACCTACCTCAGGCTCCCTGAGTAGGTCGTAAATACCATCTAACAAATCTATATCCTAAAGGATTATATGCACACAAAACATTCTAATCAATCATGCTTTACTTTAAAGACAATCTTCTTTACATGTCCCTTAACCGCAAGTGCTGTACATGGGGCATGCAAATCGCTTGGCTCTAATATAGCTGCCTCTCCTTTGCTAAGGTAGACAAATGATATCTGACTAGCTTTACAGAAGAATATATCCTTCTCATCGCTATAGTCTATCTCACCTTCCGCCTTGGAAAGGTCGCAGTAGCCTATATACTCTCCACCCTCATGGATGTATTGTACATCAGCATATTTTCTGTGTCCCTCCAAGCGCGCATCTTGGTGAAACTTGGTATCGTACTCTTGAAAGATTGCCTTTACACCTTCTGCAATCTCTACCTCTTTCTTCTTGCTTGGTGTTACCTCTGCAAAGTGTTTATCAAGGTCTTCGTTCTTCAAAAACTCAAATACCTTGCCGTATTTCTTTGGGCAACCTTGTGCTTCAAGGGTTGCTACAGTGCCAAATATTGCCATCTCGTATGATTTATAACTCTATTTTCTTGTACGTTGGAACTAACCTCTTCATTATACACCACGCTATTATGTAGGCTACCGCACAAATGCAGAACACTATCATATAGCCTGCCTCTTTGCCTTCAAAACCCATAAATTGGAATGCCGACCCTTCGCCTTCTGCGTAGGTAAAAAGCTTACCTGAGTATTTGTTTATTATGAATGAGCCTATGCCGCCTGCCATACCACCTACTCCTGTAATTGTGGCAATGGCTGATTTTGGGAACATATCACCAATAGTCGAGAAGAGGTTGGCCGACCATGATTGATGTCCCGCGCCAACAAATCCAATAATTATAGCTGGCAACCATGCCGAATAGCCTCCTAATGGCTGTGCTAATAGACAGAGCAATGGCATTAGCGCATATAAAAACATCGATTTCATACGTCCTTCATATGGCTCCATGCCTCTCTCGTCTACATAATAGGTAGGTAGCTTACATGCATATATTGATACTACAGTTACTATTAAGTATAGTGCCATTATCAACATCATACCTGTGCCCGACGATGCTTTGTAGCCATATATATCTTGGAAGTAGCCTGGTGCCCAAAAGAGGAAGAACCACCATACTCCATCTGTGAAGAATTTTCCAGTGATGAATGCCCATGTCTGCTTAAATGTAAAACTCCTCCAAATGGATACCTGCTTCTCTTCAGTAGCCTCTGTAGCTACTTCTGTACTATTCTCTCTCTCATTGTCTTGGTTGATATAGGCTAGCTCTTCTGTATTTACCTTATTCGAGTGCTCAGGCTTCTCATACCATTTTACATAAAAGCCCATCCAAATGAAGCCTAATGCACCAATGATAACGAAAGACAACTCCCAACCACAGGCTTTAGCTAATGGAGGTATGATAAGTGGTGCCGCTAAGGCTCCCACCGAAGCTCCCGAATTGAATATTGATGTAGCATAGGCCCTATCTTTCTTAGGGAAATATTCTGCCGTTACCTTTATAGCAGCAGGGAAGTTACCCGCCTCTCCAAGTGCTAGCAATGCTCTACAAACCAAAAACATCCATACGCCTGTTGAAGCTACCGCTATGGCCATATCACTGCCATCTTCTAGCATGCGCATAGCCTCTAACGACTCTATCCCATGTATATATTGAGTGCCTATTGCACATGCTGCATGTAAACAAGCTGCTCCACTCCATATGCCTATCGCCCATAGATAACCTTTCTTTGTACCCATCCAATCGACAAATTTGCCGGCAAAAAGCATACAAAAGGCATAAAATACCGAGAAATAAGCTGTTATATTGCCATAGTCTTCGTCTGTCCAATGAAAATCTGGATATATAAACTCTTTTGCCGTTAGTGAGAGTACTTGGCGGTCTAAGTAGTTGACAGTAGTCGCTACAAATAGTAACCCACACATCCACCAACGCCAATTTGTCATTTTCTTTTCGTCCATTTAGTATAACGTATAATTGTTAATGGTAATTTTTATTATTATTTGTCAACTGTAATTTTCTATCTCTTCGCACTTTCTCGCACTATCAGTTTCATAGGTACCACTATCTTCTTATTAGTGGGGGCTTTGTCTTCCCTCATAGCGAGAAAGGCTTCTGCCGCTTGTATACCCATATCTCTAGCATTCTGCTCCACACTAGTCAATGATGGATTAATAAGCTCCGCAAATGTCTCGTTGGCTGTACCTACTACACCAAAATCGTCTGGTATCTTTATATTGTTGTGTCTAGCATACTCCATTACTCCTAATGCTGCATAATCTCCAGCACAATATAATGCATCACACCCTTTGTCTAGTGCTTTTGCCATATTGTAAAAGCCTTTGTCACGGGTGATACTATTGGTATATATTATGGTCTCGTCAAATTCCATACCCGCCTCTTCTAAGGCTTTCCTATACCCCGCTAATCTGTCAGCATATATGTTACTAGAAAATTCGCCTCCTAAGTGACCTATCCTTTTGTAGCCCGACTCTATCATATGTTTCGTAGCAACATACGCTCCATAAAAGTTGTCATTTACCACACAAGTAGTGCCATCTAAATCTTCAAAGGCACGGTCAAATTGTACTAATACTACGCCGTTAGTGGAAACTCTTTGGAGTAACTCCGGACTAGTAGTCTCTAAGGAGTGGCTCACTAGCATGCCTGCTACCTGATTTCTTAGTAGATTGCGTATCACACGTATCTCATCTTCTTTCCTATCGTGAGTCTGACATACCACAAGATTGTAGCCCGCAGGATTCAATACCGACTCCGCACCACTAATAACATTACTAAAGAATGATCTGTTAATAAGAGGGACAACTATTCCTACCGTATCCGTAA
Organism: Bacteroidia bacterium; assembly: GCA_030526155.1. GTDB lineage: Bacteria > Bacteroidota > Bacteroidia > Bacteroidales > Marinilabiliaceae > W3P20-009. The sequence goes on from JAUNDI010000004.1 coordinate 20,336, forward strand.
TGCCTTTTCTTAAAGAGGAGGCTACTTGATTACAATTATAGCCAAGCTCTACAGCCTTCTTAAACACGAGGTCCTTGGTCTCTTGTCCCACTCTGCCTTGCCCTGTTAAGGCTCTAGATACAGTGGAGGGATGGAGGTTTAACTCTCTGGCAATGTCAACTATAGTAGGTCTAATCTGCATGCTATATTTATGATTTTTTAATATATCGACGCCGCAAAAATACAAACGTTTGCGCAATTAACAAATTTTATACTTGCTTTTTTGCTCTTTACTATCTCTTTATGTCCTACAGTGTGCATTCCCGATACTTATATTAGTTCGCTTCTTTTATTTTACTTATAATCAGTCATTTTTATAAGGCTTATAGGTTATATATGCACTTACATTGCGCAATTATTTACTTCTGATTATTGCATAGTTCAAAAAAAGACTCTACTTTCGCTCCTCAATATAACAAACGTTTGCGCATGTCACAGCAATTATAACAGATTAACACATAGAAATACACAAGATATGGCTAATTCATTCATTCATCCCGATTTCATTCTTACAAATGAAACAGCTCGTAAACTATATCACGAGCAAGCCGAGAATCTCCCTATCATAGATTATCATTGTCATCTAAACCCTAAAATGGTGGCTGACGACCATAAGTTTAAGTCTATTACGGAGATTTGGTTGGGAGGTGATCACTATAAATGGCGCGCTATGCGCTCTAATGGCGTGGCCGAGGAGTACTGCACTGGCAATGCTTCAGATTGGGAGAAGTTCCAAAAATGGGCAGAGACAGTACCTTATACTTTCCGTAACCCTCTTTACCATTGGACTCACCTAGAGCTTAAGACAGCTTTCGGTATCGATAAGCTACTTAATCCTAATACTGCTCGTGAGATTTTTGATGAGTGTAATGATAAACTCCAAAATGACCCTAACTTCACCGCTCGTGGTTTAATGCGCCGCTATAAGGTGGAGACGGTATGTACCACGGATGATCCTATCGATTCGCTCGAGTATCATAAGCAGGTGCGTGAGTCGGGCTTCGAATCTAAGGTGCTCCCTACTTGGCGTCCAGATAAGGCTATGGCTGTCGAGTCGGCATCAGAGTTCCGTAAATACGTCGAGAAACTCTCAGAGGTATCGGGTGTCAATATCTCTAATTTCTCAGACATGATAGATGCCCTCAAGAAGCGCCAGGATTTCTTCGAATCTATGGGCTGTAAGTTGTCCGACCATGGTCTAGAAGAGTTTTATGCTGAGGATTATACCGACGCCGAGATTAATGCTATATTTAATAAGGTGTACGGCGGTACCGAGCTTTCTCAAGAAGAGGTGGCTAAGTTCAAGAGTTGTATGCTCGTGGTATTCGGCGAAATGGATTATTATAAGGGGTGGACTCAACAGTTCCACTATGGCGCTATCCGTAACAATAATACCAAAATGTTTAAACTCGTAGGCGCCGATACCGGTTTCGACTCTATAGGTGAGTTTAATACAGCTAAGGCTTGCGCTAAATTCCTCGACAGACTAAATTCAAAGGATAAACTCACAAAGACTATATTATATAATCTCAACCCTTGCGCTAATGAGGTGCTTGCGACAATGATTGGTAACTTCCAAGATGGCGTTACCCCAGGTAAAATCCAACTCGGCTCTGGTTGGTGGTTCCTCGACCAAAAGGATGGCATGCAAAAGCAAATGAATGCCCTCTCTGTTCTCGGCCTCCTCAGTCGTTTCGTAGGCATGCTCACAGATTCTCGTTCATTCCTATCTTATCCTCGTCACGAGTATTTCCGTCGCACCCTATGTAATCTCCTTGGTCAAGATATCGAAAATGGCGAGGTACCTTACTCTGGATACGAGGCCGAACGCGTTAATCAGATGGTAAGGGATATCAGCTACTATAACGCAAAGAATTATTTCAACTTCTAATAGGTAATTTCTTTCATCGAATATAATAACAATATCAATATGGCAAAGATTGTAACACTTGGCGAGATTATGCTCCGCCTCTCTCCAGAGGGTAACTACCGTTTCGTAGAGACCGATTCTTTCAAGATTATCCCTGGCGGTGGCGAGGCTAACGTAGCAGTAAGTTGCGCTAACTATGGTCACGATGCTTATTTCGTATCTAAACTTCCTAAGCACGAAATAGGTCAAATCGCTCTTAATGCTCTTCGTCGTTATGGAGTAAATACAGAATATATTACTCGCGGCGGCAATCGCGTGGGCTTGTATTACTGCGAGACTGGTGCCTCAATGCGCCCTTCAAAGGTTATATACGACCGCGCTAATTCGTCAATAGCCGAGGCTTCTCCTGCCGATTTCGACTTCGATAAGATTATGGAGGGGGCTCAGTGGTTCCACTGGTCGGGTATTACTCCTGCAATATCTGATAAGGCTGCAGAACTTACTAAACTCGCTTGCGAGGCTGCTAAGCGTCACAATGTTACAGTCTCTGTCGATCTTAACTTCCGTAAAAAACTATGGACCTCCGAGAAGGCTATCTCTATTATGCGCCCTCTCATGAAGTACGTAGATGTATGTATCGGTAATGAGGAGGATGCCGAACTCTGTCTCGGCTTTAAACCAGATGCTGATGTCGAGGGCGGCTCTACTGATGCCGAGGGTTACAAGGGTATCTTCCAAGCTATGATGAAGGAGTTCGGTTTCAAATATGTCGTATCTACCCTCCGTGAGTCATACTCTGCTACATACAATGGATGGAAGGCTATGATATATGACGGTAAGGAGTTCTACCAGTCTAAACGTTACGAAATTAATCCTATCATAGATCGCGTAGGTGGCGGCGATTCTTTCTCAGGCGGACTCATCCATGGCCTCCTTACAAAGAAGACTCAGGGCGAGGCTCTCGAGTTCGCAGTGGCAGCTTCTGCTCTTAAGCATACTGTTCCAGGTGATTTCAATCTCGTCTCTGTAGAGGAGGTAGAGGCTCTCGCAGGTGGCGCTGCTAATGGTCGCGTACAACGTTAATTATTTATCTAATCAATAATAATCATTCGTGGTTTAATATATATAGGTATGGCAAAGTTCGATAAAACGGCAGTCATGAATAAAATAGGTACCACTGGTATGGTGCCTGTATTCTATCATAAAAATGTTGAGATAGCAAAGAAGGTAGTTAAGGCTTGCTATGATGGCGGCGTACGTGCTTTCGAGTTTACAAATCGCGGCGACTTCGCTCAAGAGGTATTCGCTGAACTCGTAAAATGGGCCGATAAGGAGTGCCCTGAACTCGCACTTGGTATCGGTTCTATAGTAGACGCGCCTACAGCTGCTATGTACCTCCAACTTGGAGCTAACTTTGTTGTAGGCCCTCTCTTTAACGAGGATATCGCTCCCGTATGTAACCGTCGTTGCGTAACATATTGTCCTGGTTGCCTCACCCCTTCCGAAATAGGCAAGGCTCAAGAGCTCGGTTGCGACTTTACTAAGGTGTTCCCCGGCGACGTGGTGGGCGCAAATCTTATTAAGGGTGTACTCGCTCCTATGCCTTGGTCTAAAATCATGGTCACAGGTGGTGTCGCTCCTGAGAAGGATAACCTCGAGAAGTGGTTCAAAGCTGGCGTATTCTGCGTGGGTATGGGCTCTAAACTATTCCCTAAGGATAAAATCGCTGCAGAGGATTGGGACTATATTACCAACATCAGCAAGGATTGCTTAGCTTGGATCAAGGAGATAAAAGGCTGTTAATGAATCGCATCGCCTAATAGTCACAATATTAGGATAAAGCATAATTAATGTTTTTTTACATGCAAGGGTTTGAATTCTTGATAAAACTCACTACCTTTGCACTCCGAAATAAGATTGAAAACAAGCTATAGCAATGAAAAGAACATTTCAACCATCAAACCGTAAGCGCATTAACAAGCACGGTTTCCGCCAGAGAATGGCAACAGCTAATGGCCGCCGAGTATTGGCAGCACGTCGTGCTAAGGGTCGCAAGAAACTCACAGTTTCTGACGAGAAGCACGGTAAGGCATACTAAGCCGTCCGCACTTACGTTTGCATAGCGGGCATCTAAGTCCCTTTACCGGTAGGCGCTCAGAGAAGCCCCTAAGCAACAAGAAAAGAATTCTAGAGGATGCGTCACCAAGATGCATCCTCTTCTTTTTACCCCAAAATACATTTTTTACGATAAAAAAGGCTCCACACGCCATCCCTCCAAAGAACATTCCGTCTCCATTCCCAACACTCACCCCTCTCTATTTCAACAATATAACATTATTTCACACAATATTTTAATTCTGAATGTAGCCATTTCAACACATCCACGTATATAAAGGCAAGAAATACGAAAAACACTATTTGATATGGGTATTATTATTACATGCCTCATTGGCTTACTAGTAGGATGCTTGGCATCTTGGTTCATGAAGAAGGGTTTCCCTTGGTACATTAACATCCTCATAGGTATCGGTGGTAGCTGGCTCGGTTCTTGGTTGGCTGGCCTCTTGGGACTAAGCGCTGATGGTATCGTTGGCTTTATCTTCTCTGTTGTCGGCGCATCAATTATCATCTGGATTATATCTAAATTGAGATAATAATCTCATAAAGTAAAAGCACTAAGAGAGTGTCTACTCATCTAGATACTCTCTTGTTTTTGTACTACTAAACACTCCTACTAATACTACTAATGCTATTTTTAGGGGAGAAAATATTTCCAGTTAAGAAAAATTATATTACATTTGGAGCACAAAACAAGGTAAACCACATATAAAAATAGGCAACATACCTATCAATGCGGTTTATCTACTAATAATTATTCTAGAGCAATGAAACAACTACTATTTTATCTATGCACATTAGTCTTTTGTGTGCAAATCTCCGCACAGCAAGCTAATTTGACTAAGGAGCGGATAATGTCCATGTCTCTCGAAGAGCTGTCTGATCTCCCCCTCGAGGACCTTATGCAGGCTGCCGAAACGCTCGGCGTCTCTAGTGTAGATGAATTATTTGCCGCAATCATGAATAAGAGCGTATCTTCCGCTTCTAAAAAGGAGGAGGACTCGTTCGTATCACCATTGCCTTCATCAACACTCACTAAGGAGGAAATCCGTATGTATGGCGTTACCTCTATCGAGGAGGCTCTTAAACTTATCCCTGGTATCATCGTTACCCAAAAAACAAATGGCGTATACGATGTCCAAGTACGCGGTTTGGGAAATATCCCAGACAACAACATCCTCCTCTACGCACAAGCTAGCAACGTTCTCCTTATGCTAGATGGCCGCGCAGCTTTTAACTACACAACTGGCGCTTTTAACATCGACCAGCTTCCTATCTCTATAGAGGACGTTGAACGTATCGAGGTTATCCGTGGCGCAACTTCTGCTCTCTACGGCGCAGGCGCAGTACAGGGCGTTATCAATATCATTACAGAAAAGCCTAATTCAAATTCTAACCTCATCAGTGGTTCAGGTCAGATGGGTTCCCAAAATACCAATATCGCCGACCTCGCTCTCCGTGGCGCTATCAATGATAAGGTAGCCGTTGGTGCAGTAGTTCACCTCCAACAGCGTAATCGCGATACCAATAAGTTATATGTTTACAACAATAACAATGTTTTGGGTCTCCCAAATGAGAACAATGAGTACGTCGAGCCTATCGCACCAGGTTCTCCTCAAAAGCAACTCATCAACCCTGTTAAGCCTGGTTTTTACAGCTTGTCTGACCTCGCTCAGATGAAGCAGTTTAACGACTTATTCCAAAGAGTCGAGGAAACATCTAACCCTGAGAGAAAGAACGAACTCCTCGACCGCTTCCCTGATCCTTTCCTCGCTCGTCGTTCTATGGGTGGTAATGGTTACTTGTCTATTACTCCTCACCCAGAGACTCATATCGATCTTACATTCGGATATGGCCAAGAGCGTAAGGCTGATGTCTCTCTTATCGACAACTTCTACTCTCTCTCTTATCAGGAGCTTAAGAGTGGATACGCTAACCTAGCCGCTAATATCAAAAACTTCCAGTTCCGCGGTAGCTACTACCAGAGTTCTAATGCCTTCCAATTCGGTACTCCTGAGCTTAAAATGAAGGAGCGCCAAGTACAGGTTAGTACAGGTTACGATCTTGCACTAGGTCAGTACGTGGGTATCCGCCCTGGTATCGATTTCAATTGGAGCCAATTCAAAGACTACGATAGCGAAATAGTTAGAAAGTATGGTGGCTTCTTGAACTCTTGCGCTATCATGAAGTCTATTACACCTAGTATTAAGGCAGAACTTAATATCGATAAGTTTAGAACAGTAGTAGCTGTACGTTCTGATAGAACTAATATGCCAGACAAGTGGAATACATCTACTCTTGCTGCATTAAGCTTCAAACCAAACAACGACCATTTCTTTAGATTCTCGTTCTCTCATGGTATGCGCGCAGCTACACTTATTAATTCGTCTACTTCTTACTCATGGACACGCCCTTCTACTCCTAATAAGGTAGCTTTCAAGGGTAACCCTGACGCAGAATTGATGACTTCAAACAACTGGGAGTTCGGTTATCGTACTCGTCCTGCTAGCAACATCATCGTAGATTTCGAGGCTTACCTATCTAACTCTAAGAACTTCGGTGAGTTGATGTCTATGCAGTCGCAGGTTGATATCAATTCTAATATCCTTAAGGGTATGGGTGCATTAGGAGGTCAAAACATAGGTAGCTTCGACGAAATGCCTATCATGGCTATCCTTCAACAACTAGATATCTCTTCATATGTAAGATATCACGAGGTACCTTTTGAGGTTAACCAAATAGGTATGTCTGCTAATGTCGATTGGAGCCTCTCTCGTAAATTGATGGCTAAACTTAATGTCAACGTACAGAAGACTACAATAGATAACTATTATAAGTATAGCCAATCTGCTAATATCATGGAGCAGTTGTTTAACATCGTATCCTCTGACAACCCTAATGGAATCGATGTACCTCAATCTGGCGGCATGAGAGTCGATAAGGAATGCGCTATGGGTCGCTTCTTGACATTCTCAAAAGTAGTGGCAGAGGAGATTGGAAAGCTACAAGCACAACCAGGTGGCAATCTATCAAGTGAGCAGATAATGGTAGCTATAGCTCAGGTTATCGCTGACATGGGCTCATCGTCCGACAAGGAGGGTCTCTTCCAACAGATACCTAGCGAGGATGGTAAATCGTTTACTCTTCGTTTGATGAGCGATAAGTTTACTACTCCTAAACTCGAGAATAACCACAAACACAAGGCTACCCCTTCGTTCTATGGTACTCTCGGCTTGTACTACCGTCCATTACCTGTTATCAACGTAGCTACAACTTTGAGTTTCATGTCTGAGCGCGAATACGCAACTCAATATGGTGTCGATAAGTTGGACTCTAAGTTCACTATGGACCTCAAGATTGGCTTCCGCCCAGATAACCGCATAGAGGTATACGTCAACGCACGTAACCTATTTAACAACCAAAGCCGCGAGTTCGCTTATACCGATAATATCGGCGGCTTCTACACAGGTGGTGTTACATTCAACTTCTAATGCAATTCATAGATTAGAGTAAATATAGTATTTCTAAATAGCCTGCAGCATCTTCGCCGCAGGCTATTTTTGTATATTCTCTATTTAGAAAAATTACGACGAACTAGGAGACATTATAAAAACATTTGTTACATTTGCATCAATCTTCCGCATCTTCCGTCTTATAATAAACTTTTATCTTAAACATCATCTGTTATGATTCTATCAATGACGGGTTATGGCAAATCTGTACATGAGTTGCCTAACAAGAAGATTGTAGTAGAACTAAAGTCGCTTAACTCTAAGCAAATGGACTTGTCTACTCGAGTGTCTAATATCTACCGTGAGCGCGACCTCGAGATGCGTTCCATCATCACTAACAAGCTAATCCGTGGTAAGGTCGATGCTAGCATCTATGTTGAAGTTACATCAGACGAGCGTACAGCGCAAATCAACCGTCCAGTAGTAGAGTCATATTTCTCGCAACTCCTAGAAATTGCCAACGGCCTAGGCGTCGACGATAAGTCTATGCTCCTTCGTCTTGCAATGCCTCTCCCTGATACTATCAAGACAGAGACTCCTGTTTTATCAGAGGAGGAGTGGACTATCCTTCAAGGTGTACTCAACTCGGCTTGCGATGCTCTCATCGACTTCCGTAAACGCGAAGGCGAATCTCTCCATAAAGACCTCGAGTCGCATGTCGCTAAAATCGAACAATACCTCTCTGAGGTTCCACAATACGAGGCTGCTCGCGTAACCAAAATACGCCAACGTATAGAATCTAGCCTCAACGAAATCGTCGGTAGCGCTAATATAGATAATAATCGTCTCGAGCAAGAGATGATATTCTACATCGAAAAGCTAGATATCAATGAAGAGAAGGTGCGTCTCGCTCAGCATATCAAGTATTTCCGTGAGACAATGGCTAAGGAGTCTGAACCAGGTAAAAAACTTGGCTTCATAGCTCAAGAGATGGGTCGTGAGATAAACACCCTTGGCTCTAAAGCTAATGAGGCTAACCTCCAACGTCTAGTCATCCAAATGAAGGACGAACTAGAAAAAATCAAGGAACAAGTTCTTAACGTTCTCTAATATCTTAGTCACATGAACAAGATTCTTATCTTCTCGGCTCCTTCGGGTTCGGGAAAGTCTACTATTATCAATTACCTCCTTAAGCAGGGTCTCCCTCTAGGATTCTCTATTTCCGCAACCAGCCGCGCTCCTCGTGGCGAGGAGAAGAATGGCGTTGAGTACTATTTCCTATCTACCGATGAGTTCCGCTCTCGTATAGAGAAGGGCGACTTCATCGAACATGAAGAGGTATACGCTGGTTGTTTCTATGGTACCCTACGTTCTGAAATCGACCGCGTAGCTGCCGAGGGTAAGACTATCGTCTTTGATGTCGATGTTAAGGGCGGAGAGAATATCAAACGCCAATTCGGCGATAACGCTCTCAGCATATTCATCATGCCTCCTTCTGTAGAGGAGCTTCGTAAACGCCTTATAGGTCGCGCTACAGATTCTATGGAGAAAATCGAACAGCGCGTGGCTAAGGCTGCAGAAGAGATTACTCATGCCCCTAATTTCGATAAGGTCATAATAAATGATAATCTCGATAAGGCTCTCGCCGAGGCTTACTCTCTTGTAAAGAATTTCTTAGGTATCTAATAGTCATGCGTAGAGTAGGTCTCTATTTCGGCTCTTTCAATCCAGTCCACAATGGGCACCTCATGTTGGCCCAATGGATTCTGAATAATGGGTATGTCGACGAGGTATGGTTCGTCGTCAGCCCTCAAAATCCTTTCAAGGAGAATAAGGAGCTCCTACCTAGCGAACTGCGCCTCGAAATGCTTCGCCTATCAGTAGAAAAAGACCAACGTATGAGGGCTTGCGATATAGAGCTATCCCTACCTACCCCATCGTATACTATCAATACTCTTCGCGCTTTGTATAGCCGCTACCCTAACATCTCTTTCTCTATGATAATGGGTGCCGACAATGTCCCGGGCCTCCACAAATGGCGCGAGGCTGAGGCTATATTCAACATGTGCGAAATATTGGTATATCCACGTGACAATATGCCAATACCTAATGTCGATGGCGCAATAATCCATCTCATGGACTCTGCTCCTCAATTCGATGTGTCATCAACTCTCTTGCGCCAATGGCTTCGTGAGGGTAAATCTATTTGCCATTACACGCCATCGTGCGTAACAGAGCTAATGCAAAACAAATTATGAATTATCTTTCAGTCGAAAATCTAACGTACCATTGGGGCGAAATACGTCTCTTTAACGACCTAAACTTCGGTATCAATGAGGGACAAAAGGTGGCTCTCGTAGCTCGTAATGGTACGGGCAAGACTACCCTTCTGCGTATCCTTCTCGGTAAAATGCAGGCCGACTCTGGTCGTATCGTCTATAATGACAATATCAAGGTTGGTATGCTAGACCAAAATCCATACTTCGAGGGGGATAAAACTGTCATCGAACAGGTCCTAGGTATCCCTAGCCCAACAACAGAGGTCATTGCTCAATATGAAAGCGCTATAGAACGTGGCGACAATGAGGCAATAGGCGAACTCGTTGAGCGCATGGATGCTCTTAATGCGTGGGACTACGAGCAGCGTATCCGTCAAATTCTTGGTCAACTGAAGATTCATAAATACGACCAACCTATATCTTCTCTCTCTGGAGGACAACAGAAGCGTGTAGCTTTGGCTGCACTGCTAATAAGCGAACCAGATTTTATCATCCTCGATGAGCCTACTAACCATCTCGACCTAGAGATTATCGATTGGCTCGAGGATTACCTCACTCGTACCAATGTGACGCTCCTTATGGTGACGCACGACCGCTATTTCCTTGATCGTGTATGTAATACCATATTCGAATTGGATAATCAGCAGATATTCCAATACGAGGGCAACTATACCTATTTCCTCGAAAAGCGTCAACAACGTCTCGAGACTTCTGACGCCGAAGCTACTAAGGCTCGTAACCTCCTTCGTAAGGAGCAAGATTGGATGAACCGCCAACCTCAAGCTCGTGCTAGTAAGGCTCAATATCGTATCGATGCCTACTACCAACTTAAGGAGCGAGCCGCAAAACGTCAGGAGGAGCGCAACATAAATCTTAAGTTCTCTCACGCTCGCCTTGGAAATAAGGTGGTAGATGCATACGATGTATGTAAGGCTTTCGAGGGACGTGGTACCGTAATAGAGAATTTCTCATATAAGTTCGCCCGTGGCGAAAAGGTGGGTATAGTTGGTAATAATGGTAGCGGCAAGTCTACCCTACTCAATATGCTCACTGGTTACCTCGCACCTGATAGCGGTAAGGTAGATATCGGTGATACTGTCGTACCAGGATACTACCGACAAGAGGGAATCCAAGTTGACGACAATAAGACTGTACTAGAGGTAATATCTGATATTGCCGAGAACATCTATATAGGCGATAAAAGTATGAATGCCTCAGCATTCCTCAGATATTTTCTCTTCCCTAATGAGATGCACCACGTTCGCGTAAACAAGCTATCCGGCGGAGAGAAGAAGCGTCTTTACCTTCTTACCGTATTGGTGAAGAATCCTAATTTCCTTATCCTCGACGAGCCTACAAACGACCTCGATATCCTCACTCTTAATGTCCTTGAGGATTACCTAGTCAACTTCGGCGGTACTGTTCTTATAGTGTCGCACGACCGTTTCTTCGTGGATAAAATTGTCGACCATATATTCGTCATAGAGGGTAATGGTAAGGTGCAAGACTTCCCTGGAAACTACTCAGAGTGGATTGCATATAGCAAACTACCTCAAAAGGATGAGTCAAAACCTAAGGAGAAGGAGGACAAGAAGGATAACAAGCCTAGAAATAACGATGCTCAACGCCCTCGTAAACTATCGTTCGCTGAACAACGAGAACTTTCCCAACTAGAGAATGACATGCCCGAGGTGGAGTCTAGAAAAACAGAAATAGAGCAAAAACTCTCTTCTGGTCAAATCTCCGACCCAACAGAGTTGTCTAATCTATCTAAGGAGTACGAGACTTTATCTGCAAAACTAGATGAGATGGAGACTCGCTGGCTCGAACTTCAAGTATAAATCTCACTATGCATTACTACCAATATTGCCCTCATTGCGGCGCTAAGGCTTTTGTATTTCATGGCGCTGAGCACTTCTCTTGCTCTTCTTGCGGTCATGAGCTATTCCTCAATTCCGCCGCTGCCGTAGTGGCTATTATCAGAAATGATAAGGGCGAAATAATGCTGGCTAAACGCGCACGCAACCCATGGAAGGGGACTCTCGACCTCCCAGGTGGATTCGTCGACCCAGGGGAGAACTTCGAGAAGGCAATGAAGCGCGAAATAAAGGAGGAGCTCAATCGTGAACTCGTAGATATGAAGTATCTTACATCTACCTTTAATACTTACCCCTACAGTGGTCGCGATGTATATACCACAGATGCTGTATTCGAATGCCAATTGGATAATATAGAGAATATCTCTCCATGCGACGACGTGGCCTCTATCCATTGGATGCGTCCCGAGGAGGTGGATATATCTATTATCCCGTCCGAATCAATGCGCAGAATTATAGCTTTCCTTGCTAAAAAAATGTAACTTTACGCCCATAAGAACAATAAGAACACTTGTTCTTATTCGCTTATAAGACATATCAAGAAACAAATAAACAATAACAAGACAAACAATATGGCTGATTTCAAGTACCAGAAGACCTTTCAGGTTTTGAAAGATGACACTGAGTATGAGTGCATCTCTAAGGATTATGTCTCTACTATCGAAGTAGAGGGTCGTAAAATCCTCAAGGTAGACCCTAAGGGCCTCGAGTTCCTCTCAAAGAGAGCTTTCTCAGATGTATCTTTCTACCTTCGTCCTGCTCACCTCCAGAAACTTCGTAACATCCTCGAGGATCCTGAGGCTTCAGATAACGACCGTTTCGTTGCTCACACTATGTTGATGAACCAGGTTGTAGCTGCAGAGGGTCAACTCCCAACATGCCAGGATACAGGTACAGCTATCATCATTGGTCACAAGGGCGAGTGCGTATGGACTGGCGCTAATGATGAGGAGCACCTCTGGAAGGGTATCTGGGAAACATACCAAGAGCGTAACCTCCGTTACTCTCAGGTAGTGCCTTTTAATATGCTCGACGAGAAAAACTCTGGTAACAACCTCCCAGCTCAGACTGATATCTACACCGAGGAGGGTAATGAGTACGAGTTCTTATTCATTACTAAGGGTGGTGGTTCTGCTAATAAGACATACTTCTTCCCTATGACTAAGGCTCTCCTAACAGAGGAAAACCTTACAAAGTTCCTCACAGAGAAGGTAAAGAGTCTCGGTACTGCAGCTTGCCCTCCTTACCACTTGGCTATCGTTATCGGTGGTACATCTCCTGAGACTAACATGGCTACTGTTAAGAAGGCTTCTGCTGGTTACTATGATAACCTCCCTACTAATGGTAACGAGGGTGGTCAGGCTTTCCGCGATCTCGAGTGGGAGCAGAAGGTTCTCGATATCTGCCAGAAGAGCAACATCGGTGCTCAGTTCGGTGGTAAGTACTTCGTTCACGACGTACGCGTTATCCGCCTAAGCCGCCACGCTGCTTCTTGCCCTGTATCTATAGGCGTTAGCTGCTCAGCCGATCGTAACATCAAGGCTAAGATTACTCCAGAGGGTATCTTCCTCGAGAAGCTAGAGAAGAATCCTGCTCGTTTCTTGCCTGCTCAGGCTCCTAATATGGCTCCTGCCGTAGAACTCGATATCGACCGCCCAATGGACGAGGTTCGTAAGGAACTCTCTAAGTATCCTATCAAGACTCGTTTCTCTCTCAAGGGTACTTTGATCGTTGCTCGCGATATCGCTCACGCTCGTATCAACCAAATGCTTAACGAGGGTAAGGAGATGCCAGAGTACTTCAAGAATCACCCTGTATACTACGCTGGTCCTGCTAAGACTCCTGTTGGTATGCCTTCTGGCTCATTCGGTCCTACAACAGCTGGTCGTATGGACCCATACGTAGATCGCTTCCAAAAGGCTGGCGGCTCTATGATCATGGTAGCTAAGGGTAACCGCTCTCAGGAGGTTACTGACGCTTGTAAGGCTAATGGAGGTTTCTACCTCGGCTCTATAGGTGGTCCTGCTGCTATCCTCGCTAAAAACTCTATCAAGAGCATCAAGGTAGTAGACTTCGAGGAGCTCGGCATGGAGGCTGTACGCGAAATTAAGGTCGAAAACTTCCCTGCATTCCTCTTGGTGGATGATAAGGGCAACGACTTCTTTAAGCAGCTCTAAACGGTATTATTTCCCTTATAATATTAAGAGGGTGCATGCAAATGCATCCTCTTTTTTTATCAAAATAGGTCTTTCCCGACGATAAAACGTATCAAAAATGCAGTTCGTCAAAAATAAATGTAGTTGGTCAAAAACAATTCACCTACTCCATAAATACATAGTAACATTGTATCAGCAAAAACGAGATAACATACAACTAAACAAAAATAACTCTAAACTACTTGAAAACAACTTTGAATCGACTACAACTACTATGATAACAATGAACTACTACTAAACGACAATAATGACGATAAACTACTACTAAAACAATGACTGCTAACCTATGACCAGAACAACGTTGGTATTTTTAGTTTGTTCTAAAAGGCTCGGACTTTCGTCCGGGCCTTTTCTTATATCCATATTCCAACCCACAACTTAACAAAAACTCCCGCTCGAAACCAAATTCAAGCGGGAGCATTATCTATAACTCCTATCTCCTATTAAATAGTAGTAAACTTATAAACTGTAGTCTGTGTATAAGTCTCTCCTGGTTTGAGCTCTACCGATGGAAACTGTGGATTGTTTGGCGAATCTGGATAGTGCTGCGCCTCAAAACAGAAGCCTCCAAAACTTACAAACTTCTGGTTCTGCGACTCTCTACCCCACTCTCCATTCAACCAGTAGCCTGTGTAGAACTGGAAGCCTGGCTCTGTAGTGAAGAACTCTAGCTTTCTACCAGTCTTGTCATCCCATGCCTCTGCTGCTTTGCGAAGCTGACCATAGCTACCGTTTATAACGTAGTTGTGGTCATAACCATCCTCAAAGGCATGAATGCGCTCCCCTATCTTGTGCTCAAAGGTAAAGTCTAGTGGAGTACCTACTACTGGCTCTATCTTGCCTGTAGGTATGCAAGCATCGTCTTTTGGAGTATATGTGTTTGCCTCCATCAATACTTTAGTATCCAATATCGTACCTTCGCCTCGTAGGTTGAAATACGAGTGGTTTGTAAGGTTCAATATGGTCTTCTTGTCGGTAGTCGCTTGGTAGTTGATATTCAAATTGTCATTCTCATCTAATGTGAATACAACAACAGTTGTCAACTGTCCAGGGTATCCATTCTCCAAATGAGCACTTACGTATGACATCCTAACACCTACTACCTTGTCTCCCTCAATAGGCTCTGCTGTCCAAAACTTTGTATTAAACGAATTTATTCCGCCATGTAGGTGGTTCTCTCCGTTGTTTATCTCTAGCTGGTATGACTTGCTATCAAGTGAGAACTTTCCTGCCTTTATGCGGTTTGCAAAGCGTCCAATAGTAGCTCCTAAATAAAAACTACCTGCATTGTACTCCGGGTCTAGATATACTCGTGGATCATCAAAACCCAATACAATATCTTTCACATTACCATCTTTGTCTGGTGTGCGAATAGATGTGATGGTCGCACCTACATTGGTAATCTTTATCTGAATATTACCATTATCAAGGGTGAATAGCTTAACCTCATTGCCGTTGATTTCGCCGAAAGAAGTCTGTTGGATGTTCATAATTATATAAACTATTAAATGTTAACTAAAGAAACTAAGTATGATACCTGCAGCTACTGCAGATCCAATTACACCTGCTACATTTGGTCCCATAGCGTGCATCAAAAGATAGTTGGTCTTGTCATATTTCAATCCCTCTACTTGTGATACTCTCGCCGAATCTGGAACAGCTGATACTCCAGCATTGCCTATCAATGGGTTAATTCTGTTCTCTTTCTTTACAAAGAGGTTGTAGAACTTTACAAATAGTACACCGCCTGTAGTAGCAAGTACAAATGATCCTGCACCAAGAGCAAAAATACCTATCGACTTGATTGTAAGGAATGTTGTAGCTTGGGTAGAGGCGCCTACTGTAACACCTATCAATATTGTTACTATATCAATTAGCGGCCCCTTTGCTGTATCTGCCAAACGCTTTGTTACACCACTCTCCTTAAGAAGGTTACCAAAGAATAACATACCGAGTAGTGGTAGACCACTTGGTACCAACCAACAGGTCATCAAAAGACCAATAATTGGGAAGAGTACTCTCTCTCTCTTGCTTACCTTACGTGGGGTCTTCATACGTATTACTCGCTCTTCAGGGGTAGTCAACGCACGCATAATAGGTGGTTGTATTACCGGAACAAGCGCCATGTATGAATAGGCCGATATTGCTATGGCTCCCATCAAATCTGGTGCTAACTTTGACGAAAGGAAGATGGCTGTTGGTCCATCAGCTCCACCAATAATACCTATAGCACCTGCCTCATTTGGCGAAAAGCCAAGGGCTAGGGCTGTCGCATAGGCTCCAAAAATACCTATCTGCGCCGCAGCGCCTATTAATACCATCTTTGGATTGGATATCAAGGCGGAGAAGTCGGTCATCGCTCCAATACCTAAAAATATCAACGGCGGATAGACTCCTTGTGATACTCCAAAGTAAAGATAATTCAACACCGAACCACTCTCATAAACACCTATCTTTAATCCATCAACAAATGGGGTATTTCCAATAAGAATACCAAAACCAATAGGTATAAGGAGCATTGGCTCATACTCTTTGGCTACTGCCAAATATATGAAGAGAAGGCCGAATCCTATCATCACCAAGTGACCAATAGTAAAATTGGCATACGCGGTGTAGGTGAAGAACTGCGAAACACTTTCTCCTATAAATTCAAAGAATGAAGTTTCCACTACGTTATCTCTTTTGGGTTAATACCTTACTCTTATAGTTGAATGAGTGCATCACCCTCCATTACAGGGTCACCCTTCTGCTTAAGAATCTTTGTAACTGTACCTGCTTGTGTGGCCTCAATATTGTTCTCCATCTTCATGGCTTCTACCACCATCACAACTTGTCCCACTTGTACAGTGTCTCCAACATTAACCTTTATGTCAAGTACTACGCCTGGTAGTGGAGAGTTTATCGACTTGCCTCCTGCTGCTGGTCGTGGAGCAGCAGCAACTGGTGATGCCGTACGCTGTGGAGCTGGAGCGGCTACCGGACGTACCACTGGAGCTGCCGCCTGTGGGCGCTCTATCTCTACCTCGTAATTCTTACCATTGAGGGTAATGGCCAATTTGTTCCCCTCTTTTTCCTCAACGTCTGCTGAGTACTTCTTACCCGCAAGTTTGAAATTATATTGCATCTGTATCTTTCGTGTTTAAGGTTTAATACTAGTATACTAGTGTTTCTTGAATGGGAACTGCCATCCTGTATGGTTCTCATTCTGTACAATGGTGAGCTGTCCCGCAGCATCGTCATGGGCATCAAGCATATACATGGCAACTACTGTCGCTATGGCTACCTGCTCTTCTTCTGCCTCTAATGCTTTGGCCTCTTTGGCTTTCTGCTTCTCTATCTTCGCTTGCGCTCTAGCCTCTGCCGTCTTCTCTCTCCATACAAAGAAGTTACCTACAGCAGAGAATACTATAGCAAGTATAATAAGAATGCCAAATACTACCGAAATACTTATAAGGGCCATACCAGCACCGTATGGGTCTACCTCCATAAAACGGTCCGAGTTGTTCTTCACAACTGCCATCTGGTTCGAGAAGCCTTTACTATTCTCTTTCGGCGTCTCCCATGTACCTATGCCATCAAGTGTACGGGCTAACGACCCATTTTGTGGTACCTCACAGGAGTCTATTACTATTTGTCCGTTCGACTCTACTAAATATACATACTTAGAATCTGATAAATCAAATGTAGTATGTAGAGGACCGTCTGATCGCTTACCATCACACTCAAATACAACGAAGCCTCTAGGCAAAAACTGTGTCGATGTCAAGCCTTGTGGCACTATCGACTTGGTTAGGTTGTTCCTGTCGTTGCTAAGGTACAAACGAGCCATGTCAACCGTCGAATATGTCGGGTTGAATATCTCGACCCACGCTTCTGTTACCGCACCAGTGGAATCTCGCTCTACTTTTATCTCATTTATCGTGAGGTCACTGGCTGTCTGCGCAGAAGCAAGGGTATTCATTGCCATTGAACAAGCCAATGCAATGAATCCTTTTGCTATATCTGTTTTTCTCATCAGTCTTTTCTCTTATGAGCCTTATCCACTAAAGTGGAAGGTTAGAGTGCTTACGTGGTAAGTTCTGATCGCGCTTGTTGACGATCGACTCTAAGGCTCTAATAATTCTATAACGTGTATTTCTTGGCTCAATTACGTCATCAAGATAACCATATTGTGCCGCATTATATGGATTCGCAAACAAGTCTTTATACTCGTTTATAGCATCGTCCATATACTTTTGCTGCTCTTCTGGTGTCGACAACTCTTTAATCTTCTTGCTATGAAGTACCTCTACAGCGCCCTTAGGACCCATAACGGCTATCTCTGCTGTTGGCCAAGCATAGTTTACATCGCCTCTCAAGTGCTTACTTGACATCACAATGTATGCACCTCCATATGCTTTACGTAGGATTACCGTTACCTTTGGTACTGTAGCATGGCCGTATGCAAATAGCAACTTAGCTCCATGTACAATTACTCCTCCATACTCTTGTGCTGTGCCTGGCAAGAAGCCTGGAACGTCTACAAGGGATACTATTGGCAAATTAAAGGCGTCGCAGAATCTCACAAATCTCGCTGCCTTACGTGAGGCATTGCTATCTAGTGTACCTGCATTCTTTGCCGGCTGGTTAGCAATAATACCTACCGAACGACCATTGAAGTGGGCAAAGCCAATGACAATATTCTGTGCCCAGTCTTTCTGTACCTCAAAGAATTTATTGTCGTCTACAATGGCTGTAATAACCTGCTTAACGTCGTATGGCTTGTTTACATCTTCTGGAATAATCTCGTTCAATGCATCTTCCAAACGGTCTACAGGGTCATTAGTCTCTACTCGTGGAGCTTGCTCTGTATTGTTCTGTGGCAAGTACGAGAGCAACTCTCTAATCATCTGCATAGCCTCCTCTTCGTTCTCCGAAACAAAATGGGCTACACCCGATTTCTTACTGTGTACGTCTGCACCTCCGAGCGACTCCTCGTCTACATCCTCATAGGTAACTGTCTTAACAACTTTTGGTCCTGTCAAGAACATATAGCTGTTAGTCCTATTCATCAAAATGAAGTCTGTCAATGCAGGTGAATATACCGCACCGCCAGCGCAAGGACCCAAAATCGCCGAAATCTGTGGAATAACACCCGAAGCTATGATATTTCTCTCAAAAATTTCACCAAAGCCTGCCAACGCTGCTACACCCTCTTGTATACGAGCTCCTCCTGAGTCGTTCAAGCCAATAACTGGAGCTCCAACCTTAACGGCCATATCCATTACTTTGCATATCTTCTTTGCCATAGTCTCCGACAAAGAACCTCCCATTACTGTGAAGTCTTGCGCAAAAACGAATACTAAACGACCATTTATAGTACCACTACCGGTTACAACACCATCACCAGGGTACTGGTTCTTCTCCATTCCAAAATTCGTACATCTGTGAGTCACGAACATGTCGTACTCCTCAAAACTTCCTTGGTCTAGAAGTAGCGCTATACGCTCTCTAGCTGTAAGTTTTCCTTTGGCGTGCTGAGCTTCAATGCGTTTTTCACCACCGCCTAAGCGCGACTGAGCGCGCTTCTGCATCAGTTTCTTTATTTCGTCCATATTAACGTATCTTTCTTTTTAATGCTATGTGTTGAGCAATGGCAAAGATACAAAATTCTCAACAAATGCAAAAAAAAGTAAATAAAAGCGTTTCGCTGAACACTCCACGAAACGCTTTCTCAAAATATACTATATGTTAACAAGGTAGTGTTGCCTATAGGTATCAAACCATAAATGCTTAAGCAACTACTCTTACCCACGCTGACTTTAATAGCCGCTTAAGCATTATCCTAACTTATTTCACCGCTGCAAAGATATAACACCAAATACCCCCTTGTCAATAGCTGGGGATAGATAGCACGATTTTGGGGATAGATAACACGATTAGGGGCGAAATTCGAGCAAAAAACCTAACATTTGGGGACGAAATGCATTTTTTGGGGACGAACAGCAACCACAAAGCCCTCTCTTCATCCATCACGCATCCATAACTTGGTCCCTATATCTTCCTTATAAAAAATCCCCCTCACAGCTCTCTCTATGCTCGCTATAACCTCGCTCTATACAGGCTCAACAAAAACAAAGCCCAAACACCAAAACAATCCATATAATATTCAATATTTTCAATATAACGCACCCACATCTCCCCATTCAAGCCTCTCCCCCCACCTTACCTTCTAGGACATCTAGAATAAATAGGACATCTAGAACAACTAGAATAACTACCCCCAAAAAACAAAAAGCCGAACAGGGAAACACCCCATTCGGCTTAATTTATCAAAAGTGAATAAATTATCCACCAAAGTTATCAAACATAATATCCTTGCTCTCTACACCAAGTGAATCCAAGAGGTCAAGAACTGTCTTAGCCATCATTGGAGGACCACAGAGGTAGTACTCGATATCCTCTGGAGCCTCGTGTGCCTTGAGGTATGTGTCACCAAGTACTGGAGCAATGAAGCCTGCTGTGTACTTAACACCCATTGCGTCTGCCTTAGGGTCTGGACGGTCAAGTGCCAAGTGGAAGTGGAAGTTAGGGAACTCCTTCTCAAGCTCAAGGAAGTCTTCCATGAAGAATACCTCGTCAATAGCACGAGCACCATAGAAGTAGTGCATCTCACGATCACGTACATTGAGTGTCTTGAGCAAGTGCATAATCTGTGCACGCAATGGAGCCATACCGGCACCACCACCTACCCAAATCATCTCCTTACCTGTACCGTATCTTGGACGGAACTCACCATAAGGGCCCGACATAGTTACCTTGTCACCTGGCTTGAGGTTAAAGATATATGTAGAGGCAATACCACATGGTACATCCATAAAGCCTGGACCTTGATCTTTTGGCTTGAATGGAGGTGTAGCAATACGTACTGTCAAAGTGATAATATCACCCTCATCTGGGTAGTTAGCCATTGAGTATGCACGAATTGTAGCCTCTGTATTCTTCTGCTTCAAATTGAAGAGACCAAACTTCTCCCATGCTGGTACATAAAGGTCGCCAATAAGCGAACGATCAAAATCAGCATAGTTGATATCGTACTCTGGAATCTTAATTTGTGCGTATGAACCTGGCTCAAAGTCCATGTGCTCTCCTGGAGGAAGCTTAACCTTGAACTCTTTAATAAAGGTAGCAACGTTCTTGTTCGAGATAACCTCGCACTCCCATTCCTTAACACCCATTACTGCGTCGTCAACCTTAATAGCTAAGTCACCCTTAACCTTAACCTGACAACCAAGGCGCCAATGGTCTTGCTGCTGCTTACGTGAGAAATGGCCCTTCTCTGAGTCCAATATCTCACCACCACCTTCAACTACTTGACATTTACACTGGCCACAAGAACCTTTACCGCCACAAGCGGATGGCAAAAAGATGCCCTCTGCTGCAAGTGTGCCAAGAAGACTGCCGCCTTGCTCAACCTCTACTTCCTTGTCGCCGTTGATCTTAATTTTTACGTTGCCGCTCGGAGTAAGATATGTCTTAGCCACGAGAAGCATAACAACGAGCAAGAGGATAATTACCAAGAATACTCCAATGCTCGATAGAATTAAATTCATCATATCAGCTATTGTGTTACTGAGTTTTACAATTTAAGACCACTGAAACACATAAATGACATAGCCATCAAACCTACCACAATAAATGTGATACCTAGGCCACGCAATGCTGGTGGTACATTAGAGTATGCCATCTTTTCACGAATAGCAGCAAGTGCTACAATGGCTATCAACCAACCAATACCTGAACCTAAAGCATATACTATCGCAGATGTAATATCTGTAATAGCCTTAGGGTCTGTTGGCTCAAGACCAATACGCTGCTGCATGAAGAGCGAACCACCCATGATAGCACAGTTTACAGCAATCAATGGAAGGAAGATACCGAGCGAAGCATAGAGCGCTGGAGCAAATTTCTCTACTACCATCTCTACCAATTGCACAATACCCGCAATCACAGCAATGAAAAGAATGAACGACAAGAAGGATAGGTCTACACCCTCTGTAAGACAGTCAGGACCTAAAACCTTTGTCTGTAATAAATAGTTCACTGGCAAGGTCACTACAAGCACAAATGTAACTGCAAGACCAAGACCAAACGCCGTCTTCACACTCTTCGATACAGCCAAGTATGAACACATACCGAGGAAGAAGGCGAATATCATATTGTCCACAAATATAGAGCGGACGAAAAGACTCAATAAATCCATGATAATCTTCTGCTGTTACTTATTATTTCTCTTGTAGATCTTTATTATGTGCACGCTCCCACCAAATGATGCAACCACAAATAACCAAGGCCATTGGGGCTAACAACATAAGACCGTTGTTCACATAGCCAAAACGCTCCAATACATCAAAGCCTAATAGCTTACCTGAACCTAGCAACTCACGGAAGAATGCTACAATAACCAAAATTTTAGCATAGCCAAGACCACTACCAATACCGTCAAGCAACGACTCAAATGGACCATTCTGCATAGCAAAGGCCTCAAGACGTCCCATCAAAATACAGTTGGTAATAATCAAACCGACATATACCGACAACTGTACACTAACATCATATGCAAAGGCTTTCAATACCTCTGATACCAATGTTACAAGTGTAGCTACTACTACCAATTGCACAATAATACGGATACGTCCTGGTATAGTCTTTCTTAATAGGGAAATAACAACGTTCGCTACCGCTACAATTACTGTAACAGCAAGACCCATTACCAAGGCTGGCTCCAACTGCGCTGTTACAGCAAGCGCAGAACAGATACCAAGTACCTGTACAGTAACAGGGTTGTTAATGGTAAGAGGATTCAAAAATGCCTCTTTATTCTTCTTTGATAAGCTCATTTTTCTTTCCTCCTAGATTACTTTGTTAAGAAACCTTCGAACTTCTTGAGATTTGTCTCGAGCATTACGCTTACTGCAGAAGATGTAATAGTACCACCTGAGATACCATCTACATAGTCTTTGTCCGCTACAGACTGACCCTTCTTTACAACCGCGATAGATGTCAATACACTATCTCTCTGAATGTTCTTATCCTTGAATTGATTACAGAATGCTGGCTTCACAATCTCCGCACCAAGACCAGCTGTCTCACTAGCATGGTTGAAGTAAATGCCATATACTGTGCTCTTGTTATCATTGAGTGCAATGTAACCCCAAATAGCACCCCAAAGACCATTACCGTTCATTGGGATAACATACTTAGTAGCACCATCAACCTCACACTGGTAGATTACCTCGTTCTTGTCCGCACCAGTTACATCGAAATCTGCTACCGCACACTTCTCTGCTCCTGTCTTGTCCAAAATCTTTACTACGTTCTTTGTGAAGGCTGCCTGAGCATCAGTGTAATCTGTAATATTCAATGAGCTCAATATCTGCTTCTTTGTGTCAAGTTTCACATTCTCATCCTGTGTAGGACCTAAAGCAGAATGGGCAAATGCCAAGAGGAATGCAACGATGACTACCATTACTACTGCATATACAATAGTATAGGTGTTGCTATTCGTCGAGAAGCCCTTCGAATTATTGTTTGCTGCCATTGTCGTTGCTTATTTTGCTTGTTGTTTAACACGATTCTTTCTGCGGCTGATGTTACGACCAACAATAATGCTGTCGATAAGTGGAGCCAATGTGTTCATGAGCAATATCGCAAGCATCATACCCTCTGGATAACCTGGGTTCAATACTCTGATGATAATTGCCATAGCACCAATCAAGAAGCCGTAGATATATTTACCACACTCTGTACGTGGAGAGGTTACTGGGTCTGTTGCCATAAATACAGCACCAAAGCAGAAACCACCAATTACAAGGTGCTCACTCCAGCTGATTGCACCCATGCCCTCAGCACCACCTACATTGAAGAGGTATGCTGTCAACGCACCACCTACAAATACACTTATCATTGTCTTTGCAGATGCTACACCTGTGCAAAGCATCAATACTGCACCTATAGCAATGGCAATTACGCTAGTCTCACCAATAGAACCTGGGATAAGACCATAAACGCAATCCATGAACTCAAAGCCAATATTACCAGTAGCATTAGCGTTCGAAAGTGCTGTAGCTCCAGAGAAGCCATCAACTACATTCTCAGCACCATACCAAACTGAGTCGCCCGACATTCTGCTTGGATAAGCGAAGAACAAGAATGCACGTGCTATCAAGGCTGGGTTCCAGATATTCATACCTGTACCACCAAATACCTCCTTAGCAAAGATTACTGCAAAGGCTGTAGCCAAACCTACCATCCAAAGTGGAACGTCTGCTGGCATAACCAATGGAATCAACATACCTGTTGCAAGGAAACCTTCGTTTACCTCATGGCCACGCATCTGTGCTACCGCAAACTCAATGCCAAGACCAACTACGTATGATACAATCAACATTGGCAATACCTGCAAGAAGCCGTAGAGGAACATATCCCCAAACTCAGCTGTCTCACCTAGAGCACGGAAGTGCTGGTAGCCTGTGTTGTACATACCCATCAAAAGTGCTGGAATCAAAGCCAACACTACGACGATGATGGTTCTCTTCAAATCCACCGCGTCGCGTACGTGAACACCACCCTTGTTTACCTCATTTGGAGTAAAGAGGAAAGTCTCAAAGGCACCGAATGTAGATCGGAGCCAGCTGAACTTACCACCCTCCTGGAAGTTAGGCTTCACGTTATCAACAAATTTTCTTAAAGCTTTCACGTCTATATTACGTTTTTACTTTTTACTTCTATTAATCTTAACGTATTATCCTACCTCCTTAGCCATGAGGTCAAGACCGTTTCTCAAAATCTTCTGCAAGTTCAACTTACTTGTGCAGACAAATTCACAGAGAGCGATATCCTCCTCTACTACTTCGTAGATACCAAGCTCTATCATCTTGTCAATGTCCTGAGCCATGATAGCCTTGAACAAGAACTCTGGATAGATATCCATAGGTAATACAGCATCAAGCTCGCCAGATACTACAAAGGCTCTGTGCTCACCGTGCATATTTGTGTCAAGCTTATATGTCTTACTGCCTGTCAACCAAGAGAAGAATGTCTTGTGGTTTGAGAACTTGTTGAAGCCTGGCATAGCCCAACCCATAAACTCATACTCGTTACCCTCTGGGATAACTGTTACTTGTGAGTCATAGTAACGTAAGTAACCATCTGCTGCAACTTGTGTACCTGTTAGGACGTTGCCCGAGATTACACGTACATTGTCTGATGCAATATTGTTGTTGAGTATGTTGGTCAACTGTGCACCAAGTGTTGTACGTACGTATGATGGCTTCTTAATCTCTGAACCACATACTACAATAGTACGACCGAAGTCCATAACACCTGTAGCAAAGAGCTTACCAATAGCTACAACCTCTTGAACGCCTATTGTCAAAACCTTCTCACCTGCGTTGATTGGCTGTACATGGTTAATCTGTACACCTACACAACCTGCTGGGTGCTTACCGCTGAATGCTGTAACTGTTACACCCTTAGCCTGTGTAAAGGCATTGTTTGCGCTCTCCGAACGTACACCTACAAATGTAGGAGCTACCTTCGCAAGAACATCAAGACCAGCCTGGAAGTACTCCTCATTGCCAGTGATAATGAAATCATAATCTGGAGCCAATGGCGCTGTATCAAATGTCGATACGAAGATTGAACGAATCGGACTAGTTGGGTCAGCTACCACGTTGTATGGACGCTGCTTGAAGTAGGTCCATGCACCAGTCTTTAAAAGTTTCTCAATTACTTGATCGCGAGAGAGGCTCTTAACATCCTCTTTGCCAAAGTCGCGTGTAGTAGATACACCATCGGCCTTAACAACTACCTCAAGTATTACACGTCGCTCACCGCGGTTTACGGCTGCAAGCTCGCCCGAAACAGGCGATACAAATAGAACCTCTGGATGCAGCTTATCTACGAAAAGCACATCACCCGCATTCACCTTGTCGCCCACCTTCGCTACCATCTTTGGCGTCAATCCTTTGAAATCAGCCGGACAAATGGCAAACTGCTCTGATGGAGCCACTTGGGTATAAATCGTCTCCGACTTACCAGCCAAGCGAATGTCGAGGCCTCTTTTGAGTTTAATCACTTCAGACATTGTTTGTATTTGTGTTTTGTGTTTCTTTATTTTTTCTAATTATTAGAGGTCTGTCTCCTTTTTTATGACTACTTTTGAGCCAATAAATCAACTGCAAAGAAAATGAAACTTAACGTCAAAAACCAATTATATGTCCAAAAAAACTTTAATTGGAAGAAAATTTTTCCCAAGTTTTTTGCAACCTTCTTGATGTTATTGGTTATCAGTCAGTTCCTACATGCTAAATCTTCAGCAATACAATCGGTTTTTTACCAATTACCCTCTATCCATACCGTGCGTTTGACTCCTTCTGACTCATGGAAACAGCAGTATATATACGACCTTGATACTAATTCTAATTTAGATATTCTTCTCTCTTTTGATGAACTTTTCGCCGACTCCCGCCAGCTATATTTCTCACTTTATCACTGCGATGTAAATTGGCTTCGCGATGATATGCTCTCAATAGAGTATTGGGATGGTTTTGAAAAACAATACGATTGTTCTGAATATTCTCTCTCTTTTAATACTACAGTAGAGTATGTTCATTATTCGGTTCGTATCCCTATCAATAGGTTCAAAACATCAGGTAATTTCGTTGTAAATGTATACTCTATTGAGGATGATGAGCTTCTTCTATCTAGGCCTATTATCATCGCAGAGCATGGTTTGGGTATTGCGTCTAATGTAAAGAAGACGAATCTCGATGGCACTCAGGAGTTATCCCTTGCTCTCTCCTCTACGTCGTCCCTATCTCCTGAGTATCTCACAGAGAATTTTGTAGTGGGGGCTTGGCAGAATACCGACTTATCGTCTTTTCGGACATTCACCTCGCCTACTGCTATTCGCGCTAATGGCTTATCTTATACCTCACCCTTGGTATTCTCCGCCGGCTCTGAATGGCGATGGGCCGACTCCCGTAGCTTGCGTGGCCACGTTATGTCTAATACGCATGTAACTATGACTGATGGTTACTATAATGCTTATATCCCTTTGACTCAATTGCCTCTTGGATACTCTTACCACGAGGATTTTAATGGTCTCCAATATATCCACTCGTATGATAGCCCTAATACGAATTATGACATAACGGCTGATTATTCTATCGTCAACATCAACTTCCTCTTCCCTCAAGGGCTTATTGGCGATTACTCTAAGTTGTATGTTGTGGGCGATTTTGTAGACGCTCCTTTTCCTACTGAACGTACAGCTATCTCTCCAGAGGTTCAATATATAGTGTCTGATGGGGAACGACTCCCTGTTTTCAAATTTACCTATTTCGTTAAGCAGTCTTTGGCTAACTACCGAATAGTAGAGGTGGATGATAATGGTAATATCAATATGGAGAATACCGAATCTAATTTCTCAGAAACAGAGAACGATTACCATATATGTGCCTATTATCGCGACCAATCAACAGGCTACTATCGCCTCCTAGCTTACAAAAGGCACAATACCCTAAAGACTCCTAATGCATTCATCCCATAGCATCTGTTACTATGTCACAAAACAGAATTTTTACGATGAACAAGGGTGCACACTATATGAACATTATACATTTTTTACGATGAAAGCCTATGCTCCTCGTATACTCACAATAACTTTTCTACGATGAAAAAGGGTGCTCACATAGTACTCTCAATGTAATATATATAACAAACATCTAATTTTCCCCTATTCCATTGTCAATTCTTAATAAAATGAGAATCTTAGACCCTAAAGAGACACACAGAGCCTTAGCTCACCAGCGTTGGCACGCATCGCCTATGCCAATGATATCTTTTACTAAAACATTCGATATATCACACCTACTCCGTCTTCAGCGTCGCAAGGGGTATAAGCTATACCCTCTCATGATGTACTGCATAGGTATGGCGGCAAAGGATATCCGCGAATTTTACTATATAGCCTTTCCTGACAAATTGGTGGAGTACGATAAGATTGCTGTACAGGGTATCATTGCCGATGGAACGGGCGATTTCTACTTCTGCGATGTTCCACTCGTGGAGGATATAAATACCTTCATGTCGACATACACCTCTCAAGTGGCCACCATAAAGGAGACTCATGATAATGTTTTTCATCCCGACCATGTACTTATCGGCACCTCTTGTATAAATACTCTAGAGTTCGACTCGTGTTGTAATCAGTATGTGCCGGAATATACTAATCCTTTTCTCTGTTGGGGGAAATATCGAAAAGGGTGGTTCCGTACTACGCTCCCTATTACTATCCAAGTAAATCATCAACAGATGGACGGTGGTCACGTGGCTCTTTTCCTAAATAGACTTCAAGAGATATTTAACACCATCTAACCTACCCTCATAAAAAGAACAAATCCGACGGAAGTATATAGACTTCTCGTCGGATTTATCTTTTATCTTATCGTCAATAACTAGAACTTATACTCTAGCGAAACGCCAAATACCTTATTTGTTCTACTGTATACGTCAACACCCTTAACGCCTAGGCCATTGTAATTCTCTGATACTTTGGTATAGTCGTCATATGTAGTCCAGAAGTAAGCAATATCCATAGCCATCTTCTCTGATAGCTTTACCTTAGCGCCGAAGCCAAGAGAGTAAGAGTCGCAAGCAAATGAAGTATCTGATTGATAC
Organism: Bacteroidia bacterium; assembly: GCA_030526155.1. Classification (GTDB taxonomy): domain Bacteria; phylum Bacteroidota; class Bacteroidia; order Bacteroidales; family Marinilabiliaceae; genus W3P20-009. The sequence goes on from JAUNDI010000004.1 coordinate 48,911, forward strand.
TCGTCAGACAATCCGTAGTCTGTCTTCTGATAACCGCCTGATATTGTCAATCTATCCAAGGCGTCCCACTCTACACCTGCCAAGTACTCGAAAGTACCTCTCTTAAGAGTCTTCTGCTTGCCACCTGCCATTCTAGCATTCTTGTCGTCATAAAAGTGCCACTCAGCAGTAGCTCGTAAAGTTGGCAATATATTAACTCCTGCTGATAGGGTTAATAGCGAAGGTATATCGTTTGGAGTATTTACACCATTCTCATAAGGCTTAAGCAACTCCGCTGCTGATGCTGGTCTCTCTAGCTTATTTGTAGAGTTCTCAATATTAAGGTTTGTCAAGAACTCATACTTAGCTGCCAAATCTACAATACCGAGACGACCAAATACGCCAATAATTGGAGTCAAGCCCCAACCCGTCTGGTCGCAATCAAGGCTAATAGCCGAGCTCTCCAACTTCTGCAACATTGCAGCACCTTGCTGTTGAGCCATAGTCATAGCATGCTGCATAGCCATAGCTTGATCCATACCCGCTGCTACAAGTTGCTTGTATGCCTCAGTAACAATCTGCTGACCGAGAGCCTCTATTACGCCATCCTTGATATTCACCTTAAGGTGACCCACATAGCCGCCCATAAAGTAGTTCATTCTACCGCCGGCGAATACTGATAGGTGCTCATTAATCTTACGACCGAGGCCCAAAGTAAGGCCCATGATATACTGCTTGCCATCCATAGCGCTAGATATATCATACATATCTGAGGTAAGTTTTCCGTTACTCTCCTTTGTCATCAAGCCAATAGCCGACGCCTCGAAGAGAGGAAGACCCTGGTCGAAAGAGGCCTTACCGCCACCGCCAGTAATAGCCAAAGCCGAAGCGATAGTCCAATCGCCCTTACGATAAGCAAAATGGATTGAAGGCACGATAGGAGCAGCAGCCTTACCATGGTAAGAACGCTTACCGTCAGGAGTCTGACTATTAGCGAATACCAAACTCTGAGATTCTATATCTCTGTTCTGATATGCACTTTGGATAGTCAATGATAGGTAAACCTTCTCATCTTCAAGGAAAGATAGACCTGCTGGATTAGAATATACTCCATCTAGAGATACAGATGCACCACGTGCAATCATTCTAAGAAAAGAAGCGTGTTGGTTAGTGTTGGTTAGATAACCGCCTGCGAAGGCAAATACCGACAAGCTAAAAGCTATAGCCAATGTCGAAATTCTGTGTAGTGTCATTGGTTTGTTCCTTTGTATGTAAAAATATGGCACAAAGGTTGGTGTAATTATCTAACCTACCAATTCTATTCTCTTAATTCTTGTTAATTGCCCATATATTTAATACGTAATAATACCCATTGACCATTTTTCACTCACCAATAAAGAAAAAAAGAGCCCTAGGAACCTAGGACTCTTATTATCAATTCTCAATTATAATCTAGCTATTGACTAAGCCATACGATAATTCTCGAGATTCTCCTCTTGGAACTTACGGATGAAAGTCATATGCTTCTCAACCTCAGCCTCAGCATAACGGATATATACGTTAGCCGACTTCTCGAAGAGCTCAGGAGCCTTGTTAGCATCCTGAAGGAGGAGGTGACCCATGATAGTATGAGCGCACATCTCTACTAGACGACGAGCAACGAGGTCGAGGAACTCTTGATTCTTAGCCTCAGTAACTTGGTTGATAGCCATATTAGCCTTATCAGCCATATCCTTTAGCTTATCGCGGAGGATATCGAAGCGAGCATCGAAGTGAAGAGTCTCGTATGCATCACGAATCTGGTTAAGGTAAGCGCCAGTAGTAACGTAACGGATAGCCGCTACAGTCTGCAACTGAGAAGTACCCTCATAGATAGATGTAATACGAGCATCACGATATAGGCGCTCACAAGTATACTCCTTCATGAAGCCAGAGCCGCCATGCACCTGGATACAATCGTAAGCATTTTGGTTAGCATACTCAGAACCCATCATCTTAGCGAGCGGAGTGAAAGAGTCGGCCAACTTAGCATACTTCTTCTGCTCCTGACGCTCCTCCGGTTCGAGTTTACGCTCCTTAGCGATATCATCGAGAGCCTTATATATATCGACGAAACGAGATGTCTCATACAAGAGGGCACGAGTAGCGTCGAGTTTAGCCTTCATCAAACTCAACATCTCAGCTACAGCTGGGAACTCGATGATAGCCTTACCGAACTGCTTACGGTCCTTAGCGTAAGCCAAAGCCTCGTTGAAAGCAGCTTGAGAGATACCGACGCCCTGAGCGGCGATACCGAGACGAGCGCCATTCATAAGAGCCATAACGTACTTGATAAGACCGAGCTTTGTATCGCCACAGAGTTCTGCCTTAGCATTCTTGTATACGAGCTCACATGTAGGAGAACCCTTGATACCCATCTTATTCTCGATACGACGAACATCGACGCCTCCCTGTTGCTTATCATAGATAAACATAGAGAGACCGCGACCGTCATGAGTACCCTCCTCAGAACGAGCGAGTACGAGGTGAATATCAGCGTCGCCATTAGTAATAAAGCGCTTTACGCCATTGAGCAACCAGCAACCATCCTTCTCAGAGTAAGTAGCCTTAAGCATAACGCTCTGGAGGTCGGAACCAGCGTCAGGCTCTGTCAAGTCCATGGACATTGTCTCGCCATTACAAACGCGAGTAAGGAAACGCATCTTCTGGTCCTCATTACCGAACTCATAGAGAGTCTCGGCGCAGTCTTGGAGTCCCCAAAGGTTTTCGAAACCAGCGTCGGCGCGGCTAACGATATCAGCCGCCATGATATAAGGGGTAATAGGGAAATTCAAGCCACCAAAGCGGCGAGGCATAGACATACCCATAAGGCCTGCCTTACGAGTAGCATCGAGGTTAACCTGAGTACCTGAAGCGTACTGTACGCGACCGTTAGCGCAAGTAGGGCCCTCGTGGTCAACCCCCTCGGCATTAGGAGCGATTACATCGCCACATATTTCGCCTACGATTTCGAGTACCTTATCGTAGTTATCCATAGCATCCTCGAAGTCGGCTGGTGCATAGTCAAACTTCTCTCTATCTGCAAAGTTGCGCTCTTTGAGCTCAACGATATGCTTCATCAAAGGGTGAGAAAGATGATGCTTAAGTTCAGGGGTATCTGTATAGAAATTTGCCATCTTCTTCGGGATTATTTGTTTTTCTTGTAATACTTAATGAGTTTAGGGACTACCTCCTCTACTGTACCTGTGATAACATAATCTGCTATGGTATTGATTGGAGCATCAGGATCTGAGTTGATAGAGATAATCATTGAAGACTCCTTCATACCAGCGATATGTTGGATTTGGCCTGAGATACCGCAAGCGATATAAAGTTTAGGGCGTACGGTAACACCTGTCTGACCGATTTGGCGGTCGTGATCACAGAAACCGGCATCGATAGCTGCGCGGCTAGCGCCCACCTCGCCATTGATAGTCTTAGCGAGTTCGTATAGCATATCGAAGTTCTCCTTAGAGCCCATACCGTATCCGCCAGCGATTACGATAGGAGCGCCCTTGAGGTTGTTCTTAGCCTTTTCGATATGGCGCTCGATAACCTTAACTACGTAGTCGGTATCAGCCACATACTTCTTAACGTCGTGGTTGATTACTTCGCACTTATAGTTAGGGTCCTTAATTTCCTTTTGCATAACGCCCTCGCGCACGGTAGCCATCTGAGGACGGTTCTCTGGGTTTACGATAGTAGCGACGATGTTACCGCCGAAAGCAGGGCGGATTTGGTAGAGAAGGTTCTTGAAAGTCTGCCCCTTCATCTCGTGGTCGCCGATTTCGAGAGAAGTACAGTCGGCAGTAAGACCGCTAAACAACGCTGAGGACACGCGTGGGCCGAGGTCTCGACCGATTACTGTAGCACCCATCAAGCAGATTTGAGGTTTCTCCTCTTTGAAGAGGTTAACCACTACGCTTGTATGAGGAAGAGAAGTGTATGGGTAAAGACCTGGAGCGTCGAATACGTGAAGTTTATCGACGCCATAAGGAGCCACCTGCTTCTCTATGCCTGAGAGATTGCTACCAGCGACGATAGCCTCTACCTCTACTCCGAGTTGGTCGGCCAATTGGCGTCCCTTGGTCAATAGCTCGAGGCTGACGTCTGCAACTTGTCCTTCCTCGATTTCGCAATATATAAATACGCTATTCATTGTTCTTCTATTTTTCTATTAACCGACAATCTTGTTCTCAATGAGCTCAACCATGAGGCTCTCGATATCTGAGTCGGATGCTGTGAAACGCTTAGACTCCTTAGCTGTGAATACGATATTCTTGATAGTCTTCACCTTTGTAGGAGAACCGTTAAGACCGCACTGCTTAACATCGCCATCTACGTCGGCAACAGTCCACTCCTTGATATCGAGGTAAGGACGAGCCTTAATGAGTTCTGCGTTACCGCCCTCGGCAGCAGCCTGCGAAGGAGTTTGCGCATACTTGTACTTCATGACGCGCTTAGCGTTACGTGGGCGGCAAGGATCTGCCGAACCGTTAACAGTAATAACGATTGGGAGAGGACCCTCAACGGTTTCGATACCGCCAGGGATATGGCGTTGTACGCGAATAGTCTTACCCTCGATAGCCTCGATCTTCTCTGCGTAAGTGATCTGAGTAAGGCCGAGCTTCTCAGCAACTTGAGGACCCACCTGAGCTGTATCGCCATCGATAGCCTGACGGCCACCGATAATGATATCATACTCACCGATCTTCTTGATAGCCATAGAGAGAGCATATGAAGTAGCGAGAGTATCGGCGCCAGCGAAAGCGCGGTCTGTCAATAGCACACCAGCGTCTGCGCCACGATACATACCCTCGAGGAGTATTTCAGCGGCACGGCCAGGACCCATAGTCAACATTGTTATAGTTGAATCAGGGTATTTATCCTTTATTTGTAGAGCCTGCTCGAGAGCATTCAAGTCTTCTGGGTTGAAGATAGCAGGCAAGGCAGCACGGTTAATAGTACCCTCTGCTGTCATAGCATCTTTGCCAACATTGCGCGTATCAGGCACTTGCTTGGCTAGAACGATTATTTTATATCCCATTCTTCTAATAGGTTTAATTTACCTGTGAATAAATGCAAAATTGCGTTGCAAAGATACAAAATATTCTAACATTGGCAACTTTTTGCTTAAAAGTAATGAATTGGGAGGTAGATGGTGTGGGTGGGTAGAATTAGTTTTGCTAGTTATGCTAGTTGTTCTAGTGATTCTAGTGATTCTAGAGGAGGGTTGGATGAGGGGCTTTTGAGTAGGATGAGGGTAGTATTTAGACGGCGTGAGCACTCGATTTGCTCGCAGTTTTTTGTATTTATGCAGTACAACGAGAGATAATATGATCTATATTTGCAACAACGAATTAGAACTATTAGATACACCCTTTGATATGGCAAGAGCAGAGATAAAACACAAATGCGTGATGGCGGCGAGAGAGGCTGCTAGGAGGGATAGTATGGCCAGGCAGACGGGGAGAAGCATATATATAAAACGCTGTGCAAGAGGCTATCATATCATCGGCGTCAATGTAACGAAGAGGCAAAGGAGTTGCAGAGACATGTTTGCCGATGCGCAGAAATTGGCATCTTTTGAGCTAAAGAGTTGGAATAAGAAGAGACATTGGTCGAGAGAAGCCAAGAGACACAAGATAATGGGAGCTCATAGGATGGCTGTATCATACTTCTATAAGCTACTAAAGGAGAACAACATAGAACTTGAGGAGGCGCTATTAAATATACGATTAGAGAGATTAGGCAATAAGGGGGTTGAGGGTAAGAGAGAAGAAGAAGTGAGAGAAGGGGAAGAGTGGAGAGCGATGGACAGAGAGTCGCCCTTCTTCTATAAACTCTTTGGGGATATAGAAGAGTATTATAGTGAGGTTATTAGGCTAGCTGGGTAGTAGTTCAGCGACATAATTACTTTACGTCGGGCGATATTACCCAATCAGTTATGGTACGCTCTTCGAGGCTAAAGTTTATAGCGATTTTGGCCACTGGGGCGCCAGCGAGTTCGAATTTATCTTGATATCGCTTGAGATTTATTTGAGACATAGCGACAGAGGCGGAGCGATTGAGTTTAAGTTCGAAGAGATAGAATCTATTCTGTATGTACATCACCATATCTACTCTACCATTACCCGTACGGACCTCGACATCGACATAACGACCGAAGAGAGAGAGAAGATGACGTGGAGCATATTGTTGTTTATGATCTCTGAAAATGTCTGTATGCCAACTGGCAAGCGTTTTAGTATCTTCTCTTCCATAGTGGCAAATATACGTAAAAAATAATAAGCGGATATAAAAAAGAGGTTGTGCTGTGAGCACAACCTCTGGTATAGTAGTAATAAGATATTACTTCTTGATAGACTCGATCCACTTACGAGCATTAACGAAAGCCTCGAGCCATGGTGTAACATCATCCTGCTTACGAGCCTCTGGGTAGTAAGCGCATTGCCATGGGAATACGGCGCGCTCTGGGTGAGGCATCATGGCGAGGTGACGGCCATCATTAGAGTAGATACCGATGATGTTATGGTCTGAGCCATTAGGGTTAGCAGGATATCCCTCGTAACCGTAGTGACCTACGACATTGTAGTGGTTGATATCCATTGGGAGAGAGAACTTACCCTCGCCGTGAGCCACCCATACGCCGAGTCGCTGACCAGCGAGAGACTGCATCATGATGCTCTTATTCTCCTTAGCTATTTCGACAGATACGAAGTTAGACTCGAACTTATGGCTATCATTATGGAGCATACGAGGCTTCTTCTCGTCGTTAGGAGTAATGAGGCCTAGTTCGATCATGAGCTGGCAACCGTTACAGATACCGAGAGACATGGTATCTTGGCGAGCGTAGAACTTATCGAGAGCCTCCTTAGCCTTAGGGTTATAGAGGAATGCGCCGGCCCAACCCTTAGCAGAGCCAAGTACGTCGGAGTTAGAGAATCCACCGCAGTAAACGATCATGTTAACATCCTCGAGAGTCTCGCGACCAGAGATAAGGTCGGTCATGTGAACATCCTTAACATCGAAGCCAGCTACGAATAGAGTGTATGCCATCTCGCGATCGCCGTTAACACCCTTCTCGCGGATGATAGCAGCCTTGATACCTGTCTTGTTTGAGCGGCTCAAGCTGCAACCCATATCAGCCAACTTACCGGTGAAGCTATCAGCTATGCGGAGGTTGAGAGGCTGATTCTTGTAGTTAGCGTAGCGCTCGGCAGCCTTAGCCTCTGAGCTTTGGAAGCGATCGAGGAGGTAAGAAGGCTTGTACCATACGTCGCGGAGAGCGTCGATATCGAAGTTAAGAGTCTCGCCATTGATAGATATAGAGAGCTCGCGCTTCTCTTGAGGGCAACCGAGGTATGAGTACTTAATCTTAGCGGTATCGAGCACCTTAACTACGCGCTCAACATTAGCCTTAGATACTTGGAATACCACGCCAGGGTTCTCAGCGAAGAGAGCCTTAACGATATCTGAATCGGCAGCGATTTCGCTAAGGTCGAGCTGCATACCATGCGAAGCGTTAGCGAAGTTCATCTCGAGGAGAGTTGTGATAAGACCGCCGGCAGAGATATCGTGACCAGCAAGGATGAGACCCTCAGATACGAGATATTGGATATTCTTATAGATATAATTAAACTTCTCTACGTCGGCGATAGTAGGCACCTCATCACCGAGGCGGTTAACCACCTGAGCGAAAGTAGAGCCGCCGAGAGCGAGAGGCACACCAGACATATCGACATACATCAATACGCTACCCTCCTCCTTCTTCATTACAGGCTCAACGATCTTACGCACGTCAGACACCTCAGACATAGCAGATATGATGACGGTACCAGGAGCTAACACTAACTGACCATCCTTATACTTCTGAGTCATAGATAGGGAATCCTTACCTGTAGGGATATTGATACCCATCTTACATACGAAATCAGACATTGTCTCTACTGCCTTATAGAGGCGAGCATCCTCACCCTTTTGGCGGCAAGGCCACATCCAGTTAGCCGAGAGCGATACGCCCTGCAAGCCGTGAGCTAGAGGAGCCCAAATGAGGTTAGTAAGAGACTCAGCTACAGACATGATAGAGCCGGCAGCAGGATCTACGAGAGCCACAGCAGGAGCGTGACCGATAGAAGTTGCTATACCGCTCTTACCATTATAATCGAGAGCTACAGCACCGAGGTCGTTAAGAGGAAGTTGGAGTTCGCCGGCACACTGCTGCTTAGCCACCTTACCTGTAACGGAGCGATCGACCTTATTAGTCAACCAATCCTTACAACCCACAGCCTCTGTTTGGAGGACGCGGTTGAGGTAATCATTGATTTGAGCCTCATCATACTCCACCTTCTTATATTTAGCTTGAGCAGAATCATCTGTCATGATAGTCTTAGGAGGGTTACCGAACATATCACTGAGCTGCCAGTTGATAGGCGTTGTACCATCCTTCTGCTCGAAACAGAATTGCATATCGCCGGTAGTCTCACCTACGACGTACATAGGAGCGCGCTCGCGGTCGGCCACCTTCTTAAGTTCCTCTACATCCTTCTGGCGGATTACGAGGCCCATACGCTCCTGGCTCTCATTACCTACGATTTCGCGAGCAGAGAGAGTAGGGTCGCCCACTGGGAGTTGGCTCATATCGATCTTACCGCCAGTCTCCTCTACGAGCTCAGAGAGACAGTTGAGGTGACCGCCGGCACCGTGGTCGTGGATAGATACGATAGGGTTATGATCAGTCTCGATCATACCACGGATAGCGTTCATGACACGCTTTTGCATCTCAGGGTTAGAACGCTGAACAGCGTTAAGCTCGATAGCGCCGGCATACTCACCAGTGTTTACTGAAGATACGGCGCCACCGCCCATACCGATACGATAGTTATCGCCACCGAGGACAACAACCTTTTGGTTCTTCTCTGGAGTTTGCTTAAGAGCGTCGCCTCTCTTAGCGAAGCCTACGCCACCAGCCAACATGATAACCTTATCGTAGGCATACTTACGCTCATTCTCCTCGTGTTCGAAAGTAAGGAGGGAGCCGCAAATCATAGGTTGACCGAACTTATTACCGAAATCCGATGCACCATTAGAAGCCTTGATAAGGATTTGAGCAGGAGTTTGGTAAAGCCACTTACGAGCCTCCATCTCCTTCTCCCATATACGATCCTCGTCGACACGAGAATAAGATGTCATATAAACGGCGGTACCAGCCATAGGGAGAGAACCTGTACCACCAGCGAGGCGGTCGCGAATCTCGCCACCAGAACCAGTAGCAGCGCCATTAAAAGGCTCTACTGTAGTAGGGAAGTTGTGAGTCTCTGCCTTAAGAGAGAGAACTGTATTGATATCCTTAGTCTCGAATTCAGAAGGGACATCAGGGCGTTCTGGAGCGAACTGCATTGCAGTAGGGCCCTCGATGAAAGCCACGTTATCCTTATAAGCCGATACGAGGAGGCCAGGATTTGTTTCAGAAGTCTTTTTGATGAGTTTGAAGAGGCTAAGTTCCTTCTCCTCGCCATCGATGATGAAGGTACCGCCGAATATTTTATGACGGCAGTGCTCGGAGTTAACCTGAGAGAAGCCGAATACTTCGGAATCGGTCAATGGGCGACCGAGGCGCTTAGAAAGCCCCTCGAGGTAAGCGATTTCGGCATCGGAGAGAGCGAGACCCTCCTTCTTGTTATACTCCTTGAAATCTGTGATATAAACAATAGGATCAGGCTGCTTATCGATAGTAAAGATAGACTGATCTAGGCCCTTGTACAAAACTTGGAGCATAGGATCGAATGTAGCCTTGTCATCCTTTACTGGGAAATACTCCTCGATACGAGTAATGCCAGAGAGAGACATATTTTGAGTAATCTCTACGGCATTAGTAGACCAAGGAGTAATCATTTCGCGGCGAGGGCCGACGAAGAAGCCATTGATCTCTTGCGCGTCAACATACTGCGCACCAGAGAAGAGCCACTCTAGCTTAGAGAGATCTTCCTTCTGGATAGGAGTAGCAGTCTGAACTGCTAAAATGTGGGCATCTGAGCCTTTGAAGAATTGTATCATTGTTTATAAAAGAAGTTTTCCGTACTTACTCTTGCTGATCGGGGTTATCCTCTGGGGTATCCTCATAGGCATCATCCTCGTCCTCCTCGGGAGGAGAATCAGCATTATCGTCACCGAAATCGCACCCAAAGTTAGTCAAGAATTTTTGAACTTGCTTCTTATTACCCTGACTAACTCTCTTAGACTTGAGATCTATGATGGCCTTGTTGAAGTCGTGATCAGAAGAATACATAAATAATTTATTATAGAAACGCAAGTAAATCCAAGAATCACCATCGAAAGATATATGCATTTCCATATCTGTATTATCCTTAAAGATACGCATTTCGCTCTTGATTCTTACGATACGATTTACGTTACGATTATGCATCATCATAATATTTACGACCGTATCGCACATCCAAGCACGTTTAGAGGTACACCAATAGAGGTTGAAATCGCTAAAAGTGAATGTAGGCGAATAGTTATCATCAGGGAGGTACTCCTCCTTTGTTTTAGGGTCTACATACATACCAGTCCACCTTTCGCGCTTAATTTGGTTAAATTCAGCCGTATCATGGAGCATGACCATACGCGACTCATAGCGATAAGCGGTAGAGTCGCACATCTTAGCCTTAGAAGATAGCAACTGCTTAAAGACCATAGTAGACAACTCTGTAGGTATTTCGGAGTAGAGCTCCATGACAGAAGATATCTTAACCTCATTAGCCTCGCGATTATGCTCAGCATCTCCGGCAAGGAGGAGGTCTAGTCCGTGCTTTCTGAGAGGAGGGAGAGTAGTCTGAAGGTCGAGATTACCCGAGAGCATAGCCGTGTGAGTTTCTGGGGTATAACGAAGGAGGTTACCCACGAACTCAGGCTTTTCGATTTTCTCTTCTGGGAGGATATCGAAAGAGTTGAATACCTTATTGAAATATAATACGCCCTCGGCGCGACCGATAGGGCGATCGCCCTTACTCTTTTTAACCTCGAGGAAAGCGCTATAGACATGAGTCGAGTCGTATGTACGGAATAGGCCACGATCTATCTCGCCATTCTTCCAATTTACGGTACGCTCGCCGATTGGGATTCTAACATTATTAGGGTCTACTACCGATTCGAAACGCACATAGCCCTTCGTGAGGTATGGAGACTCTTGAATCATACGAGCGCCGCCACGATACTCGAGCAATTGGCGACCAGCTTGAATACCCAATTTACCCTTATAAGCGAAATGCTCGTCGAAATTGATATCCTCTCCTACCCTACCCCATGCGTAGGTGGTACCCTTTTTAGTACGTCTATCGACATTAGTACCGATAGAATCCATATATATAGGGTACTTTTTGTTCAAGGCGTTATAGAAGTCGTAATCGCCCCAAGCCTGGTAACTCTGTGAGCCATCGATACGAGCCTTAGCATTATAGATAGTATGAGAAGAGATGCTATTGCCCACTGAATCCTTTGGTGCTATGACGATTTGAGTATTTGTGAGTTGGTCGATTTTTGACTTATTACTATTAGCCGATCGGATAGTAAGTTTACCCTCCTTATCGAGAAGTTGTATAGTAGCATCGGCGGCATTAACCTCCTTGACCTCCTCACAGAAGAGCTCTTGACCGGTATAGACAGCTACAGGGACTAGGAAGTTTAGACGCTCCTCATCCTCATAATCGCCCTCTGCAGTAGAGTAGAAGCGGTTACCAGAAGAGCCACGTTGGCCGATGGTAATCTCGTTATGGTCCATATTCCATGTAAAGAATTGGACATTGGCCTCGTATTTCACCTCCTTAAACGTCATATCATTACCCTTGACAGTGAATTTGAACTCACCGATACGGGTAGCGAAATCAAGGCGGCTTGTCATACGACGCTCCATAACAGCTCCGTGAGCGACAGGATCTATCATTTGGAATGTAGCATTCTCCTTAAGAGCCTCGTTACGTCCCTTAGAGTGGGCATCAGCTAGGCGATACTCCTTCTCGTAGAACTTACGCTTTTTACCCTTAGCGTCATCGGGGTCGGTATCAGGATGTTTTACTACGATATCCTTACGAAGTTCGCCATAGTCAGGCACATAACGTTGGAGTTCCTCTCTCCAAGCCTCGGTACGGAAGAAAGTAGTATCGGCCGTAACAGAGTGGTCATCGAAAGACATATATGCTCCCTCCATTTTGACACGCTTTTCATCGATATCTATACGACCCGTACCCCAGAGGCCGGTAGGAGTTACGTTAAGCGCACCCATGAGTTGGCATTCGAAGCCAGACTCGTTTTTGGTTGTTGGGAACATATTGAACTTACCGCGAGTAGAGCTAACATTAAGCTGTTGAGCGAAAGGTGCGAAATATAGCTGAGTTTGACCCTTATAAGGAGTACCATCAACCATGACTGTAGTACTCTGACCCAGTTCGACCCCTGGATAGCTAGTAGTACCCACTGTTTCGCGGACGATAAAATCAGAAGTTTTACCATGCACGATATCAGGGAGGAAAGTGAACCTTGGGGATATACTTCTAGAGGTGAGGTATTCCAATTCGCCATTACCCAAGAGGCCGGACCATGAGAGATCCACATCATTATAGAATGTAGCTACGCCATCATATATAGGGTATCCCTCATTAGGGGACCTTACTACCATACCGAGAGAGTTATCCTCGCGGATGACGAGAGGGTGGCGGATATCAGGGAAGATACCAGTGGTGAGTACGCCCTCGAACTTAGCGTTATCGTGCTGGATATTATTTATATCCTCGAATGTAAAAGGATCTACGGTATAGTAGAATACGTCCCTCTTATAGCGACCATTTTGGATAGACTGGTCGTCATAGTACACCTTAGAGTTCTCCTTAGATGTCAATTTTGGGTAACCTGCATATAGTTTACGGCTAGACTTATTATCGGGTCTATCTATCTCCACGTAGCCAGTAATATCACGCACCATAGACTTAACAGTCTCTTGGACAGGCTTACCCTCGTGGTCGAACTTATCAGTTTTTACCTTAAGTCTCATACGGTCTACGCGTTTCAGTTCGACACGGAAATCGTCATACGAGAAATAGAAGCCATCACCGTATAGTGAGAGCATACCTGCATCGAGACGGCCATTAAACTGGAAATCGCGATTTCGCTTAAGTTGGATTTTATTCTCTTCAGGGAAGAAAGAGACATTTTGGTAGTCAGATACAGCAATACCCTTGACACCTATCAGTTGGATATCATAATTTTTTAGGTCGAGGATACCATTAGGCGCTGAGGCTTGGCTACTTGGGAGGACTGCCACGTTATCCTTTGGCGTTAGGTCTACGTTACTTTCGAAACGGATGACATCATAATCCTTCTTTCCCACTTGATAATCGAGGTAATCTAGCAGACGTTGACGGACGGAGACCATATCAGTAGCTTGATCATAATCTATGAAACCCTGATATGAGAGATTTATCAACTCATTACGGATAGAGGACCTTTGGATACCACGATAATCAGAATAATCGGCGGCGGTAAAAGGCATACCCCCCATATAGTGGTAGAAATCTGCTATATATTGAAAAGGATGGGTAAGATCCATACCTTGGAGTTGGTGGAAGAATTCAGGACGATAATAATTTACCGACTCGAATGTAGCATAAGCTCGGGCTGCGCCATCCACCATGCCCAGCTCCATATACGGCTGGTCCATATGCCATCGAATCTGCTGGACATCCATATTAACCATGTGGAACGTATCGAAGTACTTAGTCTGTTCGATACCCTCACCGAGGCGAATCATACGAATGGTACGCCCCTTATCAAGATATGTGAAATGTAGACCAGGGTGAACTATTTCCTTATCATCAAGTTTTATTGAGATAGACGCTTGAGCGCTCTCGATACGATTTGGGAAGAGCGTAAAGCTAAGAGACCTTACGACGATAAATAGTGTATCATTACGATATATGCTCAGTTCGGCTGGCATATCGCCTGTACCAGAGCCACGCATTTTGGCACCATCTTGAGCGAAGCCGCCATGGTAATCCATATCCTTAAATATCTGTTTTACCTCGCGACGCTCATCTGTAGTTTCGAATTTAGGGTAGTTTTTGCCGTGGAGAGATTGCACGCTTATGAGGCGATGCTCGACGGTACCATATAGAGGTTCAGCGAAATAATCCTTGTTTACGAACTTAGCCTGTTTGATATTGACGGTAGACTTTGTCATATCATGTTTGTATTCTCCGAATACGGCATAAGTTTGATCAGCAGGGAGCCCTACCCTCTCCCATGTAATACGGCCCTCGGTGCCATACCATTGCATCTCGTCGAAGAGATATTTACCCTTAGTATCTAGGATGATGATACTATCTGTTTGAGACGCACATACGAGGCGGGTAGAAGGCACATCTATCTCCAACTGCTTTTCACCCTCTACGAATACGGCATTAGAAGTATCTATACGCCATTGAATAGCCGAGGTATAGCCCAAGGTACGATTGTGGGCATACATATTTGTAGATTGGATGAACTTATTGATGTATTTGAGATTAGGCTTGACGGTAAGTTTTTTTATGAGTTGGTCGTGCCATACGGTAAAGTTATTACCTGAGATATTAGGGTTATTATCCGTAAGGCGGAGCACCTCGATAAGATTCTTGTAATCTGGGAGAGGGCGGGCGCTTTTGAGTTTACGGAGGAGATTTATATCATGAATGATGCGGGCACGTAGTTCGTCAGACGTTTGAGGAGCCATGAAGAACTTTTCGAACTCCTCGAAATACTCCTCTGCCTTTTTTTTGCTAGCAGAAGTAGAGAAATATTCACCCAACTGCTGAATAAACTCTGTTGGCTCGGTACTAAACTGCGGTTTAGTTTGAGCAAAGACGACTGAAGAGTATTGATGTTTAGAGGTGAGGAGAGAAGTTGTGATACCCAAGAAGAGGAGCACAACAAATATGCGTAGGAATTTTATTATCGTTGTGTATGTTGACTGTTGCATCATCTAGGGATTGATAGTGTATGACAACATGGACGCAAAGATATTATAAAATAGAGGAAATCACGTCCATTTGATATTTTTTAAGGATACGCAAATAATTAGCTCTTTGTTACTTTTGTTAGTTACCATGCTATTATGGTGAACAAAAAAAGAGTATCTTTGTGCCGCTTATTTTAAAGCTCTTAAACAAATAACGTTACAATGCAGACATATTACGAATGCCGTGTGAAGTATGCCAAAGAGGTAGACGGGCAGTCTAAACCTATTACGGAGGTGTATCTCTTTGATGCTTTGACATATACAGAGGCAGAAGCTAGAGCTAATGAGGAGATGGCCTCATATATTAGCGGAGAATTTCAGATAGCGTCGATCCGCAAAGCGAGATATGCGGAACTATTCCAACCAGAAGGCGGAGACAGGTGGTACAAGGTGAAGGTATCCTTCCTATTGATAGATGAGAAATCGGGCAAAGAGAAGCGAGTATCACAGACTGTATTGATGTTAGCCTCGGACATCAAAGATGCATATGACAAGACAATAGAGTGCATGGGAGGCGATACTCCAGACTTTGAGATAAATATGATAGATGAGACCAAGATAATGGACTTCTTCCCATACTTCTCGAAGAATGACGATGTAAAAGACAGAGAGCTATCGCGTAGGCCAGCAACAGAAGCTGAACTCTCGGAAGCACGCAACAACGGATAAAAAGAACAACCTCAAATTAATATCAGAACAAACAAATGGCTAATAACGGACATCCTAAAGGTCTCTACTTGCTATTCGTCACAGAGATGGCAGAGAGATTTTCATACTATGGAATGAGAGCCCTATTTACTCTCTTCATGGTAGCAGCCTTCTTTTCAAAAGATTTCGCGTCACAGATTTATGGTAGTTATACCGGTCTTGTATATTTGACTCCTCTACTTGGAGGATACATTGCTGACAGATATTGGGGCAACAACCGTTCCATCATAGTAGGAGGACTTACTATGGCTGTGGGACAATTCCTCATGTTCCTTTCGGCTTGTTTTGTACAACCAGCTATAGCATCAGAAGGCGCAGCTATAGATACATCGGTGAACAGTGGATTACCACTAATCTTGATGCTTAGCGGTTTAGTATGCTTGATATTAGGTAACGGCTTCTTCAAGCCAAACATCTCTACTATGGTAGGAGACCTCTACGAGCAGACAGACAGAAGAAAAGACGCAGCATTTACCATCTTCTACATGGGTATTAACGTTGGTGCATTTATTGCGCCACTTATCTGTGGTACACTTGGAGAGGGTTCATGGAGTGACTTATCACCATTCAAGTGGGGCTTCTTGTGTGCAGGTATTGCGATGATACTCTCTATAGTAGTATTTGTATCGCTCAAGAAGAAATACCTAGTAACACCAGAGGGGGACTTGATAGGTCTACCACCATCGAAGAGCACACTTAGAGCGAAGAAAGAGCATGAGCAGCATGCTGATGCGGCATCTAACGAGAATACAAAGAAGAATTCACCACTTCGTTTGGTATTCTGCGGCATTGGTCTTGTGGTATTATTCTGGCTCTTCTCGGCAGATGCTCAGAATATGACAGACTACATCTCGGCGGTAATATATGACTTAAGCATAATGATGCCTATCTTCATTATTACAGACCGCACATTGACAAAGACAGAGATTTCGCGTATTGGCGTTATCTACATAATAGCAGTATTTGTTATTTTCTTCTGGTCGGCCTTTGAGCAAGCAGGTATGACCTTGACCTACTTTGCGCAAGAGCAGACAAACCGTATGATAGGCGAGTTTGAGGTTCCTGTAACATGGTTCCAGAGTATCAACCCTATTGTAGTTGTATCCTTTGCACCTATTATGGCAGCACTTTGGAGCTTCCTTGGCAAGAAGAAATTGGAGCCAGCGTCGCCAGTAAAGCAGGCAATAGGTCTTGCGCTTTTGGCACTTGGCTATTTGATTATCTCAATAGGCACAACAAATTTGGAGCCAGGCATTAAGGTTTCAATGTTTTGGTTGCTCGCGCTCTACTTCATCCATACTATTGGAGAGTTGAGCCTTTCACCTATTGGTCTATCGATGGTTAACAAGCTAGCCCCTGCACAGTTGGCTTCGCTTCTTATGGGCGTATGGTTCATGAGTAATGCTGCAGCAAACATTTTGGCAGGTAAGTTAGCCACACTTTACCCTGACGGCTCGGCTAAGTCGTTCTGCGGCTTTAGCATTGAGACGATGGATGAGTTCTTCATGGTATTTGTGGTACTTGCAGGAGCAGCATCACTATTGCTATTTGCCCTCTGCCCACTACTCAAGAAGATGATGAAAGGTGTAGAGTAATTTTTGCTGTAACATAAAGATAAGAGGCGTACCTATTTGGGTACGCCTTTTTTTGTGGAATGGAGAGAGGTGGAAGAACGGAAGAAAATAGTTTTATGGAGGGCGGGAGATACCTATTTGCTCGCAGTTTTTTTATTTGGGAGATTATGGGAGAGGCTAGCGAGGTGTCTATGAGAAGCCTTGTTCATCGTAAATTTCTACTTTTTAAAGGAGAGAGAGGTGGTGTCCGTAGTGGTTTGTCTATGTTGCAATTTATTAGTAGTTTTGCGGAATTATGAATAGACTCAGCGGATTAATATTAATGCTATTATGTGGCTTGGGTGTAGGTATGAATTATGCTCAGAAGCCATTTGATTTTGATGTTACTACTAGGATTAGTGCACAAGTAGGTACTAAATCGTTACAGCCATTATGGTCGTACTCTAATCAGTGGGGATTGGAGAACATGTATGACAAGACCAACGTGTCGGTTTATGCGAAAGCTGAGGCGAGATGGGGAACAGAGAAGAAGGTATGGCTGCAGAGAAGTGCGCTGCATGATAGTTATGGGACAGATACGATAGTTTCGTTGTTTAGTATTAGGGCAGGATTAGGAGGACAAGTATCTACGGAGAAAGATAGGACATTTATTCATGAGGGCTATTTAACAGGTAACTTATGGGTATTTGATTATACGATAGGCTTGCATGCCTTTACTCCAGTATTTAGTAATAACGAGTTATCGTCGGGTTCTTACTTAATGAGTAACAATGCTAGGCCATTGCCTAGGGTTGGAGTGGGACTATTTAAGTATTGGTCGTTGCCCTACACATGGGATTTGATTCAGGTGCGAGGATCTGTATTCTTTTCTTACATGAATAACGAAGGCGATAAGAGATTTACAGACGATATACTATTACATGAGAAATGTGCGTATGGGCGATTAGGCACTCCCTTTGTGAAGCCATATATAGGATTAGTGCATTCGGTAATGATGGGAGGCAAGATGCCTGGTGGGAAGAAGATACCTTTGGACTTTTGGAACTCTATGTTTGGGCTATCTGGGTCTAAGACAAAATTTGAAGAGGCCGGTCTGCGCGGTGAGGTAACCAATGCGGCAGGCGGGCACCAAGGCATGTGGGATATAGGATTAGATTTAGACTTTCCAAGATTCAGCATGAGTGCCTATTATCAGAGACCATTTGCCGATAGCAAAGCTATGCACTTATTCTTTGATAAGATAGACGGCTTTGGTGCGAAAGATATGACGATAGGTACCGATATTAGGTTAAAGAATGGCAAGAATACACATATAAATGTAGAGTTCGTCAGAACGGTATGGCAAGGTTCGGAAGCTACCCCTGACCCTGTAGTGGTAGATAAGTATGGAAAGACGCACTATATATATCCTGGAGATTTAGATGAAGGGAATTGGAGAGAATGGATGGAAGAGTACATACCACAAGAGGTAATAGACGATTATGAGTCATACATCAATAGACCTATGGTGGGCTTTGGGGATTTGATGCTGTTGTTTATGCACCACTACAACAAAGGCATATATGGGTATGGAGGAAGAACGCAATATGCTTCAAATGGCTTTTACAAGCAGGGGTGGAGTAAAGATGGCCTTTGTATGGGTTCGGCACTATTTCACACGATGAGAACTGCAACGAAATATGCGGAGGAGTCGAGATTAGGACCAATAGGCATTCTTCCATTGGTAAGATTGTGGGCTATAAATTTAGGCGTTAGTGGAGATATTACCGACAAGTTGAAATATGTAATAAGGTATACATATTCTAAGAACTTTGGCAACTGGTGCGGAACATATAAAGGCTCGTTTAGTTGGGATAAGACGCCAAACTACTTTTACGACCCAGATGGCATGGTGGAGCACTATACCATGTTAAAAGCGACGTATGCCTTAAAAGAAAATTTGACGATACAAGGAAGTGTATCAGCCGACCTTGGAGATATGTATAAGTCAGCATCACTAAAATTGACAGCAATATATAACTTATAACGATAGACAGATGTTAAAACAGTTTTTTGCACTATTAGCGAGATATATTAAACCATATAGGAAACACCTAGTTTGGTCGGTGGTATTAAACTTCATATCGCAGTGGCTCAATGTATTTTCATTTGCCACATTGATACCTATATTGAACTTATTGTTTAAGATAGATACGACACACTATGAGTTTATAGATTTTGAGTGGGGACATGTAGGCAAAGACGTTTTGATAAATAACGCCTATTACTATGTTCAGCGTGTGGTGTTGGACTATGGTGAGTTTTTGACGCTAATGATTATGGGCGGGGTATTGATATTTATGACAGCCCTGAAGACTGCTGGATACTTTGGGTCGGCTGCTGTAATGGTACCCTTAAGGACAGGAATAGTACGAGACATACGAATTGAGGTATACAACAAAGTATTGAGATTACCATTAAGTTTCTTTTCAGAGGAGAGGAAAGGCGACATCATGGCCAGGATGAGTGCCGATGTACAATCGGTAGAGAACTCCTTGACCAGTAGTTTGGATATGTTGATAAGGAATCCGATAGCCATAATAGTGTGCTTTATCACCCTTTTTGGAGTTAGTTGGCAGTTGACCCTATTTGTTTTGATAGTTATACCTATTGCAGGATGGGGCATGGGCAGCGTATCTAGGAAACTCAAGAGTAGGAGTACAGAGGTACAAGGTGCGTGGGGCGATATAGTAGCCCAGCTAGACGAGACACTTGGCGGACTAAGAATTATCAAAGCCTTTTTGGCAGAGAATAGAATGCTCAAGCGCTTTACAGATACCAATAACAGCTTTAGAGATGCTACGAATAACATGGTAATTAGGCAGACCTCGGCCCATCCTATGAGTGAGTTTATGGGAACCTGCATGATAGTATTGGTATTATGGTTTGGAGGATACTTGATACTGAAAGACAAGTCGCCCATTGACGCATCCATGTTCATATTCTACATGGTAATACTTTATAGTATTATTAATCCGTTCAAAGATTTATCAAGAGCCTTCTACAATATACCATTAGGTATGGCCTCGATGGAGCGTATTGACTTTATTTTGAAGGCAGAGAACCATATCAAAAACCCAGAGAATCCGAAAGAGTTGAAAGGCTTTAATAGTGATTTAGAGTTTAGGGATGTTACATTCTCATACGTTCCTGGCAGAGAGGTATTGAAGCATATAAACCTGACCATACCCAAAGGCAAGACCATAGCACTTGTTGGTCAATCCGGTTCAGGAAAGAGTACTATGGTAGATTTGATACCAAGATTCCATGAGGTTTGTGGAGGAGAGATATTGATAGACGGTAAGAATATAAAAGATGTTACCTTGACAGATTTGAGGCAATTGATAGGTAACGTTAACCAAGAGGCGATACTTTTCAACGATACCTTCTATAACAACATTACCTTTGGCTGTCCGGGCGCTACTATGGAACAGGTAATAGAGGCAGCCAAGATCGCCAATGCCCATGACTTTATTATGGAGTCGGAAAATGGCTATGACACCTATATTGGAGATAGAGGAGGCAGATTGTCCGGTGGACAGAGACAGAGAGTAAGTATTGCGAGAGCCATATTGAAGAATCCTCCGATATTGATATTAGATGAGGCGACAAGTGCTCTTGACACAGAGAGTGAGCGATTGGTACAGGAGGCCTTAGAGAGGTTGATGAAGAGTCGTACTACCATAGCCATTGCGCATAGACTATCGACCATTAAGAATGCCGATGAGATATGTGTGATGAAAGACGGAGAGATAGTAGAGAGAGGTACTCATGATGAGCTTATTGCTAGAGATGGGTACTACAAGAAACTTACAGAGATGCAGAATGTGAATTGATAAGGGGGAAGAAGATGGCCAGAGTTAGCGTTATTATACCCAATTATAATCATTCTAAGTTTTTGCGACAGAGGATTGATAGTGTTTTAGAGCAAACATATCAAGACTTTGATTTGACTATACTTGACGACTGCTCGACAGATGATAGTAGAGATATTATTGAGCAGTACAGAGGGCATAGTAAAGTACGGCAGATAATATATAATGAGGTAAATACCTGTAATACCTTTATTCAGTGGGAGAGAGGCATTGGGGCTACAGATGGCGATTATATATGGATAGCAGAGAGTGATGACTATTGTGAGCCTACATTCTTGGAAGAGTTGACCAAGGTATTAGATGAGAATCCGCGAGTAGCGTATTGTCATTCCGGTAGTGTTATGGTAGATGCTGAGGGTGTGCCACTAGAGAAGACACTAGATAGATGGGAGACACAAGACGCATTGAGATACTACGAGGGGAGAGATTATATCTATAGGAATTTGACCTTTATCAATGGATGTTACAATGCCTCTATGGTACTTTTTAGGAGAAGTGCTTATATGAGGATAAAAGACGATTCCTATAAACGATACAGACATGTGGGCGATTGGTTGTTTTGGTTAAATATGGCCAAAGAGGGAGATGTGTGTGTACTACATAAGAGATTGAACTATTTTAGGCAACATTCCAATAAAGTCACGGAGAATGCGAAGAAGAATATATCAGGATGGGCGGAGACATTAGATGTAGCAAAGAGAATTATTGAGGATAAAGACTTATCATATTCGTGGTACTTTAGGATTATTGTTAAGGGGGCTATATATAAGTATATTATTCTAGACACCCAATATACAGAAGAGCAGAATAGGGAGCGTTTGAAAGAGGCACGCAAGAGGTTAGGAGTTAGGTATATTCACTATTGGCTAGGGCAAAAGAATGAACTATTGGCGCAATACAACGAGAAGGTTAAAGATGATTATAGGATATTGTATGATGAGAGAGAGCATTATATAAGAGACTGGAAGGTCGGTGTTAGAGATTTTCTAAAGGCAATCAGTCTGTTCCGCTTTTGGAAAATATTTACCTACACTATGAGATTTGGGTGGATGCATCTTTCTGTATTATTTATGGATAAGGGGAAATATTATAAGCAAATAGAGGCTAGTGGCTTATTTGACACATCTTATTATATGACGCAAGTTGAGAATGCTTCTATTAAGAACCCATTGAAACATTATATTAGAGAAGGATGGAAGAGAGGGTATAATCCATCTATAGAGTTTGATTCTGATGATTATAGGGAGCGTTATAAATGGCATTTGGATAGGATGTGGGTAAAGATATCCCCTTTGGAGCACTTTGTGTTTTGGGGGAGACGTCATGGGTTGACACCAAATAGCGTTGAAGGAGTACGAGGTAAATAGAGGCATTAGGAATATGAAGTCATTTTCTTTTAAGATATTGGTAACTAATCCTATAAGATTTGGTTATATGCACCTCATGTCGTTGTTCGTAAAGAATTCGAGATGGAGGAAGAGGATAGTAGAATCTAGACTTTGGGATATTGATTATTACAGACAGCAAGTCGTGGGTGGTGACACTATGAGTGAAATTACTCTTTTAAGACACTATCTGGGTAAAGGTTGGAAATTGGGATACGACCCTTCAGAGAGATTTTGTTCGGATGCCTATTGTGATCAGTATTACTGGGATAATGGGTTCTCTTATTCTCCTTTAGAGCATTATTTGTTTTGGGGATATAGGCACAACTGTGTACCATTGAAAGTACAAGATTATAAGGCTATAGTTAGAGGAGATAAGTACCAGCAGTGGATAGATTGGGCAAAGAATCATGAGAAGCCAGTATTGCTAATTAGTCATGAGTATTCCAATACGGGTGCTCCTATAGCATTATTGTGGATGGCAGAGTCGATGAAGAAGATGGGGATGTCGCCACTGATGGTTTCGTTGACTAGTGGCAATTTGCAAGAAGAGATTACTAAGAAAGGGATAGAGAATATAGTAGCTAGTTTGATACCACCTAGATATAGGGTAAGAAAGAATAAAGAGAGTCAATGTATCAAGCAATTTTTAGAGGCATTTGATTTTGTTGTTTTCAACTGTATTATAGGATTATGTTGGGCGGCAGACATGCCAAAGGTAGATAAACCTTGTGTTTGTTGGATACATGATGGACCTAATGCTATGAGAAATCCATTTGTGGTGGATAGATTAGTAGAGAGTATTTCGAGGATGTCATTGGTATATTCAGTTAGTCAGTTTACTACAGATGCCTTTGCTCCACATTGTGACAAAAGTATAGACTTTAGGCTATTCCCATATGGTATTAATGATATTAACGAAAGTATTGAGGAGAGAAAAGAGAGATGTATAAGAGATGGAGTGGTAAGATTCTTGATGCCGGGGCAGATTACTAAGAGGAAAGGGCACCATACCTTATTGGATGCTATGGAGCTTATACCTGAAGAGTATAGAAAGAGATGTGAAATAATAGTAGCTGGTCCGTCTAGTGCGGCAGAGAACAGCCTACACAAGCGCGTTATGGATTGGGCGGCTAGAAGTGAGAATGTGGATTATAGAGGAGAGTTGTGCCATGATGACTTTGTGAAATTATATGATGAGGTAGATGTGGTATTGTGTCCATCGTTAGAGGATCCGCTTCCGATAGTATGTGCGGAGGCGTTGTCGAAAGGGAAGGCAATTATAGTAAGTGATAGAACGGGCACTGCGAGTTTGATTAAAGATAAGGAGACTGGATATATTGTTAAGTCAGGAAATGTAAATTCATTGAAAGATGCTATTTGCTACGCCATTGATAATCCTAGTGAAGTTTGTATAATAGGAAAGCGGGGAAGAAAGGTGTTTGAAGATATCTTTAATGTAGATGCATTTGATAGACGAGTAGAGGAATTGGTAAATGATGTGTATTCGTTAGGATAACGAGTTATTTTAGGATAGGATATATGAAGATACAAAAGAAGTCGAACATAAAAAGGTTTTATGTTCGACTTTGTTTTTATTTCAACACCTTATTATAGGCATCCATCAATCTTTCGGCGAGGATGCGGGGGTGGTATGTTTTCATGGCGAATTCGCGGCCTTCGGTAATGAGGTTTGCGCGGAGAGTATCGTCGGTAAGGATTGTTTGGATTTTATTACTTATATCCTCTGGGCTATGAGGGTCGGCTTGGAGGGAGTATGGGCCGCCAGCCTCTACTAGTCCGCTTGTATTGCTAGTCACCACAGGGCATCCTTTAAGTAGCGCCTCGACCACGGGGAGACCGAACCCTTCGTAGAAGCTAGGGAAAGCGAAAAGTCGTGCCTTTTGGTATAAGAGATGCAGTTCATCGTCTTCTATACGATGAGTAGGGAAGATGACGAGGTGTTGGAGGTTATGTTTAGCGATATACTGTTGTACCTCTATCTTGTATGAGCTATCACCACCTACAGCCACTATAGGAATTTGGATATCCTTAGGGAGGAGTTCGACAGCCTTTACTATGCCGAGAAGGTTTTTGCGTGAGTTGATAGAGCCCACGTATAAGATGAAATCATCTGGGTATGCTGATAGTACCCTATTAATTTCATCTAGAGATAGCTCGTTATTATCCTCGGTATAGAAATAAGGGTTAACAGGTTGATGAACTACATCTATTCGGCTTTCGTCGACGTTGTAGTATCTGATAATTTCCTGTTTAGTAAAATCGCTGATAGCGATGATGCGGTCGGCATATTTGATAGCATGTTTCCACTTAAGGTCATATATGTATCTATCCTGCCAGTGGTACATATCTGGGAATGATTTGAATGCCACGTCGTGAATAGTTACGACACTTGGTATATTTCTCTTTTGGATACCGACAGGTAGTTCGTTGCTAAGGCCGTGGAATAGGTCTATTTTATCTTGGATGAGTCTATTGCTAAGGCGGAATGTGCGCCAAAAGCTACCACTCGTATTTTTAGGAGGGAGTATAGTTTTGCAATGCTCCTTATCAAGGTATTGGAGCATTGTGTGATGGTTTTTGATTTTGGGTGTATAGAGATAGTAGGTATTCTCGGGGTAGTATTGTGTGAGAATATCCATTGAGGTTCGGCTATGATTACCCAACCCTGTGAAGTTATTGTATAGACGTTTTGCGTCGAAACCTATGTTCATTTAGTCGGTCTTTATGTAGTTTTATACAAATATTGCGCCAAAAAAGGTATTGTTTGAGGCTTTTTGTACTTAGCCTTTTTTAGATGGATGGAATACAATACTTTGCGCATAGTGCGTTTTGTATTAATCTCCCAATTAGAACCTATGTTTATACCATAATTGGCCGCCTTATTTAGATAAATATCACGGAACGGATTATCGCAGTTATGTTTCCAAGGTTTACGTTTATTAGAGAAGTGGACGATAGCCGGTTTTTGGAGAGCCGACTGGAGGTCTGACATTCGATTTGGTTGAATATCGGGCTTTTTGAATGTAAAGAAGTCCAGCAGGTTCCATCGGCAAGATATGAAAAGCGTGTGACCGGCGGTCAGCGCATTAAGTATATCTTGGTCGTGGTGTCGTAAAGAGTTACGATAATTCTCTATGAATGATGCGGCCCTTTGAGTGAAGTTAGACATTCGGAGAGCCTTAAGATTGATTAGAGCAACACCAGCATTGAAGTAGGAAGCTTCAGGAGAGTATTTTAACTCCTGAGGCTTTTGTGTGTTATAAGGAGGACGCTCTTCTACTGCTGCGACCATGATATTTTGAGAGTCTAGGTCTATATTCCATAGGTCGGCTATAGAATCAAGCACTAAGATATCGCAATCGAGAAAGAGGACCTTATTGACATTTTGAGGGAGGAGATCGGGCATAAAGATGCGTAGGTATGTAGCCACTGATACGTAATCCTTGCGCCACATAGGGAGAGAAGATATGACATTATGGTCTATGTCATAGAAATGGAACGCCATTTTGGGATGTTTATTATAGAACTCCTTTTTATGGCAATCATTTAACCCTACATTTATGATGTGGACGGTGAACGATTCGTCTACATTAGACTCCTCCAAAGAGAACAACATGACGTGAGCGTATGGCACGAACTTTGCGTCGATATTTATAGCTATATCTATCATGTTGTAGGATTTGATATAAAATGACTACAAAGTTGCACATTTTTTATTTAAGAGACAAATAGGGAGATGGTAGTTATTCTAGTTATTCTAGATGAACTAGAGGGGCTAGATGAGACTAGAAAGAAGGGCGGGAGGTCTCTCTTTGCTCGCAGTTTTTTTAGTTATTCTAGTTATTCTAGAGGGACTAGGTGAGACTAGAAAGAAGGGCGGGAAGTCTCTGTTTGCTCGCAGTTTTTTTAGTTATTCTAGTTATTCTTGATGGACTAGATGGGCTAGATGATGATAATAAATGGGCGGCCTATTGAGGCGAATTGTGAGGTGTAGGTGAAATATTGTATATTAGCGTTCCCAATTTGGGAAAGGAAGACTAATAAAATACATTTACAATGACAGACATAGAGATAAAAGGGAAAGAGCAGGCCCTGACAGCTAAGCAGCTTGAGGAGTTGTTTCTATCGGTGGAGTGGTCGTCTGGGCACTACCCAGAGAAGTTAGAGATAGCCATGAAGAATTATGAGACAGTATTCACGGCATGGGATGGGGAGAAACTAGTGGGGCTGATAAGTGCCATGGACGATGGTATTATGACAGCGTATATTCACTACCTACTTGTGCGACCAGAGTATCATGGCAAGGGAATAGGAAAGAGCCTTTTGGAGAAGGTCAAGGAGAAGTATAGCGACTACCTAAGAATAGCGCTAGCAGCCTATAATAAAGAGTGTGGCTTTTATGAGAGATGCGGCTTTAAGAAAGCGCAAGATGAGACACCGATGTTCATCACCAGCCTATGGACATAGAAGATTAACTAAATAGATATGAGAAAGAACATAATAATCTCATTTATTTGGCAGCATGTACTATTGTTACTATCACTATATGTGATGACATTAGGAGTAGCAGTTTGTGTAAGGAGTCAGCTTGGCTCGAGCGTTATTTCTACGATACCCTACGTAATGGCATCAGCAGGCACCATTATAGATGGTGTACCATCATTGACCATTGGCGGTTATACCATAATAATGAACGCCATATTTGTGGCGGCACAGATAATGATATTACGCAGGAAATTTGAGTGGGTACAGCTATTTCAGCTTGTGATAGGCTTCTTCTTCGGCATGCTCATAGACCTAAATATGGCGGTAACAGAGTGGCTAGAATCTAGCGACCTATGGATAAACGCGCTTGTACAAATAGCAGGCTGTAGCATATTAGGCATTGGCATAGCCATGGAGGTAAAATGCGGCTCGGTGACCATGCCTGGAGAAGGCATTACCATTGCCATACACAAGATAACAGGGTGGCCATTCCCCAAGGCAAAGATTAGAGTAGACATTACTTTAGTAGCCATAGCAGTAGTACTATGCTTTGTACTATTAGGCTCATGGCAGTGGCAGATAGTAGGAGTAGGCACGCTATTTGCGATGGTATATGTAGGCATAGTAGTACGCATGGTAAATAGACACCTTGATTGGTTTGACAGACTATTAAGTTACAAGCCAGGCTTTAGGCGATATGTATACGGATTAGCAAGATTGATAAAAGGAGGAGACAATAGGCAAGATAGGAGATCATAGGCCTACAAGACATCCGCTTGGTAAAATAGAGGAACTACCCTAGTATTATAAGTATTTGTGTTGTGTTTCAATTCATTTAACTAAAAACGAACAACCCGGATAGGCGAGCCTTCGTTTAACCCGACAAACAGAAACAACACTATTTACAACCTATTTTACCAATCTAGTTACCTATAGTTAATTAACGTTAAATATTATACAAATAGTCCGTTTTCTGTAACATTACAGAGCGGTCATTTCGTATAAGACAGCGTTAAACAAGGGTAACAAACAGTTTTAAGGGAATATGAGACAACTTAAGATTACAAAATCGATTACTAATCGTGAGAGTGCTTCACTAGACAAGTATTTACAGGAAATTGGCCGAGAGGAACTGATTACTGTAGAGGAGGAGGTAGAGCTAGCTCAGCGTATTAAGCAAGGAGATGAGCGAGCACTAGAGAAGCTTACTCGTGCTAATCTTCGTTTTGTGGTATCTGTGGCGAAGCAGTATCAGAATCAGGGTTTAAGTTTGCCAGACCTTATTAACGAGGGTAACCTCGGTTTGATTAAGGCAGCAGAGAAGTTTGATGAGACAAGAGGCTTCAAATTTATCTCGTATGCTGTTTGGTGGATTCGTCAGTCGATTCTTCAAGCCTTGGCAGAGCAGTCGCGTATTGTGCGTCTTCCATTGAATCAGGTAGGCTCACTTAACAAGATTAACAAGGCATTCAACAAATTTGAGCAAGAGAACGAGCGCAGACCATCTGCGGAAGAGCTAGCGGACCAGCTAGACTTACCAGCAGACAAAGTAGCAGATACGCTTCGTGTATCAGGTCGTCACATCTCAGTAGACGCTCCATTTGTAGAGGGTGAGGATAACAACCTACTTGATGTGCTTGTAAATAACGACTCTCCAAATGCAGACCGCCAGCTAATCAATGAGTCACTTTCTCGTGAGATAGAGCGTGCACTTTCTACGCTTACGGAGCGTGAGAGCGACATTGTGAAGTTGTTCTTTGGCATAGGTTGTCAAGAGATGACCTTAGAAGAGATAGGCGAGCGATTTGGTCTTACAAGAGAGCGTGTTCGTCAGATTAAGGAGAAAGCGATTCGTCGCCTACGTCACAATTCCCGCAGCAAGCTTTTGAAGTCTTACCTCGGTTAATAATTACCGATAATAATATAAGGCTACAAGGTGTTTTGATTACACTTTGTAGCTTTTTTGTTTATCTTTGTGCTCATGAAACATTTTGTTACTACGATATTAGTTGTACTATTACTAAGTATAGTTGGCGTATCATGCGCCACATCCAATAACGGCACATCCCTTGTTCGTATCAACACACCATACGGCATGATGGTTGCCCGACTATATAATGAGACACCTCTACACAAAGAGAACTTCTTAGGCTTGGTACGCAATGGCGAATATGACTCGCTACTATTTCACAGAGTAATAAAAGGCTTCATGATACAAGGAGGAGACCCAACCTCGAGGAATGCGCAACCATATGCACAGTTAGGAACGAACCAAATAGGCGGTCCGATCGATGCAGAGATAGTACATCCGAAGTATTTTCACAAACGTGGAGCCCTAGCAGCAGCTAGAAAAGGAGATGCTGTGAACCCAAATAAGATGTCATCTGGCTCACAGTTTTACATTGTTCAAGGTGAGGTATATTCAGATTCGCTATTGAACGATTATGAGATACGAATAAACAATCGTATTCGTCAGCAGATATTCCGCAAAATAGAGCCAGAGTATGCAGACTCCCTAAAATACTACCAGCAAAATGGTCTACAAGAGAAACTCATAGACCTACAGATAGCAATAATGGGCAGAGTAGAGGAGGAACTTGAGAAACGCGGTCAGTACAAATTTACCAACGAGCAGCGTGAGGCCTACACCACAATAGGCGGCACACCTCATCTAGATGGAGAATACACAGTATTTGGAGAGATTATAGAAGGTTGGGAGGTTATAGATTCCATAGCAGCGCAACCTGTATACAGTCCGGGTGACAGACCAGTAAAAGACATCTGGATGACAATGGAGATTATCGAATAGTAAAAAAGAGAAATTATGTATCGCTATATTATCTGTTTTGTTCTTTCAATAATAGTCCTACAATTTGATTCTGAGGCTCAGAAGGTAAGAGTCAGAATCCATACAAATATGGGAGACATGGTAGCGATGCTATATGACGACACCCCAAAGCATCGTAATGAGTTCATCAAATTGGTACAAGAGAAACATTTTGATGGCACACTATTCTATAGAGTAGTAAAGAACTTCGTCATCCAAGGCGGTTCGTCAGACTCTAAAAACGCCAAACCTGGTCAGCACATAGGCTACGGCGACGAAGCAGATAATATAGACTCAGAGTTCACCAAGAAGCGCTTCCATAAATTTGGCGCATTATGTGCGCCACGCCAGCCTGACAAAGTGAATATGCTCAAGACATCAGACATATCACAATTCTACATAGTAAAAGGGCAAGTGGTAGCCGACTCTATACTCACCCTTATGGAGAAGAGAGTGAACAACCCTATAAAGAAGAAACTCCATGAGACATACCACTACCCCCACAAACAACGCTTAGCAGAGCTAAAGGCAACTGACAAAAAAGCCTACAATGCTCTAGCCAAAGAGATAAAAGAGAAGATAGAATTTGAGTATCGTATATCAGACTACTTAGAATTCACCCAGGAACAACGCGAAGCCTACACGACCATAGGAGGAACGCCCGATTTGGATGGTGAATATACGGTATTTGGCGAGCTAATTTCAGGCTTCGATGTACTGCGTAAGATAAGCACGTTGAAGACCGACAAGAATGATAGACCGCTACAAGATGTACGAATGACTATTACCATTGAAGATTAATAACTATTGAAGGTAACACACACACCCATGCAGTTACGTTATTTCGTTTTAACAATAATAGCTACTCTCATGCTCTCAGCATGTAACACATCGACATCGGAGCAAGAGAAGCCACAAGTGATAAAGCCCGACTATTCTGAGCGGAACAAGAACGCTATGGCACATATCATAGCGTATGATGTCTATGGCTCATTTTTAGGCGAGGCCAATGGAGTATATGTAGCCCCAGATATTGTACTAACCACAATGTCGTGGATAAAAGGGGCACAGAAAGCCAAGCTAAATCCGATAGGTAGCAAACAGACATTCAATGTATTTGGATTCTCAGCATATAATATAGATGACGATATAGTAGCCCTACGAGTAGAGCGCAAGGTATCATCAGACAAACTACCACCTATAGTCAACATTGACGCCATAGCAGGTAAAGGACTCCACTACCTGACTGTTGACAATCGCAAACGCATAGTAAAGAACAACATTGATATAGACACATTAGGGGTAATTACTACATCTATACCAAGTGGTACACCAATATTCGATGAAGATGGATGCATATATGGCATGGTGGGGCGTAATAACGACCTAATAACAGCATCAACCATCAAAGAAATACTTCCTCGTGTCAATAACATCCACGAGAGTATATACCAAATGCGACTAAAGAGCAATAAGGTATACCCTAAGGCATCAACCATAGCAGGATTTACACTCAACACCTCAATGGGCAAAATATCCATGCGTCTATTTGACGAGACTATTGAGTATAAAGAGAATATTATTAGGCTTGTGACCGACCACTTCTATGATAGCCTATTAGTACATCGAGTACTAGAGAACTACCTTATACAAACAGGAGCAGCAGATAGTCGCAACGCAGGACCAGATGCCCAAGTAGGCTGGCAAGGTCCGGGTTATACCATACCAATGCATATAGTACCAACACTATTCCACAAGCGAGGCATGGTAGCCGCTAGTAAGTTACCACAAGACCACAATAGCAGTAATCGCTCTGACGGTTCGCAATTTTACATAGTAGCAGGCAGAACATTCTCGAATAAAGATCTAGACGATATAGAGAAAGAGTACCATAAGAAGTTCTCTCCTGCACAACGAGAAGCATATACGACAGTGGGCGGAGCCCCATACCTTGATGGCGACTATACGGTATTTGCCGAAGTAACATCAGGAATGGATGTCGTAGATAAAATAGCTGCGCTACCTCTAAATGGAGATAGGCCAATAAAAGATGTCCGTATATACAAAGCGACATTAATTCGTAAGTAAATTTCGTAACAACATCTACACAGTATCGTAATATATAACAGTTTTTAACAATAAATCAAGTTTTGTCGTGATAGCTTTAATGATTGCAGTGTTCCTTATTGGCTATGCATGTATAGCATTGGAACATCCTCTAAAAGTGAATAAGGCAGCTCCTGCTCTTATCATCGGTGTACTTACATGGGTTATTTATATTACAATGGGCGATGGTGACGTCCATCAAACAATACATCTCCTCCAAGAGAATCTTGGTGAGACCTCAGAAACCCTCTTCTTCCTTCTTGCTGCGATGACTATCGTAGAGGCGGTCGACTCACACAGCGGGTTTAGCGTTCTTACAAATATCATTACTACTCGTAGCAAGGTAAAGCTTCTTTGGATTATATGTTTGCTAACATTCTTTATGTCGGCAGTACTTGATAACCTTACTACAACTATCGTTATGATAGCCCTTCTACGTAAGCTAGTAGCCGACAAAGAGACACGTTGGACATTAGTAGGGGCAGTAGTAATAGCAGCAAATGCAGGTGGTGCATGGAGCCCTATTGGCGACGTTACAACCATCATGCTATGGATTGGTGGTCAGATTTCAGCTGTCAATATCATGGGTGCTATATTAGTTCCAAGCTTCGTAGCCCTATTAGTACCATTGATTGTTCTCTCATTCGTTCTCAAGGGCGAAGTAGAACGCCCAGTACAAGAGACAGAAGACATTATCTTTACCACCCCTAAGATACAGATGGGCATGCTTTGCTTGGGTGTATTGATGCTCGTATTGGTTCCTCCATTTAAGATGACTACACATCTTCCTCCTTATATGGGCATGCTGCTCGGCCTAGGTATAGTATGGATAGTAACTGAGGTGCTCCATCGTAGACGTGCACGTAGCATACGTAATCGCCTTACTATTGAGAGTGTAATGCGCAAAGTAGATGTACCTACTATCTTCTTCTTCCTAGGTATCCTTACTGCTGTAGGCGCTTTGGCTTCGGCTGGCATCCTCAAGGAGTTCTCTACATGGCTAGATGCTGTTACAGATAAGAATATCTATGTGATAAACCTTACCATTGGTGTTCTCTCTTCTATAGTAGATAATGTACCTCTTGTAGCAGGTGCTATGGGTATGTATGAGATATCTGCCGACCCACTATCGGTATATGCTATTGATGGCAAGTTCTGGGAGATGCTCGCATATTGTGCGGGTACAGGCGGTAGCGTTCTTATCATTGGCTCTGCTGCAGGTGTTGCCGCTATGGGCCTTGAAAAGATTGACTTCATGTGGTATGTAAAGCGCATGTCACTTCTCGCGCTTTCTGGTTATTTCGCAGGCGCATTAGTATTCTGGTTGATGCGCTAATATAATTACATATAATACTCGTTATGAATTACTCTTTCTTTGATTTCCTTCGATTGCTTGGCTCCTTGGCCCTCTTCTTATATGGTATGAAGATGATGTCAGAGGCCTTGCAGAAGGTGGCAGGTTCGCGTCTCAAGAATATCCTTGGCATTATGACATCCAATCGATTCTTGGGACTCATAACGGGATTCCTCATTACCACTGTCATCCAGTCGTCTAGTGCCACAACGGTACTCGTAGTTAGCTTCGTAAACGCTGGTCTACTCACTCTTACAGAGTCTATCGGCGTTATTATGGGTGCTAATATTGGTACTACTGTTACTGGATGGATTATCAGTATCCTAGGATTTAGTGCGGATATATCAGCATTAGCTCTGCCTGCCATAGGTATTGCTCTTCCTCTTATTTTTAGCAAGCGTAATACTTGGCATAATGTAGGCGAACTAATTGTGGGTATCGCACTACTCTTCATGGGCCTTGACTTCCTTAAGGGCTCGGTACCAAATATCAATGAGTCGCCAGAGATATTGGCATTCCTCCAGAATTACACATCAGGCGGTTATGCATCAATATTCCTATTCTTATTTATCGGTACTGTACTTACCATAGTCATCCAATCATCTAGTGCCACCATGGCTCTCACCTTCGTAATGTGTTCTCAAGGATGGATACCTTTCGAGATGGCAGCCGCAATGGTAATGGGCGAAAATATCGGTACTACCGTAACAGCTAATATAGCTGCGTCTGTGGGAAATATATCTGCACGTCGCGCTGCTATGGTACATATGGTATTCAATCTCCTAGGTATAGTATGGCTACTTGTGCTATTCTATCCGTTCACAGAACTTGTAGACCGTATAGTATTGGGCATGTCAGGCGCCTCTCCTAGAATAGATGTAGAACAAGTACCTCTAGCATTGGCGGTATTCCATTCGGTATTCAACCTCACTAACGCATTCGTATTTATATGGTTTACCAAACTTATAGAACGTATCGTTATGAGGGTTCTCCCTACGAAACCAGATGCAGAGGAGGAGTTCCACCTCAGATTCATCTCTACTGGTCTCTTGTCTACAGCCGAACTATCTCAAATTCAAGCAAAGAAGGAGATAACACTCTTCGCCGAGCATACGCATAAGATGTTCGGCATGGTACGCCAAATGCTTGATGAGCAACTATCGTCGTCGGACTTTGAGAAGCTATATGAGAAGATAGAGAAGTACGAGGACCTAAGTGACAATGTGGAGGTCGAGATAGCCAACTACCTTACAAAGGTAAACCAAGGCAAACTATCAGATGAGGGTCGCCGTCGCAATAAGGCAATGCTAAAAATAGTGGGCGAAATAGAGAGCGTGGGCGATGCTAACTTCTCTCTAGCGCGACTCATAAATCGTGTCCGCACACAAAAACTTGTAATGCCTGAGTCTATCAAGGAGAAGTTGAATATGATGCTCGACCTCGTGGATCGCTCTCTAGAAGTCATGGTTCGCAATCTCTCGTCAGACGATTATATCTGCGATATCGATAGCGCGAATAAGTGCGAGAAGGATATCAATGATTATCGCAATCAGGAGAAGATGCAGAATTTCGAACATGTCAAGAATGGCGATTACCCATACGAGATAGGTGTATACTTCACCGACATGCTACAAGAGTGCGAGGAGTTGGGCGATTATGTAATCAATGTCTCTGAGGCTCTTGAGGAGGCTAAATAGCCATACAAAAACGCATTATTTATTTTCGAGTTAAATTTTACTCACCTATTTTCTAAATCCCTAAGTACTTTTGTATTTAGGGATTTCTTATTTTTGTGGCATGGAAGAAAAGACAACTACCCCTATCAAGCCTTATTATCAAGAGGGACAATCTAAGGCTTCAGAAGTTGAGCAGATGTTCAACGCTATTGCTCCTAAGTACGACCTTCTTAACCATCTCTTGTCTATGAATATAGATAAGTCGTGGCGTCGTAAGGCTATCCGTGCACTATCTGACCTCTCTCCTCTTGACCATATTCTAGATGTTGCAACTGGCACTGGCGATCTCGCTATACTTGCTCATAAGATGCTAGGCGTCCCTGTTACAGGAACGGATCTTACCGAGGGCATGATAGAGATTGGGCGTCAGAAGGTTCAGAAATTGGGGCTGCAGAATCAGATAGAGTTGGCTAAGGCGGACTCAGAGGCTCTTCCTTTTCAAGACAACTCTTTCGATGCTGTTACCGTAGCTTTCGGAGTACGCAACTATGCCCACCTAGATAAGGGTCTAGCAGAGATGGCTCGCGTTATCCGTAAGGGTGGTCGTATGGTCATCCTCGAATTCTCAAAGCCTCGCACATTCCCTATGAAGCAGTTGTATATGTTCTATTTTAAGAATATTCTACCGCTTATTGGTCGTTGCGTATCAAAGGATAGTCGCGCATACGAGTATCTCCCAGAGTCTGTCCTCGCTTTCCCTGATGGTGCAGATTTCGAACGTTATCTCATATCAGTGGGGATGAATCCTATCAAACGTATATCGCTTACCTTTGGTATCGCTACCATTTATATAGCCGAAAAGCAATAAGAATGCGTTGGCTACTCTCTATATTATGTCTCGTCTTTACTAGTATCTCCTCTTTCTCTCAGGTGATACCAGAGGCTCGTTCTCGCCGTTTGCCTAACCTTCCTGGGTACGAATACCAACAGTTGCACTTTGGCTTCCTCATCGGCTTCAACTTCCTGGATTACCATATATACAATTCTGGAGCGAGAACGGAGGATAATAAGTATGTGGCGCGTTATGCCGAGATAGAGGATCTCGCCCCAGGTATTAACCTAGGCATCATTACCGATCTACGTCTCGCTAAGCATCTTAACCTACGCGTACTACCTGGTGTCAGTTTCGGCGAGCGCAATCTCACTTTCTATAATGAATATGGTGAGAAGGTTGACGATGAACCTCTTCGTATCAAGTCTACATTTATTGATATGCCTATAGTTCTAAAGTATAGCGCCTTTAGATATAATAATGTCCAGCCCTTCGTAGATGCGGGCATCTCTCTCAAATACGATTTGGCGAAGGACAAACAGAGCCACCTGCAGATGAAATCTTTTGATACTTGCCTTGATTTCGGTGCTGGTATTGATTTCTATCTGCAATATTTCCGCTTTTCAGTAGAGCTCAAAAGCTCTTTTGGCCTCACAAATATCCATAGCTTTCAGGTTGATGCCGATTATGACGACCGCCCATATCAGCAAGCTCTATCTTCTCTCAAATCGCGTATATTCAGCATCAATTTCTTCTTCGAATAAATGCGTTTTTTTACGATGAATAAGGGGACAGCCCGTATGCTCACTTATTGTTTTTTACGATGAACGACTATGCACACTATATAATCGCAATAACTTTTTTACGATGAACAAGCTGCCATTAACTATCCTTTCAACCATTATCCATTTTCCTCGCTTCTCTCTGTATTATCAACCACAACTAAATACTTTTTAACCACCTCTTATTTGTTTGTAATCAAAAAGTTACTAACTTTGCGACCGCTATTTGTAGGCGACTATGTCTACACGTAGCATGCAACAATTTCATTTATAACGTTTTAATACATTTTTAAGTAATGCCTACGATTCAGCAGTTGGTACGCAAAGGTCGTACTAAACTCGTGGACAAGAGCAAGTCACCAGCACTTGATTCATGCCCACAACGTAGAGGTGTTTGTGTACGTGTGTACACTACTACCCCTAAGAAGCCTAACTCAGCTATGCGTAAAGTAGCTCGTGTACGTTTGACAAACGGCAAGGAAGTTAACGCATACATCCCAGGAGAGGGTCACAACCTCCAGGAGCACTCAATCGTGCTTGTTCGTGGTGGTCGTGTTAAGGACCTTCCAGGTGTACGTTACCACTTGGTACGCGGTACACTCGATGCAAGCGGTGTAGAAGGTCGTATGCAGCGTCGTTCTAAGTACGGTGCTAAGCGTCCAAAGGCAGGTAAGGGAGCAGCAGCACCTGCAAAGAAAAAATAATCATTAACGGTTAGTGAGTTTTTGTTTACAGTTGCAAATCGGTTGAGTAAATAGTCCGTTCGGACCGTTGAAGCAAGCATTTGACAGCTGGATCTAAAAATCAACTGCAAAACAAGAAAAAACATGAGAAAGGCTAAGCCAAAGAAAAGAGTATTGTTACCAGATCCAAAGTTCGGTGATATCATGGTAACTCAGTTCGTTAACAATTTGATGGTTGACGGCAAGAAGTCAGTAGCATTCACAATCCTTTATGACGCACTTGATCGCATCGCTGACAAGGCTGAGAAGGAGAGCAAGCCAGTATTGGAGTACTTCAAGAAGGCTCTCGAGAATATTACTCCTGCCGTAGAGGTTAAGAGCCGTCGTGTAGGTGGTGCAACATTCCAGGTTCCTACTGAGATCCGTCCAGATCGTAAGGCTTCTCTTGCTATCAAGAACATGATTCTCTACTCACGCAAACGTTCAGGTCACTCAATGGCCGAGAAGCTCGCTGCTGAAATTGTTGCAGCTTATAACAACGAAGGTGCCGCTTACAAGCGTAAGGAGGATATGCACAAGATGGCTGAGGCTAACCGTGCATTCGCACACTTCCGTTTCTAATATTTACTACTATAAACGAAAGTCATTATGGCAGATCTTCATTTGACCAGAAATATCGGTATCATGGCGCATATCGATGCTGGTAAGACAACTACCACAGAGCGTATATTGTTCTACACTGGTATCACACACAAACTTGGTGAGGTACACGATGGTGCAGCAACAATGGACTGGATGGAGCAGGAGCAGGAGCGCGGTATCACAATTACCTCTGCTGCTGTAACAGCTAACTGGAAGTACAAGGATAAGGTTTACAAGTGTAACATTATCGATACTCCAGGCCATGTTGACTTTACTGTAGAGGTTGAGCGTTCGCTCCGTATCCTCGACGGTGCAGTTGCTTTGTTCTGTGCAGTAGGTGGTGTACAGCCACAGTCTGAGACAGTATGGCGTCAGGCTAATAAGTACAACGTACCACGTATCGGTTTCGTTAACAAGATGGACCGTTCAGGTGCAAACTTCTTCGAGGTAGTTCGCCAGGTACGTGAGGTTCTCGGTGCTAACCCAGTTCCTGTAGTAATTCCTATCGGTGCTGAGGATACATTCGAGGGCGTTATTGACCTTATCACAAATCAAGAGATTATCTGGTCAGACCACCAGGATCTCGGCTCTACTTTCGAGTACAAGCCAATCCGCGAGAGCATGCAGGCTGAGGCTGAGGAGTGGCGCGCTAAGCTCGTTGAGGCAGTAGCTGAGCAGGATGAGGCTCTTATGGAGAAGTTCTTCGAGGATCCTAACTCTATCACAGAGGAGGAGATGCTTGCAGCTATCCGTAAGGCTACTATCGCACAGGAGATTACTCCTATGCTTTGTGGTTCTTCATTCCGCAACAAGGGCGTTCAGCGTCTTCTCGACGCCGTAATGGCATTCTTGCCTTCTCCAATGGATATCCCAGCAGCAGTAGGTGTTAACCCACACACTGGTGAGGAGGAGGAGCGTCATAGCAAAGAGGATGAGCCTCTTTCAGCTCTTGCATTTAAGATCGCTACAGACCCATTCGTAGGTCGTCTCGCATTCATCCGCGTATATTCTGGTAAGCTTGAGGCTGGTTCATACGTCCTCAATGCTCGTTCAGATAAGAAGGAGCGTATCGCACGTCTCTATCAGATGAAGTCTAACAAGCAGATTCCACAGGATGTTATCGGTACAGGTGATATCGGAGCTGCTGTAGGTTTCAAGGATATCAAGACAGGTGATACACTTTGTGATGAGAACCATCCAATTTCTCTCGAGTCAATGACATTCGCTGAGCCTGTAATTGGTATCTCAGTAGAGCCAATCAGCCAGAAGGATATGGACAAGTTGACTAATGCTCTTATCAAGTTGTCTGAGGAGGACCCAACATTCCGCTTCAAGACAGACGAGGAGACAGGTCAAACAGTTATCGAGGGTATGGGTGAGCTCCACTTGGATATCATCATCGACCGTTTGAAGAGAGAGTTCAAGGTAGAGTGTAACCAAGGTCGTCCACAAGTATCTTACCGTGAGACAATCAACGCTGAGGTTGATCACCGTGAGGTGTTCAAGAAGCAGACTGGTGGTCGTGGTAAGTTTGCTGATATCTGCTGTAAGATTGGTCCAGCAGAGGAGGGTAAGCCAGGTCTTACATTCATCGATGAGGTTAAGGGCGGTAACGTACCTAAGGAGTACATTCCTTCTGTAGAGAAGGGCTTCAAGGAGGCTATGAAGAATGGTGTTCTTGCAGGCTATGAGGTAGAGAACCTCAAGGTTACTCTTTACGATGGTTCATTCCACCCAGTGGATTCCGATTCACTCTCATTCGAGGTTGCAGCTCGTCAGGCATTTAAGGCAGCTTGTGCTAAGGCATCTCCAGTATTGCTCGAGCCTATCATGAAGGTAGAGGTTGTTACTCCAGAGGAGTACATGGGTGATATCATCGGTGACCTTAACAAGCGTCGTGGCCAGGTTGAGGGCATGGAGGAGAAGAATGGTGCTCGTGTAATCAAGGCTAAGGTACCTCTCGCAGAGATGTTCGGTTACGTAACAGTTCTCCGTACTATTTCTCAGGGTCGTGCTACTCAGTCTATGGAGTTCCATGAGTATGCTGAGGTTCCTCGTAACATCGCAATCGAGGTATTGAAGGAGGTTAAGGGTCATACTGAGCTCCTCTAATACATAGATAAAATAAATTTCGTGGAGAGTTAGCGAATGACTCTTAACTCTCCACTTATTCTGATAATTATTAATAAATACAGAAATGAGTCAAAAAGTAAGAATTAAGCTTAAGTCTTTCGACCACAACTTGGTTGACAAGTCAGCAGAGAAGATTGTTAAAACAGTTAAGGCTACAGGTGCAGTAGTTAGCGGTCCAATTCCACTTCCTACACACAAGAGCATCTTCACAGTACTTCGTTCTACATTCGTAAACAAGAAGTCACGTGAGCAGTTTGAGCTCTCTAGCTACAAGCGTCTTATCGACATCTACTCTTCTACATCTAAGACTATCGAGGCTCTTATGAAGCTCGAGTTGCCTTCAGGTGTTGAGGTTGAGATCAAGGCATAAGCCTAAATTCTCAAAAGAAAAGCCCCGCGTTATGGTTATCCATTGCGCGGGGTATTTTTATGTATTATTGGTATTTGACTACTAGGATTGATATAAGGATATGTATTGGATATCTAAGACTATTGTTTCTTTGTTAGTTTTATTGTTTCAATGCGGGCCTGTGTAGCTACAAGTATCTTGAATTCGAATCCGTCGGTCTCTACCACCTCTTCTTGGGCGGGGATGCTCTCTGTGATACTTAGGATGAGTCCGGCTATAGTATCATAATCATCAGACGTTGGGAGATCGAGATTATACTTATCATTGAGGTAGTCTATCTCTAAGCGTCCAGAGAATATATACTCGCCCTCATCGCATACCTTTTCGATATATTCAGGAGTATCATGTTCATCGTCTATCTCTCCGAATATCTCCTCTAGGACATCCTCTAGGGTTACCAT
Organism: Bacteroidia bacterium; assembly: GCA_030526155.1. Lineage (GTDB taxonomy): Bacteria > Bacteroidota > Bacteroidia > Bacteroidales > Marinilabiliaceae > W3P20-009. The sequence goes on from JAUNDI010000004.1 coordinate 89,910, forward strand.
ACCAGCAGTACCACCAAACTCATCAACTACTAGTGCTATACTCTTATGCTCCCCTGTAAAACGCTTAAGTAGCATTTTAGCCTCCATAGTCTCTGGCACTACGGCAATAGGAGACATGATAGAGCGGATATCCTTTGGTTTTTTGAACATAGAAGAGGCGTGGACATATCCAATAATATTATCTATCGTCTCCTCATATACTAGGATTTTTGAGTATCCAGTACGGATGAATATATTGTTTAGCTCCTCTATTGATTCGGTAATATCTACGGCCTCGATTTCGGTACGAGGTATTGCGCAGTCGCGCACCTTAATCTTACCGAAATCTAGGGCATTCTTCATCAGTTTAGCCTCTTGTGCTACTTCGCTTTCTACGTTACCATTTGAGGCCTCAGATTGGTTAGAAAGAAGGTTATCGAGGTCTATTCTTGAGGGAAGTAGATTGTCTGTATCCTCGTCGGCATTTCGACGAAGAATCTTTGTTATGAAGAAATGTGCGCACCACTGCATACCCCTTGCGATAGGGAAGAAGAGGATGTAGAACAAAAGCAATGGCATAGCCAAAGCATTTAGCATACGCGAAGGGTTGGTTTGTATGACGGTCTTTGGGAAGAACTCAGCTGTAACGATAATGATGATAGTAGATATTATGGTTTGGATGAGCAGTATAAGACTCTCTGAGGTGGTAATATACTGCTGAATAAGTGGATTCATTATTTCACCAAATAGCAAACCATATATAACGAGAGCAATATTATTACCCACGAGGATAGTAGCGATGAGAGTACCTGAGTCGGCCATGAAGATATCTATGATACTAGAAGTGCGCGGACTCTTTTTGCGGATAATCTCAAGTTCTAGTCGATTACTTGACAAGTATGCCATTTCGCTGCCCGAGAAAAAGGCAGAGAATACGAGCATTAGGATAAGGAATACTATTGAGCTCATGGTATTATTTATTCTCCTCCAATTCTATTTCGCCACCAGGACGTTTGATTTCATATTGAGACAACTTCTCGTCACTTTCAAAACCCTTACCAGTAATAACCTGATGTTTGGTTGTGATTTTAACGAACTTGTCGCTATATATCTTGTGATTCTGAGTATCCCAGAATAGTTGTTCGGTATTAAGGATGTCATTCTTTTCAGTGGTAGCCTCGACATCGAAGTTAAGCTCCCACAATTTACGGGTCTTATAGTACTTAGCATTATTGCAACGAATACGCGACTTAGTGAGTTGTCCGTGTTCGGAGTACATTCTAAACTTAAGGCCATTAGGGAAATCGATATAAGGCTCCTCTGCATTGTCGTACTGATGCATTTCCGGAGTCTCGAATTCATACTTCATATAACCTGAATCGGTAACTATGGTATGGAGGTCCCTCATAGAGAGAGAAGCCACCTCTTGCATCTCCTCCACCTCCTTTAGTTCCTTATTTGTATTACGCATACAAGAGGTAGAAGATAGAAGTACTAATGCGATTAGAGAGTATATGTATTTCATATTATGCATTTTCTGTTTTGTATTTTTCGTAAGCCTTTTGGAGAGCGAACATATGATCGCGGTATTGGGCAGCCGCGATAAAATCCAACTCCTTAGAAGCCTGTTTCATGTCACGTTCAGCCTCCTTGATAGCCTTTTCATATTGCTTAGCACCCCAAGCGTTATATGTACCAGCCTCCTCGGCAGCGATAAGGATATCATCAGGAGATACCTTTTGAGGTTTAGAAGCGATAAGGTCGCCTGTAGGGAGAGCCTTATTTAGAGCCTTAGGCGTGATGCCATGCTCGGTATTATATCTTATTTGCTTAGCCCTACGTTCATTTGTAGAGTCTATAGTAGCCTGCATAGACGCAGTGATGCGGTCGGCATACATAATAACGGTACCATTGATATTACGAGCTGCGCGGCCAGCAGTCTGAGTCATGGAACGTTCAGAGCGTAAGAAGCCCTCCTTATCCGCATCAAGGATAGCCACAAGAGACACCTCTGGGAGGTCTAGTCCCTCGCGAAGAAGGTTAACGCCAACGAGGACATCGTACTCCCCCTTACGAAGTTTTTCGAGGATTTCGACACGTTCGAGCGTATCCACATCAGAATGGATGTATGCTGTTTTGATATTAGCCTTCATGAGATACTCAGTCAGCTCCTCAGCCATACGCTTAGTGAGGGTAGTAACTAGAGTACGTTCGTGCTTCTCAATACGGATTACGATTTCCTCAAGGAGGTTATCGATTTGGTATGTAGTAGGACGCACATAAATTATTGGGTCGAGGAGGCCAGTAGGGCGTACCACCTGCTCCACGTATACGCCACCACACTTCTCCATTTCGTAATCGGCAGGAGTAGCAGAGACGTATATTGTTTGGTGGAGCATAGACTCGAACTCCTCGAATTTAAGAGGGCGGTTATCTCTAGCCGCCTTGAGACGGAAGCCATACTCCACAAGAGAGTCCTTACGTGATTTATCACCACCATACATAGCGCGAATTTGCGGTACGGTAACATGGCTCTCATCTATGACCATAAGGAAATCCTTAGGGAAATAATCCAATAGGCAGAAAGGCTTAGTACCCTCATCGCGACCATCGAAATATCTTGAGTAATTCTCCACACCTGGGCAGTAGCCAAGTTCGCGTATCATTTCGATATCGTATTCCACACGTTGTTGGAGACGCTTAGCCTCAATCATACGACCATTCTGTTCGAATTCGGCGCACTCCTTTAGCAAGTCGTCTTGAATCATACGTATAGCCTGCTCGGTACGTTCCTTAGAGGTAACGAAGATATTAGCAGGATATATCATACACTCCTCGAGGTTTTCGAGGATAGCGTTAGATACTGGGTCGAACATTTGGATAGAGTCGATTTCGTCGCCCCAGAACATGATACGATAAGCGAAATCGGCATAAGCAGGGTAAACATCTAGTGTGTCGCCCTTGATACGGATATTACCCCTATCGAAAGTTATATCATTACGAGTATATAATACATCGGTAAGTTGGCGTAGGAGCACTGTAGGCGGTATGATTTGCCCCTTATTAAGTTGGATTAGCCCATTATGGAAATCATCAGGATTACCGATACCATATAGACAAGATACGGAAGATATGACAATGACATCCTTACGACCAGAGAGAAGTGCTGAAGTGGCACGGATACGCAATTTATCTAGCTCCATATTGATAGCTAGATCCTTCTCGATATAGGTATCGGTACTTGCGATATAAGCCTCAGGTTGGTAGTAATCGTAATAAGATACGAAATACTCAACGAGGTTATTAGGGAAGAACTCCTTGAATTCAGAATATAGCTGAGCTGCAAGCGTCTTATTGTGCGATAAGATAAGTGTTGGTCGGCCTATATTCTTAATAACATTGGCGATAGTAAACGTCTTACCAGAGCCAGTAACACCGAGGAGAGTTTGATCCTTAACACCATTAAGAATTCCCTCAGTAAGCTCTTTGATAGCCTGTGGTTGATCGCCCATAGGCTCATATGCACTCTCTAGTTTGAAAGTATTCATCTATCGCCGATTCTATATGATGCAAATATAATAATAACAATGGAGAATGGGTAATGGACAAGGGAGAATAGTTGAATGAGGGCGGATGAATCCTGTTTGCTCGCAGTTTTTTTAGATTTTCTAGTGGGCCTAGATAGGCTAGATATCCTAGAGGAGGCTAGAAAAACATGTGGATATAAAGTGGATGGATGTTGGGAGCACCCTCGTTGGTCGTAATTTTTGTAGTTATTCTAGAGAGACTAGTTATTCTAGAGGGGCTAGGAGATGCTAGGGAGGAGGGCGGATGATCCCTTGTTCATCGTAAATTTCTAATTAGGTGGATATAAAAAAAGCCCGACAGATTATGCTGTCGGGCTATGGAGATATCTTGAGGATATTACTCTTTAATGTTATGTGACTATTCCCACTCGATTGTGCCTGGAGGCTTGTGAGTAACGTCGTACCAGAGGGATCCTGCGCCATCGGCTTGGAATTGACCCCAAAGACCTTCGAGGAGTTTTTGGTCAATCTCTGCGAAGTTAGCTGTCATAGCCTCGGAGCTATTCACAGGGCGCATAACGATACAAGGCTTATCAGCTACGTGTAGTGGGGTGAGCACTACAGGCATCTGCCAGATCTTCTCGTATAGGTCGTTATTCTGTAGGAACTCTGTACAGATATTATCGAAATGGCGGAGAGTATCGAACTTATCTTTAGTTGCGTATTGAGCAACGAGCTTAGGCATTTCGTTAGATACTGTGCCAACCTGCCAAATGACGCGATTGATAACCTTGAAACGGTTAACAAGCTCTGTACTGAACTTCTCGCACTCCTTCCAAGAGAGATTCTTTGTTGTGAGGAGGAAAGGCTGAGCGTATGTACGACCATCGCCCTGTACGCCCACACTCTTTACTGGGAGGACGTAACCCTCGATATTATTCTCCTTGAGATATGACTCGAGACCCTCTACATCGGCATTAGTAGCGAAATCGCCATTACCATCAGAGCAGAGCATACGCACGCCGAGACCTGGGCCAGGGAAAGGGTGACGCCATACGAGGTTATGAGGGATACCAAGCTCCTCGCCGAGCATACGCACCTCATCCTTGTAGAGGTCGGCAAGAGGTTCGAGAAGGAGACCCTGCTCCATGAGATCCATAACCTCCTTAACGCGATTGTGGTGGGTTTTAATAAGGTCGGCATTCTTAGTACCGCCGCTCTCGATAGTATCTGGATATATAGTACCCTGAGCGATCATCCACTCCTTAGGGTCGAGATTTAGCTTAGCCATCTCCTCATCCTTTACGACGAGGAAAGTAGCACCGATACGCTTACGCTTCTCCTCTGGTGCTGTGATACCCTCGAGTTTGCTTAGGAAGCTATCGGTAGCATCTACTACGCGGAGATTGTGCATACCCTCGGCTTTAAGGAACTCGATAATCTTTTGGCTCTCATCCATACGCATCATACCATTATCGATATGGAGACCCATAACGCGGTCGGTACCAAGTACGCGGTTGAGGAGTACGAAAGCTACGGTACTATCTACGCCACCAGATACGAGGAGGAACACCTTGCGGTCGCCCACCTCATTCTTAATCTTCTCAGAGATGAGAGGCATATAGCTCTTCATGTTCCAGTTACGCTCGCAACCACAGATAGAGACGAAATTATCGAGAAGTTGCATACCGAACTTACTATGGGTAACCTCTGGGTGGAATTGGATACCATATATTTTACGCTCGTCGAGAGCTACGGCAGCTACGGGGCAATCCTTAGTAGAAGCGATGATACGATATCCCTCAGGGAGTTTAGATACCATATCGCCGTGGCTCATCCACATAGGCGATGCGGCAGGGATATCCTTGAGGAGAGGGTGAGAAGCCTCGCCTAGTTGAAGGTCTGCAATACCATACTCCTTGACCTTACCAGGTGTAACTGTACCGCCTAATTGCTGAGCGATGAGCTGGTGACCATAGCAGATACCGAGTTTAGGCACTGGGATATTAAGAATCTCAGGGTTGTATTCTGGAGCGTCATCAGCATATACGCTAGATGGTCCGCCGCTATAGATGATTCCGCTGGCACCGGCCAACTCTTCTACTGGAGCTGCTGGAGAATGAATCTCAGTGAAAACGCCCAAACGGCGTACTCGATTGGCAATAAGGTGAGCATACTGTCCGCCAAAGTCGAGGATAATGATTTTTTGTTGCATTTTAAATCAGTGCTTTATGATTTGCAATATCGCGACAAAGGTAATCAAAAAATGGCAGTACTAGTATTTGGGTAGATGGATATTGACTATATTTGTACATTATTTAATACACTAAAGAATTTTTTATATGTCAGAATTAGAATCAATGCCATTTTTTGAGTTTGATATACTCAAGAATGTTTTTTGGGGCAGCACTTTAAACCAGTGGATGTGGTGCATCATTATTATTACAGCAGGTTTTTTATTGAGCAAGTTGATTTATAGGATTTGTGGTTGGATTACTACCTTTATTACGAGGAGGACGGAGACAACATTTGACGACAAGATAGTGGAGCATGCGAAGCATCCATTTATGTTTATGGTCATTTTGATATCATTTTATGTAGGATTGCATCGTTTGACCATTGGAGAGAGTGCTTCGGCGGTTATCAATAAGATATATGTGGGCTTGATGACCATAAATGTCACTTGGTTTATTTCGGGCATAGTACATGCCTTTATGAACGAGGTAGTAAGGAAGAAGACATCTATAGATACACATATTCTAAATGTAGTACATAAGACACTCATATATGTAGTTTGGGGTATGGGTGTGGTTATAGCCCTTACGAATGTAGGCTATGATGTAAGCGCCATGATAGCCGGTCTTGGTATTGGAGGTTTGGCATTAGCTATGGCTGCGCAAGATTCGGTAAGTAACTTCTTTGGTGGCTTTACCATTTTTACAGACCATCCATTTAAGGTAGGCGACAGAATACGTATTGGTGGCAATGACGGTACTGTATTTGAGATAGGCATTAGAAGTTTCCGTATGCGTACCCTTGATGGTACTGTAATAATAATACCAAACTCGCAAGCCGTTAGTCAGGTTATTGAGAATATCTCGAATGAGCCAACTAGAAAGATAAAGTTGCAATTAGGCCTTACATATGACACTACGCCAGAGCAGATGCAGAAGGCGATGAAGATTTTGGACCAGATAGGGCTAGATAACGATGAGATTACCAATGATGGCAATGCTACCTTTAATTCGTTTGGTGATTTTTCGTTGAATATTCTTTTTGTGTACTATATCAAGAAGGGTTCAGATGTATTTAGGGTACAGAATGACGTCAATATGGAGATTTTGAAGAGATTTAATGCTGAGGGGTTGAATTTTGCGTTCCCTACTCAGACGGTTTATACTATAAACAATTGAGAGAGGGAAAAGGATAATTGATAATAGCATATAACAATTATCATATAACAAACAATATGGCGTATCCGTTGGGGGTACGCCATTTGTTTTAGATTATATTAGGTTATGCTAATCGTAGGATGCTTGGAATTATCTCTTGGCCACGTATTACTCTTTCGCCCTTATAGTATACATGTTCGAGGTATAGGCCAGATGGTGGGGCGGTGAGTTTAGCTGGGATAGGCGAGAAAGAGGTAAGCATTTTAGCGACATCTCTTTCGCGTAGGTTACCACGACCGACATCTACGAGAGTGCCAACGATACGCCTTACCATTTTCCATAGGAAGTGAGAGCCTACTATGTGGATGACAATTAAGTTATCTGTTTCGTGAATATCTAAGAAACGGATATTGACCAAAGTGGTATCTGTTTCGGCATTAGGGTCGGTAAAAGAGCGGAAGTCGTGGTGCCCATAGAAACACTCAGACGCCTCAATCATATTTGCTACATTTAGTCGGTCCTTTATCCACCAAATATTTTGTTTTCCGAAAGCAGAGCGGCGCTTAGATATGATATATACATAGCTACGCTCCACGGCATCGAAACGTGCGTGAAACTGAGGGTCGGTCTTTTCTACCTTTAGGACATTGATATCGGAAGGCAGATTATCATTAAGACCCATTCTGATACGTTCGACGGGGAGATTAGACTGTACGTCGAGATGGGCTACTTGTCCGAGAGCGTGCACCCCGGAGTCGGTACGGCCAGAACCATAGAATTCGAATTTAGCCCTTTCGCCGAATAGAGCCTTACATGCATCGAAGAATGCGCCTTGTATAGACTTTTGGCCCTTTTGCACTTGCCAACCATTGTATTTTGTTCCTTCGTATTCTATGAGAAGTTTGAATCTAGCCATTTTGGTATATAATTATAGGTGCGAAGTTAGTGATTTTAGAGACCGGCTATTAGCAATTCAATGATGTAAAGATGGAAATGGCTGTTAAAAAAGCATATAATGAACGGCTTTTAACATCTTAGGCGAAACATTTTCCTATAAAATAGGGTAACAATAGGCACAAACAGAGATGGACGTCATAGGAACGATCCTCGCATACACACCGCGTCGCACTAGCGAATAAGGTCGCGCAACACTAGAGAAAGAAAAAAAGGGTAGATACACTAGAGATTTTTTATAGTTGATACATATTTGATTAGGGAGCGATTGCTACGAAGTGGCAGTCGCTCTTCTTTTGTATATATATTACTTTGAACCATAGGCGAACAAAAAAGGTGCATCTCTGATAGGAGATACACCTTAGTGATATTTAGCTATTCAGCTATTAGAGCTGATAAGTAAGCATTACGAAAGAGTAAGGCTCGAGCTTCATGTTAGTCTTCTTTTGAGCCTTGATTTGCTCTGTAGTAGGAGCGATAGGCTGAACATCGAAGTTATTCTCGTCCTCTGGTTGGCCCTTAAGAGTAGTCTTAGTAGCCATACCCTTAACGCCGAAGCGAGAGAGGTTGATTGTTACATTCTTCTCATTAGCTGTAGCGTTACATACCTTAACGAAGAGTTGGCGAGTCTTAGTATTAAGAACTACAGACTGCTCTTGGAGCATACCCTCACCCTCACTCTTATCTGCGTTCTCAATCTTCACGCAGTCGCCATAGTAATAGTTACCTGAAGACTGACCGAACATCTGCTGTACGTAGTAGCTACATGTAGGGAATACCTTCTCATTGTCGTAGTAGATCATATCTGGGTTCCAGTTTGTAGCATTCTTACGAGCGAACAAAGGAGCGTAAGAAGTCATACATACTACATCACCATTTCTCTCGACGTGGATAAGGTAGAGAGCCTCAGCAAGAGCGTCGATAAGTTTCTTATCCTTAGAAGCGTACTCTCCGAGATATACCTTAGTCTTACGATTACGAGGATAAGAGTCGTACTGGCGGCTCTTCATGAAGTACTCACGAGGCTCGTAGTAGTGCTCGTCGAGGATAGGCATATTAAGCTCCTCAGCGATACGCCAGCCATTCTCGTAGTCGCCATCAGGGTCTGAAGGGTTAGCCTTAGCGTGAGAGCCAGGACCATCAGTACCTACGATGATGATATTAGGGTACTTCTCAGTAATAATCTTATACATATACTTAAAGCGCTCCTCGAACTCTGGAGATATCTTCTCCTCGTTACCGATACCTAGGTATTTGAGGTTGAAAGGAGCTGGGTGACCAGCCTCTGCACGAACCTTACCCCAAGTAGTATTCTCGTCGCCATTAGCCCACTCGATAAGGTCGAGAGCATCCTGTACCCACTCATCCATTTCGCTCATAGGCTTTACATCCTGAGCTTGTGTAGGGTACATATTCCAACCGCCATTAGTACCTTGGCAACTAACGCCACAAGGGAGGATTGGCACTGGCTCCATGTTCATATCCTCGCAAAGTTGGAAGTACTCGAAGTAACCGATAGTCATAGACTGATGGTAACCCCATGTATTCTTTTGCTGCTTACGAGTCTCCTTAGGACCTACGGTCTCCTTCCAACGATAAGTATTCCAGAAACCATCGCCACCGCCGTGAACTACGCAACCGCCAGGGAAGCGCATGAACTTAGGGTTAAGAGCCTCGAGATACTCAGCGAGATCTCTGCGGATGCCGTGACCCTTGTATGTATCCTGAGGCATAAGAGATACCATATCTACATCCATTTCACCAACAGTGAGGACGAGGATTTGGAGCACTGCGTTAGAGCAATCCTCAGAAGATTCGATAGTAGCAGAGTATTTCTGCCAATCGGTAGAATTTACAGTAATATTAGCCTCGCCGAGAAGTTTAGGATCTTGACCCCAACCTTGAGGTTGTGCGAGAACTACGCGTACCTCTTTAGCGTCGCCGGCAACATTACGAGCGAAGATAGAGAAGTCGTACTTACCGCCAGCCTTAACAGACATACCTGGCTCCCAACCATCATTCTGTATGCCGTAGCCAACCCAACCATTATAGTCGTAGAACTTACGTGTACGCTCAATCATGAGGTGCATGTAGTTAGGGTTGTTAGGGTGGATAGGGTTCTGCTGTTTAACGGTGAGGTTACCGAGAGAGTGACCTGGGCGAACTACGCGCCAATTTGTACCAGGACCCCAACCATCTCGGTCGCTAGGAGAGTATTCGAAAGAGCCGTTTTGTATAAGATCAGCATTAAGACCGCCATCGGCAGACGAGCTAATATCCTCGAAGAAGATACCGATGAGTTCGTTACTGATTTGTTTACCTCCAGATGGAGCCTTCATCGGTTTTTGAGCCATAGCGCCTACTGCCGATGCAGCCATAAGTGTAATAGCTAGTGAACGTAAATTTTTCATTTAAGCAATAATGTATTTAACTGCAATGTTTGTACTTAGTTTTATATCATGTGCAAAAATATGTAAAAGAATCTCAATTCACAACTATAAGTACCTATTTCTTTGACGGCGGTTGAGGATGGGAGAGGGACAGTGGGGAATGGAGAGAGGGTGGTGTTTGGTGGGTTGTTGCTCGTAGTTTTTGTAGTTATTCTAGTTATTCTAGTTGTTC
>JAUNDI010000034.1 GCA_030526155.1 Bacteroidia bacterium
CAACTAGAACAACTAGAATAACTACAAAATCCACCATATCCGTTAAATCCCAGCACACCTCTATCCATCTCCGTTATTCATACCACATTTTACCTCTCCCCTTCTTTTTATCCCGTAATTATCATATATTTGTACACTATATCAATAGTTAAAAGACTATTGTATTCATACCCCAATATGTCATCAATACCAGAGTCAGATATATCATACTTTGTAGCCTTCTGTATCGAACAATACAAGGCATATAAGAATACAAATGGCGGACACGTCGCCTCTTTATTCTTCGATAGGGGCGTGGTCGATTACTTGAAGGATAATTTCGAAGTCCTTCATACCCAAAGTCGTCAATGGCTCATGGAAGAAATAGATAACTACCTCAATACTAATACAGCGTCATGAATACCAAAATCTACCATGGTAGCCTTCAAGTGGTTAAGGCGCCTCAAATCTTATCGCCAAATAGAACGCTCGATTATGGTGCGGGCTTCTATACCACCACTAGCTTTGAGCAAGCAAGAGATTGGGCACTAAGGCACAAAAGGGATAAAAACACTCCACCCGAAGGCTACGTAAATCTCTACAATGTAGATCTTGATTTCATTAGAAACTCAAATACTTTGTGGTTTGATGCCCCTTCTGAGGAATGGGTAGATTTCGTATATGCTAATCGTAACAACCTCTCTTTCCACCACGATTACGATTATGTATATGGCCCTGTCGCTAACGATAAGGTATACGCTGCTTTTACACTATACGAAAGTGGCTTGCTTGATAAAAGTGAATTAATAAGAGAACTAAAGACATATACCCTAGTAGATCAACTCCTCTTCCATACAACTAAAGCATTGAATAATCTCTCTTTTATAGAGGCAATCCCAATCCCATTTCAATGAATCTAGAAATATCAAATAAGAATCTCTACCTACTCTTGCCCGGCAAGGTCTCCGCCGTGTCGTCTCTATATGCACACGAGCATAAGTGCGACATATATCAAGCAATGCACAAATTCTATAAATCTAATACATACAAGACATTAGAGGACGAAAACTCCAAGTATTGGCACCTCGGCACAGTAGCCCTATACGAACTATGGCAATCCGAAACAAATAATTTCACAATCTCATAAATCATATCTCAATGAAAAAATCTCTTTCATTCCTTTGCGCCGCCCTCGCTCTCACAGCATGCGGACCAAAACAATCTCCATCTAAGTCACTCGTAGTATACTACTCTCAATCAGGTGCTACAAAACAGGTGGCTAACATCTTCGCTAATGCAGTCTCTGCTGATATCGATTCTATCGTAGCCGAGAACCCTTACAACGGCGATTTCAACCAAACAATAGCTCGTTGCCAAGAGGAGTTCGCTAATGGCATAACCCCTTCCGTATCTACCTCTCGTAACGTCGCGGATTATGACACCATATACATTGGGTATCCAGTATGGTTCGGCAAAGTAGCTCAACCTATGGCGGGATGGCTTAAATCTGTAGATCTTACCAATAAGGTCATCATCCCTTTCTGTACCTTCGGAAGTGGCGGTAATACATCAATAGCTGATATCCAAAACGCTCAGCCAAACGCAAATATCCTCAATGCTTACGGTGTTCGTAACGCTAGAGTCTCTAAGGCTGAGGCTGAAATAGCCGACTTCCTCGTCGCAAATGGCATAATGCCTGGCGAGAAGCCTGCCGCAGTATCATATTCTGAGCCTCAAGAGATAACCGAAGAGACTATGGCTATCTTCCAAGCGGCTTGCGGTAGCTACCCAATGCCTCTCGGCACACCAGTTAGTGTATCCGTAGCCGACTCCAATTATATCTTTACCACAGAATCTCAATCCCCAGACGGGAATAAGTCGCAGTCAAATATCTACGTAAAAATTTCAGCCGACGAGGATACCGTATTCACTCACGTGGATAGATAATTATATCTTAGTCATAAAAAACAATAAAGCGCATCCCATCAGAGATGCGCTTTATTTCATCTTTATCCATTTACCATTGTACTCTATAAATTAAAATATCCCTCAAGCCTCTCTAATATAAAGCCCTAAGCAAAATTGGGTATAATTACCCATAATTACTCAAAGCATCCTTTTTACCTTTGTCGCGCTTAAATCAATTATTTTATTTCTATGGAGATGAAAGGCGAAAAAGTAAAGGGTTATCGCAAAATTAACTTCCTAATGGGTTGCGTAGGTACAATACTTACAATGCAATTTAATAAAGCTAGCAAAAACGCTATTAAAGCACAGGGGAAAACACTACGTCAAATACTTAACTATGCAAAGGACTCCGAATATGGCAAGGAGCACAACTTTGCAAACCTCCTCTCTATCAAGGACGATAAGGAACTATTCGCAGCTTACCGCAAGGCTGTCCAAGTAAACGATTACGAGGATCTACGCCCATATATCAATAAGCACCTCAATGGTGGCGAAAATATCCTCTTCCCTGGCAAACCTAAAATGTACGCCACAACTTCTGGTACTACAAAGGAGCCTAAGTGGATCCCTATTACTAATGAGTATTTCAAAAACGTATATGGTAAGATCAATAAACTATGGTTGTGGACTCTTATCAAACAATCTAAATATACCTTCGCAGGTGGCGTAGTATCTATCGTAGGTAAGGCTATCGAGGGCGAGGCTCCCGACGGAACTATCGTAGGTTCTGTATCAGGCGTATCTTATACTCAGTGCCCTGCTTTTATTAAAAAGGCTTATACTGCTCCTAATGAGGTATTCGAGATCTCTGATTACAAGGCACGTAACTATTGTATCTTCCTCCTCGGCCTCATCCGTAACACCTCTCTTATCGTAACAGCTAACCCTTCTACCGTGGCTGGTATGCAGGATAATATCATAGCTAACTATGATCAATATGTTCACGATATCGAAACAGGTACCCTTAATAAGGATCTAGATATGCCCGACTACTGCCGTAAGGCTATCGAGGCAATCCTAGTACCTAATCCAAAGCGCGCTCAAGAGCTCCGCGATATCAAGGCTAAGTATGGTACTCCACTACCTAAGCACTATTGGCCTGATATGCAGGTTGTCAACACATGGCGCTCTGGTAACACTAAAATATATCTCGACAAGATTACAGGTACATTCCCAGATCAATGCAAGAACCCTGAGTTCGGTTACTTCGCTTCTGAGTGCCGCGTAGGTCTTGTTATGAATGGTAAGAATGATACTACCCTATTCCCTCATATGCACTACTTCGAGTTCATCCGCGAAGAGGATATGGAGTCCGAAAACCCAGAATTCCTCACCATCGACCAACTCGAAAAGGGTAAGCGCTATTGCCTATATGTTACTACTTGGGCAGGTCTATATCGTTATAATATGAACGACCTCGTAGAGGTAACAGGTTTCTATGGTACTATCCCTACAATACAGTTTATCCAAAAGGTAAATGGTATCATTACTCTCACCGGCGAAAAACTACACGAGCGTCAGTTCATAGCTGCAGTTCACGAGGCTGAAAAGAAACTCAATATGCCTTGCCATTTCTTCATCGGCTTCGCCGACGAACAATACTCCGGATACAGATTCTACTACGAGTTCGAGAATCCAAACGTATCTCAAGAGGAGGCCGAGAAGTTCAATAAGCAGGTCGACGAGGAGCTCAAAGATATCAATATCGAGTACGCAGCTAAACGTAACTCTTTCCGTCTCCAAGACCCAATCGCTAACCGCCTCGAAGAGGATGCATACGAGAAATTCAAGGCTCGTTGCGTAGCAGAGGGCGCCCGCGATGGCCAATTCAAGCTTATGCTTCTCCTAAACGACGAGAAGCGTCACGTAAAGTTCAAGGATCTTGTTAAGGCTTAATCATACATCAAGAAAAAAATACCAGATGCAGTCTCTTGACTTATCAAGATACAAAACCATCATATTCGATTTCGATGGCACACTGTATGACAAAACACGTTTTGGCATGCACTTGGTCTTGAATATGCCTACTCGTGCACTCTGGTTATTGGCAGTACAGAAAGTACGCAAGGCTATAAAGGGAAAGGACTTCTCTAACCAAGAGAAATTCTACGAGGAGTTCTTCTCCCTTCTCCATAAGGCTATCGGTACTAAACTCCCTATTGAGGAGGTGCGTAATTGGTATTTTAATGGCTATATGCCTCTCATGCATAGAGTGCTGACTAGCTGCTACGAATGCCAACCCGAGGCTAATGAGTTAATAAAAACCCTCACCCAAAAGGGTATAAAGGTTGCCGTCCTTTCTGATTACGCAATGATAGAGGAACGACTTAAGGCTATCGGTATTACCGCTCCATTCGATTTCCTATACTCTAGCGAGACCGCTGGCGCTCTTAAACCGTCTAGCCGTCCATTCTCTTATGTCGCACAAGCCCTAGGTATTGAACCTAAGGACATCCTAATGATAGGCGACCGAGAGGATACTGATGGCCAAGGCGCAGCTAATGCCGATATGGACTTTATGCATATCGTACGTAAGAAAAAACAGAAAAAAACACGCCACGATGCTACGTGGGCAGATCTTTCTGAACTAATAAAAAAACTCTGAAGCACATCGCTTCAGAGTTTTTTATTTTATCTCTATCTTTTCAATCTTGTTGGTTCAAATCCTCTATCCTTAGGATACAACACCTCTACCAAACTTAACCCATTCGCAGGTGCAGAGGTACTAGCCACTTTCCTATCTTTCGCCTCTATGACTCTCTTAAACTCTTCTATACTCATCCTCCCTCGCCCAACATCAAATAGCGTCCCAACAACGGCCCTAACCATATTCCTAAGAAATCTATTGGCTGTTATGCGGAAATAATGCTGACCTTTATCATCTACCAACCACTCTGCTTGCGTTACATTACAAATATTAGTCTTCGCATTCGAATGAAGTCTCGCAAAACTTGTAAAGTCTTCGACCTCTAATAACAACTTTGCCGCCTCATTCATCTTCTCATAGTCCAAATGAAATGGTATCTGATACGACAAAAATCTACAAAATGGATCTTTATCCTCAACTACATAATAATGGTAAGACCTACTAAAGGCAGAAAATCTCGCATGTATGGTATCCTCAACCTGCTGTACCGAAAAAACAGCTACATCTGATGGCAAAATAGCATTAAGCTTAAATTTCAACCAATCCATTGTCTCCTCAACAGGTTCCTCTACATCAAAATGTGCTACGTAATACTCTGCATGAACTCCCGTATCCGTCCTACCACAACCTACAACGTTGATATCTTTATTGCGCAACGCCTTCGCAAGGGCATCATTCAAAAGCCCCTGTATCGACTCCGCATTAGGCTGCAATTGCCACCCGTGAAAACGAGTGCCATCATATGCCAACTCTATGAAATATCTCATCTAAAAATCTACAACTGCAATAATTCGCCTTTTCCTAACTGTGCCTTAAGTCTCTCTATCTGCTCTTGCTTATTTACCTCTCGTAGACTTACCGCCGTCTTTGTATAATATTGATGCTCCGAAATAAACTTTATCTGCATCTCATTCCACTTATCAATATCATTCGCAGCGTTACGCTCTACAAGCTCCTTATAAAGCATATTGGAAACAGGAATAAAATCACCTCGTCCAAGGTAATCAAGATCACTATCTTGTATTATAGCTTCAAGAATATCATTAGGCGTATGTGGCAACTGCGTAGCCATAATAATACGCTTTATCTCGTCTATCTGCTCCTGAGAATAGTTGTATTGAGGCAATATCTCTTGCGCTATCTTACAACTCTCCTCCTCATGTCCTTTATATTTCACTATATGGCCAGAATCATGGAATAAGCCCGCCACCTTAAGAAGTAATATCTGCTTCTCAGGTACTCCCTCTGCCCATCCAATAAGCTCTACCTCGGTAGTTACGTCTATAGTGTGCTTAACATTATGGTAATACAAATTCTTTGGAAGCTTCTCTTCCAACATATCAAGAATATGCTCTTGAATATCCATAAACTGCAAACGCTGATAATTAAGCTCAAACTCTTCGTTATACAACTTATTACCACCATCCTCATTCATCAAATCCTCGTTTATCCCCTCGAGGTTAAACATATCCATAACACCGCTATACTTAGCAGGTATCTTGCCACAACGCCTAACATCAAAAAACTCTTTGGTCAACTCGTAGGTCATTGGTGACATAGATATATGTCCCCTAAAAGCAGCAAAGCCTAAGCGCGTAGCTGTAAGAACATTACTTCCCGACAAGGTGTATGGTGTACGTTTATTCTGAACAAATCGTCCAATAACCGGACCCGTATGCAAGCCCATGCCTACCTCCCAAATGACACTCTGGTCTTTGCGCTTGAGATCTTGCATCATCTCCAATATCTCTATCGCAGCTAAAGTAGCATCTATAGGGTTGGTCTTATTGTCCTTTTCTATACCACCTGCCAAAAGCATATTATCTCCTACACTAGGAATCTTTACCAAGTGATATTTAGCGGCTATATCTTGAATCATCAGGATAATCTCATCAAATTTATCCATCTGTACAGATGCATCCTGACGTTGTGCTAATTCTGAGAATCCATATACTACGACATACAAAAGCGTTACCATCTTATAACGCTTCACATCCTTCTGGGATCTGCGTACCTCATCCTCCAAACCAAACTCGCGCAAGAGCGCTTGATACTGCTCATGCGATGTCGTGAGGTTTTCGTAGCTAGAAACTAACTGACGCAACTTATCTCCTAATACCTCGCTACGCTTGCCCAGGCTAGTAAGCTGTTCTATGACGTTTTGTCCTTGTTCTGACGGCATATTCAATAGTATTTCAGTTGTTTATAATTTATTATTAATGGATACCCAATCTCCTTAATTCTTCGCATAAATTAGGAGTAAGGTTACACTCTTTTGCATTTTTATGCATCTCTTCTCGCAATTCATCAATAGTCCAAAATCTCAACTCATCAACCTCTTCTGGTATCTCTGGGTTAAACGGACCATTACTAATCGCCTTAAATGCTATCACATACTCATTCTCAACACTTGAACGCCACACATATTTGTGCGTAAGCTGTGCCGAAAAATCCCTCAACCCTATCTCTTCTCTCGCCTCCCGCTGTAGGGCTTGCTCCAATTTCTCTCCGGCAGAGATATGCCCACCAACGGCTGTATCCCATTTCAATGGCTGAATCTTCTTAAAGGCTGGACGTTTCTGTAATAGTATACGGCCTTGCTCATCAAATACATGAAGATGTACCACTGGATGAAGCCAACCACTGCCATTATGTACTAATGGCCTAGGAGCCTGACCTATTATATTTCCCTCTTCTGTTATTAGTGGAACCCACTCCACATCTTTATACCTACGTCTTATAAGGCGCGATATCATAAACTCTACCACATAAGCACTAGGGGCTATAACAAAAAGAAACCAATCATCTACAAAATCAGATAACCCCTCTAGTACCCCGAGATAATTACATAGGTAAACTACAAAGGCTACTCCACACCAAACCGACAATCGTCGCATCGTGTTACTCATCAAATACGATAGATATGGACTAACCAATACCCTATCTAAGATACCTCCCGTTAATACCGTCAGCAAGGTCTGCTTCCCATACCACCCTACCACTACAAAAAAGATGGTAAAGATAAACGAGGTTACAACTGGCATCAGCCTATCTCCTAACTCCGTCGAATAGCACAATATATCTATCCCCACAAAAACTCCTAGCAACACTATATCCCATATAGTTGCCTTTAAAGAGACAGACTTCCCTCTCTTCTTATTGTGGTAGTACTGAATAAGTGTCGCCAAAGCGCCGACCGATGCGCCTGATATCGTACCAGCAAGCGCACCATACAGCGAACTTACTATAGCATCAACTATAAAGTATAGAAATAGGACTATCATAATGCTCTAATCCTCTTTTGTATAGCCATAGTTCTGCGACTTATAACCATAGCCATACTTCATGCCATAACGAGAATATCTACCATAGCCATATTTGCCATAACCATACCTATAGCCATAGCGCGAATTATCAGAACCTACGTCATTCAATACTATGACTGGGTTCTTGATATTCTGCTCTACCAAGGATGATGACACCTCTTTGAAGATATCTTTACGTGTGTAATCTTGGCGAACTACAAATAGCATAGCATCACACCACTCTGCTATCTGATATGCATCTGCTACAGCAGCCATAGGTGGCGTATCTATTACTATTACATCGTAGATATCTTTTAGCTTATTCATCAATTTCGATGTCTTAGGATGCAAAATAAGCTCTGCCGCATTTGGTGGAACCTCTCCAGAAACTATCACATCAAGATTATCCGAATGCTTAATAAGAATATCATCCAAAGAGACTTCTCCCGTAATATAGTGAGTAATACCTTTATGATCTTGCTGTCCTATAGCTTTAGACAATGCAGGTCTTCGAAGGTCAAATCCCAACAATACAGTCTTCTTGCCTTGAATAGCATAAACACTAGCAACATTTCGCGCAGTAAACGATTTTCCATCGCCCGGCATAGATGATGATATACCAACTACTATACTATCCTTACCTAACGTAACAAGGTGCAATTTTGCCCTCAAATGTCTATAGGCCTCCGAAACAATACTACCAGGATGTGTTTCTACAACAAAGACATCTTCATATCTACAATATGGTATCTCTCCTACAATAGGCAATGTCGTCATCTTCTTCAAATCTTCTATACTGCGAAGCTTGACGTCAAACCATTGTCTTATTACCAAAAATGCTAATGGCAAACCAAAGCCTAATACCAACGCCAAAAGCTGATTGATAGCATATCGCGGAGATACTATACCTACCGTTATAGCATCATCAAGTATCTTATGGTCACTCGTACTACTTGCCTTCTGAAGTTGAGCCTCAGAACGCTTACGCAACAAGTAGGTATAAACCTCATTAGTAAGATTAAATTGTCTGTCAATACCCAACAACTTACGCTCCGTCTCCGGCAACTGCATAGCCTCAGAAACTTGGGCCTGCATCTTGCTCTTTATCTCATTGACATTCTGAACAACAAGATTTCTATTATTGGCAATTGTCGAAAGTAATGTATTACGAGCAATATTGAAGCGAGTAAGCACCTCCCTAGTCGATGGGTTGTAGCTTGTACCATAGGTACTTTGTAGTGCTTGATACTCCGCATTTAACTTCAAAAGATTATTCAGCTGCTGCTCAAATATCGAACTTCCTGTATTATAGATAGGTGGCGCAAAAACCGAACCCGTTACTACACTATCCGTTCTTAAATACTCCGAGATATAGTCATAATAAGATACCAAGACCTCTTGCTTTTGTACCTCAGTTTCATAATCCTCTATCTCCTTGAAGAGCTTATTTCCTTTGGATGTTACTCCTAGCTGAAGCCCATGCGCCGTACGGAACATAGACAACTGTGTACCTATATCCAAAAGCGTGTCAGATAAGGTAGATAACTGAGTCTCTATAAATCTTATAGAGTTCTCCGCCATCTGATTCTTCTGACGTAGATTATCATTGATAAATGTAGTAGCAAGTGTATGTAGATACAAGTTTACTTTTGCCTGATTTGTGCCCGATGCCGATAGCGTTAATACTGTCGACTCCTTGTCTTTCATCACATTAAGGCCAAAGCCTTGCGAATACGATGGAAGAAATTGAATCTGAAAATGACCAAATGTCTCATCTTCATTCTCTATCTCATCTACTACAGGGTGCTTAATTACTGCAAAAGCAAATTTATCTGTTACTATAGGCTCCCCAAAGGCATATACCGCATTATGTGATACACGTACTTTGTTATTATGAACATACATATCACGCGAGAAATCATATAAACCTGCCTCCGCATCAATAGATAATTCAAATGTCAAAGAGTCCTTAATAACTATATCAAAACGCGCACCAATAACTTGCACATGCGACGAATCCATTACAACATGAAACTCAGAACATGGGAATTGCTCTGTTGTCCTAATTGTTCCTTTTTTATAGTAACAGATATCAATGCCCATCTGGTCTATAACACGCTCATTGAGTGTCCTCGACCTAAGCACTGCTATATTATTCTCCTTCGTTCTAATATCCTGAAAGTCCACACTCAAGCCTTGTAACATAGCATTTGAAGCTACATCACCAGCCGCACCACTTCCTCTATCATCCAACAAAAGAGTAAGTTGTGAACTATATACAGGAATCTTATAACGATGGTATATAAATACTACAGAAAGCGCAGTAGCAACGCATATCGCAAAAAGCCACCAATAATGAATGGCATCTTGCAAAAGTTTCATATAGTCAATATCGAAAATCGAATCTGACTCTGTTGGCCTTTTTACTGGCTGCTGCTGATTGGGTACTGCCATATAATGAAACTAGATTAATCTTTACTTAGTAATATCAAACTTATTACCGACATAACAAGCGATAACGATGACGAAAGTAAGCCAAACGACAAGGTCTCACCAAATCCAAATACCTTAACTTTTGATGGCTTAGCATACAAAACATCGTTTGGATACACATAGTACAAGTCAGAATTTATTATATCTCTGCCAAGTAGGTCTATATCATATATCGCTACCCTACCATCTTCTAACCTTCTCATAAGCTGTACCTCATTGCGTTTAGCATACACAGACATACCGCCTGCCATAGCTATAGCTTCATAAATGGTCAACTGTGGCGAACGCATAGTAAACATACCTTGACGACCAAACTCTCCTAAAGTAACAAAAGAATTTGAAGTAAGCTTAACATTCAATGTAAAGTCCGTAAGATATCCCGATACTGCCTCTTGTATCTTTACCTTAGCCTCCGAAAGTGTACACCCTTTCAACGATACAAATCCTACCGTTGGCATCTCTATTCTCACACTGTCATCTATATCATAGGCATAGATATTGGCTCCCATACTACTAGTAGTCATTGCCGACGAACTAGTATTACCCATACCTAAGTTAAAATAACGAGACATCTCTGGGTTCGGCGAAACCACCTGAACAAACAACTGGTCATTTGGCCTCAACACATACCTGTCTGTTATCTTATCCAAAATACGTGCTATCGTATCTCCCTCTTTATGTTTATCTTGCAATAGCATTACTTTACGCTGTGGAATACAACTAGATAGCGCAATTAATACGACACTAAGCAATGCCAATAAAATTCGGGTTCTATTTTTAGTCATCTTCATCAATTTTTCAACATGCAAAAATACACGCGAATATAGTAGTTTTATTGCCCATAAACAAAATATCCTAAGGTCTTAAAAACAAAAAGAGGGTATTTTAAACTACCCTCTTCATAAAATCTATATTCGACTCCCTTATTTTAATCGCAAAACTACGCCATCGTATGCTGGCACCTGTACCGCCACTCCCTCTTCCATTAGTGTGGCTACACTCGAAGAATAAACTTCTTGTCCAAATACATTTGACATTACTATAGCAGAGTTCATATCAACCTTCATCATCTCCCACGCATGTTGTGGAATACGTATCTTGGCCTCTGTAGCCTCTGCTCCAAAGTTGGCTATTATCAAATAACGCTCATTGTCGTAATATCTCAAAAATGCATAAAGCTGCTGACCTTTCTCATATGAGTCCATATTTACGTACATCAAGTCAAACATCTCTCCATAATCAAACGCAGCACTCGAATGCGATAGGTTAAGAATATTCTTATACCAATTTCGCAAATCAAACTCTTCAGCATTCAACTCTTTTCCTATATAGGTATGGTCTTTACCTACAAATCTGCGCACCGCATCAGCACTCCAATAGTCAAATATCGTTGTGCGACCGTCTACCCCACTGAATCCTTCATTGTCCATTGCTCGCTCTCCAAGCTCCTGGCCGAAGTATAGCATCGTAGCTCCCTTACCCATAAAGGCTGTAAGAAGCATAGCTGCCTTTCCTCTCTCTGGTGTCTTCGCAAAGAAATCTGATGCCAATCGTTGCTCATCATGATTCTCAAGGAAATACACCATATTTCTCTCTATACCTTCTGTCTTCCTCCAAATATTGGTAATCTCTCTAGCATCTACATTGCCTTCTGTCACACCTCTCACTACATCGTAGAAATTTACCTTGTCATACAATAGGTCAAATCCTGCCGATATATACTCACGGTAAAGATCCATATTGTAGCTCTCTGCCATAAAGATAATATTCGGATGCTTGGCTTTGATATTACCTAAGGCCCACTGCCAAAACTCTGATGGTACCATCTCTACCATATCACAACGGAAGCCGTCAATATTCGTCTCCTCTATCCAATAGAGTAGAATATCTCGCATCTTTATCCATGTGTCTGGTCGCTTCTCAAAATGTTTTGCTCTGCCGTTTTGATAATCAACGCCATAGTTCAACTTTACCGTCTCATACCAATCGTCTTTTGATGGCGAAGCAGTAAATGCATCATTTCCCGATACCATTGCTGGCTCCTCAGTATATTCTGTATCTCTATCTGTAACAGGTGAAACAAATCGCTGACCAGGAATATAGTAAAAGTTATTGTCTACTGAGAAGGATTGCGACTTATCGTCTCCAGCACCTAGTTGTGCTATATCCGAACGTGCATCGCTATAGTAGTTTCTCGCTACATGATTTGGTACAAAATCTATCATTACCTTCAAACCATGTCTGTGCGAACGCTCTACTAACGCCTTAAACTCGTCTAACCTCTTGTCTACATCAACTGCCAAATCTGGGTCAATATCGTAATAGTCACAGATGGCATACGGACTACCAGCACGTCCTTTTACCACATTCTGGTTTGCAGGATGCGACATGAAATCATAGTTCGTAGTGCTAGCATGTCTAATTACACCGGTATACCATACATGCGTAAATCCCATCTCTGAAATCGACGAAAGCGCCGCATCGTTGATATCTTCCAACTTACCAACTCGATTCTGCTCTATCGTCCCATCAAATGTGCAATGGTCATTTGTATTACCATATACACGGGTGAAAATCTGATAAATAATTGGCTTTCCCATAGTGGCAGTCTCATTACTTGTTTGTTGACTACATCCCATAGCAGTCAGTGCGACTGCCATTGTTAATAATTGATTCAATCTCATAGTTAATACAACATGAGTTTTAGATATGTATATTTTTTTTACTACTCGACTATCAACCCCAAATTCTTCATAAAGGTATCAAGGTACGAGTTAGCTTCTCTCATCTTTTCAAATTTCTGTGTCGCAGTATATACCACCTCACGCTCTTTGGCTATCTTCGGATCTACTACCGCCCTAATACGTAAATTATTATTCTCAGTACCCTTCCTAAGATAACTTACCAAATCAACATTCGTCTCTATATTCGAACGCTCATACTCCGAGGCTATACGTATCTCTACAGTTATGCCGTCTGCCGACAACTGCGGACCAGCGCCCATAGAGCCATAGAGCTGTCCGTTCGACTCTTTTATGGTATACATATATTTCTGCCATGCATCCCATAACTTCGACGGGTCTACTCGCTCTATTGTCGCTACACTGCTCTGAACAGTTTGCTGACTTGGCACTTTTACACCAACATCTTGCTTCTGCACCGCTACATTGGGCTTCTTAACCTCAACAACCATCTGACTGCGGTTGGTCTGCGCTTGCGAAAACATACTTCGCAATGAGGTCATCTGCACATTCTGATGCTGTGGCTGCGCAGGAACAGTAGTAGGAGTAGGAATAGAAACAGCAGCAGCACTAGCCGTTTGCGGACTAGCTGCTACTGCCGTTGTACCATATGGATCATACCCCGTCTTCTTAGATAGGGTACGTAGTTGCTCAACTACTTTTTTTTTTCGTCGCCTAGCATGGCAGCCTTGAGGAGCGCAAACTCCACATGCTGTCTCTTATCTCTTGATGTCCTATATCCTACTTCGTATGACGCTAATATCTCAATAAGCCCAATAATCTGCTGAGCAGACATAGATTGTGCTTGCTTCACATATCGCTCTGCCGTTTGGTCTGATACATCAAGTAGCTGAACGCTCTTCGGATCTCGTGCCACTAACAAATTGCGCATGTGATGTGTCAACCCACTCAAAAAATTGAGCGAATCGAATCCTCTGCGCACTACAGCATCAAAATCAAGCATCGCAGCTAAATAATCATGCTCATTCAAATGGTCAACAACATTAAAGAATATGTCATAATCCAAAACATTTAAGTTTTGAACTACATTCTTATAGGTTACCTGCCCACCCGAAAACGCAACAATCTGGTCAAATATAGAAAGCGCATCACGCATACCTCCATCTGCCTTCTGCGCTATTACGCTTAGGCCATCATTCTCTACCGTTATGCCCTCTTGATTTGCTATATATGCCAAATACTCCACTACATCAGGTACCGTAATTCTATTAAAATCAAATACCTGACAACGTGAGATAATAGTTGGCAATATCTTATGCTTCTCTGTAGTAGCTAAGATAAATACAGCATACGAAGGCGGCTCCTCCAATGTCTTCAAAAAGGCATTAAAGGCTGCCGTAGATAGCATATGAACCTCATCGACAATATATACAGAATATTTGCCTACCTGAGGTGGTATGCGTACGTTGTCTATCAGCGTTCTTATATCGTCTACCGAGTTGTTCGATGCCGCATCCAACTCATGTATCGTAAACGAACGGTTCTCGTTAAAGGCTTTGCACGACTCACACTCATTGCATACCTCATGGTTCGGACCAGGGTTCAAACAGTTTATAGTCTTAGCAAAGATTCGAGCACACGTCGTCTTGCCAACTCCTCTTGGTCCGCAAAACAAATAGGCATGGGCCATCTGACCAGTACGCACGGCGTTGCGAAGCGTCTGGGTGATGCTCTTCTGACCTACGACGGACTCAAATGTCGCTGGACGATATTTTCTCGCTGATACTACGTAATCCAATTGTTTTTCTATTTAATTGATGAACAAATTACATGTTCATGCCACCGTCTACTTGGATAACCTGACCGCTGATGTATGAAGACATATCAGAAGCAAGGAATGTAGCACACTCTGCAATATCCTCTGGTGTACCACCACGACGAAGTGGAATCTTCTTTGCCCACTCCTCACGTACAGCCTCTGGAAGCTGTGCTGTCATATCTGTAATGATGAAGCCTGGAGCAATAGCGTTAGCACGAATACCACGTGAACCCATCTCTTGAGCAATAGACTTAGCCAAACCTATCATACCTGCCTTCGATGCTGAGTAGTTACACTGACCTGCATTACCATGTACACCTACTACAGAAGACATGTTGATGATAGAACCCTTACGCTGCTTTGCCATAATTGGTGTACAAGCGTGGATGAAGTTGAAGGCCGACTTGAGGTTTACTGTGAGTACTGCGTCCCACTGCGCCTCTGTCATACGCATCATAAGACCGTCCTTTGTGATACCAGCGTTGTTTACAAGAATATCAATAGAACCAAAATCAGCAAGAATCTGATTTACTACATTGTGTGTCTCCTCAAAGTTAGCAGCGTTTGATGCATAACCCTTTACCTTTACGCCAAGAGCAGCAATCTCTGCCTCTGTCTTCTGCGCATTCTCATCAATATTGAGATCTGTAAATGCTATGTTCGCACCCTCAGAAGCAAACTTAAGCGCAATAGCCTTACCAATACCACGTGCAGCACCTGTCACAATGGCTGTCTTACCTTCCAACAATTTCATGTCGTAATGTATTTTCTTTTTAATTAATATTCAACTTATAGTGCCTTACAAGCACAATGAACATGCAAATATAACACTTTTTTTGACGATGCAAATATACTATGGCCTCTCTGGTCAATGTCCGACTTTGTCCGATTATGTCCGACTTCGTCCAACTTCGCCAAATTTCCTTTACAAAAATCCTATCTCTACACCCTATATTTCTCGCTCCCCCTAATCTAAATAATACATAGCATACACCTGCCTATAACTTCCCTATAACCTCGCTCATACCTGGCTCTAACCAGACGCTAGAAACTCGACCCAAATACTATATATAAAAATACACACTAAAAGTTGTATCATACATCCTAAAAATCTCTACGATTCAGATAGACCTCTAATAGCTTCGTAAGCCCCGAGGGATTATTTGGCACTACATCAAAATCGGCTATCGCAGCTGGTATCAAACATGTATTACCTTTGGTCAAATGTATCTTCTTTACACATGGTGCTCCACTGCCTTTGGGCAATTTCTCCCATGTCCTTATAGATATATCAGCATCTCCCTCAAGACACATATATATCACAAAGGAGTCATATTTATAAAGTCTACGATGAAATGCTCTATTTACCTCCAACAATTTTACAGTAAAAAACTCACACTCATTAATTGTCACAGGTTTATCTATCTTACGCACATAGTGTGTACGATAATCACTATACACCTTATAATCTAACGCCCTTGCTGCCAGCTCTGTATGCAGTTGCCTAGGTTTGCCATCTAATCCTGGCCTATTATAATCGAATATCCTATAGGTAAAATCCGAACTCTGCTGTATCTCTGCTATCATCATGCCGCCACAAATGGCATGTACTCGCCCAGCTGGTATAAAAAATACATCTCCCTCCTTCACATCATGGGATGCCAACACATCACAAATACTACCATCCTCTATACGTTTCTGATACTCATATTGCGATATTGGACTCTTAAAGCCAGAATACAACTTCGCTCCCTCATCTGCCGACATGACATACCACATCTCTGTCTTGCCTAATCCTCCATGTACCTCTTTGGCCATAGCATCATCAGGATGCACCTGTATCGAGAGGTCTTTCTTCGCATCTATAAACTTAATAAGCAATGGAAAAACATTACCACATGCCTCGTAAACTTTCTCGCCAAGAATAAGCGAGCCATACTCTTTCACTAAATCAGTCAGACTCTTACCTTTCAAATCGCCATTGGCTACTATCGACTCCTTGTCCTTTATCGCCGACACCTCCCAAGATTCTCCTATAGGTTGCTCATTCTCAGAAAGTCCCTTCATAGGACGTATCTTATTTCCGCCCCAAACCAATTCATGGAAATTATTCTCAAATAGTAGTGGATATAATGGTATCAAAGCCATGACTTTTAGTTAGTTGTATTACTATGCTATTAACTATAGAATACAAATATAAAAAATATTCCAATAAAAAACGCCCTGCACTCTCAGAGAATGCAAGGCGTAAAATTATGATAACTCAAAAATTACTCAAGACCTTCAATTGGTGCAGAGTAGTCGATACGGCTCATACGGATGTATGATGCGTAACGCTCTTGAGCTGCTCTCTTTGTTGCTGCATAGAGCTCATCTGCCTTCTCAGGAAGAGCCTTACGCAATGAGAGGAAGCGTACCTCACCGTCGAGGAACTCTTGGAACTTATCCCATTGTGGAACCTTAGAGTCCATCTGGAATGGGTTCTTGCCCTCAGCAGCAAGTCTTGGATCGAAACGCCAGAGGTGCCAGTAACCACACTCAACAGCTCTACGCTCCTCTTCTTGGCTTCTACCCATACCACCCTTGATCTTAAGACCATGGTTGATACATGGAGCATAAGCAATAACAAGTGATGGACCAGGATATGCCTCAGCCTCCTTAATAGCCTTGAGACACTGAGCAGCATCAGCACCCATAGAAATCTGTGCTACGTATACGTAACCGTATGTTGCCTGCATCAAACCGAGATCCTTCTTCTTGATACGCTTACCTGCTGCAGCAAACTGTGCAATAGCAGCGATTGGTGTAGCCTTAGATGACTGACCACCTGTATTAGAGTATACCTCAGTATCGATAACGAATACGTTAACATCCTCACCAGAAGCAAGTACGTGGTCAAGACCTCCGTAACCGATATCGTAAGAAGCACCATCACCACCGATAATCCACTGTGAACGCTTAACGAGGTAATGAGAAAGCTCGTCGAGCTCTGCACATACTGGACAACCAGCCGCTGCACCCTTCTTAATCTCAGGTACCAACTTAGCTGCTGCCTTCTTAGAGCCCTCAGCATCATTTTGGTTCTCAATCCACTCCTGAGCAGCTGCCTTATACTCTGCAGATGCCTTGTCAGAAGCTATCATGTCATTGAGAAGACGTGTGATGCGCTCCTTCATCTTCTTATTTGCGAGTACCATACCCATACCGAACTCACCGAAGTCCTCGAAGAGTGAGTTAGCCCAAGCTGGACCTTGACCCTTCTCGTTCTTTGTATAAGGTGTCGATGGAATAGAGCCAGAGTAGATTGAAGAACAACCTGTAGCATTTGCTACCATCTGACGATCGCCGAAGAGCTGAGAAATCAACTTAACATATGGTGTCTCACCACAACCCGAACATGCACCGCTGAACTCAAACAATGGAGTAGCAAACTGCGAGTTCTTAGGATTTTGCTTAATGTCAACGAGGTCTTGCTTAGACTTAACATTCTTAACGCAATAATCCCAGTTAGCTGCCTCAGCAAGCTCACTCTGAAGAGGAACCATTGTGAGGGCCTTCTCCTTAGCCATACATACGTCAACACAGTTACCACAACCAAGACAGTCCATAACACCTACCTGGATACGGAAGTTCATACCCTTGAGCTGTGCTGGAGCCTTCATCTCACGTGTCTCAGCGCTGAAGCCTGCCTTCTCATTAGCATCAAGAACGAATGGACGGATACATGAGTGAGGACAAACGAATGCACACTTGTTACACTCAATACACTTAGAAGCATCCCACTTTGGAACAAGTGTAGCTACACCACGCTTCTCGTAAGCCGCTGTACCCTGCTCCCATGTACCATCCTCAATACCCTTGTATGCAGATACAGGGAGAAGGTCTCCATTCTGAGCATTGATTGGACGAACGATATTGTTGATGTACTCAGGATCGTTATTTGCTACTACAGCATCGTCTGGTAGGTTAACCCATGCTGGATCTACAGCAAGCTGCTTGTACTCACCACCACGATCAATAGCCGCGTAGTTCATATCTACTACATCCTGACCCTTCTTGCCGTAAGACTTGAGGGCTGCTGCCTTCATCTTCTCAATAGCAAGATCTACTGGAATAACCTCTGTAATACGGAAGAATGCTGATTGAAGGATAGTGTTAGTTGGCTTCATGCCAATCTCACGTGCTATCTGTGTAGCATTGATATAGTAAACAGTGATATTATTTGCTGCGAAGTACTTCTTTACCTTGTTTGGCAAGTTCTTAACAAGCTCCTCACCCTCCCAAAGTGTATTGAGGAGGAATGTACCATTCTTCTGCAAACCACGTGTTACGTCATACATGTTAAGGTATGCATGAACGTGACAAGCTACGAAGTTAGGAGTCTTAATTTGGTATGTTGAACGAATCTCGTTATCACCGAAACGAAGGTGTGAACATGTGAAACCACCCGACTTCTTAGAGTCATATGAGAAGTAAGCCTGACAGTGCTTAGATGTGTTATCACCGATAATCTTAACCGAGTTCTTGTTAGCACCTACAGTACCATCAGCACCAAGACCGAAGAACTTAGCCTCGAACATACCTTCGCCACCCATTGGAATCTCCTCCTTCTCTGGAAGTGATGTGTATGTAACATCATCATTGATACCAATTGTGAAGTGGTCCTTAGGCTGTGGAAGAGCAAGGTTCTCAAATACTGTAGAGATCATTGTAGGTGTTGTGTCGCATGAACCGAGACCGTAGCGACAGCCTACGATGATAGGAGCATTTGGCTGACCATAGAATGCATCCTTTACGTCGAGGTAGAGAGGCTCGCCATTTGCACCTGGCTCCTTTGTACGGTCAAGAACTGCAATAGCCTTAACTGTCTTAGGAACTGAAGCAAGAAGACGCTCTACTGAGAATGGACGATAGAGGTGTACAGAAACCATACCTACCTTCTCACCCTTCTTCATGAGGTAATCAATAGCCTCGCGAGCAGCCTCAGTAGCAGAACCCATGAGGATAATTACGCGATCTGCATCAGCAGCACCATAATATGTGAATGGCTTGTACTCACGACCAGTAATCTTAGAGATCTCAGCCATGTACTTCTCTACTACTGCAGGAACAGCATCGTAGTAACGGTTGCAGCTCTCACGGTGTGCAAAGAATGTCTCAGGGTTCTCAGCCATACCTTTTGCCTGAGGATGCTCAGGAGAGAGAGCACGCTTACGGAACTCCTTAATAGCCTCCATATTTACGAGTGGACGGATATCCTCCATGTCCATAACCTCGATCTTATGGTACTCATGTGATGTACGGAAACCATCGAAGAAGTTGATAAATGGAACGCGTGTCTCAATAGATGCCAAGTGAGCAACTGCAGAGAGATCCATTACCTCTTGTACTGAACCCTCACAGAACATAGCGAAGCCTGTCTGACGGCAAGCCATAACGTCACTATGATCACCGAAGATACAAAGTGAGTGAGTTGCAATAGTACGCGCAGAAACATGGAATACTGATGGGAGAAGCTCGCCACCAATCTTGTACATGTTAGGGATCATCAAAAGAAGACCCTGTGATGCTGTAAATGTAGTTGTAAGAGCACCTGCCTGGAGCGAACCGTGTACTGCACCAGCAGCACCGCCCTCAGACTGCATCTCTTGTACGCTTACTGTGTCGCCGAAGAGGTTCTTACGGCCTTGAGCCGACCACTCGTCAACGTGCTCCGCCATAGGCGAAGATGGTGTGATAGGATAGATAGCTGCTACCTCAGTAAACATATACGCTACGTGAGCTGCGGCCTCATTACCATCACAGGTGATGAATTTCTTTTCTTTTGCCATTTTATTTAACTCTAACAATTATTTGTTCTATATAATAATTCGTTTACTTCGTCTTTATTCTCTTACGCCTAAACCCCATCATTAATCTTCTAATACCTAAAGCCAAAAAGCCAAAGAGGTATAACACTCTTCTCTCCCACCTCTATCATCTCTTTAGCATGGATTACCCCCGCTGGAATCTTTCTATGTCGCCCAACGGCAAAACTTAGGTTTCCATCTACACAAAAATCACCCTTGTCAGCGCGAGTCAGCGTATTGATATACCCCAACTGATTAAAGAAAAAGGTCTTATAAAGCGCATTAGGATCCACACCGCCATAATTACACAAGTACATGAGGTTTGGATTCTGCATATATATATGCGCAGGCTTCTTACCCTCTTGGTCCCCCTCTTGATAGAGAAGATGAATAAGCCGAGCCTGCTTCAAATATACCATATAATTCATTACAGTGGCACGCGATGCATCTATTTCTTGTGCTAATTTACTCACATTAGGCTGCATAGGTGCCTGCTGTGTAATGAGATATAGGAGCTTGCGCAACTTTGGTATGCAACGATGCTCTATCTGCTGCAAATAACTTATCTCAATCTCCAAGACTAGATTAATAGTCTTAATCATGGCTCCAAAAGCATTCTTCTCATTGAGAAAATACGGATAAAATCCATGATATAGATAATCTCCAAAATAGGCCAATGGCTTGACATGCGAGCAGATATCACGACATATAGCCTCGTGATTATTAACTATCTCCTCAAGAGACAACTTTGGGAACGTCATCCCCGTCTTATAATTTAGATACTCCCTAAAAGAGAAACCCTCCAAACTATATACCTTGACCAACCCATGCAACTCCGGATTCTCCTCCTTGAGTCGCATCACAGGAGAACCCGTAAAAACTATCTGAAGATCAGGAAAGTTATCATAACAATAGCGCAACTCCTTACTCCAATCAGGATACTTATATACCTGATCTAGAAGAAGCGTATTACCGCCAAGCTTGCGAAAATCGTCAGCTAACGTAATAATCGTGCGTGTAGAGAAATAGAAATTGTTCAAATCCACATACAAGCACTTTCGCTCATTCTGGATATCTCTTGCATAATTCAGGAGAAATGTCGTCTTCCCTATGCCTCGCGCCCCTTTGATACCTATCAGACGTGCCGACCAATCGATATCATCCATCAACCCACGCCTTATCCATGGCGCAAGCTGCTTGAGCATATCATTATGTATGGCAAACAACGTCTGCATAATATCTAACTATCCACTATAAACATGGCAAAGATAAAGACATTTTTGGCTATTTTGCTATTTCGAGGTTACAAATAGGGGGATGTATTGCTATTTGTATTGAATAAAAATAATAGTCGACTGCATACTTATACAACGCCACATAAGTATTTATACAACTCATATACTACCTTACTCAATGCACATTCTCCCCTTCCTACCCCAAACATTATATAAAAAAAGATGCGAGGCGTCTACCGACGTCTCGCATACACACACTCACACAGCATTGTAATCAGTTCTTTTCCCACTAAGGGGTGGCGAACTGTACCAATGTATTTATATTATTGTCAAATAAACCTTCTGACTATTTACCCAACTCCCAAGGCTTCACCATCTCGTTCTCGAAGCTCTTGTTGTACTGAGTCATTGCCTTCTCACTCATACCCATGTTAGAGAAACCACCATCATGGAAGAGGTTCTGCATTGTTACCTTTCTTGTGAGGTCTGAGAACATTGTCACAACAAAGTTTGCACACTCCTCAGCTGTAGCATTGCCAAGTGGAGACATACGGTCTGAGAAATCCATCAAACCATCGAAACCTGCAATACCACTACCAGCAGTTGTCATTGTAGGCGACTGAGAGATTGTATTAATACGTACATGTCTCTTGCAACCATAAATATAACCGAAGCTACGCGCAATTGACTCAAGGAGAGCCTTAGCATCTGCCATATCGTTATAATCACAAAGTGTACGCTGCGAAGCTACATATGTAAGAGCCACTACAGAACCCCACTCTGAAATCGCATCCATCTGATAAGCTACTTGAAGCATCTTATGGAATGAGATAGCCGAAATGTCAAGTGTCTTATTGAGGAAGTTATAATCAAGATCCGAATATGGACGCTTCTTACGAACATTGAGAGACATACCAATCGAGTGGAGAACAAAATCTATCTTACCACCAAGTATCTCTTGCGACTTCTCAAATACATTCTTGAGATCGTCTACTGAAGTTGCATCAGCAGCAATAAGTGGAGCATTGAGGCGCTCTGAGAGCTCCTTAACCTCGCCCATACGGCAAGCTACCTCTGTATTAGAGAGTGTAAACTTCGCGCCCTGCTTGTGTGCTATCTCTGCAACCTTCCAAGCAATAGACTTATCATTAAGAGCACCGAAGATGATGCCGCGCTTTCCTTCAAGTAAATTAGTTAGCATTACTGTGTTTCTATTGTTTCTGAATAAACCGGGTGCAAAGGTATTGGTTTAGAGATTATATGAATCTCAAAAAAGGTTAATAAGGCTTAACAATTAGAGAATATCTCTCCAATACCAACGCTTTAGTGTTCTATTATATACTCGTATTATACTAGGAATGAGAGATAAACGTCTATCCATCTCTGGCTCAAAAAATAAATCTTCAAAGCGTAATAAACGTCTATCTTTTGATGTTTTACTTACCATTGAATCACAATATTGTGTCAAAAGTTGTGATAATCGCTCTATTCCCAACTCTTTCAAAGCGGGCCTTACCACACCCCAATCCACATTTCCCGATTCTCTCCTCAAGAAAAAAAGACAGTCAAGCACATGTCTTAACCTTATCCCCTCATACAAGAAATGGTTGTGAATATGTTTTACCATCATAAGATAGGTAAAGTTCACATTGGGCGATAACAACTTACTCCCCTCCTCAATGGGCATATACCTATTGCCTATTATTTCTCGGAGTATACCATCCTCTCTCTTCTCCTTCTCTGTAATACAATCCGAAACAAAATATCTATGATTCTCTATGCGTAACCCTTGATAATACAACTCATCATGCTTAGCCCCTCCTCCTGTATCTACCTTCTCTCCTATCTTTGCAACTATCGTATTTATCTCATCATGGTTACCACAACTCCATATATCTAAATCGCCGAATACTCTATAATTCGACATTGGCCAAAACCTACCATAGTCTAGCCCTTTAAGTACAATACATGGTAGCGGTGAAATAAGGTCTGCAAATTGCTCAGCCTTATCTCGCATCGTATCTACTTCGCTTTGCGCCTTACGCACTACACCGTGCCAAAGCATCTTCATCTGGATAGGCATAGCCAAATAACCACTACGTACTTGTAGCTCTATACCTCCCCACACGATGCCTAAAACTCCCTGCTGAACACTCAGGGTAAGCAATTCTCGCCAATCGATATCTTCCATGGATAAAGCACCATCAGCTTCTCCAGTAACAGATATCCTAATCAACTCAAATAATGCCTCCCTAGTGGTCATATCTCCATTACGTATTTACTTATCTATTATCCTACAAGGTACTCCGTATGCCTTACATCCATCAGGCAAATCTCCAGTAACTACACTTCCGGCTCCTATAAAGCAGTTCTTACCTATCGTTACACCTTGTATTATTGTTGTACCTATGCCAACCCATGTCCCCTCTCCAATATGAACATTTCCACTGAAGGTACACCCAGGGGCTACATGCACAAAATCATCTATTACACAATCGTGATCTATACTTGCCTTGGTATTAATAATACAATGGTTGCCTATCTTAGCTCCTGTCTGTACTATAGCTCCTTGCATTACTACCGTTCCTTCTCCTATCGTGGCATGTTGAGATATTATGGCTGATGGATGAATAGCCGTAGGAAACTCTGGCCTCCCCCCTTTAGAATGACATAAGTTATTGACTATCATCTTACGTATCCTACAATCTCCTATACTAATAATTATAGGAGAAAGACCGCTCGCATCATGACGAACCTCCATCCCACAAAACTCATTGAGATTTGGATTATCATCAACTAGTCCAGTAACCTCTATATTGTTGGCATGCAAAATATCCATTATTACCTTTGCATGTCCACTTGCTCCGTACAAATACATAATAACCTATCTATTACATACAACTACCGACTTTTACTACTAAAAGCCTCAATTTGTTCCATCAAACTTATACATTGTAGTTGCTAGGTCGTTGTTTATACCCTCTTTCCTAAACACACACCTTATAGTACAAAGAACTACCTTTATATCTAACCACAATGAACAATGGTCTACATAATAAACGTCATAATCAAATTTCTCCGACCAAGAGATGGCATTCCTACCATGGCATTGGGCCCACCCGGTTATACCTGGTCGCACATCATGTCTCCTTGCTTGATGTGCACTATATAATGATAAATACTCTACAAGTAGTGGTCTAGGACCAATAAGCGACATATCTCCTTTAAGCACATTCCAAAACTGAGGCAGCTCATCTATACTCAGGCTTCTCACAAAGGCTCCTACAGGTGTCAACCTTTGGTCATCTGGCAACAGCTCGCCCTTCTCATCGCACTCATCTGTCATTGTCTTGAATTTTACAATGCGAAATACCTTACCTTTATAGCCAGGTCTCTCTTGTAGAAAAAACGCCCCAGACCCTCTATTTGCTATAGTCAACCACACGTATACTATAGCAAGTGGAAGTGCAAGAATAGTGAGCGCAATAAATGCGATAATAATATCTATTAGTCGTTTTAGAAACCTTTTGTACATGTGCCATATTTACGTTACTCTATACAAAAAGTTGTCTAACATAATTTACGCAATTCATAATATCATTATATTTGTACTAGTCAAACTAGAAAAATCATATCTATGGGGGTATTATTTATCGTTATCCTATTGGGCTATGTCGGCATGACTGGCCTCATCTCTTGGCAAATATGCAAAACTCTTAATAGTCGAATGGCTAAGGTCATTACCGCCTCTAGCATCGTTCTCCTTTCTCTATCTTTCTTCTTGTCTCGACTACTTCCTGCATCTTCTCCTCTTTGGCTTGCGAAGAGTATATACGTCATAAGTACATCTTGGCTTTTGGTGATGCTATACGGCTCAATATTTATGGGCTTGATTCACCTTGCTCGTCTCATAATGCGTCTTAGCTACAAGCCTCTTCTCCCTCTTCGTTACACTACGTATATTGGCGCCTTTGCTGCAGTGATAGTTCTAATAATAGGTGGTCATATCAATGCTCGCTCTACTAAAATAATACCTTATCATGTCAGCTTGCCTGATAATATTAAGATAGTGGCAGTATCTGATATCCACATGGGCCACAGCGTCGGCAAGGAGGATATCGAACGTCTCGCTAATAGTATTAATGAGCAGAATGCCGACCTATGTATCATCGCCGGAGATCTCTTCGATGGAGATGTTCGCCCTGTTATTGAACAGGACCTAGGTGCTGGCTTGCGTCTCATCAATTGTCCTGTCGTGGATGTAATGGGTAATCATGAATATATTGGGGGGAATCCGAATGTTGACGCCGACTATATCAAGGGTCTTGGCATTACTCTTTTGCGTGATAGTGTCATGACTTTCAAAAATCTCACTCTCGTAGGGCGTGACGATCCCCATGTCTCTTTCCATAGTGGCGTCGCTCCTAAGCCTCTCTCTGAGCTCATCCCTGACAGCGCTCGTAACATTATCGTCATCGACCACCAACCTAGCAGAATAGATGAGTCGGCAAATGCTAAGGCTCTACTACATATAAGTGGACATACTCACGCTGGTCAAGTTTGGCCATTCCGCCTCTTCACTGGAATGATATTCCCACTGGATTACGGCAAAAAACAATTCGATAATACTACCGCTATCGTTACTTCAGGTTTCGGAACATGGGGTCCTCGTGTACGTCTGGCTTCCCAATCAGAAATAATCGTCATACGATAGCACATAATCATAAATTCACATCACATATGAGAAAAGTAATAGGCATAGGCGAAACAGTTTTCGATATCATATTCCGTAACAACAAACCTATAGGGGGCGTACCCGGTGGTAGTACATTCAACTCTATGATATCTCTCGGTCGCTGCGGCATACCCGGAGTATTCCTCTCCGAAACGGGCGATGATAAAATAGGTGATATAGTCTGTTCTTACCTCGAGGAGAATGGCGTATCTTCTAGTGGGGTGGACAAAGGTGGTAAAAGCCATATATCTTTG
Organism: Bacteroidia bacterium; assembly: GCA_030526155.1. Lineage (GTDB taxonomy): Bacteria > Bacteroidota > Bacteroidia > Bacteroidales > Marinilabiliaceae > W3P20-009. The sequence continues at coordinate 26,987 of JAUNDI010000034.1, forward strand.
GCCTTCCTCAATGAGAAGAATGATGCAGAATACCTTTTCTATAAGGACCACCCGCATGATAGAGCATCTATGTCTCTGCCTGAGATTAATGCCGACGATATAGTGCTATTCGGTTCGTACTATGCTATCAATCCAGTAATCCGCCAAAAGGTAAAATCACTCATCGAATATGCCCACAATCAAGGGGCTATTATATACTACGATATCAATTTCCGCTCTTCTCACGCTCACGAGAGGGACTCTCTTTTATCTAATATCGAGGAGAACTTCGCCTTCGCAGATATCATAAGGGGCTCAAATGAGGATTTCCAAATCGTATATAACGAGAATGACTACAATAAGCTATACTCTACTATCAACAAGTGCAATAATAATAAAGTACTTCTCTATACTTGCGGGGCCGACCCAACTACGCTTAAGTCTTCTACCTCAAACGAGATAAAGATGAACATTAAGCCTATCCCAACAGTAAGTACTATAGGCGCAGGCGATAATTTCAATGCTGGCTTCATATACTCTCTCATAAGGGATAACATTCGTAAGGCCGACATCCATCGTGGGCTATCCTCAGACCAATGGCTCTCGGTGCTCAACACCGCACAATCTTTCTCCGCCGAGTGTTGCCAAAGCATCGATAATACTATAAGTCTCGAATTCGCAAAGAAGATGAAGCTATAATAGCTCTTTATCACAAAATAAGAGGGATGCCAAATATTCTATGGCATCCCTCTTCCTATTATTATATAGGTCTATTCCTTACACAAGATGTGCAATGAGTTCCTCTCTGTCGCCAGGCAACATATCTATTACAGGAATCTCAATCATTGTATAGCAACCTGTCTGCTGCTTCATCGACGCACGTGCCACATTTACAAGTACCTGAGCAGTAAGCGCTGGGTTGTTAATCTTCATGTTAAACTCAAACAACTGGTTGTGTGTCTTTCCTGAAACACCTTTTCTTACAAGGTTCACACCATGTCCTACATCATTAAGTGCATCTACACTGTCTACCTTGAATACATGTGTCTCGTCGTTCGCAAAATATGGGTCTGCCTTAATTGCCTTTGTTACCTCATCAAGATCAGCACCCTCTTCAAGCTCTACATATACCATTCTGCGATGTATACCCTCACCTACTGGTATTGTCATCGACAAGGCATCTTTTACTCCTGCCTTTGAACGTACACATACTGAGTGACCCATTGATCTACCAGGACCAAAGTTTGTATATGAAAGACCCTTTGGCGCAAGGCTCTGCATAAGTGTACGTACTATAGAATCCGAACCTGGATCCCAGCCTGCCGAAATAATGGCTACCGAACCATGCTCTTTCGCTACTGGAGCAAGACTCCTGCGTAGGTCTACTATAGAACTGTGAATATCAAAGCTATCTACTGTATTAATACCCATAGCCAAATACTGCTTAGCGTACTCCTCTACACTGCGTGTAGGAGTAGCAAGTATAGCTACATCTACCTTACCAAGCTCCTTGATATCTTTTACAACTTTGTAATTTGCCAATTCTGCTGGTTTATCTGCATCGCCATTACGACGAACAACTCCCGCAATCTCGAAGTCTGGAGCAGCCTCGAGCGCCTCAATAGTGTAGCGACCAATATTTCCATAGCCTACTACAGCTGCAACTATTTTGCTCATATACGTTATTTTTTCTTTTTATGGCGCAAAAATAACAATTATTCTCCAAAACCACAGCACAAAGATGCAAATACCCCTAAAAATGACACAAATATTTACAAATTATCATCCAATATCGTCAAATAGCTTAACC
>JAUNDI010000075.1 GCA_030526155.1 Bacteroidia bacterium
AGTCCAAGTCGAGAATAGTCTTCTGATCCTTATGCGAACCATCCTCATTCTCCTCCTCATCCTTGCCCTGAGAAATCACAAGTGACCTCTCCAAGATAAACAACAAATACTGAGCAAAGTCGCCCCTCACCAAATCGCCCACCTTCACATTCTTCCCCATAAGGTTAATCAATCTCTGAGGTTCCAAATGCGCAGCCGACGTCTGGCTCAATCCAATCACAACGGCCCTCCCATCTCTCACATGCTCTATAGTCTTCTTCACAACGCTCTTCGCCTTAATTGCGAGCAACAAAGCATTAGTAATAACAAACATATAAGAGAAAATGCTATATGGCTTTGCTGATTTAGGTAGTACCTTCTGCTGCTTCAATTGCGAGATAAGTTCCCGCACATGCATATTCTGCAGACTCAATGCGTCCCTCACAAATCTCATAATGCGATTATAGTTCACATCATCTATCTGCCTATCAGCTTCATCGGTGTTATTATAGTTAACCTCAATCTTAGTATTATCCCTCTGTCGTCTAACCATCTGCCCGCTCTCAACGAGCAATGACGAAATAAGCTCCTGCAAAGGAATACCACCACGAGCAATAGCCAGTGACAATGTAAGCGGAGTAGTACAGTCCTTCAACTTAGTCCTCTGTATGTAGAGCAACAAGTTCTTAGGCGCTTTGGCAAACGTAGCCGACAAGAATATCACGTCGCACCCCTCGGCACTGATCAATTCCCTCACCACATCACCGCGACTCGACTGCCCAGCTGCATTATGCGCCTCATCACAAACATAAACAGCCTTTCCTCTCTGAGCCACAGCCGCCAAAAACTCCTTCTTCTCCTCACTATCCGAAAGCTGCGAGTAAGTACAAAGGATATAATCATACCCCTCAGGCATCCGACGACTCTTAAATATCTTCGTCATCTCCGAGTTAGGCAACGGCTCATAAACGGCCTCATACTTCTCCTCGCCAGGTGTCGAATCAATGCACTTGTCATAGTCATACACCGTACCATCCGAGTTGATTATCAGTGGCCTATAATGCGCAATGCCCGTATCCTTTGCATCTCGATAAAAGTCCGAAAACAAATTCTTCTTCTCAGTAAAGAATATCGGTAGTCGCCCATTCTCCTTAGCATAGCGTACAATGCCAGCCGCCTGACGACCCTTACCCACGCCAGTTTCGTCGCCGCACACCATAGCCTCATGGCGTGCCTCGATGTTATATATCGCCAGCGCAATAGAATCGACCTGCTCAGCCTTAAAATACCGTGCTAGCTCCTCGCGCGACACCTTCAGCCTCGCACAAACAAAGCCAGCCACATCACCGCCCAAAGCCTTATCGAGCCTCTCCAAAGCCGACTTCATCCCCTCATCCATCGAATCAGGAATAAGCGTCTCCAAGGTCTCAATCCCCTTAGCCGCAGGCGTATAAACTCCATCCAAGGAGCCATCTTTATATCTTCGTTTTTTCATATCGGTTTGAAATCATAACTTCAAACCGCAATAATAATATGTGGGATTTCCCCAATGTACGGATTGGTAGGGATTTGCATACATTTGCACCCATTCCCCTAATAATAAAATAGCAGCACTAGGTCTCCCTAGCGCTGCCAATACTTTTAACTCCAATTTATCTACTCCACCAGCATCTCCAATCTTTTGCCAAACGCCTCAATCGAATAATCCGTCTTTCGTATCTTCCCAATCCAATCAGCGATCAACTGTCCCTTATCCACATTGCAATTAACGACTCCAAGAGTGAACCGAGTCAGCGTTTGGCTAAGCTTCTTTTTCTCACATGCCGCTCTAACCAAGTCGCACATACTAGCCAAATCATTATCTGCCTGAGCTATCTCTTCAGCAGTCATATCGCTTTCCCACTTGATAGCTTCAAGTTTCTTGGCCGCAGTCTTATGACTCGTATGAATATATCTCATTGATGTTTTGATATCACCATGGCCTAAGACACTCATTATAACAAATGGATTATCCGCTCTTTCTGCAAGCAACGATGCACACGTGTGACGTGCTATGTGGTGCGTTAGGGTGAATGGCAGCTCTAGCATTTCACCTAGTTTGTGAAGATAATGATCTATAGCGTATCTACTTACGTACGGAAATATAGCATCTCTGTCTTCACTATCAATATACTTATCAACAATAGCTTGTGCTTTACCATTGAATATTGAGTATAGGGGCAAAGTCACTTCTATTCCAGTCTTTATAGTTCTCTTATGCAAAACATAGCCTTGAGCCTCCTTTTGTATATGTTGTTTCTTGAGTGATTTAACGTCACTAATTCTCAACCCAGTGTAGCATGTGAATAAGAACATATCTAGGACAACTTCTTGCTTGGCATTTGTGTATCCTTTACTATTAAATATATTCTCCAAAATGCCAAGATGTGCTTCTGATATACCTTGTCTGTTTTTCTTGTCACATGATTTTATCTCAAAGTGATCGTATGGATTTCCTCCAATCAAACCATCTTTAACAGCATGACGGAATTGCTTACGTAGCAATACATGTATATCGTATACACTCCTCGAACCTAACCTTTCCAATAAATATTGGTTCATTGATTTGATAATATTCACGGAGACTTCTCCAAAATACAATGTAGCCGAAGGACTATTTTTATAGTAGCGTATATATCCATGCGCGGCCCTAATAAATGTGAGGTTTTGCTTCTTGGTCGAATATCTTATCGACTTATCTTCCTCTACATATCTAGCGAATACTTTGAATACGTCCTCTCCTTTTGCTGTCTGACTCTTTGCCGCCATCTTAATGGCTTCTGGAGTTAATGGCTCACCATTTTTTTCAGAAATATTTTCAAGGTCAACAATTCGCTCAATCAATTGGCGTATATACTTGTTATACTGCTCTGCGTTGCTATTTTTGATAATAATCTGGCGTGCATTGTCCCATTGAGACTCGCTCTCCAATACTATTCCTGTAGAAATGAGAACTCGACAGTCGGCACCCTTATATACCTCCAATTCTAGATGAAGAGGATAATTCTTTCTGCGGCCAAGAATCAATTTGAATTTTGCCTTTCCCATATTATAACGTATTGAAGAGTGTTTGTAATTTAGTATCTATAGTTTCCTCAGATGTGTCTGTACTAGAAACGTTATCTACCCATGTTTTGATAATCTCATATCTATTAGGGTTTTCTATTAAGTTACCGAGTATCACAAATATTTGATTTGGAGAAAACCCCTTCTTGATACATATCTCACGAACATTGTTACTCATCATTGTAAGGCTATCCTTCTTGGTATTATTATCATTCCATTTTATTGTAGCCAATTTCCTCTCAGCTGTCTTTTTACTACGAGATATGTAGAGCATAGACGTTCCTATACCAGAATGTCCCAACACATCTTTTATAACGAATGGGTCATTGACTTTATCCGCTAACATTGTAGCACATGTGTGACGAGCCGAATGGAAAGAATTGGCATCTGATATTCCTACATGCTTGAAGATTTTTTTGAGTTTTGTGTGTACTGTCGTATGGCTAAACAGTGGGAATAAGTAACCGTCTTTATTATTGAGCTCTAAATATTTTAGAGCAATGCGTTCTGGCTTCCCATTAAATAATAAATATAACGGAAGTGTCACTGTCTGACCAGTTTTTTGGGTAGTGATCTGCAACGACAATCCTCGTTCTTCTTTTACAATATTGCTCTTTAGTATAGAAACACTATCACTGATTCGCAAGCCAGTATAGCATGAAAACAGGAAACGATCTCTAACCAATTCAAATCCTCTTCCCATACTCTTCAACTCTTCACTTGATAAGTTCTCTAAAGCATATATCTCATCTTCGTTAAGGCTTGGCTTTATTTGATACTCAACCTTAGGCATCTGAAACCCATCAAACGGATTGAATTTTAGCAATCCTTCTCTTTGAGCTTTTACACAATATCTTCTAATAGCACATAATGCTGAAGAATGCGTATACATTCCGTATATCCTAGAAATATACTTATCAAACGCGTTTAAGAAAGAGAGTGTAAGATCATTGAAATATAGAGGGGCATTGGTAATACCTTTCTGAGCATCCGTAAACAGCTGAAGTTTCCTTATATACTCCTTTTCGTGCTTGATTGTACTAGGCCTATATTCAGTCTTTTCTCTGAGATATTCATAAAACTTATCAATGACATTGGTCTCCTCGAATAGTGTACCATTCGTGGCAGCTATTCTCACCATGTCTTTTGTAAAAGCAACTTGTCGTTCTTCCGCCTCCAACTCTGCACGCTCAATATTAAGAATAAGCTTTCTCAGATATTGAT
>JAUNDI010000076.1 GCA_030526155.1 Bacteroidia bacterium
CCAAACCTCAATCTAGACAACATATAAAACCATAACAAAAGATACAATATTTCCCCTAGGTCTCCCCCGAGTCTTCCTTGGGTGCTCTTTGGGTGCACATAGAGTGCTCCGCCTCAAATTAGAGTATTTATATAATACAATGCAATATTATGATTAGAACCAATAGCAAGAAAAGCTATCTAGTACATTTTTTGTATAGTGAAGGGAAATACTATATATTTGCATTTCATTAAAAACAAAAACAATTTTTCACATAGCTTATACAATGAGTACAAACAACGAGAAAGGCAGCACAGCATATCTTACAGGTATAGTTGTTGTTGCAGTATTAGGTGGTCTACTATTTGGCTACGATACAGCAGTTATTTCAGGAGCTGAGAAGGGCTTACAAGCCTTCTTTATGGGAGCCAAAGACTTTACCTATACAGACTTCTGGCATGGCTTTACAAGTTCTAGTGCACTTATAGGATGTATTATAGGTAGTGCAATATCAGGTATATTAGCATCAAACTGGGGACGAAAAAAATCACTCATCTTCGCAGGCGTGATGTTCTTCATCTCAGCATGGGGCTCTATGTGCCCTGAGTCTATGATATTACCAGAGGGCGAAGCAAACATGACTCTTCTAGTAGTATTCAATATCTATCGTGTAATAGGTGGTGTAGGCGTAGGTTTAGCTTCAGCAGTATGCCCTATGTACATCGGTGAGGTTGCGCCAAGTGGCATACGCGGTATGCTAGTGAGCTGGAACCAGTTCGCCATCATCTTCGGTCAGCTTGTAGTATACTTCGTTAACTTCTTTATCTTGGGCGACCATGTGGCTCCTGCTATCGAGAGCCTCGGCAATGGCATCAACCAAATTATGAATGGTGCGGAGGCAAGCTGGGCTATTGAGAATGGTTGGAGATATATGTTCGGCTCTGAGATGATACCAGCAGGTCTCTTCGCAATACTCATCTGCTTCGTACCTGAGACTCCTCGTTACCTAGCATCTATCGGTGAGGATAGCAAGGCCGAGACAATCCTTGCTAAGATAAACGGCGCATCACAAGCAAAGAGCATCCTAGCAGAGATAAAGGAGACTATGACCGTAAAGACAGAGCCTATCTTGACATACGGCTTGCTCTGTATCTTCGTAGGTATCATGCTCTCAGTATTCCAACAGGCAGTGGGTATCAACGCAGTTCTCTACTTCGCCCCACGTATCTACGGCGCAATGGGCTTTGAAGACCCAATGATATTGACCGTATTCAATGGTATAGTAAACCTAGGCTTCACATGTGTAGCTATCTTCACAGTAGAGAAGCTTGGCCGTAAGCCTCTATTGATAGTAGGCTCTCTCGGTATGGCTCTCGGCGCTATAGGCGTAGCTTGTACATTCGGCACAGAGTACCAGTTGCTCTGTATGGTATCTTTGATGGTATACTCAGCAAGCTTCATGTTCTCTTGGGGCCCAATATGCTGGGTATTGATAGCAGAGGTATTCCCTAACACCATCAGAGGTGGCGCAGTGGCTATAGCAGTAGCATTCCAGTGGATATTCAATTGGATTGTATCTACCTCATTCGTTCCAATGGCAAATAGCCTCGGATACTGGTTCACATACGGCCTCTACGGCGTAATATGTATCTTGGCAGCTCTCTTCGTATGGAAGTTAGTCCCAGAGACAAAGGGTAAAACCCTCGAAGACATGACCAAGTTGTGGAAAAAACAGTAAATTTGCGATACGTTTAGATAATGGGGCGTCCTAAACGGGCGCCCCTTTTATTTACCCCACACAGAGATAACATATTGATATCATACCCAAGATAAACAATTCAATATACTATGAAATATAACCTAATAGTAATACTCGGTCCTACCGCTTGCGGAAAGACCACCTTTGCGGCACATCTAGCCAAAGCTATGGGAAATGCAGAGATAATATCGGCCGACTCAAGGCAGGTATATAGAGGCATGTCCATAGGCACAGGAAAAGACCTAGTAGACTATGAGGTAGACGGCACACAAATACCATACCATCTGATAGATATCTGTGATGCCGGAGAGAAATACAACGTATATAGATATCAAAACGACTTCTTTGCCGCTTTTGAGGATATTACCTCAAGAGGGAAGATGCCTATAATGTGCGGAGGTACGGGTTTATACATCGAATCGGTATTGAAAGGATACCGCATGATAAATGTCCCCCCAGATCCCGAACTACGAGCTAGACTAGAGGGGAAGAGCCTAGCAGAACTAGAGGAGATACTCAAGGGCTATAGAGATCTACACAATAGCACAGATACCGACACCTGTCAGCGTGCCATCAGAGCCATAGAGATAGAAGAATACTACAGGAACCACGGAGAGATAGAAGACACTCCCCTACCCGAACTACGCCCTTTAGTAATCGGACTAGACATAGAGAGAAACGCCCGACGAGAGAAGATATCATCCCGACTAGAAGCTAGAGTTAAAGAGGGCATGATAGCCGAGATAAAGAGTCTATTAGATAGCGGCGTAAAAGCAGAAGACCTAATATACTACGGCCTAGAATACAAATTCGTAACCCAACACGTAATAGGTGAACTCACATTCGAAGAGATGCTATCTCAATTAGAGATAGCCATCCACCAATTTGCCAAAAGACAAATGACATGGTTTAGAGGAATGGAAAAGAGAGGCACCCACATAGAATGGATAGACGCCCTAAGACCAATGGAGGAAAAAGTAAAAGCCGTAATGGAGAAGATAGAGAGTGCCCAATAACAAAGATTTAATAATGGTTGAATAACAAAACTACTGCCAACACATACACCACCTTCCAAGCATACTCATCTATCCTTTTTTACAGGCTCCACATCGGCTGCATCCATTGCACGTCATGCGACTTCCACAAGTGTCGCATTGTTTCTCGAAATATGGTTCGGGTGCGATAATCTCGGTATTGAAGAGTGTACCTTCGGGCATTCGCAAATCTCGTGTAACTTGTCTGCCTTGATAGCTCAACCCCGAACGAAATGCTTGTTGACTCTGGGTACGTTTATCGGGAATACGATAAGTTTTGCCATCCTTAACGAATACTGTACCCGTCTCAATGAAGTCAAATGTCACATCATATCGTCGGCATTGGTCGCTCAACTGCTTCACCCACTCATAATGACAAGGACGAGCTCCATCGTAATTCTCGCCACCACAAAGCACCTCCTCAATCAAACCTGTAGCAAGATACTGTTCAGCATCCACAGGACCAATATAAGGAGCAGCCATAAAACCACGATGCTTAGCTGGGGTATTCAGCAATATAGGTAGACGCTCATCAGCACGACTCTGGTTCTCAGTAGTAACGCTAAGCATTACATTATCATAACCTTCGCCCCAATCCGTAGGCAAGCAACCTACAAAACGCTCAGGACGCTTAGTGAGCAGACGAAAGAATACGTCTGAACGCTGACGGATAATGTCCCAAGCCTCATTACGCCAAGCATCAGCCTCTTCTACAAAGAAATCAGTAGACAATCCAACATAAAGCGTCGAACCCGATGGTATTTTAAAGCTGCCATCGCGACGCTTTTGTATAGGCATATTGAACCCCTCCGTACGAAACACGTGCGAAGTATCAATATTGCGTTTACTATCCAAGAAATACATGTAGCAATGCTGACACCCCTCGCTCACCTTATGACAGCCATGCCACGGATTCCAGATAATCATCTGCTAATTAGGCCTCTTCTAGTGCCTCAAATTCTTTGCGATGTTCTACAATCTTCTTCATGTTGTTTTGAGCCCACTCTGTCAGTTGAGCAATAAGAGGCACCAACGAACGACCAGTATCCGTCAGACTATACTCAACTTTTGGAGGTACTACTGGAAAGATCTGACGAGCAACAAGTCCGTCAGCCTCCAACGTCTTAAGAGTTCCCGACAATACACGCGACGAAACATCAGGTATTAAGCGACAGAGTTCATTAAAACGAACCTCACTATGTTCACTCAAAACCAACACAACCAACAAAGCCCATTTGTTACCAAAACGTGCAACAACATTAAGAACAGGGCATATCTCTATAATCGAATTAAGTTCTTCCTTTCTTCTCATCAGTTACTATTTAAAAGTAAGTATCCAAAGCAAAGTTATCACATAAAACCATATTTAGCCTAATCAGAAATAAAAATATGTCCAAATACCTCAATATTCTACAAAAAAGCAATCACCTAATACGCTATAGAGCAGAGTAGGAAGTATAGCCGAAGCATTCAGGAGAATCCCAAAGCGGATAAAAAAACAAAGCATTAACATACCTAC
>JAUNDI010000077.1 GCA_030526155.1 Bacteroidia bacterium
AGCTCCACAAGGCATAAAAGCGGCTTGATTTACCTCAAGTCGCTTTTTGTTTTCTAAAACCAACCGTCCAATCCGTCGAAATCCGCATAATCCGTATGAAACAAAAATTCCCTTCCGACTATCACAGCCAGAAGGGATTCGTTGTTGTATAGTTTATAACTTATATTATATATACCGCCCCAAATATAAACAAAAAATCCCTCCCGACTATCACAGCCAGAAGGGTACTATGAATCAAAGTAATAATTTGATTTAATCGCCCCCAAAGATAAACAAAAATCCGACCTTGAGATCAACTATTTCGCAAGTTCTGCTTCAAACTCAGCGACATTGTATTCATTGATATTTTGCGACCTCTTGGCAATGCCTTTTTTGTCGACAAGCACATAGGCAGGTATTCCGCTAATTTCGAATTTATTCATGAGGAGGTCTAACTCAGTGATGCTAATTCTGTGGTGAATACCTCCTATATCCTCTTTGAGCTTGTTCCATAGTTTCTCGGGTGATGACTCGTCGGCTAGGTATATCGTAACAAGTCCTTTTTTGCGTAACTCTTCAGTGAGTTGTTTCGACTCTTTGATTGCTAATCGGCAAGGGCCGCACCATGTTGCCCAGAAGTCAATCAGGACGACTTTACCCTCATAATCCTTGATGAGTTCAACGAGGATTGAGTCGGCCTTTGTCTCGCCCTCTGCATGATGCCAATAACCACCACGCTTAACAAAACTCTCGTGCTCTTCTATTATCCTCGCATTGTATTGCTTCAGATATTCGGCAAAGAAAGGCTCTTTCATTTGCTCCATATCGCTGATGAGGCTATCGGGTACGAGTTTCTTGTGATATGTGTAGTACCCGCATTTTTTTATACACGTTGCAATTTCGTCGAATATGCCATCTTCATTGAGATTTTGGCGTTTAAACTCATTGTACTGAGCCTTATTGTCAATCTTCGCTCGCTCATTACGTATAGCATCGTCATATTTGTCAAGGAATAGCTTATAATCAACGTTTGTCAAGCTGTCTGCTCGATAGAGTGTATCGATGTAGAACCCTTGGTAGTACCAACCTTTATGCATTGGATAATTGAGCCATGCCACAAGTTCTTCGGCAAGGCGCTGTTCCGTAGTATCGAGAGATGTCTTGGTTTCGAAATTGCGTACGGCTTCAATATTCGCATTTTCGTTGAATGCTTCAGTAGAAGTTCGTCTGAAGCTACTTGCAGCCAAATTTATGTACATATAGTATAATGAGTATTTATTGTCTATTCCTAGTTCGTGGACAAAGTTGAAATACTCATTAGGAAAGTATAGCTGGTTATCGGGTGCCCATTCATACAATGGGTCCTCCTTGTAGCGAGACAATTCCGCAGCAACGTGACATTTTGCGTATATCTTGAGATACTCCTTGGCACGTGTTGTGATGTTCAGACTGTCAATGGTCTGCTCATATCCATTGAGCCACTCATAACATACTGTCTTATATTCGAGAGTTGTACCCTTGAATTTCCTATATATGACAAAATTCGCGTATATGTCGGTCTTGTATAGTTGCTTGGCATTGTTGATATCGGCATTTGCGCCATCGAAATAGATTCGCTTATTTAAGGTGAAGGGGTTCATATCGATATTCATAATCGTAGTGTCGCCAACCGAGACCACAAAGGTTGCTTTGACATATTTCGCATCAGTACATATCGATTGATGTGTAGCAGTCATAGGAATGTCTATCTCAAATAAGCCATCATCTTCAATTTGAATCACATTCTTTGTCTGACTATTGGTGATAGGGTTGTCTATATAGATTCTGAAACTATCCATGCCCATCATTCTGAGCATATTAGCTCCATAGATTTTGCCTTTGATATGAGCAGTTCCGTTTTGCCATTGAGGAATTTCGAGATGTGAACCATCATCGTTGACTTCTAGCGCTTTGGCGATAATTTCGTTAGGTACCTCTTCGTTATAGTTGTTGGATACATAGATTACAACGCCTATGAAAGCAACGATGACTAATACAATCAGCGAAACGATTGTAATTAAGGTTACTTTGATTAGTTTCTTCATTCCTTCATTTTTATTAATTGAATGCAAAGATAGTTTTTTGTTGATAGTCTTTCTTTATTTTTCAAGTATTTTTGTTTATTAGAGGTAATGTCCGCCTTTGTCGATATGTTTGTTTTCTGTATTACGGTTTTCAAAATATTCCGTACCTTTGTGGTAAATTGGGATATTATGGACAATGAAGATATAAAGAGGTCGCGTGGTGGCAAGCGTGAGGGGGCTGGTAGGCCTAAGGGGGATAGTAAGCTCTATACCTTTCGTGTATCTGGGGATATAGCTTCGGTAATTGATGCTCAAGAGAATAAGACTGAGTTTATCAAGGAGAGTATCTTGAGGAGTATATCTGCTAAGCGTGGGTTGGAGGCTTTAGGCGAGGTGGTACCTGCTGAGAGGGTGAATGATGTATCGTTGCCCTTCTTTGATAATGTTTGGATAGTGGCGGGTTTCCCTATTCCGTTGGATAATGATGAGAAGGCGCAGAATATTGAGTTGTTGCAGATGTTATGTCCGCACCCTGAGTCGTGCTACTTAGTACGCGTACAAGGGAACTCTATGATAGATGCCAATATCTATTCGGATGATATAATAATTGTAGATAAGAGTAAGCGTAACCCTAGTAAGTCTGAGATAGCCGTTTGTGAGCTTAATGGAGAGTATACCCTTAAGCGTGTAGGCAGGCATGATGGTAAGTTATGGCTTGTACCAGCTAATCCGGATTACCCAGAGATAGAGGTTAAGGAGGATGATGACTTCTCTATTTGGGGAGTGGTAACATATGTGATACATCAACCTAAGAACGGATAGTGAGATGTTTGCCCTTGTGGATTGCAATAGTTTCTTTTGTTCCGTGGAGAAGGTGTTTACGCCTGGGCTGCGCGGTAAGCCTGTTTGTGTAGCGGGGTCTAACGATGGGAATATTGTGGCATTGACGCCGGAGGCTAAAGCGTTAGGGCTGCATAGAGGGGACCCTGTGTTTAAGGTTAGGGATATTATAAATGCAAATAATGTCAAGGTGTTTTCTGGGAATATGATGCTGTATGCTGCAATGAGTAGGCGTATAGTCTCGATACTCAGAAAGAGCATTATGCATGTAGAGAACTACAGTATAGACGAGAGTTTTTGTGACCTTAATGGGTATGAGGAGCATTATGACATAGTGGAGTTTATGCGTGGGGTAGCGGATAAGATAATGCTGTATACTGATATACCAGTGAGTGTTGGCATTGCACCTACAAAGACATTGGCAAAGGTGGGGAGTAAGTTTGCCAAGCAGTATAAGGGATATCGTAGTGTTTGTGCTATAGATACTGAGGAGAAGCGACGAAAGGCATTGGAGCTATTTGACCTTGCTGATGTGTGGGGCGTGGGTCGGCATACCTTTGAGAAGTTGCGATATTACGGGATAAAGACGCCACTAGAATTTGCTGATAAGAGTGAAGCGTGGGTTAGGCATAACCTTACCAAGCCAGGTTGGCAAACATGGATGGAGCTCAATGGTAGGCCATGTATAGATACACATGAGGTAGCTAGGAATCAGTCGATATGCACCAGTAGGAGTTTTGGGCAGATGGTTAAGGACTTTGACTCCGTGAAGTCGGCCATTGCCACATTTGCGGCTAGTTGTGCCAATAAGCTACGTGGTCAGCGTTCTGTTGGCAAGATGGTAACAGTCTTTGTGGGGACGAACAGATTTAGGGAAGATTTGCAACAGTATTGGAATAAGGAGACTGTAGAGTTGATGACTGCCACATCGGATACGATAGAGATTACGGAGGCAGCCATAGAGGCATTGAAGCGTGTATTTGTTGAGGGGGTATGGTACAAGAAAGTTGGTGTAGTAATAAGTGGGATACAGCCAGAGTGTCCAGTACAGTTAAATCTATTTGACCCGATACAGAATAGAGAAGAGCGAGCAGAATTGATGAAAGTAATAGACCGTATGAACCATAAGTACGGACTAAAAACGATAAAGCTAGGTGTGGAAGGAGAGGACAACCAGCCTTGGAAGGTGAAGTGTGAGATGCGTACGCCTAATTATTTGACAGATATTGATGAGTTGATGGTGGTGAAGGGGTGAGGATGGTGTTTTAGATTATTAGGATGAATGTTTATATTTTGCCCACTTGATAAGCTAAATAAAGGATATGATTTGATGGGCGAAAGGGGGCTAAAAGTGGGCGTTTGGGCAGTTTTGGGGTATTGTCTGGT